>JAGVOT010000061.1 GCA_020052615.1 Nitrospirota bacterium | reverse complement strand
GCTCATCACCCCGATCGCCATGGACAAGGAACTCCGGTTCGCGATCCGCGAGGGCGGCCGTACCGTGGGCGCAGGCGTGATCACCGAAGTCATCGAGTAAGCAAGAAACGAGAGGAAGGGCATTCCGTGACGCAGAAGATCAGAATACGACTTAAAGGATACGACCATCGCCTGCTGGACCAGTCGGTGGTGGAGATCATAGATACGGCAAAGCGGACGGGCGCCAAGGTTTCGGGACCGATTCCCCTGCCGACCCGTATCAACCGCTGGACGGTGCTCCGCTCTCCACATGTGGACAAGAAATCCCGTGAGCAGTTCGAGATACGGACGCACAAGCGGCTCCTCGACATTCTGGACCCGACGCCGCAGACCGTCGATGCGCTGATGAAGCTCGACCTTGCAGCCGGCGTTGACGTGGAGATCAAGCTCTAACAACCGAGAGACTGCCGTGAACGGGCTACGTTCAAGGCCGCGGTAAAAGGACAGCACAATGAGCGTTGGAATAATAGGGAAAAAGATTGGCATGAGCCAGGTGTTCGATGGCAGGGAATTGATACCGGTGACGGTCATCCAGGCCGGTCCGTGCAAAGTGGTCCAAAAGAAGACCATGGAAAAGGACGGGTACGAGGCGGTTCAGCTTGCCTTTGACGAAGAGAAGAAGAAGGCCCGCGTGACCAAGGCTATCGAAGGACACTTTAAAAAGTCCGGGACAGCACCGCATCGCTTTCTTCGCGAATTCTCCATGGCGGGCTATGAACAGGGTCAGGATGTGAAGGTGGATATCTTCAAGAAGGGTGAATTGATCGCGGTCAGTGGCGTCAGCAAGGGCAAAGGTTTCGCCGGCGTCATGAAGCGGCATAACTTTGCCGGTGGACCGGGCGGTCATGGCTCAATGTTCAACCGCCGGCCGGGCTCCATTGGCGCGAGCGCATATCCATCGCGGGTATGGCCGGGCAAGAAACTGCCGGGGCACATGGGCGATGTCACCGTCACGGTGAAGAACCTGAAGATCATCGAAGTGCGGCCGGAGCAGAACCTGCTGTTCGTGCGCGGTGCGGTTCCCGGCGGAGAGAATGCGCTGGTCCTGATCACCAAGGGATAATTAAGACTTTATAGAGGGTTTCTACAATGGCTTCAGTAGCGATGGTTGATATGAGCAACAAAAAGGTGAAGGACGTGGAGCTTCCCGCTGTGTTCGGCGAGGAGGTCAAGTCCCATCTGCTCCATTCGGCAGTGGTGAACCAGCTTGCCAACCGGCGGGCCGGTACTGCGGCGACGAAGACCAAGGGGCTGGTGAGCGGCGGTGGCGTGAAGCCGTTCAAGCAGAAGGGCACCGGACGCGCCCGTGCGGGGAGTACCCGGTCTCCGCTGTGGCGTCATGGCGGAACGGTATTCGGTCCAATGCCGAGGGACTACTCCTATAGCATGCCGAAGAAAGAGAAGCGTGCTGCCCTGGCAGCCGCACTTTCTTCGAAAGTGGGAGAGAACCGGATGGTCCTGCTGGACAAGCTGGAACTCGCGGAGCCCAGGACCAAGCAGATGTCGGACCTTCTCAAGACACTCGGCGTGGCTGAAAGCGCCTTGGTGCTGATCGCCGCCGAGAACAAGAACGTCGCGCTGGCGTCGCGGAACATGCCGAACATCAAGGTCCTTCGGATGGAGAATATCAATGTCTATGATCTTCTCAAATATCGGTACCTGATCACGACGCAGGATGCCTTGACCACCATGCAGGAGGTATACGGAAAATGACGATGGACAACTATGACATAATCCGCGTACCCCGCATCACAGAAAAAGGTTCGCGTCTCAAGGAACAGAGCAATGTCCTGACCTTTGAAGTAAGGTCGGACGCCAACAAAGTGCAGGTGCGGAAGGCCATTGAGGTCATATTTAAGGTCAAGGTGCTCGATGTGACCACGGTGAACGTCCTGGGCAAGAAGAAGCGAATGGGTATGCGGTTGGGCAAGCGGTCGGACTGGAAAAAGGCGTACGTGACGCTGAAACCAGGTGAAAAGATAGATATATTTGAGGGTGCTTAATCATGCCGGTAAAGAGCTATAATCCAACCTCCCCCGGGAGACGGTGGCAGACCGTATCGACGTTCGAAGAAGTGACGCGGAGCAGGCCGGAAAAGTCGTTGGTGGTCCGCGTCAAGGAAGAGGGCGGCAGGAACAACCGCGGCAAGATCACCGTACGGTACCGGAGCGGCTGGCATAAGAAAAAGTACCGGATCGTGGATTTCCGGAGGGAGAAGTTTGGGGTCCCCGCGAAGGTCGCCCATATTGAGTATGATCCCAACCGCACGGCGCGTATTGCGTTGCTGCATTATGCTGACGGCGAAAAGCGCTATATCCTTGCACCGCTGGGCATCAAGGTGGGTGACAGCGTCATGTCCGGCCCCGAGGCCGACATCCGGACGGGCAATGCCCTTCCCATGGCCTCGATCCCGGTGGGTACGGTTATCCATAATGTGGAGCTCAAGAAAGGCGCAGGCGGCCAGATTGCCAGGAGTGCGGGCTCTTCCGTACAGCTTCTCGCGCGGGAAGGGGATTACGCGACGTTGCGGCTGAACTCCGGCGAGGTGCGCAAAGTGCGGTCCGAATGCATGGCGACAATCGGACAGGTCGGTAATCTCGACCACGAGAATATCAGTATCGGCAAGGCGGGAAGGTCGCGCTGGCTGGGCAGGCGCCCTCGGGTACGCGGTGTCGTCATGAACCCGGTGGATCATCCTCTGGGCGGCGGCGAGGGGAAATCCTCTGGCGGCCGACCGGGTTGCTCGCCCTGGGGTCTTCCGGATGGAAAGAAAACGCGGAAGAACAAGACGACAAGCAGGCTTATTATATCCAGAAGGACCAAGAGCAGATAACAACATCCTTCTTGCAATTTTGATTAGTGGTTGAATAAGGCAGCGGCAAGCTCTAGCTTCATTTTCTGGACTTGCTGATGTAAATATAGTGCGATGCAACGGAGGGAGCAGTGCCGAGATCAGTTAAAAAGGGCCCTTTTATCGATGCAAGCCTCATGAAGAAGATTGAGGTCATGAACACGTCAGGGGACAAAAAGATCACGAAGACGTGGTCCCGGAGGTCGACCATTCTCCCGGAGTTCGTCGGTCATACTCTGGCGGTCCATAACGGCAAAAAGTTCATCCCTGTTTATGTCACCGAGAACATGGTGGGGCATAAGCTTGGAGAGTTTTCACCGACCAGGATCTTCAAGGGGCACAGCGGAAAAAAAGTCGCCGAGAAGACCAGCGCCCCGAAGTAGTCATCACCGGGCAACGGAGTTTCGAGAGAGGATAGTGACATGGACGCAAGCGCAACAGCCAGACATATACGGATCACGCCGCGGAAGGCACGTCAGGTCATCGATCTCATCAGGGGGAAGATGGTAGGCGACGCCAGGAGCATTCTCACGTTCACGCCGCTTCACGCTGCGCGCATCGTGAAGAAGATCCTTGATTCTGCCGTGGCGAATGCCGAGCAGAAAAAGCTTGGCGACGTGGATACGCTCAAGGTTACCCAGGCCTTTGTGAATCAGGGGGCCGCGATGAAACGTCTGCGGGCGCGAGCCATGGGGCGCGGGAACATGATCAAGAAGAGGACCAGTCATATAACACTGGTTCTGTCGGCATAGTCATATCTCTGGAGGCAGAATGGGTCAGAAAGTACATCCGATCGGGTTTCGGCTCGGGATCATAAAAACATGGGAGTCCCGCTGGTACGCAAAAAAGAACTATGCGGCGCTGCTGCACGAGGACATCAAGATCCGCGGCATCGTGAAAGAACGGCTGACGCATGCGGGTGTCTCCAAGATCGAGATTGAGCGTGCCGGCCAGAAAGCGAAGATCAATATCCATACCGCCCGTCCGGGTATTATTATCGGGAAGAAGGGTGCCGAGGTCGACAAGCTCAAAAAGGACCTCGAGGCCATGACCGGCAAGCAGATGTATATCAATATCCAGGAGATCCGGAGACCGGAACTCGAAGCGCAGCTTGTCGCGGAGAACATTGCCCTTCAGCTCGAACGCAGGATCGCATTCCGGCGGGCCATGAAAAAATCAGTAACTTCAGCCCTTCGTCTGGGCGCCCAGGGGATCAAGATCACCTGTGCGGGCAGACTGGCGGGCGCAGAGATCGCCCGTACAGAGTGGTACCGTGAGGGAAGAGTGCCGCTTCATACCCTGCGGGCCGATATTCAGTACGGATTCGCCGAAGCGAAGACCACGATGGGTCAGATCGGCGTGAAAGTATGGATCTACAAGGGTGATGTGCTGCAGCAGACCAAGGCAGTGTAGGTAGGCCCGGCTGAAACAACCACCACGATTGCAGACAAAGGAAAGAGATTATGTTGGCACCGAAACGGGTAAAGTTCAGAAAAATGCATAAAGGCCGGATGACGGGAACCGGTTATCGCGGGGCTGAGGTTAGCTACGGAGAGTACGGACTGAAGGCGATGGAGCCCTGCTGGGTCACAAGCCGCCAGATCGAGGCTGCCCGAATCGCCATGACCCGGTATGTGAAGCGGGGCGGCAAGATCTGGATCCGCATCTTCCCCGACAAGCCGATTACGAAGAAGCCGGCTGAGACCCGCATGGGAAAAGGCAAGGGCGCACCGGAGTACTGGGTAGCGGTCGTGAAACCGGGTCGGATTCTGTACGAGATGGGCGGTGTCGACGAAGCAGTGGCCCGCGAGGCATTCCGTCTTGCGGCATACAAGCTGCCGATGGCGACGAAGTTCATCTCTCGGGAGGCTGAGATATGAAGTCGAATGCACGAGAGATGCGGGACCTGTCCCAGGAAGAGCTGACGGCGAAGGCGGCAGAGCTGAAAAAAGAACTGTTCAACCTTCGATTCCAGCAGGCCATGGGCCAGATCGAGAATCCCATGCGGCTCAGGACGCTCCGCAAGGATATCGCAAAAACCAAAACGATCTTAAGGGAAAAACATGGGCGAGTCTAATAAAAGAAAATCATTTATCGGCCGCGTGGTGAGCGATAAGATGGACAAAACGGTCGTGTTGGCGGTAACCAGGCGTATCGCGCACTCCCGATACAACAAGGTCGTGAAACGCACGACCAAGTACAAGGCCCATGACGAGAAGAACGAGTGCAAAGTGGGCGATATGGTCCGGGTGATCGAGACCAGGCCCATCTCGAAGGACAAACGCTGGAAGGTCCTTGAGATCGTTGAAAAGGCGAACTAATTTTCGTAAATCGAATTTCGAACGGCGAAGAGAAGGTACTAGACCATGATTCAGCAGCAGACGGTTTTGGATGTGGCGGACAACTCAGGGGCAAAGCGGGTCATGTGCATCAAGGTGCTCGGCGGTACGCGCAAGCGCTACGCAAGCCTGGGTGATGTGATCGTCGTTGCCATCAAATCGGCAATTCCCGACGGGCAGGCAAAGAAGGGGACTGTCGCCAAGGCGGTGGTCGTGCGGACCACGAAGGAAGTGCGTCGCCCCGACGGATCGTATGTCAAGTTCGACCGGAATGCGGCGGTCTTGATCAATAATGCGAACGAGCCTATCGGGACGCGTATCTTCGGCCCCGTGGCCCGGGAACTTCGCAGAAAGAATTTTATGAAAATCATCTCGCTTGCTCCGGAAGTATTGTAGTTTTCCGTCAGCCATGCGACTTCCGAATAAGAACAGGAAAGATAACGATGCAGATCAAGAAAAATGATAACGTACTAGTGACGGCCGGCAAAGAGAAGGGGAAACGCGGAAGGGTGATCGCTGTGTACCCGAAGGAAAACCGGATCCTGATAGAAAAGCTGAACATGATCAAACGGCATACACGGCCGAACCAGCAGCTTCGGCAGGGCGGGATCGTGGAAAAGGAAAGCCCGATCTCTGCAGCGAACGTTAAGCTCATCTGTGCAAAATGCGACAAGCCTACCAGTGTTTCCCGGAAGCCTCAGAGCGACGGGCCCCGTAAAAGGGTGTGCAAGGCCTGTGACGCAACCCTGGATTAAGTGAGTTAGGAAAAGAGACCTATGGCAGACAAGAAAGATAAGGCAAAAGAGACAAAGGGCGGAGAAAAGAAGAAGGCCCCGGCAAGGACAGTGCCGGCAAAGGCCAAGGCTTCCGCACCTGACGTGAAGAAGGAAGCAAAATCGACGACACCGGCGGAACGGGTGAAGGCGCCGAAGCCTCGGCTGCGGGAACGGTACGAGAAGGATGTGGTTCCCGCTCTCATGAAGCAGTTTGATTATAAAAATCCCATGCAGGTTCCGCGGCTGGTCAAAGTTGTCCTGAACATGGGCATGGGTGAGGCGATCACGAATGCGAAAGCGCTTGACCATGCGGTAAGCGAGCTGGAGCTTATTACCGGTCAGCATCCCGTTATCACCCGTGCGAAGAAATCTATCGCGACGTTCAAGCTGCGCGAAGGGATGCCGATCGGGTGCATGGTGACGCTCCGCAAGGAACGTATGTTCGAATTCCTTGACCGGTTCATCAACGCTGCGCTGCCTCGCATCAGGGATTTCAAGGGAATTCCGACGAAGTCCTTTGACGGGAGAGGAAACTACTCGCTTGGCATCAAAGAACAGGTCATTTTTCCGGAGATCGAGATCGACAAGATCGACTCGATCCACGGCATGGATATCGTGATTGTTACGACGGCGAAAACCGATGAAGAAGGACGGGCACTGCTCGGTCATTTCGGCATGCCGTTCAGAAAGTAGCAGGTTGGAGGCAGAATGGCAAAAAAGTCATTGATCGCAAAGGCAAAACAGGCACCGAAGTTCAAGGTGCGGGCATATCACCGTTGTCCGCTGTGTGGGAGATCGCGGGGATATCTGAGAAAATTCGATATGTGCCGAATTTGTTTCCGGAACAGGTCGCTCCGGGGAGAGATTCCCGGCGTAGTAAAGGCCAGCTGGTAAGCGAGAGGGGTTTGAACCGATGATGACCGATCCGATCGCGGATATGCTTACGCGCATCCGCAATGGCAGTAAAGCAAAGCTTGAAAAGGTGGACATCCCGTCCTCGAAGTTGAAGCTCGAGATAGCGAAAATATTGAAGGACGAGGGATACATCAAGAACCTCAAGATGGTGAAGGACCGCCGTCAGGGCGTCATCCGTGTCTATCTGAAGTATACTGATGACGAGGTACCGGTGATCCAGGGGCTTAAACGCGTGA
This sequence comes from Nitrospirota bacterium, assembly GCA_020052615.1. GTDB lineage: Bacteria > Nitrospirota > UBA9217 > UBA9217 > UBA9217 > JAAXXJ01. The sequence continues at coordinate 78,472 of JAGVOT010000061.1, read as the reverse complement.
GCAGACCGGGCTGCAGGGTATATGCCGGTAATGACGCGATCCCCAAGGTCCTTGCAGGATTGGGTGTTGCCATCCTCTCCACACCGAAGGGCATTCAGACCGGAAAACAGGCAAAGAAGGATAATGTGGGCGGGGAAGTTCTCTGCCACGTGTGGTAAGGATTGAGAAGGGTAAATACTTTTTCCCGAGGTCGGATTGAGGAGTTGTTATGTCGAGGGTCGGTAAAAAACCAATAGTAATTCCGTCGGGTGTCGAGACAAAGATAACGCCCGGAAAGATCACTGTCAAGGGACCGCTGGGCGAGATCAGCCAGGCGGTGAACCCCCGGCTGGAGATCAAGAAGAACGACAATACATTGATGGTCGAGCGGCAGTCGAACCAGAAGATGTATCGGGAACTTCATGGTCTCACGCGGAACCTGATCGCCAATATGGTGACCGGCGTCAGTACAGGGTTTGGAAAGACGCTGGACATTTCCGGAGTCGGTTTCAAGGCTGCCGTGCATGGATCGAACCTGCTGTTCACGCTGGGTTTCTCGCATCCCATCGTTTTTCCGCTTCCCCAGGGGATCAAGGCCACGGTTGACGCGAAGCAGACCCAGGTGGTACTCAAGGGCATCGACAAGCAGGTGGTCGGGCAGGTAGCTGCGAATATCAGGGGTCTGAAAGAGCCGGAGCCGTATAAGGGTAAGGGCATCAAGTACAGTACCGAGGTCATCCAGCGCAAGGAAGGTAAAGCTGGCAAGGGCGGCAAGTAACTAAAATTCGGCTATTGCATTGCGGACAAACACCCGTAATTACGTATATGGAGAGTTAACGTGGCACTGAGCAAAGAGCAATCGAGGATAAAGAGACATCAGCGGATCCGGAAGCGTCTCCAGGGGACGGGCGAGAAGCCGAGGCTCAGCGTGTATAAGAGCCTGAATCATATCTATGCCCAACTCATCGATGATACGGCAGGGAAAACCCTCCTTTCAGCATCGACCCTGGAGAAGGATATCCGCACCTCCCTCAAGCATGGTGGCAATCTTGAGGCGGCCAAGAAGGTCGGGGCGATTCTTGCCCAGAAGGCGTTAGGTAAGAAGATCACGAATGTTGTTTTCGACCGTGCCGGGTATCGGTATCATGGCTGCGTAAAGGCCCTCGCCGATGCGGCCCGTGAGCAGGGTCTGAAGTTCTAACACGAAACACTGAGTGGAGGCGGCTTTGGCAGAGAGATATCAAAGAGATGCGGAAGACGGCGACGGCCTGAAGGATAAACTGGTCTCGCTTAATCGAGTCGCCAAGGTGGTGAAAGGCGGCAAACGGTTCAATTTCAGTGCCCTCGTGGTTGTTGGAGACGGCAAGGGCCGGGTCGGCGTCGGCAAGGGTAAAGCAGCCGAAGCACCGGTTGCCATTAAAAAAGCCGTAGAACGGGCAAAGAAGAACATGGTGACCGTCGCACTCAAAGGCGATACGATTCCCCATCAGGTGTTCGGTCATTACGGAGCAGGCAAGGTATTGCTCCGACCAGCATCGGAAGGTACGGGTCTTATCGCTGGCGGTGCAAGCCGTGCGGTCCTCGAAGTCGCCGGTGTCCGGAACGTACTCTGCAAGTCCCTGGGTTCCAGCAATCCCCATAACGTGGTAAGCGCAACGATGCAGGGGTTGCTTCAGCTTAGGAGCGCCGAAAGCGTTGCAGCACTCAGGGGAAAAACAGTAGAGGAGCTTGGTTAATATGCCGTCAGCCGATGCAAAGAAAATAAAAATCACGTTGGTGAAAAGCGGGATCGCGCGTCCCGGCAAACATAAGGCGATCCTGATCGGTCTCGGTCTCAAGAAACTGAACAGGTCGGTCCTTCGTCAGGACACGCCGGAGATACGGGGCATGATCAGCAAGATCAGCCATCTTGTACAGGTAGAGAACGCGTAAGGTCGTCCATCTCCATACTCGGACAGGTCGGAACACTACTATGAAATTAGAAGAACTGAAGCCCTCAAAAGGGGCACGGAAAAAATCGAAGCGGGTAGGCAGAGGTCCCGGTTCGGGCAGCGGCAAGACCGCGGGCAAAGGCCACAAGGGACAGAAGGCCCGTTCCGGCGGCGTGAAGGGACCGGGATTTGAAGGCGGGCAGATGCCCCTTCAGCGCCGGCTCCCCAAACGAGGGTTCACTAATATTTTCCGCAAGGAATACGCGGTAGTGAATTTGAGCGACCTTTCCGATTTGAGCGGCACCATTACGCCGGAAACGCTTATGGAACAGGGGATCATAAGGCATGCGAAAGACGGCATCAAGATTCTTGGCGTCGGTGAACTCAAGTCGGCACTGACGATACGCGCCCACAAGTTCAGCAAGAGCGCTATTGACAAGATCGTGGCTGCCGGCGGCAAGGCAGAGGTGATATAGCCAGTGTTCACCGGCCTTCAGAATATATTCAGGATTCCCGAGCTCAGAAAGCGGATTTTGTTCACCCTGATGATGCTTGCGGTATATCGCATCGGGTCCCATATCCCTACTCCCGGGGTGCGTGGTGAGGCCCTCAGCCAGTATCTTCATCAGGCTGCATCGGGTCTTATGGGCTTTTTTGATATGTTCTCAGGGGGGGCCCTTTCCAAGGTCACGATCTTTGCCCTGGGGATCATGCCGTATATCACCGCCTCCATCGTTCTTCAGCTGCTGACGGTCGTGGTCCCCCGGCTCCAGGCACTGGCCAAGGAAGGAGAGGCGGGAAGAAAGAAAATCACCGAGTACACGCGATATGGCACGGTTCTCATTGCCGCGTTCCAGTCATTCTGGATGGCAGTAGGCATTGAACGAATGGGAGAAGGTGCCTTTGTTGATTCCGCCGGCTGGTCCTTCCGAATCATGGCTATGATCACGCTCACCGCCGGAACAACGTTCATCATGTGGCTCGGGGAGCAGATAACCGAACGGGGCATCGGCAACGGTATCTCATTGATAATTTTTGCCGGCATTGTGGCCGGCCTTCCCAGCGCGGTGGGGAACACCATCGGCCTTATGCGTTCCGGGGAGATTCCCTATTATATGGTCGTGGTGATTCTGGGCCTTATCATTTCGGTGGTGGCTGCCATAATCATCATGGAGCGCGGACAGCGGAAAATCCCGGTCCAGTATGCCCAGCGTATGGTGGGGCGGAGGATCTATAAGGGGCAGAGCACCCACCTTCCGCTCAAGATAAATTCGGCCGGGGTCATCCCGCCAATCTTTGCGTCATCGATACTATTGTTCCCTGCGACTATTGCGGGATTCACCCAGGTTGGCTGGATCCAGGCGATCGCCCAGCAGCTTGCGCCGGGGCGACTCCTGTACACGACCGTTTATGTGTTGATGATCATATTCTTTGCCTACTTCTACACGGCGATCGTATTTAATCCGGTCGACATTGCAGATAATCTCAAGAAGTATGGCGGCTTCATCCCCGGGATCCGGCCTGGGAAAAAAACATCCGACTATTTGTACCGGGTCCTGACTCGCATTACGCTCGGCGGCGCCCTCTATCTGGCGGCCGTTTGCGTTTTGCCGGACATCTTCTATAAGGCCTTCAATGTCCCGTTCTATTTTGGAGGAACGTCGCTGCTGATCGTGATCGGTGTTGCACTCGATACGGTATCACAGGTCGAGTCCCACCTTATTCAACGGCATTACGGAGGCTTCCTGAAGGGTGTTTCCATTAAAGGGAGACGATAAGGGGCCGGCAACACCATGGTCATTCTTAAGTCCCTTCAGGAGATCGAGAAGATCCGCAAGGCTGGTTTGATCGTAGCCGATGTGTTGATAGGCATCAGGGAACGGATCAGACCGGGCATCAGCACTTTGGACCTTGATGAGTTTGCAGAACAGTTCATTCTGGCAGCCGGAGCAAAGCCGGCGTTCAAAGGGTATCGGGGATATCCACGGACCTTGTGTACCTCAGTGAACGATCAGGTGATCCATGGGATCCCCTCAAAAAAGAGTGTTCTTAAATCCGGCGATCTTCTCAGTATAGATGTCGGTGCTGTTGTTGACGGTTTTTTCGGAGATGCCGCAGTGACTGTCCCGGTGGGATCCGTGACGGCCCAGGCTGATAAGTTGATCCGTATCACCGAGGAGGCGCTTAACCGAGGGATCGCCGAGGCGCGGCCAGGCAGCAGGTTATACGATATCTCCGCGGCGATTCAGAATCATGTTGAGTCAAATGGTTTCTCTGTGGTACGTGAGTTCGTAGGTCACGGAATAGGAAGAAATCTTCATGAAGACCCTCAGGTCCCCAATTTCGGTGAACGAGGCAGGGGACCAAGGATCCAGGCCGGCATGGTCCTGGCCATTGAGCCGATGGTAAATGCTGGGAAGAGCAGGACGATAGTGCAGGACGACAAGTGGACGGCCGTTACAGCAGACGGAAGCCTTTCAGCGCATTTTGAGCATACGATCGCCGTTCTTGAGGATGGTCCAAGGATATTGACGAAACGGTAGACGAATACCGCTGTTCTGGAGAACGATGGCAAAAGAAGATTCTATAGAAGTTCAAGGCACCGTGCTGGAGACTCTTCCCAATGCCATGTTTCGCGTGGAGATGGAGAACGGCCATAAGATACTGGCGCACATCTCCGGAAAGATGCGGATGCACTTTATCAAGATACTCCCAGGGGACAAGGTCACGGTAGAATTGTCACCCTATGACCTGACCAGAGGACGAATAACCTATCGGTTCAAATAGCGGGTTTCATCAATTGCAGACCGGTTTGAGGCCGAAAGAGGAATAGGATAGAACTTATGAAAGTACGCTCATCAGTAAAAAAGATCTGCACAAAGTGCACGGTGATCCGCCGCAAAGGTGTTGTGCGCGTTATCTGCGAGAATTCGCGCCACAAGCAGCGGCAGGGATAACTGTTGCCCGGGGCATGTTTTTTTGCCCTGCCGGTTTGTCGTTTCGTTTAACCTGTTTTTCCAAGAAGGTGAGGAGGAATCGTGGCACGTATCGCCGGGGTTGATCTACCCAAGGACAAAAGGATTGAGATTTCGCTGAGATATATCTTCGGCATTGGTCCAACGACCGCACGAAGGATCCTTTCTGAGGCTGGCATCGATCCGGCCACTAAGACCAAGGACATCACGGAAGACGCTGTCGTCAAGATCCGGGCCATTCTTGATCGGGACTATATCGTGGAGGGAGATCTGCGCCGCGATATTACCATGAACATCAAACGCCTCATGGACACCGGCAGTTACCGTGGCCTCCGGCACCGCAGGGGTCTGCCGGCGCGGGGACAGCGGACCAAGACGAACGCACGAACGCGAAAAGGACCTAAAAAGTCTTCGATGGCGGGCAGGGGCAAAAAGAAGAGTCTGGCGAAAAAGTAGGGGGCCGGTTTGCACCGGAAGGGCGATATCCTGCCCGGCGGCAACCTCATACACACGGGAGATCCGATGGCAAAGAAGGGTAAGGAAAGAAAGAACGTGGCGAACGGTATCGCCCACATCCACGCATCGTTCAACAATACGATCGTGACAATAACGGATACAGCAGGGAATGTTCTGACGTGGTCGAGCTCCGGGAACAAGGGGTTCAAAGGATCACGAAAGAGCACGCCCTTTGCATCGCAGTTGGCAGCCGAGGCTGCTGCCAAGAAGGCGATGGAACACGGCATGAGACAGGTCGAGGTCTATGTGAAGGGCCCGGGTACCGGCAGAGAATCGGCCATCAGGGCGATCCAGGCGGCAGGCCTCGAGATCGTGGCGATCAAGGATGTGACGCCCATCCCGCACAACGGGTGCAGGCCGCCGAAGCGGCGACGGGTGTAGGCTGGAACGGGTTTTTATTAGGAGGAGAAACACTTGGCACGGTATATTGGATCAGTCTGTAAGCTCTGCAGAAGGGAAAGCACGAAACTGTTCTTGAAGGCGGAGCGGTGTTATACCGATAAATGCGCGATCGTCAGGAGAAGCTATCCACCGGGGCAGCACGGTCAGGGGCGGATCAAGCAGTCGGAGTATTGTGTCCAGCTGCGGGAGAAACAGAAGATCCGCCGCCTCTACGGAGTTCTGGAGCGTCAGTTCCGGGGCTACTTCGAAAAGGCTGAGCGGATGAAGGGGATAACCGGCGACAACCTGCTGCAGCTCCTTGAACGGCGGTTGGATAACGTTGTGCAGCGGATGGGTTTTGCAGGCTCCAAAAAAGAGGCCAGGCAGTTGGTTCGGCACGGACATATGCTGGTGAACGGCAAGAAGGTCAATATTCCTTCGTTTATCCTGAAGTCAGGCGATGTCGTTGAGCTTCGGGAAAAGAGCCGGGGCATCACCCAGGTGCAACAGACCCTTGCCGCTGTCGAAAAACGCGGATTCCCGTCCTGGCTGGAGATCGACAAGGTCCAGTACCGCGGTAAGGTCCTCTCGCTGCCGCCACGGGAAGAGTGTACCCTCCCGACAGTGAAGGAACAGCTCGTCGTCGAACTCTATTCGAAGTAATAAAAAGTAAACGATTCCGTGGCCGTGGGTACAGGGTATCCTGTTCCTTCAGCCACGGTTCAGTTTTTCACTCCAGCTCGGAGGAACCATGCTGAAAAAAGCGAAAGACTTCCAGATGCCCAAAAAGCTTCAGTACGATCCGAAGAAGATCACTGATACGTATGGAAAGTTTACGGCAGAACCACTGGAACGGGGTTTTGGCACCACGTTGGGTAATTCGCTGCGCCGTGTCCTGCTTTCATCGCTGGAAGGTTCCGCGATCACCGCCGTGAAGATCAGCGGCGTCCATCATGAGTTTTCCAGCATTCCCGGTGTTGTGGAAGATACGACGGACCTGATCCTGAACCTGAAAGAGGTCCGGCTCAAGCTTCATACCGACAAGACGAAGACGTTGACGCTCAAGGCGAAGGGCCCCGGAGAGGTGACCGCGAAGGATATCGAAGCGGATGCGGAAGTGGAGATTCTGAACCCGGACCTTCACCTTGCCACGATCGACAAGAACGGTAAACTTGAGCTCGAGATGAGGGCACGTCGCGGACGGGGCTATGTCCCATCGGACAAGAACAAGGAGTCCGGTCAGCCCATCGGTGTTGTTCCCATTGATGCGATCTTCTCCCCCATTCGGAAAGTGAATTTCAAGGTGGAGAATGCTCGTGTCGGACAGGACACGGACTATGATAAGCTGGTCCTTGAAGTAACGACCGACGGGAGCCTCCGTCCTGATGATGCCGTGGCGCACGCCTCGAAGCTCCTGAAGGACCATCTGTCCATTTTCATCCACCTTCCCGAGGAAGAGGAGGAGGTTCCTCTCGCCGAAGAAGAGATGAAGAAATCGCCGACCTACAACGAGAATCTCCTTCGCAGTGTCAACGAGCTTGAGCTTTCAGTGCGGGCGGCGAACTGCCTCAAGAACGCCGGTATCGAGACCATTGCCGAGATGGTTCAGAAAACCGAGAGTGAAATGCTCAAGACCAAGAACTTCGGACGGAAATCGCTGAACGAGATCAAAGAAATCCTGGGCGGTATGGGATTGGGCCTCGGCATGAAAGTGGATGACAAGATCGTCACCGAGGCCAGACGGCTCCTGGCGGAGCGGCCGACCGAGGTATAAGTAAACCTAATTTCGACAAGGATAGCGCTATGAGACACGCATGTGCAGGCAGACAATTTGGGAGAAACACGGGACACCGCAAGGCCTTGCTCAGGATGCTGGTGACCGCCCTCCTGAAGAATGAAAAGATCGAGACAACCGTGGCAAAAGCGAAGGAAATCCGCCCGCTCGCCGAAAAGATGATCACCCTCGGCAAACGGGGTGATCTCCACGCCCGGCGTCAGGCGCTCAGTTTTATTCAGGATGAGATAGTGGTCAGGGGGCTGTTTGTCGATATTGCCCCTCGCTTTGCTGCCCGCAACGGCGGTTACACGCGGATCGTCCCTACCCGCCAGCGCATGGGTGATGCCGCCCCCATGGCGGTCATCGAGCTTGTCGAGCGACAGAAGAAAGAGGCCGCTGCTTCCAAGACCGAGGCTAAGCAAAAATCATAGGTCCATACCGCTCCTGTTCAATCATGTGCCCGTCACTGCCGGAGCAAAAAATTCCGGCACATGTTCCATGACGCAAACCACCGCTTTACTCAAAGGCAAGGGGATTTCCCCTTGCCTTTTTTTCTTGCGTTTACACAGAGTGGTGAATATGATACTATTCTACGGGAACGTTGTGTTTCGCCATGCTGACGGCCTCAATACATAGTGCTTCGAAGATCGCAGACAAGGTGCGACTGATCGCCTCACAGTGGTGGGGAGGGATCGGATGCAGGGTCGCTTTTTTCATGTCGCTCGCCATCTTTCTTGTCGTCATGCTGATCGGCGTGATTGTACTTTGGGAGGGAAGGCGAGCACAGGAAGCTGAAATACGCGGCAAGGCATTCACGATCGCCAGTTTTTATGCCCGTCTTGCCGTCAACGATATCATAACGGAGAATCAGTTTGAGCTTTACCGGATAACCATGGCTGCCTTTATCGCCGACCATGGATCTGATAAAGAGCAGGACCTTGTTTATCTCGCCGTTTATAATAGGAAGGGACAGCTCCTGTTCGGGAAAACCCCTGAAGGCATTATTACGGCGAAGGACCCGGCAGGACGACCGGGTCAAGCGCGCACTGGTACCGTTCCACGAAGCATCGATGTCGGTCCTCAGACAAGCTCCGAACCGCATTTTCTCCGCCTCAATGAACGGACCTATGAATATACGCTGCCGGTCCTTGTTGATGATGTTCCCGTCGGCATTGTTACACTGGGAATATCGGCGCAGCGCGTCCAGGAACGCTTCGGTCTTTTCGCGACGAAAACAATTTCCCTGGTCTTGGCCGTCCTGCTCCTGGGGCTCTTTTTCAGCCAGATCATTGCAGCAGGCATAAATAGACCGATCGCGAGGCTGAACGCCGCCATCGATGCGCTTGGCCGGCAGAACTGGAAAACCCCCATTCCCATTCAGGGAAGGGATGAACTAAGCCGGATGGCAAATGCCTTCAACCAGATGGCTCTTACGCTGAAAGAGCGGGAAACAAGCCTCTCACGCGGGAACCGGGATCTGTTCCTCCTTCATACCGCCGGTCTGGACCTCATGGAAGGCCTTGACCTCGATACGCTTCTGGGAAAGATCGCATCGCGCGCCGAGGACCTCGTGAAGGCGGACACGACCGCCGTCGCTGCCGTTGATCGGAACAGCCGGACCCTGCGGTATCTGGGCGCGAGCGGCAGCAAGGCCCGGATAATGAAGGATCTGGCGATGCCCCTGGAGGCGGGGGGGGTCTTCAATTGGATCGCCAGCTACGGGACCCCTCTCCTGATCCAGGACGCGCAGGCAGATTTCCGGCTTGACGCAGCGCAGATGCGGACGCTCGGCGTCAGGTCGCTCATCGCCATTCCTCTCTGGTCATCGAACACCATGATGGCCATTCTCTCGGTCGTGAACAAGAAAGACGGGGACGTCTTCGATAAACAGGACTTCCGCCTGTTCACCGTGTTTTCGAACTTGGCCGGGGCGGCCCTGCAGAACGCGTTTCTCTATGCCGATCTGAAACATAAGATCAATGAACTGAGCAGCGCCCAGCAACAACTTCTTCATTCGACAAAGATGGCGGCCATTGGCGAACTGGCGGCTAACGTGGCGCATGAGATCAATAATCCCTTGACCAGTGTTCTGGGGTATACGAGCCATCTGCTGAAGACCCTGGAGGTGTCCGAGGAGTCGCGTCATAAGCTCCGCACGATCGAGCAGGAGACTCTTCGGGTGAGGAAGATCATCAGAAACCTGCTGGATTTTTCGAGACAGCGGGCGTCCCGGATGCAGCGGGGCGATCTTCTGCAGCCGCTCCGGGAAACTGCCTCGCTCCTGCGGGGCGCCGCCGACGCCGCCGCAGTACGGATTGTCGAGGACTATCCGGAGTCGCCCGTTATGCTGAACATGGACCACGATGAGATCAAGCAAGTGTTCATTAATCTCATGAACAATGCGCTCCATGCCATGCCAGCGGGCGGCGAGCTCAGGATCAGGGTCGATACCGGACGGGATAACGCATGCAGGGTCGAGTTCTCCGACACCGGCCATGGCATTCCCGCAGAGAATCTGGGGAAGATATTCGAACCTTTTTTTTCGACGAAAGGCAGCGGGGACGGAACAGGGTTGGGGCTCTCGATCAGCTATCGCATTGTTCAAAACCATGGCGGAAGGATCGAGGTGGAAAGTGAAGTTGGCCGAGGGTCGCGCTTCCGTGTCGTACTGCCGCTTCAGCACACCGCGAGGGTCAAGGAGCTGAACTATGAAGCTACGAGGTAATGGAAAACAGGATGCGCTTCGCAGGACCTTGTTTCTCCTTGCGGGGGTGGTCTTCATCGCCCAAATTTTGGGAGGCTGCCAGAAACAGAAAGAAGAACGGCCAGCGGGAAAAACATTTGGGCAGCAGGAGCTGCTCGTGGGACTCATTCCGGAGCAGAACATATTCCGCCAGCGGGAACGGTATCTGCTGCTGCGGAAATATCTATTGGACCGGCTTGGGATCACGGTTAACTTTACGAGTCTCAGCCGGTACGGAAATATTATCGAGCGTTTCACCGCTGAAAAAATGGATGGCGCATTCTTCGGTAGTTTCACCTATGCGCTGGCGCATCGGCAGCTGGGCGTGGAGCCCCTCGTCCGTCCGGTGAACCTTGACGGGACATCGACCTATCACGGCTACATCTTTGTGCGGAAGGACAGCGGGATCAGAAGCACTGTCGACATGAAGGGCAAACGGTTCGTCTTTGTCGAGCATGCGACAACGGCCGGCTATATATTTCCGCTGGCCTATTTCAAGGCAAGCAATGTTCCTGATCCTCAGCGGCATCTTGGACAGAGCTTCTTTGCAGGCAGCCATGATTCAGCGATACTCGCCGTTCTGAACCGCGAAGCTGACATAGGCGCTGCCAAGAACACGATCTATGACCAGCTTGCCAGCGAGAATCCCCGGATCGAGCAGGAGCTCATCATTCTCGCAACATCGGGCGTCGTTCCGCAAAATTGCCTTGCGGTCCGCAAGGACCTTGATCCTGATCTGAAGGCGGAGCTGATGCGGGCGCTGTTGGAAATGGATAAGACCCCCGACGGTGCCGAAGTTCTCCGAAAGTTCGGCGCGCGCGGTTTTGTGGAAACGACGGACCGGGATTACGCATATCTGTACACCTTGACATCGCAGGTGGGCATTGACCTGAACACCTACCGATACAAGAACAAATGAAATTCCCGAGACCATGAAAAAAAGAATTCTCATGAGCTTCGTTCTGCTTCTTTCCATCTTTCTGGTCGGAAGCGTGATCGCGGTTCTCTATATAACCAAGACGACCGATCGCATGGACAGGCTCATCCTGCTCCACCAGGTCGAGATCCTGCGCGAGGACCTCATAATACATATCCAGACAGTGCAGTCGCAGATCACCCGCAGCAAGGTTAGGACCGGGGGTGAGGTGGATGTGCTGATCGCCCATGTCCAGGAAATGGACAAGGTCATGGATTCCTGTGTCGGCTGCCACCATACTCCGGAACTTACGCAGGGGTTGCTCGCCATGCACGACATGGCCGGAGACTACAAGGCTTCCATCAGCCGGCTCGTTACGACAAGCTCGAACCCCCGGCATATCGCGCAGATCGAGCAACGGACCCGGTATCTCGGCGAGGAGCTTATCGCCATGACCCAGGGCATGGCGTTTACGGCCAATATCCGCCTGCAGCAAAAGACCCAGGAGACCATGTCGACCATTCGTGAGGTCAAGATCATCTTGATCGTTACGCTCTTCATCGGATTCCTGCTGGCGGTCATTGTCATCGTTCTCCTGGTGCGCGGTCTCAGTCAACGGATCAACCGTCTGCTCGAGGCAACACGGCGCATTGCGCGGGGGGATCTGCAACATCGGATCGAGGGCTCAGGCAATGACGAAGACGAGTTCGGTGAGCTGGCCTCAGCGTTCAATATGATGACCCAGAATCTCCACCGATCGCAGCGTCAGCTCCTTCAGAGCGCCAAACTCGCCGCGATCGGTGAGCTGGCCACCAATATAGCCTATGAGGTCAACAATCCCTTGACAGGCGTGCTGGGCTACACTGGCCTTCTCTTGAAAGCCGACGATGTTCCCGCCGGGCGCAAGGAGCATCTGAGGACCATCGAGCGGGAGACGCTCCGGGCACGGGAGACCTTGAAGAACCTTCTGGATTTTTCACGGCGCAAACCGCCCCACATGGTCCGGACGGACATCACCGACATCATCGATGATACGCTCGCGCTTGTCCGGGGGCAGGCGAAAGCGGCCCGGGTCGAGATCAAGACCGAGTGCAGCGCGGGCCTCCCGCTGGTAGCGGCAGACACGGACGAAATGAAGCAGGTATTTGTGAACCTGATCAACAACGCTTTTTTCGCCATGACGTCCGGGGGGGCGCTGACGATCAGCTGTAAATCCGAAACAGACGAGACAGGGCGGGCGATGGTCGTGGTCAGCCTTTCCGACACGGGGCAGGGCATCCCCGAAGACCACCTGGACAAGATCTTCGATCCGTTCTTCACGACCCGGCCCGATGGGGAGGGAACGGGCCTGGGACTTTCCATCAGTTTCATGGTCGTTCAGAACCATGGCGGTCGTATCGAGGTGGAAAGTATGGTGGGCCAGGGTTCCACGTTCCGGGTGTACCTGCCCGCCCCGGGAGAGGGCCCCGGTACTGCATAAAGGAGACGGTAGGCAATCCTATGGCTGGTGAGAGAATTCTAATCGTAGATGATGAAGCAATGATACGGGACCTGTGCTCCCATATCCTTACCGCAGAAGGATATGCGGTAACGGCCATGTCGACCGGCGAATCCGCTCTCGAAGAGCTCCGTCGCGGTTCGACGGACCTCCTGATAACGGATATCAAGATGCCGGGCATGGACGGCCTGGAGCTGTTCGAACGCGTCAGGAACCTGAATTCGGACATCGTGACGGTATTCATCACGGGCCATGGTACCATCGATACCGCCATCGAGTCGCTCATGCGGGGCGTCGAGGGTTTCGTTCTGAAACCGTTCACGCAGGAAGAACTGTTGAATGCCGTGGACCGAGCGATCACGCGCTCCCGTCTGCAGAAGGAGAACATTCGGCTCAAGGCGCTGATTCCCTTGTTCGAGATCAGTAAACTGCTGATCTCCGAGATCGACCTTGCCCACCTGTTCAAGATCATTACCGAGGTCCTGGTGAAGGAGTTCTCGGTGGAGCGGGTATCCCTGATGCTGGTGGACGAGGGGAGCGGAAGCCTTATCATCCGCGCTTCCCATGGACTGTCCCAGGATCTTGCCCTCCAGTCTCAGAGAAGGCCCGGTGAAGGCGTTTCCGGCCTCGTGCTGAAACTCCGCAAACCGGTGATCATCACCAAGGGAAAGCACCCCGATCAAGAGGTCATGGATGCCCTGAACATGGACGACATGCCGCTTTCGTCCATGTCGGTGCCGCTCATCGGCAGGGATAAGCAGTTGGGGGTGCTCAACGTGAGCAAGTTCTCAGACCCGACCTTCACCACCAGCGACCTGCAGATCGTATCGGTCCTGGCCAGCCAGGTAGTGGCGGCCATGGAGAACGCATCGCTGTATGAAGGCCTCCGGGAGAGTTATTTCAGGACGGTCCAGGCCCTTGTGGCTGCGGTGGAGGCGAAAGATCCCTACACGCGGTGGCATTCGACCAATGTTGCCAAGTATGCGGTAGCCATCGGACGCGACCTGGGTCTCTCACCTTCACAGCTCGAGGATATCCATATCGCGGCCATCCTTCACGATGTAGGCAAGATCGGCATCAGCGAGAGGATCATCAGTAAACCGGACCGGCTGAGTCGCGAGGAATTCGACATCATGAAGGACCATCCGGCGCATGGGATGAGGATCCTGGAGCCCATCGGGTTTTCACGGGCCATCAGCAATGCTATCTACCAGCACCATGAGCGCTTCGACGGCAAGGGGTATCCGCAGGGCATCGGGGGCGAGGATATTTCGCTCGCTGCCCGGATACTGAGCGTGGCGGACACCATTGACGCCATGATCTCGGAGCGGCCCTATCGGGGGACCATTTCCACCGAGGCCGTTCTCCGGGAGCTCGATAAGGAAGCAGGGCTCCAATTCGATCCGGTGGTGGGACAAGTGGCGAGGAACCTCATCAGCCAGGGGCTTCTCAAACTCGGCGCGCCGGCCTACGCGCAGCACGCGCCTCCGGCGGACAAAACATGAAGCGAAGATCAATTCGAAATAGATTTGCGGACCGCCGCCCGACCGACGCGAGCGGCAGCACTCCGCCGGCTCCGGTCGTGCACCTTCCGGTGCGCGATGAGGTTGGCGTTCTTCCGCGGCCTGAGCCTGCCTTGGGCAGCCAGGATGATGAGGTCCTCCAGCATCTGAGCAGTCTGCTCGACAGCGTGAAGACCGGCATCATCTCGCTTGACGGTGAAGGCAGGGTCAGGGTATTCAATGCCGTGGCGGAGATGCTCTTTGCGGTACGCCGTCAGTCGGTGCTGGGACGGCCGTTCAGCGACATGGGCAGGATGATCAGCTTCAAGGACCATTCGCTTCGAGCGCTGTGGGAACGGCTGTCGGACGCCGTGTGGGCCGCCGGTGCGGCCCTTGATCTGGAATACGACCTGGTACGTCCGATGGGTAATAAGCGCATCATTGCCTACAGCGTCTATCCGCTGGGTCGACTTGCCTGGTCGGTGGGAAATGGCGTTGTGATCATGCTCGAGGACGTTACCCGGAAGAAGGAGATGGAGGACCAGATCACCGACGGACGGAAACGCCTGCAGGCGGTTTTCGATGGCATCACCGACGGCATCCAGGTGCTGGACCCGGAGTTCAGGATCACCGCCGTGAACAAGTCCATGACCATCCTTGTCGGCCGCGCGGTCGCCCTGGGACAGCACTGCTTCAAGGCCTGCTTGTCCAACTCCGCCGCCTGTGAGGACTGTCCCGCGGTGGAAACGTTCCGTTCCGGTCAGCCTGCCTCTCTCATCAAGGTGATCCCGCGCAGGCCCGATGTGCCCGGCGGATTCGACGAGAGGATCCTGGAGATCAGTACCTTCCCCCTTCTCGATCGGGGCAACCGCGTCGTGCAGGTCGTGGAATACATCAAGGATGTTTCGGAGCGGGTCAGGATCGCCGAGCGATTGGAGCACGCGCGTCGCCTCGCCGAACTGGGAGAGATGGCCGCCCGGGTGGCGCACGAGGTGCGGAATCCCCTGAACGCCATCAACGGGGCAGCGCATTTTTTGTCCACGGAGCATCCTTCCGATGAAACCATCCAGAAGTTCACCAGCCTGATCAAGCGTCAGTCCCGACGCGTGGACCAGGTCGCCTCGGATATCCTGTATGCCGCAAAGCCCCTGCGTCTTGCACGGACCAGGGTGAACCTCGACAGCCTGGTGGACCAGGTGGTCTCCGCCTTGCAGGAAACGATCACGGAACAGGGGATCACGGTGACGCGGCAGAGCGAACCCTCCCTTCCGTTGCTTCATGCCGACGAGTTCCAGATCGAGCAGGCGCTCACCAATATCATACGGAATGCGGTGGAGGCAATGCCCCGCGGCGGCGCTCTGCGCATCGGCACGTCGGGTGACACCGATGGCGGATGGGCGCGGATCACCGTGCAGGACACCGGCTGCGGGATCCACCCCGAGGACCGGGACCGCATCTTCCAGACCTTCTACACGACCAAGACCAACGGAACAGGCCTCGGCCTTTCCATCGTCGAGGGCGTCCTGAAGAACCATGGGGGGAAGATCTTTGTGGAACAGCCCGAAGGGGCCGGCACGCGCATCGTGCTCTGTCTCCCGGTATCGGGTCAGCATGCAGCGGAGCAGTTGCGTGGCCCTGATCCCCTGTCCGGAGACGGGAACGAGAACGCCCCCATCCAGCCCGCGCCAGCCCCCTCCAAAGCGGTGTGACCATGAAAGGCACTGTCCTTATCGTCGACGACGAACCCGATATCCAGCTGGTCATGTCGGCAAACCTCAGGAAGGAAGGGTACGAGGTCGATACGGCCGATGACGGTTTGGAGGCCATGAAGAAGCTCGAGTCGCGGGACTACGACGCCATTGTCCTGGACCACCAGATGCCGCGTTTGACCGGGATGCAGTTCCTTGAGCGGCTCAGAGGCAGGACCGCCGGACGTATGATCGACGCTGATGTGCCGGTGATCGTCATTACGGCGTACGGCACCATCGAGATGGCGGTCCAGGCGATGAAGGACGGCGCGTACAGCTATCTTACAAAGCCCATCCAGTACGAGGACCTGAGCCTGCAGGTCAAGAACGCCGTGGAACGCCACCGGCTCTCGCGGGAGCTGCGGTCCCTGCGCAATGAAGTGGAGGAGCGCTACCAGTTCGGGAGCATCATCGGCAGGAACCCCCGGATGCAGGAGATCTTTCAGATCGTCCGGACCGTCGCCGATACGGACGCCACGGTGCTTATTCACGGCGAGAGCGGCACGGGTAAGGAGCTCATCGCCCGGGCGATCCACTACAACAGCAGGAGGAAGGACAAACCCTTCGTGGTCGTGAGCTGCTCGGCCCTGCCGGAAACGCTCCTGGAGAGCGAGCTCTTCGGACACGAGAAAGGTTCGTTCACCGGCGCAATCCGCCAGCGGATCGGCAGGTTCGAAATGGCCGAAGGCGGCACGGTATTTCTCGACGAGATCGGCGAGATGACCATGCCGGTGCAGCTCAAGCTCCTCCGGGTCCTGCAGGAGCGCGAGATCGAGCGGGTCGGCGGGAACCAGACGCACAAGGTGGATGTCCGTGTCATCGCCGCGACCCATCGCGACCTTCAGCAGGCCATGCGGGAGCGCAGCTTCCGGCAGGACCTCTTCTATCGCCTCAACGTCGTTCCGGTCAAACTGCCGCCGCTTCGCGAACGGCTCGATGATATTCCCCTCCTGGCGTCACACTTCGTCAGGAAATACTGCGACAAGAACCAGAAGCAGATGCGGTCCATCACGGCCGAGGCGATGGAGGCGCTCTGTTCCTATACCTATCCGGGCAATGTGCGGGAGCTGGAGAACATCATTGAACGCGCCGTGATCATGGAGAAGGGGGATTCCATTCAGCGCACCGAACTGGGATTGACCGCCGCGCTCCGAAAATCGGCCCCCGTCCCTCTCTTGGGCGAACTGGAGCCCTTCCGGAAGATGAAGGCAGAGGCCGTGGAGCAGTTCGAGCGGGACTACCTGTCCCAGCTGCTGCGGCTCTACAAAGGGAACATGAGCCGGTCAGCCCGGCACGCGGGCATCAACATCAAGAACCTGTCCGATAAGATGGCGCGGTACGGACTGAAGAAGGAAGAGTTTAAGAAGTGACTTCAGCGTAACCATGACGTTCTCTCCCACCTGTCTCCATCGCATGCCTGACCGAAAGATTGAGATTTATTGAAGTATTCTCATGCTCTGCAAGAAAGTGTTCATCTAAAATTCTAATTTACATACCCCAATAATACCCCGCCAAAGCCGACTTATTTTCTGGACAAGCCGTAGTTGAATTACTATAATCACCGCACGTTTTTATCTCCTTCCTGGATTTACCCATCTGCTGCAATCTTTAATTTGTTAAAGAATATAGAAACCGCATAAAGCATGACATGACAACTTTTCCGAGTTTGTCTTTGCGCGAGGTCGTGACGAGGCTGGGTTTCACTTTGTACTAAGTAACTTGCTAAGGCTCAGCCATTGACTTAATACTAAGCACAGCTGGAGGTACTGAATATGCTGAAACTGATAAAGTCATTCGTGATGATTTCTATGGTCGTGATTGTAGGTATGATGTTCTGCCTTCCGGTTCAGGGACAAGACCAGCATACGACGAAGGATCTCCACGGCCGGTATAAGCAGTCTAAGGATCCGGAGAGTCGCAAAAAAGCTCTCATTGAATTGAGCAAGTCAGAACCAAAGACCGCTGATGATGTGAGCGAACTCCGGGCCATCTTCAGCAACAAGGACTATGATGAGCACCTTTTTGAGGCAGCCATCGAATCGATCAAGAAGGTGCAGGACCCTAAGCTCGACAGCGTGCTGATCGAGATATTGAAGGACGAAAAGCCCTTCGTGGACAGGGCGGCCAAAAAGGATTTCGCGGGGAAGGGCGAAGGAGAATTGGCCCGAAGGGGTACGAGTATCATATTCGTCATAGCGAGGCTGGGCGAGATAAGAAGTAAGAAGGCAGTGTCGATCCTGAAGGAATACTTGAGCTTGCCCAATTTTCAGTACGAGGCATCGCAGGCCCTGGCGAAGATCGGCGATAAGAGCGCCAGCGAACAGCTTCGGGATAAAGCATACAAAGGAGATGATGTCAATTATGGCGGGCAAGGATCGGACGAGGCTCTTACTATTGTCCGCGATCTCGGGGACAAAAATAAGAAAGATAAATGGCCGAAGATAGCAAAGCAAATTATTCATATACATGATCCCAAGGCAAAGCCACAGCTCAAGAGCTTGTTTAACCATGAAGTGATGCATGTACGGTGGGAATCGGCGGCGAAATTTAGACAATTGGTTGATGAGAATGATGTGGCAGAAATCATTGAAATGACAAAAAATCCAGATGATATCGTGCGAGTGGAAGCGATACATGCGATGAAAAATCTAAAGAACATTGAGTTTGGCGACGAGTTGATTTCTCTGCTGAATGATCCTGCCTATATCGTTCGACTTACCGCTGCCAAAGCGATTGGGTATAAACATATATTAAGGGCAGTCCCCTATCTGGAAAAGGCCATTAGGGATAGTGAGACGCGATTTGAAGGCAGGCGGGCCGGGAAGAATGAATACCAGAATGAGTTAGGAGTCCGCGAAGAAGCCTACATCGCCTTGTATATATTGACTGGGAAAAAATACGATTACGATGGAAAAACTGCTCGCATAGAGCGAAAAGCAGAAGAACAAAAGAGTTTTCCGACCTTTTATTAAAGGAGTGGATAATGAAAAAGGCAATACTAACACTCATTGCGCTTCTGTTATCCATTTCCTCTGCCGAGGCATGGTGGAGTGTGCCGTCGAATTTATCAGGAAGCACGCACTATAGATTGACCGCTGACGCCCGTGAGATGTTGGATAGCCGCTATTATCCGGATGTTGTTACAAAATATGGAGGGGATATTAGCGACTGGACGGCGGGCGGGACGGACGATGCCAGAGCGCACAATCCAGGTTCCGAAACATTGCAAAAGCTAAACACGTTGCTAAATGGAGGGCCCATTAGCGAATGGTGGTATAAGGCTCAGAATACATATAAAAGTGATCACAATTTCGATTTCGGCGATTGGAGCGCTTACTATTATATAGCATTGATGATGCATCTGATCGAAGACCAAGCTGTGCCGGCCCATGTATATAATATTAAACATGGCACCCCAGGCTACATGGATAATCTGGAGCAACTGGCAAGTAACAATTATCAGCTGAATAATTTCGGAATGTCAGAAGCTGATTCTCCTATATCAAACTACGATAGTATGCACCAAGCAACGCTTGATCGCACTCTATACTCTGATCCAAACAGCTACTGGAGAGCATATTGGCAATATAACAATATCGTCTCGTATCCCACATGCAGCGGATACAATAGTGTCTATGGCGGGTCCGCTGATTATTCAGTAGAGGCATTGATGCTAGGATATTACGGCTGCCCTGAAGATGATTTCCCTGCATTTTGGTTCCAAGCTGGGACAAATGAAGTAGAGCTGATAAGATACCAATTGGGGCAGGCCGTGAGTCATACTGCCGGGGCGCTGATTGCAGTTTCAACGTCCCTTCCCCCTCTTGTAAGAGATCTGGATATCAATCCTTACGCAGACACGGTACCTACCATTAATACTGTTGGCAGTAATATCATTTTTCAAGTCCTGGAAAACAGAACACAGTACGTCAGGATTTTCATCACGCTC
Source organism: Nitrospirota bacterium (assembly GCA_020052615.1). Classification (GTDB taxonomy): domain Bacteria; phylum Nitrospirota; class UBA9217; order UBA9217; family UBA9217; genus JAAXXJ01. Next base: position 58,557 of record JAGVOT010000061.1, on the reverse strand, counting down.
GATTCCCCGACCGGCGAGCCGATCATAAGCTCGGAGTACGAAACAGGCAAGTTGGAATCATTAGCTCCGGGATTGTGGCCAGGGTCTCTCCCGTGGGAGAAAACATTTATCATCCCGTGGGATGGAAAACTCGCCAATGGTGAGTTTGCATCCAACGGCGAACATACGCTATATGTTCGCGTGCAGGACGGAGATGACAACGACAGCCCTGTGATGACGCATCCCTTTTCCATTCATAACTTGACCCTCGAAAGCGGCTACGTTAATCCGCCTTCCGGTAATGCAAATACGGATTTCTATTATTATGTTTATTATAATGACTCCGGCAACCCTCCTGCGTCAGCTATTGTTTATATCGATAACATGCCACACTCAATGACCCCCTATGGGGATGGATCCTATGTCTTTGGCCCGATAAGACTCACAACTGCGAGTCATACATATTTTTTTAAATTCGCCGACAGTCAGGGTGGAACTGTATATTTGCCTCATTCTGGCACAGCACCCGGGCCGGTTTTTGCTCCCGGGACTCACACGCTTACTGTTTCCACAAGTGGGGATGGGGCAGGCACAGTTACAGGCGTAGGCATAAACTGTGGAAGGGACTGTCAAGAAGAGTACGCTGTCGGCACACCAATTACTTTAACGGCGACAGCAGGAGCAGGTTCATTGTTCTTAGGCTGGTCAGGTTCGTGCGATGGCCAAGCATCAACTTGCCAAGTAGGTATGGACGCCAGTAAAACAGTGATTGCCAGTTTTATTCAAACATCTGGGTACCTATGGGAAAAAGTGTACGGCGGTAGTCACTATGATAGCGCAAATTCTATAAAACAAACTAATGACGGCGGATATATTCTGGCTGGCTCCAAAAATAATTCTTCTGCCAGTTGTGCATTTTGGGTAATGAAGCTGAATGCATCTGGGGCTATCGAATGGGAAGAGACCTATGGAAGCTTTACTTACGGGTATGCCCAATCAATCCAGCAAACCGCAGATAATGGTTATATCGTAGCGGGACATGGTCACAATTCTTCTCCAGGTTATGCATCTGCATTAATAATCAAGCTTTCACCAGATGGGACTGTTCAGTGGCAAAAAACATATGTGGGCAACAATTTAGGTGCATATATCAACTCAATTCAACAAACACAAGATGGGGGGTATATTGCTACCGGCGATGTGAATACCGCAACACCGCCAAACGCATATGACGCTTGGATATTAAAGCTGAATGCTACAGGATATATGGAGTGGGAAAAGAAATACGAATGGGGAAATTGGGACTATGCGAAGTCGATTCGTCAGACAAGGGATGGTGGCTTCATCGCGGTAGGATACAGTAGTGATGCGTCGTCTGACATGGCATGGCTTATAAAGCTGACAAGCAGTGGCACAATGCAGTGGCAAAAGACCGTCGGATGCCTTGATATGTGCGAATCTTATTATGCTACCAGTGATGTGCAACAAACATTAGACGATGGATACATAGTTTCAGGTTGGGTTTATAACTATCTTTCTAGTGGTTACTTGAATGGTTGGATATTAAAAGTTAACGCAAACGGCAATACTGAGTGGGAAAACACTTATAGTAAATATTTATTTGAATCAATTCAGCAGACGCTGGATGGTGGATATATACTAGCTGGATTGAAATATGATTCGTCGTACTGGGAACAGTTGTCGCTATTGAAACTCGATTCAATAGGAACGACGCAATGGCAAAGACTATATGGTGCAGAGAACGCAGACTCTGTGGCATTTTCTGTCAATCAGACATCAGATGGCGGATATATTGTTGCCGGGAATACACTTTACGGTAGCACTGGGGATGCATATGTATTGCGGCTTGACTGCAATGGAACACTTGTTGGCTGTCGTGAAATGGTATTGAGTGCAGATGCTATTGACTTCGGATCTGTCGCCGGTTCTACTACAAAGTCGGTAACTATTGCGAACGCCGGTGGTGCCAGCCTGTTAATAAACTCAATAAGTCTTAGCGGGCCGAATGCAGGTGAGTTTAGTCAGACAAATAATTGCTCAACAATAGCAGCAGGCAGTTTCTGCTCAATTAACGTGACATTTAATCCGATTTCTCTCGGTTCTAAGAGTGCGACACTTAGTATTTCTTCTAACGATATTAATACGCCAATACAATATGTTTATTTAAGCGGTAAGAGCGGGCATGCTTTGAACATAGCAAGATCGGGGACAGGAGTTGGTATTATCACAAGCAATCCTGCCGGGATAAATTGTGGTACAGACTGCACAGAATATTATGTTTCTGGTTCACAGATAACCTTAACGGCCGAACCGGATGCAAACTCTGTCTTTGCCGGCTGGTCGGGGACGGCATGCAGCGGTATTCGGGAATGCACACTTACCCAGAATGCCGATACGACAGTAACCGCAATGTTCAACCTCACACCTCCTGTTGCGGATTTTTCAGCAAATATTAGATCAGGTGCCTTCCCGCTTACGGTATCTTTTGCCGATCTATCGGTAGGCAGTCCCACGTCATGGACATGGAACTTTGGGGATGGCTATACCAGCAGCGCGAAAAATCCGACACACACATACTATACCGCAGGTGATTACACAGTTACGCTCTCGGTAACTAATGCTCTCGGTTCGAGCCCTGTCGAAAGCAAGGCAAACTATATTTTAGTGAAGAACTATGTTACCCATGCCATTACTGCCACTGCGGGAACCGGCGGCGCGATCTCGCCGTCAGGAAGAACGATCGCAATCGCGGGAACGGGCAAGACATTTACTGTAATCCCTGCCCCGGGGTATCACATTACGGATGTACTCGTGGATGGAGTATCCGCTGGTGCGCTTCCTACAATCACGTTTGATCGCGTATGGTCAGATCATACCATCGAAGCGAGGTTCTCTCCGACCAGCTATACAATCACTGCGACTGCGGGGAGCTGTGGAAGTATTAGCCCATCCGACACGAGCACGTTCGAATATGGCGCAAACCAGAGCTATTCTATAATCCCAGCAGTTGGCTACTATGTTGCAGACGTTCGCGTTGACGGCAAGTCCGTAGGCGCACCGACTCAATATCCCTTTAACAACATAACGGCAAATCATACCATCCAGGCAGTCTTTTCGAATGCAGCCGCCCATAGGATTACGGCTTCGGTAGGTGCGGGAGGCGGCGGTGTTATCAATCCGCCGGGAGAAATCACAGTCAATTACGGATTAGATCAGACATTTACTATTATACCGTCTGCCGGCTATCATATAACTGACGTGTTGGTAGATGGCGCATATTCAATGGGAACGATTACTTCATATACGTTTAAGAATATAACGACAGAGCACACGATTGAAGCGCGATTTTCAAACACCTATACGTTATCAGTTGTAAAATCTGGCACGACTGGAACTGTAACAAGCGATAATGGTGGGATAAATTGCAGTTCCAACTGCATGGAGACATATATTTCCGGCACAGCGGTGTCTTTAACGGCTCATGCAACCACAGGTTCTCCTTTTACGGGTTGGTCCGGTGCATGTACCGGAATGTCGACGACCTGCAATATTACGATGGATTCTGATAAAACTGTGATGGCTTCATTTGGAGTTTCCTCGTGGGCAAGGACTTATGGTGGTGGTAGCGTCGAAAGCTCTCAAGCCATAAAGCAAACGCCCGATGGCGGCTTTATTATGGCGGGAACGACGACATCGTTTGGTGCAGGCGGCACAGATGTTTGGGTCATGAAACTTGATAGAAATGGAAATGTTGAGTGGCAGAAGGCTTACGGAGGTGAAAAAAACGATAATGCATCCTCGATTCAGGTAACAAGCCATGATGGACAAATGGATGGATATATTGTTGCAGGCACATCTAATTCTTTCAGTTCCGGCGGTAGTGATGTTTTGTTAGTAAAACTAAATATGCATGGGGATGTCGAATGGCTATATACGTACGGTAGTGGTAACTCTGACAGAGCTAACATCATCGAGGAAACAATAGACGGAGATTATCTTGTTATGGGATCTACCACCAGCCCAACCTTTGTATATAGGCCATGGGTATTTAAGCTGTCCAGAACCGGCAGTTTGATGTGGCAGAAGTATATAGAAGGTAGTAGGTTGTATGCGAATTACCACCAGCATGCTTCATTAATGCTCTATTCCATGCATTATACGCCGACCGATGGAGGATGCATAATATCCGGTTCTGCACATTTCTGGGACTATACCGATTATAATAATCCAACTATATGGGATGATGCGTTTGTCATAAAACTTGACAGTAACGGCGCAGTCTTATGGTCGAAAAAATATCATCAGGATGACTCTTCAATTGCAAAGAGTGTTAAGCAAGTAATAATTAATGGCATCCCAAGTGGTTACATAGTTGCAGGTACATCATATCAATATCAGTCAGGTTATCTCAGTGGCTGGATTATGAAAATATCAAATAGCGGAGCCATTGAGTGGCAACAGACATACGGTCAAGGACAAGAATTATTTGTAGATGCGGTTGAGCAGACAAAAGATAATAAGTATGTCGCTCGCGGCATTTGGAATTTTCATGGCCCCTGGATCGCGAAATTATCATCGAATGGAATCATTGAATGGCAAAAGTTAGGTAATGTGAGTGCTAGTATTTCTGCTTTACATGAAACTTCTGATGGAGGGTATGTCTCGGCAGGTGCAAAAGATGGTGACGCCTGGATATTGAAGCTGAACGGTGATGGCGGCATTATCTCTTGTTCCGTTTTGGCAGATTCTAACTTGAAGAGTGGGGCGTCGAGTCTTGTTGCTGGAGATCTTTGGGTGGATGCGTCAAGTAGTTCAGTGACGGCGAAGCCTTCCGGAGTAACGCCAGTTGAAACTACTGTGACCTTTAGCGAAGAATGCAGGCCAGTCTTATCGCCGAGGCCTTCTTCGCTTGACTTTGGTAGCGCGAATATCGGAGCATCGGTTCAGAAACTAGTTGCGGTGAAAAACTCTGGCACATCGCCACTTATGATAAGTGCTATAGGAATTACTGGAAATAATGCAGGTGAGTTCCTGCAGGCAAATAACTGTTCAACCCTTGAAGTTGGCCAGTCATGCTCAATTACATCAATATTCATTTCACTATATACTGGCATCAAGAGCGCATCACTCAGCATCACGTCAAATGATCCCGATACGCCGGTACTGAACATACCAGTCTCGGCTGTGTCGGGACGCAGACTTACTGTGATCAAAGCGGGTGATGCATCAGGACTCGTGACCAGTAGTCCTCCCAGTATAAATTGCGGAGCCGAATGTGCGGCAGCGTATGAAACGGGTTCATCGGTGACTCTAAATGCTGTTCCAGACTCGGCTAAGATGATATTCTCCGGCTGGTCTGGTGCCTGCAGCGGCACTGGCCCATGTACAGTTGTTTTAGACACCGATAAGACCGTGACCGCGGCGTTCAACTATCTTCCTACCGCAAACTTCATTGCTTCTCCGACGACTGTAGGAGTCATGCCATTTGTTCCGATCATCTTTACCGATCTCTCGTTGCACGTGACGGGAACAAGGACGTGGAATTTTGGTGATGGTACTATCTACACGACATCTGCGCAGGAAAACCCGGTGCATACCTTTGTGAGCGTCGGGACCTTTACTGTATCGCTTACTGTCTCAAATGCCTATGGTTCTGATTCAAAGACAATCTCCAATTACATCACGGTCCTGCCTTGTCCCAATTCTCCTGTTCGGATCAACAGGAGTAATGGCGCCACATTGCTCTACTATCCAACGATGAATTCGGCATATAATGATGCAAGAGACCAGGACGTCATCGAAGCTTTGGCGGTGAATTTTATTGAGGATCTTAATGCTAATCTACCGATTACCACCACCATAAATGGTGGATATGCATGCGGGTATGCGCAGAAGGTCGGGAACTCAACCCTCCAGGGATCGCTGACAACGTCTTCCGGGACCGTCACGATTGGTAATATTGAACTGGTCACGGGCCATCCCGGCAGTGTTTATGTCATCATTTCAACCGCGGGCTTCGGTGGCAGCATAACTCCCCTGGGTACCGTGACTGTGGCTCAAGGGAAAGATGTGACATATAGCATTAGTCCGGACCAGAATTACCTTATTACCGACGTGCTTGTCGACAGCGTGTCGGTGGGTGCCGTAAGCGCTTACTCATTCCTTAACGTAACGACGAACCATACGATCGAAGCGAAATTCGCCAAGTCTGCATACGCAATCACCGTTAAGGCCGGTTCTGGCGGAACGATATCGCCGGTGGGGCATGTCGATCGCATCATCGGCAAGTGGAATGGAAGCCTGCCCCCCAGCATTGGCGTTTATCACGATGGGACGTGGTATGTCGACCAAAACGGCAACAATGCATGGGACGGCCCGACGGCAGATCGCCAATATTCCTTCGGAGTTGGTCAGGCAGGTGCCATTCCCGTGGCGGGCGACTGGATTGGAAACGGGACATCCAAACTAAGCGTATTTCGTGATGGAACATGGTATATCGACTATAACGGCAACGGCGCATGGGACGGTCCGACGACAGACCGTCAGGACTCATTCGGTATTCCAGGTGATGTTCCCGTTACGGGAGATTGGAATGGCGATGGCAGGACCGAAATAGGGGTGTTCAGGTCCGGCTGGTGGTATTTGGATACGAATGGCAACGGAGCTTGGGGCGCGGGCGATGCCAGTTCTCGTTTCGGCATTGCGGGAGACATCCCCATTGCGGGAGATTGGAATGGCAGTGGCACGACCAAGATCGGCGTACTTCGCGGGAAGACCTGGTACCTTGACATGAATGGCAATGGTGCATGGGACGCCGGCGATGTTTCCTACAGCTTCGGTGTTCTGGGAGACTTGCCGATAACGGGCGACTGGAACGGTGATGGAAGAATGAAGATCGGCGTGCTGCGCGGGAATGTCTGGTACCTGGACATGAATGGCAACGGCGCATGGGAAGGAAGTTCAATTGATCGCATGCATAACTTCGGCGACTGGATCGCCAACAGAGTAAATGTCCCGTACGGATCGAGCCAAATGTTCACTATGACACCGGATTCAGGCTACCGAATCACGAACGTTAGTGTGGACGGTGTATCAGCAGGTCCTGTTCCCACGTATCCGTTCGACAATGTTAAAACTGACCATGTGATCGAAGCTGTTTTTTCGAATACTTATACTCTTACCATGACGAAAACAGGCGGAGGCACAGGTATAGTGACCAGTAGCCCTGCCGGCATTAACTGCGGTGCGAGCTGCTCGCAGTCGATTATCCAGGGATTGGTATCAACGCTGACGGCTTCTGCGAATAGCGGTTCCACATTTGCCGGTTGGTCGGGTGGAGGCTGCTCCGGGACGGGAACTTGTACCGTTGTAATGACCGCGGATACTACGATAACCGCGCTGTTTAACCCAGCGCTACCTGTGGCCAATTTCAGCGGAACACCAACAACCGCCGTTCAATCGGCAGCCGTAACTTTTACCGACCTTACGACCGAGAATCCTACAAGCTGGTCATGGGACTTCGGAGACAGCCTTTCCTCCGTGAATACAAGCACCTTAAAGAATCCGACTCATACATATAGTGGTGTCGGAACTTACGACGTCAAGTTAACCGCGACAAATGCCACTGGCTCAAATACGGTGACGAAAACGGCATATGTGACCGTTCAGCCGTATGTCAGGATACTCGGTTTCGCGACCGTGTACCGCACGATCCAGGAAGCCTACAATGCGGCTGCAGACGGAGCGACCATTCAGGTCCGCAACTTGAATCTCATTGAAAATCTCACTGCGCTTTCGAGCCCATCGAAGTCGGTAACAGTGAATGGTGGGTGCAATGCCGATTACTCGCTCTGTACCGGAACAACGACAGTAAAAGGGGAGATAATAACCAGCACGGGAAGAGTTACTATTAAGAATTTTGTGCTGCAATAATAATTGAAAGAATTCGAAAGAGGAGGAATTAAAATGAAAACTATGCTTATGATTTTAGTGTTTGGATTTATGCTCATGGGAGCAAATCTCTATGCGGCTGATGGGGACCTTATTGTGAATGGGAATGTAGGCGTTGGGACGAGCACACCAACACAAAAGCTAGACGTGAATGGAAATGTGAAAGGCACCGGCCTCTGCATCGGCAGTAATTGCACTTCTACGCTGCATGTTAGCGGAGGACTTTATGGTTACTGCCTAGGATCAGGATACCAAGAGTCTTGCTCTAGCGCTCTGAGTCCAGCATTGTGTCAAGGTACTTGTGCATGCCCTGCAGGTTACACAAGAGTTAAAACCGGATACTATTATGCTACCGGCCCGGAATCGATAGATACCTACCTATCATGGTATTTATGTTATAGAAATTGAGGTATAGTCAGGATTGGCACTTTGGGGACATTCCATACAAGCCAGATAAGAAGGGCTGCAATTTCCATATCGCTGAACATAGCGGAGGGAAGCGGAAGCCGCAGCGCTAAGGAGTTTCAGCGCTTCCTTGATATATCACGTCGCTCGACATACGAGGTTATGTCGTGTCTGGAAATTGCTGCGCGCTTGAATTATTGTGTGGAAAAGGATGTCGAGAGGCTCGTTGTGGAGGCAGACGAGATAGCGGCAATGATTACGGGCTTTTCCAAAGGGCTTTAGTCTGGTGTCTGGTCGTCTGCCGTCTGCGATCCCGTGGGCGGAACGCACACGTCCGTCGTGCACTTCGACAGCAGCGGCTGTTTCAGCTTCTTGCCGACCAGCGACAGCAGCAGGAGGAACACAGCGGAAAACCCGAGAGAGTTGAAAATGGGGTGTTCCTTGCCCAGGAGATTGGCGATGATGAGGATGGGATAGAGCCACAGGAGCATCCAGCCTTCCCGGTAGGCAAAGCAGTAGGCTTCCTTTCCCACCATGCCGCCGGCCCCGACGCAGACCAGCCCGACCCCCGCGAGAACGATGGTTCCGGAATACTGAGGGGGCGCGTAGAGGCCGATGATCTGCAGGGGGATGCCGATGAGGATGGAACCCATGATGATCTTCTTGACCCATGACATCCACACAAGCAGGTATATCCCCGACAGGAGCGCGCCTGCGTTGAAAAGCATGATGCCGACCGAGTAGAATGGGTTTGCCATCGGATAGAGCACGGCGAGCACCGCGGCGCCAAACACCTGCACGATGAGGCCCGCGCGGTAGGAAATATCGTGGCGTCTCCTGTAGGTGAGGCCGGCCATCGCGATCTGTTCTTCAAGGGTAGGGGCAGCCATGGCTATGGTTATAGCACGCTGCAAAGGGTGTTGCAAGGGGAAAGAGGCCCCGGGAACCCTCCCTTTTCCGTCATTCCCGAATGCTTCTATCGGGAATCCAGTCTTTCACCACATGAATCTCCTGCAATCTGGATCCCCGCTTTCGCGGGGATGACGTATCTTTCCACGGTCATCACAATTCAGCATACTTGAGGACCTGCCGATTTCCATGAAAAAACCTGTGAAAAAGAGCCCAGCGATCGGATCATCTGAAACACAAGGCCCTGTTCCCGGCCGGAAGCTCGTGCTGATAATGCTCCTTCTTGCCGTGCTTGCATTCCTCCCCTACGGCCAGACCATCGGACATGACTTTATCGACTACGATGATGGGGTCTTTGTTACGGACAATCCCGAGGTGCGGGCAGGGCTTTCCTGGGAGGGCATGCTGTGGGCCATCACGGCCTTTCACGCGGGTAACTGGATGCCGCTCACCTGGATGTCTCACATGCTCGATGTAAGCCTCTTCGGGATGGAGCCGGGCCGGCATCATCTCGTCAATGTGCTCATCCACGCGCTCTCCACGGCGCTGCTCTTTCTCGCATTGTTCCGGATGACCGGCGCGGTCTGGCCCGGCGCATTTGTGGCGGCGCTCTTCGGAATCCACCCCCTCCATGTCGAGTCCGTTGCCTGGGTGGCGGAGCGCAAGGACGTGCTGTCGGGCCTCTTCTTCATGCTGGTGCTCCTTTCCTACGAGCGGTATGTACGCCGGCGCGGAGCAGGCCCGTATCTTCTCGTCGCGCTGTGCCTGGCCCTCGGCCTCCTGTCCAAGTCCATGCTGGTGACGGTCCCCTTCGTGCTGCTGCTGCTCGATGTATGGCCGCTGGGCCGGACCTCGTTTGCCCTGCCTGCCGATGGGATCGCAGGGAGGCCTGTCCCTTGGGCCAAACTCCTGCTCGAAAAACTGCCGTTCCTTTTCATGGCGGCCGCTGTCTCCGTCATCACGGTCGCCGCGCAGCGTGAGGGAGGCGCGATGAACCTGATGGAGCGCGAGCTCCTCCCCTTCGGGGTGCGGCTGGCAAATGCCCTGGTGTCTTACGCGGCATACCTGGAAAAAACGGTCTGGCCCCGGTCGCTGGCGTTCATCTATCCCCACCAGGGCTCCAATCTTTCGGGGTGGAAGATCGCCTTGTCCGCAGGAGTGCTGGCCACGGTGACGCTGGTGGTCATCCGTCAGTTTCGCCGGCCCTACCTTGCGGTCGGCTGGTTCTGGTATGCGGGCATGCTCGTTCCGGTGATCGGGCTGGTCCAGGTCGGAAAACAGGCCATGGCCGACCGGTACACCTACCTTCCGCTGATCGGTATCTTTATCATGATCGCCTGGGCTGGTAAGGACATCATTTCCAGCGCGTCGGCGCTGCGGAAAAAGATCATCGCCGGTACGGCAGGGGTGGTCGTGCTGGTATTTCTGATCGCAGCGATCGCGCAAGTGTCCTATTGGCGCGATTACCCCACATTGCTTCGTCATGCGACCACAGCGGTGTCCGACAACTGGCCGGCACACCGGATGCTGGGGAACGTCCTGTCCGAGAGCGGTTCTCCCGAAGAGGCCATCGTTCACTATCGGGAATCCCTCCGGATCCAGCCGTGGAACTCCTATGGGCACAACAACCTTGCCGTGGAGCTGGCCCGGCAGGGAAACTACCCGGAGGCTATCGAACACTACCGCGAGGCCATCAGGATCCGGCCCGCCTATGCCGAGGCCTATAACAATCTGGGCAACGCCCTGGCCGTCACGGGCCGGCGTGACGAGGCGATCGAGCAGTACCGCGAGGCGCTCAGATTGCGGCCCGGCTGGGCGGTCGTGCGGAACAATCTTCGATCGCTTCTCGCTGAACAGGAAAAGATCTCCCGAGGACGAAGGAAGTGATTCAATTAACTATGCAATAAACAGCGCTAAAATTACAACTTTGCATCGAAAAGGCGGGTAGAAACTTCTTGACTTGACCTTTCTATTTTGCTATTCTTTTCCAGAATTTTACTCTACCTGTATTTCGCTACCTGTATTTCGTACCAGTTGTTATGCAGTATGTATAGTGGCTCCTTGAACATTGTTCTTCTATGACATCCACTATCGGGAACCACATAGCGCATCACCTCAAATCCAACGCGGCTTCCGCCGGTTCTCGGGCGGCTGCAGCGTGCCGGTCTTTTGTCCTCAGAACAGTTCAAGGTCTTCCTGTCTCCAGTCTTTATACGAAAGGGGGGATGATCTCGGCTTTCTAACATTCCAGCAGCAGGCATCATCGCTTCAATGCGTAAGGTTTTTAATCTGCTCCATACAGGAGCAACACTACATAAGGGAGGTTACACGATGAAGAAGTTTTTGGTGATACTCGCAGTACTTGCACTGACCATGGTCAGCTCCGTTGCCATGGCCGAGGTGACCATGGATGGCAGCATCGAGTTCCTGATGCGGTCGTTCAAGAACACCGACGACTGGAATGATGCTACGACCGGCGCAGGCGACTACCAGAGCACCTACACGCGTCTCCGCATGGGCATGAACGCGAAGACCGAAGGCGCAAAGGGTCGCATCCAGATTGATACAGACTGGGATCAGTGGGGTGACAAAGCCGGCACTGGTGCTGTAACTACTCCTCCCAATGAAGGCCCGAACCCCGGTTTTGAGACCAAGTCGACAAACGCCTTTGCAATGCGCGAAGGCTGGCTCGACTTCGGCCTCGGCATCGGCACGGCCCACATCAAGGTCGGACGTCAGTTCCTGCAGCTCGGCAACGGCTGGTTCCTCCGCAGCTCCAAGTACGGCTCCGACGCATGGCTCGTCGGCCTGCCCGGCAAGAACACCGTGGCCTTCGTGAACATCAAGGCCTCGGAGAACAATTCGTCCCTGGCCGACGACACCGATGCCTATGCGCTTCTCGATGTCTTCAAGATCGACGACAAGAACACTGTCGGCGCCTTCATCGCCCGCGCCTATGACCGCAGGGGCACGTGGACGAACAATGCCTTTGGCGGAATAGGCGCAACCAAGACGACCCTGGACACCATCGGCCTGCACTACGCCGGCCAGCTCGGCCCGGTGAACCTCAAGGCCGAAGTCGACCTCCAGATGGGTGAGATCGAGTTCGGTGCCGGCACCCCCAAGGTGGACTTCTCAGGCAATCAGGTCGTGCTCCAGGCGTCCGTACCGATCGATCCCCTGACCATCAATGCGACCCTTGCAACGGGCTCCGGTGATAAAGACGGCAGCGCAGACGAGATCGAGCAGTTTATGACCTTCCTGGACAAGGACCCCCGCTACACGATGGTGTATGAGTACGTGATGATCGGCGCTACGGGCTCCAAGAACACGGGCTTCGCCAACACCCAGGCGATCGGCCTCGGCGCCGCTTACAAGATCAGCAAGATGTTCACACTGAATGCTGACATCTGGATGCTTTCGGCCAACGAGAAGGTCAGCCTGAACGGCGGCGCTGCTTCCGACGACCTCGGAAACGAAGCCGACCTGAGGGTGACCGCGAACATCACCGACCAGGTTTCCTGGTATGTCAACTATGGTTACTTCATGACCGGCGACGCCTACAAGAGTGCTGCTGGCGTTGCTGATGACGTTCATGCGATCCAGAGCGTGCTGAGCTACAAGTTCTAATCGCACTACGATGCCATGCCGGTCTCCGGCAGGGCTGTCAAGCATAAGAAAGGTCCCCCGGGCATTCGTGCCCGGGGGGTTTTTTTTGACAGCGAATGAAAATTGCAGCTTGAGAATATCTATTATTTAATTAACCCAAGGAGGAAAACATGAAAAAAACGATGATCGCGGCAGTTGCAATCCTGATGGTCGCGGCGCTGTCCGGAAGCGCAGTGGCAGCGAACAGCCTGGCCTCGGGGTCCAAGGCCCTCACCATAGGCTTCGGCGACAGCGTGTTGAACAATGTGGCAAACCCGACCGATCAGAACCAGAACAACCCGATCGTCGACATCGGCGGCAAGCTCTTTGTCGCAAAGGACATGGCGATCACGGCAGGGGTCGGGTTCCAGATGAACACCGGCGATCTCGAGGGGACCTATCTGAGCTTCAACGTCGGCGCGCGCAAGTACCTGAGTACCGATGATTTCGCGCCCTTTGTCGGCGGCCAGCTTTCCTATATAACCTATGACGCCGAACTCCCGGCCGCGCAGGGCGGAGAGTATGTCGATTTCTCGGCCTTTGAGTTTTCGGCCATGGTCGGCGCCGAGTATTTCATAGGAAAACAGTTCAGTGTTGAAGGCTCTATCGGGGTGGCCATCGGCATGGCCGAGGACGACCGGTCTAATCTGGATACGACCTATATCGGAACCAAGAATTTGGGCGTCCGCGCGAACTTCTACTTCTAAACGCGTTCGAGAGATCGAACCGCAGGCGTGATCCGTCCGCAAAGCTGAAGCAGTTCCCCGGAGATATGCGCCTCCGGGGTTTTTTTATTGAGAGCGGACGGCGCTCGCGGGGATGAGCGCGAATTCCCCGATGAAATCGCTTGAATCGCTCCAGGCGCTATGATAAGGTGCTTCGAACGGGCATGATGCGTGCAAGGAGCGGCGGATGGAATTGCGCAAGGGAACGGAAACGATCCTGATTGTCGATGACGAGGAAATGATCAAAGACCTTGCCCGGGACATCCTTGCGCGCTACGGGTACACGGTCCTGACCGCCGGAGGCGGCGAGGAGGCTGTGGATGTATTTCGACAGCATAAAAAAGAGATCGCTGTGGTGGTCCTGGATATCGTGCTGCCCGGCGTGGACGGGCGGGAGGTCTTCCGTCGGATCCGCGAGCTTGATCCGGAGGCGCAGGTGATCATCGCCAGCGGCTATAACCAGGAGCGGGATGCGAACGATCTTCTGAGGGAAGGTGCTGTAAGATTTGTGCAGAAACCCTACCGTATCGCTTCGCTGGTTGGGACCGTAGGGGAAGTGATCGAAAAAGGGAAAGGTTTCAGAAGGTAAGAGGGAATGCGAAAAGAGCGAAGGTAAGAAGGAGCAGAAGGAAAGAGGGTAAGATCACAGTCTTTGCTTACCTTCCTCCGTTCTTACCTTCTTCCCTTCGTCCCTGCGTCAGGAGTTCTGGAGCTTTGCGGCCTTTACGACGTGTTTCAGCAGTACCCGCGTCGTGACAGTTCCTACACCACCCGGCACGGGCGTGATCGCTCCGGCTAGTTCCTTTACGACCTCGGTGTTCACATCGCCGACGAATTTGTCTCCCTCGGGATTGATGCCGACATCCATGACCGTAGCGCCCGCCTTGATGTAGTCCGCAGTGATCATCTTTGCCTTGCCGATGGCGGCAACCACGATGTCCGCACGCTTGCATACGCCCGGGAGGTCTTTGGTCCTGGAGTGGCAGACCGTCACCGTGGCGTTCTCGCCCAGGAGCAGCATGGACATCGGTTTGCCCACCACCATGGAGCGGCCGATGACAACGGCCTCCTTCCCGCTCATGGGGATCGCGTAGAAGCGGAGCATTTCCATGACGGCCTGAGGGGTCGCGGGGGGGAAACCGGTCATGTCGCCTGCCATGATCTTGCCGGCATTCACCGGGTTGAAGCAGTCAATGTCCTTTTCCGGCGCCAGGATGTGCTTGACCACATCTTCGCTGATCTGCTTCGGGAACGGCCGCATGACAATGATGCCGTGGACGGTCTTGTCCGCGTTGCGCTGCTTCAGGGTGTTCACGAATTCGTCCTGGCTCGTGCTGCCCGGGAGCTGCTCGATCTCGCAGACGATGCCGTTCTTCTCGGCCATTTTCTTCGCGCTGTTGGCGTAATAGACCGAATCCTCGGCCTCGCCCACGATCATGATCCTGAGCGCGGGGTTGATGCCTCTTCCTTTCAGCCCCTGGACCTCGGCCTGGATGTCCTGGTCCATCTTTTGCGCGACTTCTTTTCCCGTCAACAGTTTTGCCGGCATTCGATCACTCCTTATTGAAGAAATTTACCGCAGAGGACGCAAAGCACGCGGAGAAATCCTGCAATTCCGCCAATGAGAGAACGACTAATTCAAATCCGCAATCCGAAATCCGCAATGTGGTCATCCCATCTTTCTATACGTTGTTTCCATGACGCTTTTTTCCAGCGCCGCGACCTGTTTCAGGACGGCTTCCATCTTCGCCCAGGTCTCCTTGCTGTAAGCGTCGTCTTTGATGCTGTTGACGTTGATCTTGACATTCAGCGCGGCGCTCTGGGCGCATGCCTGCGCGAGCAGCACGGCGACGCCGGCATCGCTGACCGCCGCCACGTTCCCGATCTCCGCGGCGCGCTGGGCGAGTTGTGCGACCTCGAGCGACTTGAGCCCGATCTCGAATGGGACCTGGCAGGCCTTTTTGAGCGCTTCCTGCATCTTCGCCGTGCGGGCCGCCTTTTCCGCGTCGGTGTTCTTCGGCATCTTATAGACCTCGGAGAGGCCTCCGTAGACCTCGGTGTCCTTCTGGATCAGGTCCTGCATCTCCGCGCGGAGCTTTTCGGACTCCTTGATCAAGGCTTCAACCTGCGGTTGGACATCCTTGTATTTTTCCTTGCCCAGGGTCAGGCTGCACACCATGCTCACCAGCCCGGCACCCAGAGATCCGGTGAGCGCTGCCACGCTTCCGCCGCCCGGCTCGGGGGATTTGCCGGCAAGCTTGTCGAGGAAATGTCGTATCGGCTGATCAATATACATGGGATTGGCACCTCGTTCGCGGGGAGTGTATACTACGGTAACAACGAGTACTCAGATTAGTAAAAAGGAGGTCTTTTGTCAATAAAAAATGCCCCCCTCTCGGACATTGCTGTCTTCAAGGAGGGCATTTCAGGGGAGGCGCATGCATCCGTTGATTTATAAGAACTATAGCTGTAGTTTTAGAATAAGTCAAGCATAATTTAGTATAACTTTTCCTTGACTCAAATTGTTGCGCTTTGGTATTATACAACACTATTTTCCGTTCATTACGAACTCTTATGGATATCTCTCACGGCCTCTCGATTTCTGCGCTGTTCTTCTCAATGCTCATGGGAGTCGTTTCCTTTGCGTCGCCCTGCATCCTCCCGCTTATCCCGTCCTATGTCTCCTATATAACGGGCATCAGTTTTGATGAGTTGGTCGGTCCCGGGTCGCGCAGGAAGAACATCAATACCACGCTGCTGCATTCACTGGTGTTCGTGGCAGGATTTACCGTTGTCTTTGTCCTCCTGGGAGCGACGGCAAGCATGATCGGCCAGCTGCTGATAGAGCACCTGAGAACGATCCGGATAGCCGGCGGAATTCTCATGATCGTTCTGGGCTTGTTCGTTTCCGATGTCATCGCGCTGCCATTCCTGCAGCAGGACGCCAAGATCCACCTGAAGGACCGCCCGGCCGGTTTTTTGGGGACGTTCCTGGTAGGGATCGTATTTGCCGCAGGCTGGACGCCGTGCATGGGTCCGTTCCTGGCGGCGGCGCTTATGCAGGCGGCGCAGTCGGAGACCATGGCCACCGGCATGGTGCTCCTGGTCTTCTACTCGCTCGGCATCGGGATACCCTTCATCCTCTCCGCCGTTGCCATCAGCGTGTTCCTGTCGTCCTTCAAGAAGCTGAAGAACCATTTCAGGGCCATCAAGATCGCCAGCGGCGTCATACTCATCATCATGGGCCTCTTGCTTATTACCGACAAATGGACGTTGATAACGTCCTATCTCATGAATCCCTAAGGGAGCGAGCAAACGATTATGGTTCCTGAAAACCTGGATATTCTGAAAGACAAGGATGCGCCTCTCTATACCATGGGTGTCGCCGCCCGCCTCGTGGGGACCACGGCACAGACCTTGCGGCTCTATGAGAAGCACGGATTGATCCTTCCTACACGGGAACGGAGGAACCGGCTCTATACCGAGAACGATATCAAATGGCTGCGCTGCATCCGGGAACTGATCCACACCAAGAAGATCAGCATCGAAGGTATCAAGAAACTTCTCGATTACGCGCCCTGCTGGGAGATCAAGGAGTGCCCCGATGACCGACGGGTCACCTGCTCGGCGTTCACGAACAAGAGCAAACCCTGCTGGGAGACCACCCGGTGCCGGAAGGACGAGGATTGTTCCACCTGCGTGGTATTCCTCAGGAGCGGAAAGAAGGCGGCGAAGAAATAGTCAAATTGCGGATTGCGGATTTGCCGAAGACTTTTTTCCATGCCGCAATCTACAATCCGAAATTCGCACTTACGGATGTTCCTCAACCCACACCACGCCGTCCGGCGTGGTTTCTTTTTTCCATATCGGTGTTATCCGCTTCAGTTCGTCAATGCAGAAACGGCAGGCCTTGAATGCCTCGTCGCGGTGCTCCGCCGCCACAACGATCAGGACGATATTCTCCCCGACGGGCATCGTCCCGACCCGATGGATGATCGTTACATCGATTACCCCGTTGTCATTGATGGCCCGCTCCCGGATCCCGGCGAGCTTTTTCTCCGCCATGCCCGCGTAGTGCTCGAACTCGAGTTTTTCAACGCGGCCGCCCCGCGAGACATCCCGGGTGGTCCCCAGGAAGGTCACAATGCCGCCGATGGCGCGAGAGGTGTTCTTTATCCGCGCTATCTCCGCATCAAGCGAAAAGGGTCCTTCCTGGATGCGGACAATGCCCTGCCGCTCCTGTTCCTGTCCGCCCGAGAAGGGCGGCATGAGCCCCACTTCGTCGCCGTCCTTGAGCAGTGCGTCCTCTTTCGCGAACTCCTGGTTCACCGAAACCAGGATCTTCCCGCAGGACAGCATATCCTTGATGTCCGGGAATCGGTCTCCGACAATCCCGATCAGGTCCCCGGCGGTCGCAGGATCGTCCGCAAGGATCATTTCAGAAACGCCCGCCTTGTCCCTCAGCATCGCGAACAGTTTTACCTTGATCACGCAGGAATTCTCCTCAGTCTTTTACTGCAACCGTGATGTCCGGCAACAGCCGGTTCTCGATCAAGCACTGGAGCATTTCGAGCTCGTCCTGGTCGAACCAGGTGAGGCCGCAATTACTGCACCGGTCAACTTCGATAAGATGGGCCGTGCTGTAGAATCCCCGGAACATGGGATTCTTGCATTTGGGGCAGGGGAGAAGCGGAACCTGCCCCGCACCCCGGGCGGCTACCTTCCGGTAGATGTTCCTTGCCTGATTCTGCTGAAGCACCGATCGGGCAAGGGCATTCAGCCGCTCCGTACAGGGGCGTTCCCTGCCGGTTCGAGCGATGATCCTCGGGATCCTGCCGTTCTCGACGAGCGTTCCCGCGCAGAAGCCGCACTGAACGATCTGGGTCCCCTCGTAGGCGGCGGTGACGAGCGGTTGTTTGCAGACCGGGCAAGTGAACCCGGACTCGATGCGGCCATCCCCGGCAAGCCGCCGCAAGAAGATCGTGTTGAGAAGAGGGTCCTTCCACGCGCGTTCAGCGGTCTTTCCTTTCCCGTTTGCCACCCAGGTTAGGGGCGAGAGCCACGGTAACGCATCAAGCTCGCCCGCGGTGAACGGGCCCTGCCACAGCCGGGCCGGGCTCATGACAAAGTAACGCTCCTGCGCGTCCGTTCCTTTCCTTCCGGACCTCCTCTCGGCGTTGGCGTCCAGTTCGGTGATGCTGACCCGCGCCATCTGGAGCAGGATCTCCAGGCGTTTTTTGATCGGCGGGTGAGTGGAGAGCAGGTCGGGCAGAAAACCCTCGGTCTCGTCGAGCGTCGTCGCGACCGGATTCACGATACAGAGCATCTCGAATCCGCTCCCGATGAATCCGGCGCCGCGCCAGCCCCGTGACAGGAAATGCAGGGTCTCCGCCAGCGCAAGGGGATTGCGGGTCATGCGCACCGCTGCCGCATCGGCCCGGTATTCCCTCTCGCGGGAGATGAACAGATTTACCAGATACCCCAGCTGCAGCAGGACCCAGGCAAGCAGAAATGCCGGAGAGGCGAACAGGCGGTTGCTTGAGGAATAGCGGACCTTCTCCATGGCCGACGAAAAGGTGCCGAAGATGCTGGCGGCCACGGTGGTCTCGAGGCAGTCGCCCGAAAGGATGTGGTGCGCTTCGTGGGCGACTACGGCCTCGACCTGGGGACGGGAGAGGCGCGAGAGCAAGCCCTCGGTAATGGCGATCACGGCATTCCCCTTGAGGTCAGCCGCAGCCAGGGCATTCAGGGACAGGGAGGGGATCACCGCGCACCGGATGTTCCGCTTGGCGCCGGTGACGACATGGAGTTCCTGAATGATGTTTGCGAACATCCGGTGAACGTCATCTTTCAGGTCCGGGGGCTGTGCGTTGAGGCGCCTCACGACGGTGTCTACCGCATTGGAGGCTGAGAACCAGAAATGGATGCTCGCAGTCAGGGCCGCCGCAATCACCAGAAAGACCCAGAACCTGGGCTCAGCGCTGAGCGGGCCCGGGAGGAGCGCGGCGAAGAACAGCGCGGCAGCGAGAAGATACAGGGCCATGAGAACCAGGAAGAACAGCACGATGCGCCAGTTCTTCTGTCGTTCTATGTCGATAAAGGTCAGGGGCATGGATTCAGACGATAGAGGTCAGATGACAGACGAGCAGACGGAGAACGACGGAGGTTGATCCGTCTGTTTTCTGTTCGTCTGTTAGCCGCTGTCCGGTCCTATTTCCGTATGCTCAAATTCACGGCGGGGACGGCCTTCGTCTCGGCCGGCGCCTCGAAGTACTCTTCCGTCCGGAAGTTGAACATCGAAGAGACAAAGTTACTGGGGAACACCTGGAGCGCGGTGCGGTAGTTCGCGACCAGGTCATTGTAGAGCTGGCGGGCGAAAGCGATGCGGTTCTCCGTGGAGGTGAGCTCCTCCTGGAGCTGCATGACGTTCTGGTTGCTCTTCAGGTCGGGGTAATTCTCCATGACCGCGAAGAGCTTGCCGAGCGCCTGGGTGAGCATGTTCTCGGCCTCCGCCTTGGACTGCGGCCCCGTCGCCCCCACGGCCTTTGCCCTGGCCGAGATGACCTTTTCGAGCGTGTCCTGCTCGAACTCCAGTGCCCCCTTCACCGTGGAGACGAGGTTCGGGATAAGATCGTGCCGCCGGTTGAGCTGCACATCGATCTGCTTCCACGAGCCCTGGACGTCGTTCCGCTTTGCAATGAGGCCGTTATAGATGACGATCAGCCACAGGATGCCGAGGACAAATATACCCAGAATGATCCAGCCCGCCATAGTCCCTCCTAGAGATCCGTCTCAGTGTACCGAAAAAGAATCGGCTTAGTATACCATAAAAATAAAAGCGTTTGCTGTCATCAGCCGTCTGCAAAGAGCGGCATGTGCGAATGCGGGAAGATCCCCCGCTTCTCCGCTTCGGCAAAGAGCCGCTGCACGGCTGCGATGCCTTCTTCGCCGACGTCGCGGGAGAAGTCGTTTACATAAAGGTCGATATGTCCCTTCATGACGGACTCGTCCATTTCCTGGCTGTGCTGCTTCACGTAGGAAAGGACCTCTGTCCGATGGGCATGGGCGTACCGCAGGCTTTCCCGGATCGCTTCCTCCGTCTTCGACAGGAGTTCCGCTCCCAGAGACCGTTTGCCGAGGATCCCGCCCAAAGGGATGGGGAGGCCCGAATACCGCTCCCACCACTCGCCGAGGTCGAGGAGCATTTCGAGCTTATACAGGGGATAGGTGAACCGGCTTTCGTGGATGATCAGTCCGGCGGTGACCGAACCGTCGGCAACGGCCTGCATGATGCGGTCGAAGGTCATGACCACGACTTTGTTCAATCCTCCCTCGAACAACTGCAGCAGCAGCCATGCGGTCGTGAGCCTTCCGGGTATGGCGACGGTCCCGGACCTGAGGTCCTCGAGCCGGGTCCCGGGCCTAGCCACGATGAGCGGTCCGCATCCCCGCCCCAGCGCGCCGCCGGAACGAAGCAGGGCATACCGTTCCCTCAGATGTCCCAGGGCATGGTACGATATCTTGGTGATATCCAGCGCGCCTTCGAGAGCCAGCCGGTTCAGGGCCTCCACGTCCTCGAGCCGCTCCTGAAAGGCGATTCCCGGGACAGTGACCTTTCCCCGTACAAGGGCGTAGAAGATGTACGTGTCGTTCGGACAGGGAGAGTAGCCCAGGGTGAGCAAGTGTGTCATGATACTGCTCCGGATGGCAGATCACCAGCGGGAGAGCCGTGTTCCAGCTTCTCACTCCGCACTTCGCACCCCTCACTCAGCACTGCGTATATCATTCCCATCCTTCCAGGATCTGCAGAACGGCCTTTTGCGCCGCCGCGGCAGCCTTCGGTATGTCCCACTTCTGCGTGTCGCGGTCCTCCACGATGTTCGAGATCCCGCGTACCTCGAGCCACGGGAGGGTGTGCAGTTCCGCCACCTGCGCGGCCGCGGCCCCTTCCATGTTCTCGCACAGCCCGTGATACCGCTCCTCAAGTTCCCGCGCCCGGGTGGCCGTTCCGGTGCAGGTCGAGAGGGTGACGAAAGGGCCGAAGTGCACGTTGGTCCTGCCGGGCTCCGAAGAAGCGGCGAGTGAGTGAAGGGCCTGTTTCAGCAAAGGTCCCGATGCAGGGTAGGTGGTGAATATCTCCGAGGTGGCTGTCTTGAGGAGCGGGATGCCGATGTACTCCATGTCCTTGAATCCGTCATGGGTCAGCACGCCTTCGTCACCGGCGATCTCTTCCTCAGCAAGAACGATGTCGCCAACCGCCGCACCGGAAGAGGGATAGGCCCCTCCCACGCCGAAGATGAGCAGGCTTTTGGGCGAGAACTCCGCGATCATAAGCGCCGCGGCATGGGCGGCATTGACCTTTCCCATCCCGCCCACGCAGAGAAGGACCTGGCGGTCTTCGATGGCGCCCGCGATGATCGATTTGGAGCCCAGCGTCGTGGTCCCCGTCACTTCCAGGTCAGTGAGCAGCAGTTGTGCCTCGGCCTGAACCGAGCAGAGCAGCGCGATCATTCATTCCTCATATTTCATCCAGGCGACACCGGTTTTCACATCCCTTATTGTCACGAACACCCTCCCGAAAGGGACCGCTGATCTTTGGAACTATACCATGTTTCCAGTTGGCGTATCCATCGGAATTTCACTATGCATTGAAGGCTGCGGTTGATCGCCTGCAGATCCCATTAGGTGCCCGTCATAGGATTTCTACCTCCTGCGAATCAACGGCAAAAAGTATTCACTAAAAAAAGCCGGTTGAGAGGAAAAAGCGTCTTTTTCTATAATTTCTTCCCATTGCACTTTTATCAGAAATTTGCTATGATGAGCCCGATTTTACAGGGTTTTTCAGGGTTTTTTCGATATTTTGGTGGGATCGGCAGGAGCGGATCCGATTTTGTTGTATATAACGCTATGAAATATAAGGTATTTCAATGGAGTCTCGTTGTTCTCTAAGGAGGCGGAATGCTACGGTATTTGACTGCCGGGGAGTCCCACGGCGAGCTTTTGATGGGTATCATGGAAGGCATGCCCGCCGGTCTATTGATCCGGGTCACGGACATCGATAATGACCTCGCCCGTCGTCAGGGGGGATATGGACGGGGCGGACGCATGAAGATCGAGAAGGACACGGTCAGGATCGTTTCAGGCGTGCGCTGGGGCAGGACCCTGGGCGGTCCTATCGGCCTCATGGTCCGCAACAAGGACTGGGATAACTGGCGCGCCAAAATGTCTCCGGACCCGGCATTCCTGAACACCGCCGAGCCGGTGACGCGTCCGCGGCCGGGCCACGCCGATCTTGCGGGAGCCCTCAAGTACGGCATGACGGACATCCGGAACATCCTGGAGCGCTCAAGCGCCAGGGAGACGGCCATGCGCGTTGCCGTGGGGGCCGTGACGAAGAGGCTCCTCGACGAGTTCGGCATCACCATCACCAGCCAGGTGATCGCAATCGGCGGGGTCTATGCCCGGGGCGATAAGATGTCGCTCAAGGAGATCAGAAAACGGGCCGAGGCATCGGAGCTGCGCTGTGCGGACCACCACGCCGAGAAACGGATGAAGCTCAAGATCGACGAAGCGGCGCGCACCGGCGATTCCCTGGGCGGCATTTTTGAGGTCATTGTTTCCGGCGTACCCGTGGGGCTCGGGAGCCATGTGCACTGGGACCGGAAGCTCGATGCCCGGCTCGCGGCCGCGATCATGAGCATCCAGGCCATGAAAGGCGTGGAGATCGGCTCGGGGTTCGGCGTCGCCAACCGTCCCGGTTCGAAGGTCCATGACGAGATCTTCTGGGGCCCCAAGGGCGGCTTCTTTCGCAAGACCAACCATGCCGGCGGCATCGAGGGCGGCATGAGCAACGGCGGGGACATCACCCTCCGCGCCGCGATGAAGCCCATCCCGACATTGATGAAGCCGCTCCGCTCGGTGGATATGGAAACCAAAAAGCCTTTTAAAGCGGCCGTTGAGCGCTCCGATGTCTGCGCTGTTCCCGCGGCTGCCGTGGTGGGCGAGGCCGTTGCGGCCTTCGAGATCGCTTTTGCCCTCATCGAAAAGTTCGGCGGCGACAGCCTCGATGAGATGAAGCGGAACCACGAGCAGTACCGGAAATATCTCAGGGACAGGATGGGGATCGTCGAGGAGGTACAAGCCCATTAGCTGATGGTTCATAGCTGCTGCTAAACGCTATGAGCCAGGAGCTACGGGCTTGAATCCATGTTCAAGAACATCATCCTCACGGGATTCATGGGAGTCGGCAAAACCAGCGTGGGAACGCGGCTCGCGAAGGACCTGGGATTCACCTTTGTCGATATCGACGAGCTCATCGAAGCGGACCAGAAGATCACGATCACCGAGATCTTCTCAACCTTCGGCGAACCGTATTTCCGCGATGTGGAGACGCGCGTCATCAAACAGGTCCTGGAGAACGAAGGCCAGGTCGTCTCCACCGGCGGCGGCGCCGTCATTCGAGACGAGAACCGCAAGGCTTTCAAGGAGAACGGCGTCACCATCTGCCTCACCGCCCACCCCGAAAGCATCTATGACAGGATCAGGCACGAGACCCACCGGCCGCTTTTACAGGTAGCGGACCCCATCGCCCGGGTGCGGGAACTGCTCGCCGAGCGGGAGCAGTTCTACCGCCAGGCGGACTTCATCATCGACACGTCGGAGCGGTCCGTGGACGACGTGATCAGCGAGATCAAAGAGAAGGTACGCTATGCATGCTGTTAAGGTCGAACTGGGAGAGCGAAGTTACGAGATCCTGATCGGCGCCGGCCTTGAAAAGCTCGGCGAAGAGATGGGCAAGCTCCGGGTCGGCGCCAAGGTCGCCGTGGTCTCAAACCCCACGGTTCTCAGACTATACGGCAAGACCGTGTTCGCGAGCCTCAAGGCGGCCGGCTTCACGTGTATGCCCGTGGAGGTCCCCGACGGCGAGCAGTACAAGACCCTCGACTGGGCCAACGCCATATTCACCGCGCTGCTGATCAACACGTTTGACCGCCGTTCGCCCCTCGTCGCCCTCGGCGGCGGAGTGATCGGCGATCTCACGGGATTCGCGGCCGCCAGCTACATGCGCGGCGTGCCTTTCGTCCAGGTGCCCACCACGCTCCTCGCCATGGTGGACAGCAGCGTGGGCGGCAAGACCGGCGTCAATCATCCCATGGGCAAGAACATGATCGGCGCGTTCTACCAGCCCAGGCTCGTGCTCATGGACCTGGACGCGCTCAAGACACTCCCGAAGGAAGAGCTCCTCTCGGGCATGGCGGAGGTCATCAAGTACGGCGTGATCTGGGACCGCGAGCTCTTCGATTTCCTCGAAAAGAACCGCGAAAAGATCCTGAACCTTGAAGAGGGCCCGCTGGGACACATCATACGGCGGTCCTGCGAGATCAAGGCGGACGTGGTGAACAAGGACGAGCGTGAAGGCGGCCTACGGGCCATCTTGAACTTCGGGCACACCGTGGGCCATGCCGTTGAGACCTTGTCGGACTACCGGATCCGGCACGGCGAGGCGGTCGCTATCGGCATGGTGTACGCCGCGAAGCTTGCCCACCGCGCCGGCCTCTGCGATGCCCGGGTGCCGGAACGTATCGAGAACCTCATCAGTGCCTACGGCCTCCCCGCCAGTCTCTCGGTGATGAAGCCCCGTCCGACGGTCGCCCAGTTCATGGATACGATCCAGGTAGACAAGAAGGCCGAGGCCGGAAAGGTGCGCTTTGTCCTGCCGACGAAGATCGGCGGGGTGGTCATCACCAGGGAGTGGGGCGAGCGACAGCTTCAGGAACTGCTCGCGGAATAATCTCGCGAACGCAATCCCGTTTTGACGCGGTGCTGCTGCGGGATGTCGGATCACAATGAGGGGCCCTCCGGCCCCTGTTGGCTCTCACTGTCAGCGAACCAAGGGAGGGATACATGAGCGAATATCTCTGGCACTGCCCGTTCTGCAATACCGATCAGACCGTGACCGAGAAAGGCCGGCAGGTCGGTTTCGCGGATCTCACCCTGGCGAACGCCGACGGCCCGCGCCGTCTCGTCACCAAATTCGTGGTCTGCCCCAATCCGCGGTGCAGACAGTTCTCCTTGAGCGCATCGCTGCACACCCTGGAGATCACGGGGAATCGCGCCTATACGGGCAAGCACCTCAAGACCTGGGCGATGGTCCCGCCGTCGCAGGCCCGCTCCTTTCCGGTCGCACTTCCCCCTCAGGTCGTCGAGGACTATCGCGAAGCCTGTCTTACCCTCGAACTCAGTCCAAAGGTCTCAGCGGCCCTGTCGCGGCGCTGTCTCTCGGAGATGCTGCGGGATTTCTGGCGCGTCCAGCCCGGCGGGCTGAACGACGAGTTTCGCCAGATCAAGGGAACAGCTGACCCGCTTACCTGGGAGGCAATCGAGTCCGTCAGGAGGAGCGGGATGATCGGCGCCCGGATGGAGAGCGAAGGCGCAGAGATCCAGGACGCCGATCCCGGCGAGGCGAAGCTGCTGATCGGACTGATCGAGACGCTCATCCAGGACTGGTACGTCGCGCGGGACGAGCGGAGGAAGCGGCTGGACAAGATACGCCGGATCACCGGCGAGGAAACCGGTGAGAGGGCGAACGAGGCGTGATTCGCTTCGACGAAGGGTTTGCCCGGCAGGGACAAGGAGGATGGTCATGAAAAATATACTGCGGCTGTATGTGGTCGGCATCGGCCTGGTCGTATTCATCGGGAGTTCCGCGCTTGCGGCGCCTGTCCCGGGCCCGAAGCAGTACTGGGAAAAAGGTACCGGCTATGCGGAAAACAAGCTCTATATCGATGCGGTGCAGAATTTTACCCAGGCGATCCGGACCAACAAGGGGGAGATTGCCATTGAGGACATGGCAAGGGTCTTCAACGCCCGGGGTCTTGCCTACCAGGGTCTGAACGACCTGGACAAGGCCATCGGAGATTTCAGCAACGCCATAGAGCTCGACGACAAGAATACGGAATTCTCCATGAACAGGGCCAATGCCTTCCTGGGCCGGAAACAGTACGAGCGGGCACGGGATGATTTCAGCAGGGTGATCGTGTCGGCCCCGCGCAGCGCGGCAGCTTATGCCGGCAGGGCGAGAGCGTACCAGGAAGAGGGCTATCCCGACCTGGCGATCGCGGATTACGGGAAGCTCCTGGAACTGGAGCCGCGGAATGTCGGTGCGCTCTACGGCTTGGGACTGGCATACAAGCGCCAGCGCCAGGATGCAAAGGCGATCGAGGTCTTCAATGACGTGCTCAAGATCAATCCTCGCTACGCGGCGGCTTCCTATCAGAACGCCGGCTTGTTCGCTCGCGCCGGAAAGATCGACGCCGCCTGTGTCTGGCTGGAGGAAGCGGTCGCCAACGGCTATCGCGACTGGGACGCGCTGAAGAACGACGCGGATTTTGACGCCATCCGCAAGGTCGATTGCTACCGGAAGGTTTTGGTCGGGAAGTAGCGACTGCCGCAGCCGATCGCAATCGTTTTTCTCTGTCGCGCAGAGCTAAAGACCGGGCGTCCCGCCCGCGTGAGACAGGGGGCTTCGATCCTCAAGGTTGGACTAATTATTCTAATCGCTCGCTGATCCCGCAGCAGCTGCGGGGAATGCGCTCGCTCCTGGATTTAAGCTCCCTACAGAAAACTGCATGGAGCTTCGATCCTCAAGGTTGGACTAATTATTCTAATCGCTCGCTAACCCCTCAGCAGCTGCGGGGAATGCGCTCGCTCCTGGATTTACCATGGATATCCTCGCCTCTCCATTAATTTCGGAACTTTTTTCGTTAACTTCTCAGCCGGTCTACCTTGTCGGCGGATCCGTCCGCGACCTGCTGATCGGCGTCCCGGACGTCAAGGACATCGATCTGCTCATGCCGTCGGGTTCGGAGGATGTGGCCCGGGCTTTTGCCGACAGGATCGGGGGAAGCTTTTTCTTTCTCGACGAAGAGCGGAAGGTCACCCGGGTGGTGAAAAAACACGAGGCGGCGGGCGTGGTCCAGTTCGATTTCACGAACTTCGAAGGACCGGACCTCGCAGCCGACCTCGCGAGGCGCGATTTCACCATCAACGCCATGGCCGTCGACGTGCGCGGTTTTCTGAGCACGAACTCCCTTGACGGCCTTGTCGACCTCTTGAACGGCCGGGAGGATATCCGGCGGAAGCTGATCCGCGCGGCGGACCCGAAGGTGCTCGATGATGACCCGCTCCGGCTGCTCCGTGCAGTGCGGTTCGCCGCAACGTTCGGGTTCAGCATCGAGGAAAGGACCGCTTGTTACATACGCGACCGCGCGGACCTTGTTGCACGACCTTCAGCGGAACGCATCAGGGACGAACTTTTTCAGATATTATCGGTGCCGGGCGCTGGCGGGCATCTTCTGCTCATGGAGTCGCTCGGCTTGCTCAGGAACCTTCTGCCTGAGCTGGGACCGCTCAAGGATTTTGCTCCGGGCAAACACCATCTCTACGACATCTTCACTCATTCTCTCAGGTCGGCCGACTACGTGGACAGCGTCGTCGAGAAGCTTCCGACGCTTACGCCTGAACACGCAGCAACGGTCACCGCTCATCTCGACCAGGAGCTTGAACAGTACGTGACCCGCAAGGCAGCGCTCCGGTTCGCCTGCCTCCTGCACGACAGCGCCAAGGCCGAGACCTATTCCCGGGACGACATCGGGGACATCCATTTCTTCGGCCATGATGCCGTCGGCGCCGACAAGGCACTGCTCATCTGCCAGCGGTTCCGTCTGTCGAGCGACACCTCATCGATGGTCTCCCGGCTCATCAGGCATCACATGCGGACGCTCAACCTTGCCACCCCCGGCGGGCCAAGCAGGCGGGCGCTCTACCGTTACTGCCGCGACCTCAAGGACGCGGTTCCGGAAAGCATCGTGCTGTCCCTCGCCGACGCAAAGGCCACGTCCGAGGTCATGCCGGCCGAAGGCTTCACCGACACGCAGAAGATCGCGGGGCAGATCCTTGATTACTATTACGGGAAGTTCCTCAAGACCGAGGCGAAGCCTTTCGTGACGGGGAAGGACCTGATCGCACGGGGGATGCAGGCGGGGCCGAAATTCCGCGAGATACTCGATGACATAAAAGAGCGGCAGGCTGAAGGCACGCTGAAGGACCGGCAGGAAGCGCTGGAGTATCTTGACTCTTTGGAACCAGGTGGTACCATGAAAGACCTTCGCGAGTAAACTTTTCGCCCGCAGGGGTGTCCCATGAACAGCAAGATCGAAAGACCCTACGAGACCATGTCTGGGGAGGAGTTGCGGGCAGAGCTCGATCGGCTCAAGGATAATCTCTGCGACCTGGAGGATACGCACTCGTTCACCTTCGGAAAGACCACGGTCCATATCGGCGCGGAGCAGGCGCAATCCATGCAGGAGGAATACGAACAGGAGTGTCGTTCGTACAAGGATCGGATCGCTCTTATCGAGGTCATTTTGCGGGCGCGGGTACAGCAATAAAGCTATCGGTGCCGGCGATGCCTCCTGCGGATTGGTTGCAAGTTGCTGCAATCATTGAATTTCCGTATCAGGCACCTCAAATTCTGCTTGCGGAAAGTCTAAAATTATGGTATCAATATCGCTCACAAGCGGTAAAAATACTCTATCGAGGGGGTTATAGAATGAAGAAGCTTTCCGTTGTTCTGGTTGTGGTGCTGTCGATCTGTCTGGTTGTGTCAATGGCGTTTGCGATGAGCCACGTCATGAAGGGCGCGGTGAAGTCTGTTGACGCCAAGGCCGGCTCGATCGTAGTGACCGTGGACGGCAAGGACATGACCTTCAAGGCAGGCAAGGACGTTGACGTTGCCAAGTTCAAGGCTGGTGACAAGGTTGAAGTGACGACCGACAAGGACGTCGCGACGGATATTAAGGCTGCTAAGAAGAAAGCCCCGGTCGGCTGCTGATCCCGTATCATCAATAAAGGCCGCCTCATCTGAGGCGGCCTTTTCTTTTTCCTGCCCGATTGTTCCACGCCGTTCATCCCCAGTATATCGCAGAAGAGAAAAAGAGGCGGGATACCATCAAGAATGAGATTTACCGTGTGCTTGTCTATCGCTAAAAATCGAATCCCGCAGAAAAATACACCAAATATCGATTGTCCTCGCCCGCGCCGAGGTCGAGCCGGACGGGCCCGATAAGCGTATCGGCGTGGAGGCCGATACCTGCGCCTTTCCTGAGGTCACGGGGAGAAAGGTCGTCCCGCCGGTCCCAGACGTTTGCCGCTCCGCCGGAAAGAACAAGGTAGACCGCCTTCACCGCCTTCAGCTGATATTCCGCCATCATCCAGCGGTAGGTCGCCGATGCCCCCAGTTCATTGGCGCCGACGAACTCTCTCCGGTGATAACCCGGCAGGGGTGTGCCGAGCAGGCTGTCGGCCCCGCCGATCCCGAATTGCTCCTGGTACGGCAGTTCCCCGCTGCCGAGCCCGGCCGATGCATCGAAGGCCAGAGTGTGGCGTTTGCCCAGAGGCAGGACCATCTGACCGGCGAGGACGGTCTTCCGGAAATCGATGGCTCCGCCGTACGATTGTGATGCCGCCTCATAGGACCCTTTGAACAGGACGCCGGAACGCGGGAAGGTGTCATGGTCCCGCGTATCGAGCGTGGACAGGAACGCCAGGCTGCTGATCCGTGTCGGATTCTCAAAGGGGGCGGCGGGAATGGCATTCCTGGTCCGGTCCGACACGAAGCGGTACCGGAGATAGGTATCGCCGAACCGGAACCACTGGTAGCCGAAGGCAAAGTCGATCCCCGTCCGGCTGATGTCGAGGTCAGCTGCCTGGTGCGAATTCACATAAAGCAGATAATCCCGCTGACGGAAGAATGCCTGGACCGTATGGAGGAAATTGGACCTGATGAACACCGGGGAGGTGTATCCCAGGGTCACATCGGTGTAGTTCCCGTAACGCGTATACAAGTACGCCTTGATGCCGCGTCCGGTGATATTGTCGACCACGATGTCCGTAAGCGCCGTGAAGGAATCCTCCAGGTCGTAGCGAAGTCCGAGCCGGATCCTGTTCGTCGGCTTCTCCTTGATCTTGAGCCTGATGTCCACGCCGCCCCGCGGGCTGCGCTCCATGTCGGCATCGATGCTTTCGAAATAGTCCAGGGCGTAGAGGTGCTGGAGGTCATCGGCAGCGGCTAAGAAATTGAGCGGCGCGCCGGCCCGGGTGATGGTTTCGCGCTGGATCAACGAACGCCGGGTCCGGGTCTTTCCGCGGTAGGAGATGGAGTCCACCATGCCTTCGGAGATGACGATCCCGAGGGTATGGCCGTCCTCGGTCAGTGCCGCCCGGTCGACCCGGAAGAGCAGGTATCCCCGGCTACGCAGACGTTTTGTAAGCTTTTCGAGCTCTGACGAAAGTCGTGCGCCGTTCAGCGGCCGGCCCAGCTGCCATGCGAGCAGTTCCCGTATCTCGGCGCTGGGAACGAGGGTATTGCCCGAAATGCTGATGTCGGTGACCACGGGATTTTCCCGCACGGTGAGCGCTGCATGGAAGGCGTCTCGGTCGGCCGTCAGCTCGAGGACGAGCTCCGCAAAGGGACCGGCGGCGAAGATTTCGGCCATGGCGGCACGGAGGTCCTGCTCGGTCGCCTCGCGGGGCGACAGGAGGGGGGCGAAGGTCTGCCGCATCTCGGTTTCGTCGACGGTCACCGCTCCCCTCACCGTGAGGTCCGTGATGCGGAACCGCGGCGCCCACGGCGAAGGTTGCTTCGGTGTTATGAGCTCCCGGATGCGGGGAAGGGCTTCGCGCGCGGCTTCTTCACCCTTGCGGATGATCTCCGCCATGGCCGGGAAATCGGTGAATGCATAATCGTCGGTATTGGGAACGATCAGAAGGTCCGCAAGCTTTCTCTGCCGCTCGGTCTCGCGACGGACTTGGAGGGAGATCGCCTGATTGAATATGCTGACGACCGAATCAAGCTTGTCCTTGCTTTCGAGCCTCGATGACGGGTCGACGGCGATCACGACGTCCATACCCATGGACCTGACGATCTCCACGGGCAGATTGTTCGACATGCCGCCGTCCACAAGGATGCGGCCCTCGATCTCCACGGGTTGAAAAACGACGGGGATGGCAGCGCTTGCTCGCATCGCATCGTGGAGGAGCCCTCTCGCGATGGGGATGGCCTCGCCGGTCTCGATGTCCGTGGCCACGGCGCGGAAGGGGATGCGCAGCCGGTCGAAGTTCATGTTCGCCTCGAAGGTGGCCGCGAGGGTCCTGCCGGCGAGCAGGTTGGTCAATTTCTGGCCGGCGGTAAGGCCGGAAGGCGGGACGATGCTCCCTCCTACAAAGGTGAATTCGAGCAGATGCCGGCTGCCGGCTTCTTTCTGCTGCTGGGTCAGGAAGGCCCGCGGCGGGGTGTCCTTGAAGATGTCATTCCAGTCGTTGGTAAGGAAGATATCCTCGATCTCATCAGGACTGTAGCCGGCGGCGTACAGCCCGCCGATGCCGGCCCCCATGCTTGTGCCGGCGATGGCATCCACCGGAATCCCTTCCCTGAGGAGCACGTTAAGCACGCCTATGGACGCCGCGGCCTTTGCCCCCCCTCCGGCAAGTGCGATCCCGACCCGGGGACGCGCTATTCCTGCGAGGGGCGGTGGCGATCCGGATGCGTCCTGCAAGGCATCCGTGGCGAGAGTGATCCGAAGGGCAGGAAGAGGCGTTTGTTCCGGAAGAGCGGGGCGCGGAAGAAAGAAGATAACAGAACAACAGACAAGGACAAATGCGCGCCGATTGAACATACCAGCTACTATAGCATATAGGCTGAACCATATCCATGCCGGGCCCGGCCGTTTTTCAGCTTGCCTCCGCGGACCATCATGCCTATAATACGACAATTAACGTTTACCTTCAGCCGTGTGAACGACGCAAGGGGGCGAACATATGAATGTGAAAAAGATCTTTTCCGGTCTGATCGCGCTGATCCTGGCGGCATCCACGGCATGGGCCGTCATCGGCGGCGGCGATATTGTTTTTACGGCCCCGGGAATGGCAAGCGTGCTTTTCAGTCATGACTATCACGTGAGCAAGGCCAGGCAAAAATGCTCCGAATGCCACTACGCGCTCTTTACGAACAAGGCGCAGCACAAGGTCGTCGGAATGGCGGGCATGCAGAAGGGGAAGTCCTGCGGGGCCTGCCACAGCGGCAAGAAGGCCTTCGATGTGGCCGACAAAAAGCACTGTGCCACCTGCCATAATAATAGGTTACCGGGAACATAATGCTTCTACCGTCGTGATCCGGCACCTCTGATAATCCAGGAGCGAGCGCATTCCCGCAGCCTGCCGCGGGGTCAGCAAGCGATTAGGATAATTAGTATTACCTTGAGGATCGAAGCTCCCTGTTCTTCCAGATCGGGACTGCAAGGAGCTTCAACTGCTTGCGAGTGAGGCGTCAATGGTCCGTCTGAAACGAAGAAAATCCGATGCCACGGTCACCGGGGACCACTGCCAGCGGTTCGGCGCGATCGCCGTGCGCAAGGGCATCGTGTCCGCCGAGAACGTTAAGGCCGCCGTGAACGAGCAGATAGATGACGACATCAACGGACGCGAACACCGGCTCCTCGGGACGATCCTCTATGACAACGGCTTCATCACCGAGCACCAGATCGAGGCGGTGCTCCAGGAACTGAAAAAGTCTCTGCAATGATCCCGCCGGGGTCATGGAGGCAGTCCCTGCCATACCCTTGCTTCATCTGAACAATTCGCTGTAGAACTCACCCCAGTTCCCCCGAAACACTTCGAAGTATGATCGCTTCTGCACCTTTCTGGTCACTTCCTGCCTTTTGCGGCATCCTTGACAGTGCCTCTTTTCAACGCTAAACTTTCTTCATGCCGTAGAGCATCATTCGGAAAGTCGATCTGACGAAATTTCGGCCGAGGTCCGGCTATGATCTTCGTCATACGTTCCCTTGTCGATAATCTTGTACACTTGCCGGGAGATATTCCCTAGGTCTCAGTCCACGGAAGGGGGCAGCCATGGCATTATCAAGAAGAGAGTTCATAAAGACCACGGCGGCAGTTGCCGCCGCGACGGCGGTGGGGATGAGCGTGCCGGAGGATATCCTGGCGATTGCGGCGAAGGCGGAGATAGGCTGGAAATGGGACAAGTCGGTCTGCCGCTTCTGCGGGACGGGCTGCGGCATCATGGTCGCGACCAAGGACGACCGGATCGTGGCGGTGAAGGGAGACCCCATCGCTCCCGTAAACATGGGCCTGAACTGCATCAAGGGGTATTTCAACGCCAAGATCATTTACGGCGCCGACCGGCTGACCGAGCCGCTCATGCGCGTGAACGACCGGGGCGAGTTCGACAAGAAGGGGAAGTTCAAGCCGGTCACCTGGAAGAAAGCCTTCGACGAGATGGCGAAGCAGTTCAAGAAGCACTACGCCGCGCTCGGACCAAAGGGCGTCGCGATCTTCGGCTCCGGCCAGTACACCATCATGGAGGGGTACACCTCGGCCAAGCTGATGAAGGCTGGATTTCGCTCGAATAACATCGACCCCAACGCGCGGCTCTGCATGGCAAGCGCCGTGGCCGCCTTCATGGAGACCTTTGGCATCGACGAGCCGGCGGGGAATTACGACGATATGCACCATTCCGACACGGTCGTGCTCTGGGGCGCGAACATGGCGGAGATGCACCCGGTCCTGTGGTCCAAGATCACCAACCGGAAGCTGGCAGACCCCGGCCGCGTCAAGGTCGTGAACCTCACGACCTTCACCAACCGCTGTTCCAACCTCGCCGACAGCGAGATCGTCATCAAGCCGAACACGGACCTTGCCATCCAGAACTACATCCTCCGGGAGATCGTGAACCGGCCCGGGGCCATCGACTGGGACTTCGTGAACCGGAACTGCGTGTTCG
The DNA here is from genome assembly GCA_020052615.1 of Nitrospirota bacterium. Lineage (GTDB taxonomy): Bacteria > Nitrospirota > UBA9217 > UBA9217 > UBA9217 > JAAXXJ01. The sequence continues at coordinate 24,063 of JAGVOT010000061.1, read as the reverse complement.
CCACGGGCTTTGTGGACATCGGCTACGGCCTCAGGCCGAAGATCGACCACCCGAAGTATAAAAAGGAAGAGCTCGATACGGCCAGCAAGGAGTCGTTCAAGATCATCACGAAGGACGAGGCCGTAGCCATGGGCAGCCTGGGCATCAAGGAAGGCGACAGGATGGAGATGAAGAACACCGGCAAGGCCGGTGCGCATTGGGCCATCACCTTCGAAGACTTCAAGAAAGGCCTCGAGCCCTATACGCTCGATTTCGTGGCGCAGTTGGCGAAGGGCAACGCCGATGAGCCGCTCGATGAGTTCAAGAAGAAGCTCCAGGCCCTGGCCGACCTGTATGCCGAGAAAGGCCGCAAAGTGGTCAGCTTCTGGACCATGGGATTCAACCAGCATGTACGCGGGACCTGGGTGAACGAACAGATCTACGCCATCCATCTCCTGCTGGGCAAACAGTCCCAGCCCGGGAACGGGGCCTTCAGCCTGACCGGCCAGCCGAGCGCCTGCGGCACGGCCCGCGAGGTCGGCACCTTCGCCCATCGCCTGCCGGCGGACATGGTGGTCATGAACCCGAAGCACCGCGCGATCACCGAGAAGATCTGGAAGCTCCCCGAAGGCACGCTCAACCCGGTCATGGGGTCGCATTTTATGAAGATCATGCGCGACCTCGAGGACGGGACGATCAAGTGGGTATGGGTGCAGGTGAACAATCCCTGGCAGAACGCGACCAACGCAAACCACTGGATCGCCGCGGCGCGGGAGATGGACAACTTCATTGTAGTCTCCGACGCCTATCCGAGCATCTCGGCCAAGGTCGCCGACCTGATCCTGCCGGCGGCGATGATCTTCGAGAAGTGGGGCGCCTACGGCAACGCCGAGCGCAGGACCCAGCACTGGCGCCAGCAGGTGACGCCCATCGGGAAGTCCATGTCCGACACCTGGCAGACCACGGAGTTCGCGAAGCGCTTCACCCTTGCCGAAGTCTGGAAGGAATGGAAGATCGACGACAAGACCAGCCTGCCCGATGTCGTCGGGAAGGCCCATGCGATGGGCTACAGTTCGAAGGACACACTGTTTGATGTGCTCTTCGCCAACAAGGAAGCGAAAACGTATAAATGGCCCGATCCGGTGGGCGAGGGTTATCAGAACACCGAGGCCGCCGGCGACAAGCGCAACGTCGAGGGCTTCAAGGGATACGGATTTTTCCTTCAGAAGTATCTCTGGGAGGAATACCGCAAGTTCGGCCTCGGCCATGGACACGACCTTGCTGATTTTGACACTTACCACAAGGTGCGCGGCCTTCGCTGGCCCGTGGTGGACGGGAAGGAGACGCTCTGGCGGTTCAATTCCGAGTACGATCCTTACGCCAAGGCGGCGAACCACGGCAAGTTCGCCTTCTATGGTGACGCCGGCAAGGAGATACCCAAGGGCGACCTGCTCGGGCCCAGGGGCGAGGAGAAGGTCAAGCTGCCGAACCAGGCCAAGATCTTCCTGCGCCATTACATCGACCCTCCGGAGATCCCGAGCGCGGAATATCCGCTCTGGCTCTGCACCGGCCGCGTGCTGGAACACTGGCATACCGGCACCATGACCATGCGTGTCCCCGAACTGTACCGGGCGGTGCCCGAGGCCCAGTGCTTCATGAGCCCCAGGGACGCGGAGCAGCACAAGCTCAAGGACGGCGAGCTCGTCTGGATCGAATCGCGCAGGGGCAAAGTGAAGGCACGGGTCGAGACGCGCGGCAGGAACCTGCCGCCCAAGGGTCTCATCTTCGTGCCCTTCTTCGACGAGCATGTTCTGATCAACAAGGTGACGCTCGACGCCACCTGTCCGATCTCTAAGGAGCCGGACTACAAGAAGTGCGCGGTCAAAGTCTACAAAGTGTGATGACGAGTGCGGAGTGCGGAGTGCGGAATGAAGATCGTCATTCCCGCGAAAGCGGGAATCCAGCATCCCCAGATCGAAGGAAGTTTTTGATCGATGCAACGCGGAGCCTCGGCATTGCTGCTGTCGGCGGTCTGGTCTGGGCGGGATTTCTCGAGGGGAAGAAGGCATATCCGACCGCTCTCCGGCCTCCGGGCGCGGTGGATGACGCAAGGTTCCTCGCTGCCTGCACGAAGTGCGGCCTCTGCGTCGCCGCCTGCCCCTATCAAGCGCTCGTTCTGGCGGCCCCGGGTGACGGAAGGCCGATCGGGACGCCTTATTTCGTGATGCGCGATCGTCCCTGCCGGATGTGCCGGGACATTCCCTGCGCGGCGATCTGCCCCACGGGCGCGCTTGATACGGGGCTGGTCAGCGACGGCGAAGCCGGTAAAGCGGTCCTGAACATCAATAAGGCCCGCATCGGGCTTGCGGTCATCGACCGTGAGACCTGCATTGCCTACTGGGGCATCCAGTGCGACGCCTGCTACCGGGCGTGTCCGGTGATCGATAAGGCCATCACCGTCGACCCCGTCCGGAACGACCGGACCGGCAGGCACGCGATCCTCGGCCCGGTCGTGCACAGCGACCACTGCACGGGCTGCGGCATGTGCGAGCGGGCATGCGTAACGAAAAAGGCGTCGATCTTCGTGCTCCCGCGCCGGATCGCCATGGGCGAGTCCAGCGACCGGTACATACGGGGATGGGACGCAGGCGACGAGAAGCGCCTTGAGGAGGCGACGGAAGACACAACGACGGTGACGCCCCGGAGCGGCAAGAGCCCGACCGACTACCTCAACCGGGAGGACCTGTAGGATGCCGGGCATCAGGGAAATACGGTACCGCATTCTTCGGCGTCTGGTCCAGGTCGGTGCGCTCTTCTTGTTCGTCGCCGGGAACGCCTGGGGCTGGAAGGTCCTGCAGGGAAACTTCAGTTCGTCCCTGCTTTTCGGAGCCTTGCCGCTGGCAGATCCCTTCAGCCTGCTGCAAGTAGCGGCGACGGGCACGATGGTGGCTGCAAAGGCGCTTCTCGGGGGCGGCATCGTCCTGCTCTTCTTCGCGGCAATTGCCGGCAGGGCGTTCTGCGGATGGATCTGTCCGGTCAACATCGCGACGGACCTCGCGGACTCCGTGCGCACTGCGGCGGGAGAGGGGAACCGGCCCCTGCGGATGAGCAGGAACATACGGTACTGGGTGCTCGGCCTCAGCCTGATCCTGTCCGCGGTGTTCGGCGTCGCCGCCTTCGAATGGATCAGCCCTGTCGGCGCGCTGCACCGGGGTGTCGTCTTCGGCATGGGAATGGGCTGGACAGCGGTCGCTGCTGTGTTCCTGTTCGACGTGTTCATGGTCAGGAACGGCTTCTGCGGGCATCTCTGCCCGCTCGGGGCGTTCTATTCCCTTGCCGGCCGATGGAGCCTGGTGAGGGTCGTCCACAGCAAGGAGCAGTGCACCAGTTGCATGCGGTGCATTGAGTCCTGCCCGGAACCGCAGGTCCTGCCGATGGTTGGAAAACGGGACGGCGCGGTTGCATCGGGAGAATGTACGAATTGCGGCCGGTGCATCGAAGCATGCCCGGAGGGGGCGATGCGCTTCGGGCTCAGGACGCAGGGCCCCCCGAAAAAGGTTCCGAAGGAGGTAACGTCATGAAAGGTCACCGGTTCATCCTGGTCGGCAGCATGCTGCTGGTGTGCGCCCTTGCGGCGGGCAGCGCATTCGCGCAGGCAAAGGCAAGGAGCGAGGACGAGATCGGGCTTCGGCAGGAAACGACCCTCTACGATGAGACAAAGGCAATGCCGGCCCATGGCGAGTACGGCAAGGCCGAGGCGGGCAAAAGCAAACCCCTCGGCAGGGCCTTCGAGAACAGCCCGCCGCTCATCCCCCACGATCTGACGGGGATGCTGCCTGTCGTGGAGACGAACAACGCCTGCCTGAACTGCCATATGCCCGAGCATGCGGGGGCCATGGGGGCGACCCCCCTGCCCAAATCCCACTTTTTCGACATCGATACGGGAAAGGACCTGAAGGGCCAGTTGGACGGGAAGCGGTATCCCTGCATGCAGTGCCATGTGCCCCAGGTCAATATTCCCGAGGCGATCAAGAACACCTTCAAAGCGGACTTCCGGTCGAAGAAGTCGCGGACGAGCTCCAATCTGCTCGATACCCTGAACGAAGGCGTAAAGGCGGAATGATCATGAATATATCCAGTCTTGTTGTAAAGGTGCTGCCCGTGAACATGGATCCGGCGATAGAAGAGTTGAAGCGATCGGAGTTGTGCCACATCTACTTCTACCACCGGAAGAAGGGCGCGGTAGTCGTGACGATCGAGGGCAAGGATACGGGCGAGGAGATGGACAAAGTGAAGGCGATCGAGAAGCTGCCCCACGTTCTCGGCGCAGCGCTGGTGTATGCCTACAGCGAGGCCGAGCTGGATGCGGCGGCCAAAAGCATCGCGGAGCGGCCAGGCAATCCCGTGCCCCGGGACCTGCAGGACGCATAGCGGCGGAGTCCCTGTATTCCCTTGCGTAAGAGGTCCGACGTTTTTATTATGCGTCATTCCCGCAGCGAAGCTGAGCGGGAAATCCAGTGTCTCATCAACGCTCCTGGATCCCCGAGAGAGGCTTTCGGGGATGACGGATCTTAAAAACAGCTGCGAGACCGAGTGATTCCCGGGAGACGAGCGTGGAAAATGAATCAACTATGCATTTTGAATCACTGTTAGAGGAATCTGTCAGGGTCCATGGCCATCTGTGCGCCGGCCAGGTGCTCGGCGTGCGGATGTCGCTGCTCGGATTACGGCATGCAGGCATCAACGATCCGAAGGGCCGTGACCGGAAACAGATCATCGTATTCGTCGAAATGGACCGGTGCGCGACCGACGCGGTGCAGACCGTGACCGGTTGCAGCCTCGGCAGGAGGACGATGAAGTTCATGGACTTCGGGAAGATGGCGGCGACCTTCCTCAATCTCAGGACCGGCAATGCGGTCCGGGTGCTGGCGCGTGAGGAATCCCGCTGGAAGGCAAAAGAGCTTTTCCCCCATAGTGAGAACAAATACGCCGGTCAGCTCCAGGCGTACAGGATCATGAGCGATGAGGACCTGTTCGAGGTCATTCCCGTGCAGGTGGAGCTCCGTCCCGAGGACATGCCGGGAAGGCCGCTCACGAGGGTGCTGTGCGAAGCGTGCGGAGAACATGTCCAGGACGGGCGGGAGATCCTGCACGACGGGGCCGTTCACTGTAAAGCCTGCGCGGGAAGCGGCTATTATACACAAATAGGCGTATCTTTCTGTGCGGAGCGTTATGCAGAAAAGTCATAACGAACTGGAGGTCAGGTCCAAGATCTGGATAGAGGCGGATGGTGAACCGGTATTCGGCCGAGGACGCCGTTTCCTGCTTGAGGCGATCGACATCCATGGTTCGATCAATCAGGCGGCAAAGGAGGTCGGCGTCTCCTATCGCAAGGCGTTGAGCCATATCCAGGCAATGGAGCAGCGGCTGGGGATCTCGCTCGTCGTTCGCCAGGCCGGAGGGAGGCACGGCGGAGGGGCAACGCTGACACCCGAGGCCCGCGTATTTATCAGGAAGTTCGAGACGATGGAAACAAATCTTCGGGAGTTCGTGGACACACAGTTCAACGGGCTGTTCCGAGAACAGGAAGGTGGGACTTCTCATGTGTGATACCCGTCATGACGACCGTGATGCAATGAGCCCGGCAGGCTCGGCCCGGGCCATCCCGGTCTCAGAAGCTGTCGGTATGGTGCTTGCCCATGATGTCACCGAGATCCGGAAGGATGAGTTCAAGGGTCCTGCCTTCCGGAAGGGCCATGTCATTCGCAGCGAGGACATTTGCCATCTGCAACGCATCGGCAAAGAACGTCTCTTTGTGCTGTCCCTTGGTCCTGACGACGTGCACGAGGACGATGCGGCGCTTGCGCTCAGCCAGGCGCTTATGGGGGAGGGCGTGACGATCAAGGGAGGGCCCCGTGAAGGCAAGGTCACGATCATCGCCGGCAGGGACGGTTTGCTTACGGTGGACCGTGAAAGGCTGAAGGCGTTCAACATGCTGGGCGAGGTGATGTGCGCAACGCTCCATACGAACACGGTCGTCAAGAAGGGTCGTGAGGTCGCCGGCACGCGGGCGATACCGCTGGTGGTGAAGAAAAGAGTGGTGGAGGAGGCAGCTAAAATTGCGGATGGCGGATTGCGGATTGCGGATTTAAAATCCGAAGCAAAGAAATCGTCGGGAGTAATCGAGGTAAAGGAGTTGCGCAAGCCCCGTGCCGGCGTGGTCATCACCGGCAATGAGGTCTACCACGGCAGGATCAAGGATGCCTTCGCCCCTATCATAGCGAAGAAGATCGCGGAATTCGGCGGGGAGATCGTGGGGACCTACTATGCTCCTGATGATGAGGCGTATATTGCCGATCGTTTGCGTGAACTGATCGCTGCCGGTGCGGACCTGCTGATCACCACCGGCGGAATGTCCGTGGACCCCGATGATGTGACGCGGTTCGCCATCAGGAGCATCGGAGCAATGGATACGACCTATGGTTCTGCGGTCCTGCCGGGGGCGATGGTGCTGGTGGGATACTTTCCCGTTGCGGAATGTGGATTGCGGAATGCGGATTCAAAGGGATCGCCGCATCAAGCAGTACAATCCGCAATCCGCAATCCGAAATCCGCAATCCCAATTCTCGGCATTCCCGCTTGCGGCATGTACCACCGGACAACGGTGTTCGACCTCATCCTGCCGCGCATCCTCGCCGGCGAGCAGATCGGCCGGGCAGAACTTGCCGAACTCGGGCACGGCGGGCTCTGCCTGCATTGCACGGAATGCCGCTACCCGGTCTGTCCATTCGGAAAATAGCGAGTTGCGCCGTTTTCCTGAGAACTCGCTGCCGCGGCGAGCGGAACGATCCGGTCAGTTCTTTTTTCTCATGCTGGCAAACGTATCTTTGAGCATGTCCTGAACGCTTCGCTGTGTCCCCGGCTCGGGCAGGCAGACCGGACAGTAGCTCTCCCCCTGGTCCAGGGGGCAGACATGGCTTCACTCGGGACAGCAGATGCAGTCTTTCACCGGCAGCTTGCAGACCGCGCAGAGGTCCTCTTGTTCCTCTTCCATCTCACTTTTTCCTTCCCGTCAGCACCACGGTATCGACAAGAGCGGTCTTTTTGATGCTGCCGTATCCTGCTTTTGTCATCCAGCCTTTTATCTCCCCTGGCGAATAGCTCCGCCCGTCCGTTGTGTTCACCAGCATGTTCACCGAGAAGAGCGCGCCGGGAATGGGCGATGCGTGGTCCTCGGCAAGGGTGAACTCATGGATGGCGGCGGTGCCCTTCGTGGCGAGCGCGTCGAATACCTTGTCCAGGAGGGCCAGGTTCTCGAGGGCACCGTGTGAGTGAAGCACCTGACTCAGGAGGACCAGGTCGTAGCCGCTTCCGATATCGTCAAAATGGAAGTCGCCGCCCCGGAAGGTAACGTTCCGCACGCCTGCCCGCCGGATCATCTCGTGGGCAATATCAACCGTATTGGGAAGATCGAAGAGGGTGACCTCGATCCCGCGCTTCGCGAGCTCGATGCCGTACGTCCCGGGACCGCCGCCGAGGTCCAGTGCCCGCTTCACCCCGCGCAGGTCGAGCGCCTTGAGCACATTCGTCGCACGCAGCACGGCGTTATTGTGCATTGCCCGGATGAAGACGTCATGGTCCCTGTTGCCTGATCGGTTCGGCATGCCCGTTCTGACCACCTCATCGAGACCGGACCAGTTCTTCCAGAGCGTGTCCAGGTGGCGCAGCATGTCGCCCTGGTGCCAGGGGCTTTTCGGGAGAAGGAACTGCTTCGCCAGAGCCGTAAGACGGTAGATGCCCCGTGATTTCCTGAGCAGCCCGAGGGCGGTGACCGCATCGAGGAGGATCTCGGTCGCCCGCGGATCAGTCCTCAGATCCTTTGCCAGTTCAGCAGCGGTCGCTCCTTTACCGATGCGTTCGAAGACCTTGAGATTATTCGCGGTCAAGAGCACCCGCGTCGCCCGGAACCCGCCGGAGATCCGCGCGAACTCCTGTACCTGTTTTGCAAGGTGTCTGTCCATGTCGGTCATCCTCCCAGTTCATCGTAGAGACGGATCATTTCTGTCATGACGGCCGTGAGCGCCCTCGTTGACCGCTGCGGCTGGTCCTGCATGGCAAGAACAATGGGCTCGCAGAAATACCAGGTGCATTTGAAAGGCCGGAGCCAGCGTGGATGGGTGCAGCCGCGCTCGCCGAGGGCCTCGCAAGGGCCGTCCAGCGGCCTTGCGGGATCGCGGGCCGGGATGGCCGTTCCCAGGGCGTTCAGATAGTTACGGTCCCTCTCTCGGTAGATGCCGTGTTTCTGTCTGCAGCAGACGTCCGTGCAGTCGGGACAGAGCTCCCGCGTGTAGTTCTCGATGAGGGGAGAGCTTTCGATTAAAAGCTGCCGCAGCTTTCTGGCTGCGTTGATGCGGGAGTGCGGCATGGTGGTCCTTCAGCCTCTTACCAGGAAGGAATCGAGCATGGCAAGAAGCATGAACAGGAGAATAAATATATTTACGCGCCTGAAAGCGGGGAGCAGAGCTGCATTAGCAGTGTTCGGCATGATGATGCCGTACCCGGATCCGGAGACCCAAACAGCCATGATGAAAAGGGGGGCAAAGGCGTAGATTGAACGGATGATTCCAAAGAGCGGCATGGCGAGGCTGGCGACCGCCGCGGCCATGATCCAGAGGAGGGTGATCTTTGACAGCTGTTTCGGCGGGATCAGCGACGTAAGGGTCGGGAGGCCGGCTTTTTCATACTGAGCGGCATTCCGCAGAAGGAGCAGCCAGAAATGGGGTATCTGCCAGAGAAAGAACAACATGGCAAGGGCGAAGATCCGGGGATCGGTAAGTGTTCCGCCACCTGCCAGCCACCCCATGACAGGCGGGAGCGCTCCGACCAGAGCCCCGGGAACAGCGGCAAAGGCCGTTGTTCGCTTGAGCGGCGTATACAGGCCGTTGTACCAAAGGACCGCGAAAGCACCGAAAGTGGCCACAACAAGAGCGATCCTGCCGAGTAGGAGGGCGCCGCAGACAATGATGACAAAGACTACGGTTAGTGCTTTCCCCGGTTCGATGGTCCCGCTCGGAAGGGGCCGATGACGGGTGCGCTCCATCAATGCGTCGATGTCCCGCTCCTGGTACTGGTTCAAGGCCGATGCACCCGAGGCCAGCAGGAACACGCCGGCAGTCAGCAGCAGGATAGTCCACAGGTCGCGGTCGAGTGTCAAAAGGTAGCCGGTGAGAGCGGAGCAGGCTGCGAAGAGCGAAATGGGCGGCCGGCAGAGGGTGCGGTATGCGGCAAGAGTTTTCATAACTGGTATCGGCGGTCCGCGCGAATTCCAAGAGGGTCGAGGGAAAAGAGACGCTAATGCTCCCGCTCATGTTCGTGTTCGCGCAGCGTTTTCAAGTACTCGACAAGCGCATCGATCTCTGCGTCGGTAAGGACCCCCTTCTGCGACGGCATGATGGGGGGGAAGCCTTTGACGACGTCCGCCGCAGGATCGAGCAGAGACCTCCGGAGATATGCTTCGTCCGCAGTGATCTCCCGCTCCTTGCCGTTGGTCAGGACCGTCATCCGGTGGCCGAAGACACCCTTCAGGGTCGGTCCCACCTTGGGCGAACCGTCGATGCTGTGGCAGGCGGAACAGCCTTTTTCCGCGAACAGCTTCGCTCCATCGGGACCTGCTTTGCCCGGAGCCGATTTCCCGGTCGCCTCGAGGTACCATGCATTGAAATCCTTCTCCGCCATGACCTCTACCTTGGTGATCATTGCCGAGTGGCCCATGCCGCAGTACTCGGTGCAGAAAAGGTCGTAGGACCCCGTGACCTCGGGCTGGAACCACAGGTAGTTCTCCCTGCCGGGCACGGCGTCCTCTTTTACCCGGAAGGCGGGGATGGAGAGGCTATGGAGAACGTCCGCGGAAGTGATGGCGAGCTTCACCGGCCTGTTCACCGGGATCTTCAGGACTTCGCTCGTGGCCCCGTTCTCATAGGTGAAGTGCCATGACCACATGCGCGCTGTGACCTTCACCAGCATGGCGTCCTGCGGCACGGTGCGCATGTACACAAAGCTCTTCCAACCGACCCAGAAAATGGCGAGCACCAGCAGCGTGGGGACCACCGTCCAGACGATCTCGAGCGGAAGGTTTCCCTCGATGTTCTCGGCGCGGGGATGCCTCGATCGCCGGTATCGGACGGCGAAGTAGACCATCGCGCCGGTGACGCCGACCAGCAGGACGAGCGATATTCCCATGATGAACAGGAAAACGCTGTCGACCGAGCTTGAGAGATTTGTCCAGCCGTGGACCATGATAACCTCATGGAATGTGCGATATCAATCCTGTCATTCCCGTGAAAACGGGGATCCCTAAGATTTGAAAACGCTGGATTCCCGCCTGCGCGGGAGTGACGGCAAAAAGGCAATGCCTTTACCGGTACCACACATCGACGAACGTCAGCCCGATGATGACCGCGAGGGTCAGGATCGGGACCAGCAGAAGAAACTTCAGGAGCCGCTTTTCATACTTCAGATGCATGAAGTACCAGAGCACCAGGCCGGCTTTGGCGGAAGCGATCGCGATGGCCGTGAATGCACTGAATGCACCGAGATGCATTTTTGCGACCGAGACCGTGATCGCCGTGAGCATGAGCAGCGCGATCCACACGGCTGCAAAGGTCTTCGTTGTCACGATATGGTTATCCTGTTCGTTCATGTTCCTGTTGTTGCATTTGGATTTTCTCTACCGCAGCATTTCCCCGCAGTGTCTGCATTGTTCCGGCGTCAGGATGGACCAGGTATACAGCTCCATCCCGAAGATCTTCCACGGCCTGAGCAGAACCGGCATGCGGCATTTCGGGCACCGCATGAGGAACGCGGCCAGGATGTAGAGCACGAGACTGGCCATGAAAAAGCCGATGACCATCAAGTGTCCGGCCTGGAAGCCCCAGACGCCGAAGCCTGTCAGAAAGAACGTGATGAGCCAGACGATCAGGATGATCTTGTGCTTTGCGCGGCGGCTCATGCGGTTGAAGTACGTGTTCTGATCAAGTGCGTCCGGCCTACGTTATCAGATAGAACAGCGGGAACAGGTAGATCCAGATCAGGTCCACAAGGTGCCAGTAGAGCCCCGCGTTCTCCAGCTTTCCGTTGTCCTCCCGGGTGATCCGCTGCCGGATCGTCAGGGAAAGCATGATGCCGATCAGTGCAAGACCGGCCACGACATGGAGCCCGTGGAGGCCGGTCATGACGTAGTAAAGTCCGTAGAACTGGACCTGTCCATGGCTCCGGGCCAGCAGTTCGGGGGCGTTCGGGAAGATGCCCTCGTGGATGTGGCCGCTCCATTCAAAATACTTGTTCACCAGAAAGACCAGGCCCAGCACGATCGTCGCGCCTTGCAGCAGGACCGATTGCCGGGTATTGCCGCGCTGGAGTGCGGAGATGGCGAGCGCCATGGTCAGACTGCTCGTGAGCAGGATGACCGTATTGACCGTTCCGAGGACGACGCTCAGCCCGGCGGCTGCCTCGTGAAAGTCCTCGGGATACATCGACCGGTACACGGAATAGACCAGGAACAAGCCGCCGAAGAGCAGTATCTCCGTGAACAGGAAGAGCCACATGCCGAGCTTGGCGCCGGCGTAGTCGCGATGTTGAACGGCTGTTTGCGTGCTGTCGTTCATAGGATTAAGGTCTACCACGGAGGCACGGAAGACCAATACCTGTTTTGACAGGATGTGGTCATGAGCTTTTATCAGATGTTTCTCCCGTTCATCCCGTCAAAGAACATCTTGTTCCTATATTTTGTCGTTACTGATAATGATACGGTCCCGTCGTGACCTCGGGTATCTTCTCGAAGTTCTCCACCGGCGGCGGCGAGGAGGTCTTCCATTCCAGGGTGGTGCCGCCCCAGGGATTGTCCCCTGCCTTCTCTCCGGTCCTGAGGGAGCGAAACAGGTTGTACAGCATGAGCAGTATGCCCGTGGCAAGGATCCATGAGCCCACGGTGGAGACGACATGAAGTGGCTGGTAGTGCGGGAGGTAATCGTAGTACCGTCGCGGCATGCCCTGCCAACCCAGCACGAACATGGGGAAGTAGAGGGTGTTGAATCCGATAAAGAGCGCGAGCGCTGCTATCCGGGCACGCCCTTCGTGATACATCCGTCCGGACATCTTGGGGAACCAGTAGTGGAGCGCCGCGATGAAGGCGAAGACCGTGCCGCCGAACATGACATAGTGGAAATGAGCAACGATGAAATACGTTCCATGTACGTGGACGTTCGTGGCCAGCGCCCCCTGGACCAGTCCGGTGAGACCTCCGATGGAGAACAGGAAGATGAAGGCCATGATGTAAAGGAACGGCGTGTCCAGCCGTATGGACCCCTTGTAGAGGCTCGCCACCCAGTTGAAGACCTTGATGCCGCTTGGCACGGCCACAAGGAACGTGAGGAGCGAGAAGATCATCCTTGCCTCATCGCTCATCCCGCTGGTGAACATATGGTGGCCCCAGACAAGGTAGCCGAAGAGGGCGATGCCGAGGCTCGAGAAGGCGATGGCCTTGTACCCGAAGATGGTTCGCCGGGCGAAGACCGGGATGATCTCGCTGACGGCGCCCATGGCCGGCAGGATCATGATGTAGACCGCCGGGTGCGAGTAGATCCAGAAAAGGTGCTCGAAGAGGATGGGGTCACCGCCCTTGGCGGGGTCGAAGAATCCGATGCCGAAGAACCGCTCGGCCATGAGCATAAGCAGAGTGATTGCGATAACGGGGGTGGCCAGGAGCTGCACCCACCCGGTTGCGTAGATCGACCAGACGAAGAGCGGCATGCGAAACCACGACATGCCGGGCGCCCGCAGGCGGTGAATGGTCGTGACGAAGTTGAGCCCCGTGAGCGTCGAGGAGATGCCCATGAGGAAGACGCCGAAGACCGCCAGCGATACGTTCGTTCCCGTCCGAATGCTGTACGGGACATAGAAGGTCCAGCCCGTGTCAGGGGCGCCGCCGCCGGTGAAGAGCGAGGTGATGGCCACGGCCGCGCCGATGATGTAGAACCACCAGGACATCAGGTTCAGCCGCGGGAAGGAAACGTCCTGGGCACCGATCTGGAGCGGCAGCATGAAGTTCCCCAGCGCCGCGGGGATGCCGGGGATGATGAACAGGAAGATCATGATCACGCCGTGGAGAGTGAAGAGCGCGTTGTACGTTGACGCGGCCATGAGGGTCCTGCCCGGCGCGATGAGCTCCAGCCGCATGAGGAGCCCGAGCGTCATGCCCGTCAGGAAGAATGCGGTCATGCAGGAGAGATAAAGCAGCCCGATTCGCTTGTGGTCCGTCGAGAGGACCCAGGCGAGGATGCCCTTGTGCTTGCCCGGCGTGTTGTAGAAGTTCGTTTCCATAAGATTCAGGAACTTTCAACCGTTTTTCCCTTTTCGAGGGCCTGTCGCCATCAGATAGATAAAGAAGGAGGCCAGCGTAAGGATCATGACCGTTCCCACGACCTTGAGAATATTGAAAGCGTAGGATTTTTTCAGCGGGTCGTAGCTGAAGCAATACGTGAGCACCCTGCCTGCCGGAGAGCCGACCTTGCCCTGCGCGGCCTCGGTGACGGCCATAGTCACCTGGAAGGGGAGCAAGGTCATGCCCTCAAGGTACCGAACGACCTTCCCGCCGGGCGCCAGGACGATGATGGCGATGGGATGGGAAAAGTCCTCGCCATCGCGCTGAAAGGTGAAGCCCACGGCATCGGTGAACTTCCGTATGTTCGCATTGTCGCCGGTCAGGAACTTCCATTCGCTCTCGGGAAAAGGCTTCCTGATGGCGGTGATATAGTTCGGCTTTTTCTCCCGAGCGATCGCCGGACCTTCACGCTCGTCGAAGCTGAGGGTGATGACGCGGTAGTCCCTGCCGGGCTGAACGAGATCCAATTTGCCCAGCGTACCGGCGAGGCCGGTCAGGAGCAGGGGACAGGCATGGGAACAGTGCAGGTACACCGGCGCGATGATCGTGGGCTTGTCGATGAAGGCCTTGAGGTTGACCGGCTTCCCGTTCTCGTCGCGGAGGGAAATATCGTCAGGAATTACCGCCCCGAGCTTTTCTTCCAGAGCGATGACGGCTTTGTCCGCCGTAGCCTCGTGGGCAGCCGCAGAAAATGCAGAGGCAAGGATGAAGAGCAGCAGAAAGACCAGTTTGCACACGGGAGACCTCATGGATCCTGGGGCGAATAATCTGTGCATGTGAAGGAAGCATAACGCAAACGGCCGGGGAAATCAAGCCGGGACCGTGACAATGTCGGGATCGGGAGAATTTACCGCCCGCCTTGTGCTGACCCCGTGTCTGAGGTATTATATTCAATAAGAACCGCATCATGAACATCCTCCTTATCAGCACGAACCGGAATCAACTCCCCATGCCCGTCATGCCCATTGGCGCCTGCATGGTGGCCGAGGCCTGCGAGCGGGCGGGTCATCGCGTCATGATGCTGGACCTCATGTTCGAGCGGCAGCCGGACGAGGCGGTGAAGCAGGCGATCCTCTCGTTCCGGCCCGATGTGGTCGGAATTTCGGTGCGGAACATCGATAATAACGACATGCGGGATACGATGTTCTTTCTCGAAGACCTGCACCGCATCGTGAACACCGTCCGGGGGCATTGCGATGCACCGGTCATCCTGGGCGGCGCCGCGCTGGCGGTCATGCCCGAAGCGATCCTCAGGTTATGCGAAGTATCCTGCGCCGTGCTGGGCGACGGGGAAACGGTCTTTCCGCTCCTTCTCGACCGCATCGCGGAAGGAGAGCCCTTTGGCGATGTTCCCGGCATCGCCTGGTTGGACCATGACGGTTTCAACTCCACACCCTGTCCCGGTCAGGGTGGCATCACGGAATGCGGGGCTCCCGGCTACCATCGCTGGGTAAACGTGCCCGCGTACCGTTCCCAGCTCGCCACCGCCCCTCTCCAGACAAAGCTTGGGTGCGCCTTCCAGTGCGTCTACTGCACTTACCGCAAGATCGAGGGGAATGGCCACCGGCTCGCCGATCCGGCAAGCGTGGCGGACGCCGTTACGAGGCTGGCAGGCTCCGGTCTCCGGGACGTAGAACTGGTGGACAGCGTATTCAATGTTCCCTATGATCACGCCAGGGGAGTGTGCGACGCCCTTGCAAGGGTAAAGCACGGGGCGCGGCTCCAGAGCCTGGAGCTGAACCCGCGCTCCTTCGATGATGAACTGGTATCGGCCATGGAACGGGCGGGCTTCGCCGGCATGGGGCTGACCGTGGAGAGCGCATCGGACCCGGTGCTTCAGGGACTTCGCAAGGGATTCACGACCCGCGAGGTGCACAAGGCCGCCGAGGTCATGGGAAGGCACCACATCCCCTGCGCGTGGATATTCCTGCTGGGCGGTCCGGGCGAGACGCAGGAGACGGTGGCTGAAACGCTCCGGTTCGCCGAGACTGCGGCACGGCCGCAGGACGTCGTGTTCTTCAATATCGGCATCAGGATCTATCCCGGGACGGAGCTCGAGTCCATCGCGCGGCGCCAGGGCGTCCTCGCGGCTCCCCCGGACCAGATGCTCCAGCCCGTGTTCTATGTATCGCCCGGCGTGGCTGCGGCGTGGATGATGGATGAGGTCAGAAGGTCCATGAGCACGAACATGAACTTCATCAATACCGACTCCATCGGTCTGTCCATCCTTCCCCGGGTCCACCGGGCCGCGCACCTGATGGGCGTGCGGCCGCCGCTCTGGAAACATACGCGGTTCATCAGGCGGGGCTTGCGGATGATGGGCATGGATGTGTAAGAGACAGTGCGGAGCGGCGAGTGCGGAGTGCGGAATAGCTTGAATCGAGGAGCGAGCGCATTCCCCGTAGCGGCTCGACTGAGCTCGCCGAAGTCTTGCTGCGGGGTTGGCGAGCGATTGGAATAAATAGTAATACCTTGACGATCGAAGATTCCCTGCGGCTTGCTGGCAGGGAGCTTCAATATTCTTTCGCAGCCAAAAGTAGGCGAGGCGCAGAGTTCGCAGAGAAAAGCTTCATAAATTCTTACTAGAACCACAACTTAAGGATTTTTGATTTACGCTGCGTCCTCCGCGTGCTCTGCGAGAGAGGCTCTTTTGGTGTCGGTTTATCCAGGTTAGGAGTCAGGAGAATCTACCATCCCATGAGCACCATAAATCAGAACAAAGCATACATCGCTTCCTTCTCCGTCGCGCCGGGGCCGTATGTCGCGGACCAGTCGTACGCCGAAAAGTTCATGAAGACGCACTACGGCGGCAGGCTGAACTCCAGGAGCATGGGCCTCATCGGGACCTGTTTTTCCCATCCCAGCATCACCAAGCGCCACTTCGCCATCGACGACCCCCTTGAGCTGGTGGACGAGGACCCGGACCGTCGTATTGAACGGTTCACCAGGCGGTCCGTCGAGCTGTCTGCCGAGGCGATCGCCAAGGCCCTTGGACGGGCCGGCGTCGGCGTCAACGATGTGTCGGCCATCGTCGTGAACACCTGTACCGGCTATATCTGCCCCGGCATCTCCACCTACCTCATCGAGCGGCTCGGTCTTTCGCGCGACATCCGCGCCTTCGATATGGTGGGAAGCGGGTGCGGAGGAGCCATCCCGAACCTCCAGGCAGCCGGGGCTCTTGTCAGGACCGGCAGCGTTGTCCTGAGCGTGTCCGTGGAGATCTGCAGCGCGACGCTCCAGATGAACAATGACCTGAGCCTGATCCTGTCGAACGCCCTGTTCGGCGACGGCGCAGCTGCTGCCGTGCTCGGGGACCGGCCGTCGGGATGGGAGCTTGTCGCGTCGGCCACGCGGTACGTGCCTGAACAGCGCGAGACCATACGGTACGTCCATAAGAAAGGACAGCTTCACAACCAGCTTTCGCTCAAGCTGCCGGACCTTGTCAAGAAGGCCGCGGCGGAAGTCGTCGCCGAAGTCCTGAAGGCGCGGTCGCTTGCCGTCGCCGACGTGAAGCACTGGGCGCTCCATACGGGCGGGGAGAAGATCATCAATGCCGTACGGGACGAGATCGGCATTCCCGAGGACAGGCTCGCGGCAACGCGCACGGTCCTGTCGGAGTTCGGCAACATGTCGTCGCCCACGGTCTGGTTCGTGATGGACGAGATCGGCAGGAACGGCATCGCTCCCGGGGACTGGTGCGTCATGATCGCCTACGGAGCGGGATTGTCGGCCCATGCCTATCTTTTGCATCGGACGCCGTGATATCGGCATTGTCATTGGGGTCCTGCAGAGGTATAATTTGATCATGTCTGCAGCTAAGAAAACCGAGAATTGCATGGCCTGTCGTAGCAAGCTGGATTACCTCGAAAAGGCCGAGGACCTTGTCTGCATGTACTGCGGAGCAGGTCACCAGGGGCACGTCAAATGTCCGCAGGGCCACTTCGTCTGCGATGCCTGTCACGGCAAGGACGCACGCATGGTCATCGAGGAACTTGCACGAACTTCAAGGTCCCAGGACCCCGTTGCGATCGCCGAGCTCATGATGTCCCATCCCGGCCTGCCCATGCTTTCCTGCGACCACGCGTTCATTGCCGCGGGGGCGCTCATGGCCGCGCTCAGGAATTCCCCCTACGGATCAAAGATCGGGGAGGCGGAGATCAGCGAGGCCTTTGCCCGGACGGCGAAACAGGCGCACGGCGGTTATTGCGGCCTCACCGGCGTGTGCGGCGTCGCGCCTGCCATTGGCGCGTGCTTCTCGATCTTCCTCGGCGCGCGATGCGGATCGGACCGGGAGCAGAGGATCGTGATGGAAACGGTCACGGCTGCCAGCGGGGCCATCGCGGACCTCACCGGGCCCAGCTGCTGCAAAGCCTATGTGCGCTCAGGCCTCGCGGTGGCAGTCGCCGTGTTCGCTGAGAAATTCGGCGTTGTCCTGCCGGTGAAGGATGTCTCTATCGTCTGCGTTCATGCTGCGCAACATCCCCATGGCTGCCGCGAAGAACGATGTCCCTACTTCAGAAAGCCCTCCAAGGATATCTTTGCCGGGAATACGTTCGTAGCCGGCGTCACCGCCTGCGTCACCTGAAAGCCCTGAGCCGTCCCGGCGGGACGGAAGAGCGAGGACGAGACGGGATTTCATGAACGCGCCCGCTCCTGGACCCATTTCACGAAAGATGCCGCGCCCAGGTACCCATGCCCTACCTCTGGATCGTTCTCTCCCTTACGTCGGCGTTCTTCCTCTCCACCAGCGACGCCCTGACGAAGAGGATCATCACGCCGGCAAATGAATATGTCATCGCCTGGCTGCGGATCGTTTATTCCCTGCCCGCGCTGGCTGCGGCGCTGGCATTCACGCCGGTGCCTCCCCTGGACGCAACGTTCACCCTTGCGTTCTCTGCGGCGCTTCCTCTCGAGATCGCGGCAATACTGCTTTATTACAAGGCCCTGCGCGTCTCACCCTTGAGCCTCTCTCTGCCGTTTCTGTCGTTCACACCGGTATATCTGATGCTTTTTTCCTGGCTTATCATGGGAGAGAAGGTGTCCGCGGCCGGGGCAGCCGGCATCGCGCTCATCGCCCTGGGCGGATATAGTTTGAACCTGTCCTCCTTGAGGACGGGTCCGCTGGGCCCGCTCAAGGCGGTGCTCCGGGAGCGGGGTTCCCTGTACATGCTGGCCGTGTCCCTGATCTACAGCGTAACCTCGGCGCTGGGGAAGCTCGCCATCACCCACTCATCGCCGGCGTTCTTCGGGGCGGCCTACTATCTCGCTCTTGCCGTCTGCCTGCTGCCGGTCGTTGTGTTCCTTGCCGGCGGGCGTCGGTTCTTTGCCGATTTCAGGGGGACGGCGCGGGCCGCGCTTCTGCCGGGCGTGTTCGACGCGGTGCATGCCGTTGCGCATTTCTTCGCGGTCAGCATGGCCAATGTGGCGTATATGATCGCCATCAAGCGGTCCAGCCTGCTCATGGGGAGCGTCTACGGATTCCTGCTCTTCGGCGAACGGAACGTCCGGGAGCGTCTGATCGGGTCCCTGCTCATGTTCACGGGATTCGCGGTGATCGTGCTGTACGGTTGAGAATGAGTCGCAATCTTTGACACAGAAGAGTCGGATTGGTAAGACGATAAGGGGGGATGCGTCTTTGGACACTGAGGACACTGGAGAACCTATAAGAGAGATGAAAGACGGCAATTGCCTTTTCATAGCTGTAAACAGCGTCTTTAGTGTACACTAACTATCGGAGAAAGACCGGAAAAGGACGGATCGAAATGAACAAGGAACAAGCGCTGAAAAGGATCGCCGCGGAGATCGGCCGCTGCCGTCTTTGCAGGAAGGGCGGCTCGGGGAAGGCCGTGCCAGGGGAGGGCGATCCCGATGCGCGGATCGTGTTCATCGGAGAAGCGCCGGGAAGGGAAGAGGCGAAGACCGGCCGGCCGTTCGTCGGGCGGTCGGGAAGGCTTCTGCGCCAGGCGATCCGGGACACGGGACTCGTCGAGCCCGAGGTGTTCATCACCAGTCCGATCCACTATCTCCCGGACCGGGGTACTCCCTCGAAAGAGATGATCCGCCACGGCAGGGAACATCTCTTCAAGCAGCTTGCGGTCATCGGACCGGACATCATCGTCCTGCTCGGCAACTCAGCCTGTGTTGCCCTGCTCGACGGCAAGGTGGAGATCACCAAAAAGCACGGGACGATCGTGAAGAAGGACGGCCGGACCTATTTCATCACCGTCCATCCCGCTTACGCAGTCCGTTTTGTCAAGGGGAAGGAAATGATGTTCAGCGATTTCACCAGGTTGAAACGCCTGATCGCCCGCCCGTAGATCGCCGTTATTATTTTGCGGGCATGCTTACCGTCCGCAGAGCATTGATCGGTCCGAACGCTCTTAATCGCTCCAACTGTTCCTTGTTGCCTACGTAGAACGAGCCCGCATAGGCCAGGGAGTTCAGGGAGATGTCTTCGAAATGCTCCCGGGAACGCGGGACGAGGAGCATCCACTCGCGCGCTACGATAAAACAGTAGGGCTGTGACCGGCCGGTGAAGGCCGACGTGCCGGGTTCATTCATGCCGACGCTCCTGAGCATGGCGGCATAGAGCTCGAACGTTTTGATGGCCGCCTCTCGGGGCGCGTCCGCGGTGTCCGGCCCGAGCTTCACATAGGCGTGGAGGAAGGAAAAGGCCGGAATGGTCCCCACCGAGGCGATCCGGCCCGAGCCGGGCAGCAGGGGGACAATGGGCACCGGCGGGCCTGAGGGTGCCAGGGGCAGGGGCACCATCTGGAGATGTTTATGCT
This sequence comes from Nitrospirota bacterium, assembly GCA_020052615.1. GTDB lineage: Bacteria > Nitrospirota > UBA9217 > UBA9217 > UBA9217 > JAAXXJ01. Next base: position 3,858 of record JAGVOT010000061.1, on the reverse strand, counting down.
GCTGGCTGGCGCCTGCCTCGCGGCCGCCGTTGTAAAAGCCCAAGCCATTATACTCGGCCATGCAGAGCCAGAGCGCCTCGAAATCCAGCAGCGTGAGGAGCGAATCCTGGTCCTCGAAGTGACGGGTGACGATGAGCAGGTGGTTGTCCACGACATTGAACTTGTTCAGGACCGCGACATGGGTATCGGTCACGTCGGCGACGGTAAGGTCCTTTTCGGGCGGGAGGAAGGGGTCCGCGTCCTGCGCTGTTCGCGCCGCGGTCTTCTCCCGAAGGGACGCAAGCACACGGACGAAGAACCGTACGCCGCCGTCCTCAATAAAGGCGTGGTTGGTCGGGAAGGACCGGAGCGCGCCCGACGCGAGCGCGTGTTCCTTGGTCCTGACCAGTCTGTGCCAGAGAGTGCCTTTTTCCAGAGGCTTGATCCCCATAGTGCGGAAACGATTATAGCATAGAAGCGGTATAATGAAAAACACACATAAGGCAGAGAATGGTCTCATGCGGGATTATGACCTGTATCATAACGTAATCCGCCCGCCTGTCTTATACTGCATATAGTAAGACCACGTGTGACAGAGGAGGACGTTATGAAGGAGCTGAACGTTACGACCATTGCGCCGAAGGACCGGCACCCGCTGATCTACAAAACCTTCGACAGCATGGAAAAGGGCGGGGCATTTATTCTGGTCAACGACCACGATCCCAAGCCGCTGTACTACTCGTTCCTGCACGAACGGGAGGGATTGTTCGGATGGGAATATCTTGCCGAGGGGCCAGAGGAATGGAAGGTCAGGATATCGAAGAGGTGAACGGGCTCGTCAAGCTACAAATAGTCTTGGACACGGATAGCTGCGGATAAGAACCGGATACAAGCGGATTCCTATCAGTGAGGATTGATCCGCTGGTTTAAGGCTTTGCGATACTAGTTTGAATTATATCTCCGCCTTTGTCAGCAGTTGATCCGCTTCTTCAGCGTCAAAGGTCCTTGTGATCAATACTGCCGTGGCGTGGGATTCGACCGGGGAGGATGACAGCGTCCGATGGTGCCGAATATCGATTATAGTCTGTGCGAGGGGTGCGGCGGATGCGCCGAGGCCTATCCCCAGTTCTTTGAGATGCGCGATGAAAAGGCCTGGGTCATCAACGCCGCTGCGTTCGACGCGGAAAAGGACAAGGGCATCCTGATGATCTGCCCCTACTACGCCATTTCGATCGAGTGACTGCGGAGGGCGGGGCTCGTCAGGTATGTCAAGCCCGTTATCCTGTCAACGTATTGTCGCGCATCTTCGACTACAATATTTCGACCGCCGTACGGTCCTCACCCACCTCATGATCCACTGAATCCCTGACGATCTTCATTTTCACTTCCCACAGTCTTTTCGCCAGCGCATCGAGCAGGTCATGATGCTCGACCGTTTCACGCCATTGCGACGGGATGCCTTCAATACCGTAGCAGGCTCCGGCGATCGCGCCGGTCATGGCCCCGATCGTATCGGCGTCGCCGCCGAGGCTGACGGCATAGATCACCGCGCTTTTGAAATCGCGGTGGGACAGGAAGGCATAGATTGCCGTCGGGACCGACTCGAGGCAGGAGGTGCCGTTCCCGAGCTTTGCCACGACGTCCTCCCGTGATGCGCCGTTCTCGAGGAAGCCGATGATCGTCTTCAGTTTTCCCTGGTAAGGACCCGGTTTGGCGAACATGCGGAGCGTGCCGAGAAAATCGGTAATGCTCAGCTCACCGGGTTCGGCGAGCGCTGCCAGCGCAACGGCGCATGCCTGGAGCGCAGCGCCCTCCAGTCCCAGCTCATGGCTGTGGGTGATGCCGGCGCTGTGGTAGGCTATGTCGCGGAGCATCCGGGGGTCGTCATGGTACAGAAGCCCCACCGGGGCCACGCGCATGGCCGCCCCGTTCCCATAGGATCCGTCCGGGTAGAGGTCCCGGTCGATCATCCCGAATCCCAGTTTGCCGTTCCGCATCAGGCGGAAGACGCGGGTGATCGTATGGCCATAACGTCTCCACGGCTCCTGTTCGTATTTCCTGAGGAACAGCTCCGCCATGTGCCAGTAATGGAAATCCTTGCACTCGACGAGGGATTCGGCAACGGCAATGGTCATGGCGGTATTCTCGGTATATCGAGGTGACAGGTCGGCCACTTCAACGAATGCCGAGGACCCTTCGCGACGGGCGCCGAGCGAGTCGCCGACGGCAGTGCCGACGAGACAACCGATGAATTTTGAAAGTTTATGATCCCTGCCGGAGGGGTTGTCTGTCGCGAATAATGCGGAGTTCATGAGTTACCCATTCTTTTTCAATACCGATTCCTTCAATCATACAACATAGTATAGCGGGAAACAGCGGTACATGCAAGGTCGTGCAGACTGCGGGAAGCGATGCCCGTTAGCGAACGATCTGGCCGATCAACTCGTCCCGGGACATCTCAAAGAGGAACGTCGGCGGGGTGAACCGTTCGCCGTACTTTGCCGCGTAGACCTCGAGGCGTTCGACGATGTATTTCGCGCCCAACGTCTCGGCGTACCGCATCAGGCCGCCGCGGAACGGCGGGAATCCGATGCCGAAAATGAGCGCCGCGTCCAGATGGTCGACGCGGTCGATGATCTTTTCCTCCAGACACAGGGCAGCTTCCTTGATCATCAGGAAGACCGCCCGCTCGACGATCTCTCGCTCCGGCAGCCTGCCGGCATTGTCCTTCTGTTTCGGCGCCCTGGCCTTCACCAGGGGACTGGCGCCGCCGCGCGTCCCGTGCAGGTACAGGTAAAAGCCCTTCCCGTTCTTCTTCCCGTAGAATCCTTCCTTATATAACGTCTCCAGGAGCGGCGATTGTTGTATCCGTTCGCCCAGGCCCGCGTGCAGGATGCCGGCAACCTTGTGGCTGATGTCGATGCCGATCTCGTCCAGCAGGATGAAGGCGCCCATAGGCATGCCGAACCGGAGGAGCGCATGGTCGATCTCTTCGATCCCGTTCCCTTCTTCCAGCATGGTGAGCGCCTCGCCAAGGTAAGGCATGAGGATCCGGTTCACCAGGAATCCCGGCCCGTCGTTCACGACCACGGGAAGCTTGCCGAGCTTACGGGAAAGCGCGGCAATGGCGGCGACGGTCTCCGGCGACGTTCGCTGTCCCTTCACCACCTCCACGAGCGGCATCTTTTCCACGGGGTTGAAGAAATGCATGCCCACGACCTGTTCCGGCCTTTTCGCTTCGGCCGCCAGTTCGGTAATGGAAAGGGACGAGGTGTTCGAAGCGAAAATGGCTGAATCCTTTGCTGCCTGCTCGAAATCCCTGAGCACGGTCTTCTTTACCCCCATGATCTCAACAACGGCTTCGACCGCGAGATCGACGGCGCTGAACCCGCTGGTGTCGGTTGCCGCCGTGATCCTGTCCATGCCGTCCCGGGCCTGGAGGGGATCGAGGATTCCTTTCTTCGTTCGTTTCCGGAAAATGTCCGCGGCCGCCCGGAGCCCTGCCGCCACGGCTTTCGTATGAATGTCCTTGATCCTGACGGCGATGCCCTTTTCGGCGAAGAGCTGGGCGATCCCGCCTCCCATGATCCCGGCCCCGATGACGCTTGCGCGGGAGATCGAACCGGCCGGCTCATGGGTGTCGCGTTTCAGCGCCTCGCCGAGGTAGAAGACATTGATGAGGTTCTTGGAGACCTCGGAAGGAACAAGAGCGCCAAGCGTCCTGGCCTCGTTCTCGTATCCCGGCCCGGTGCCGTGCGAAAGGCCGTAGCGCACCGCCTCCAGTGCGGCAAGCGGAGCGGGGTAGTTCCCGCGGGTCTCGGCGAGCACGCTCTTCCGCGCGGTCCGGTAGACCAGGGCGCGGGTCAGGGGATTGCTTTC
>JAGVOT010000135.1 GCA_020052615.1 Nitrospirota bacterium | reverse complement strand
CTTCGGCGGCCGGGCGCTCGACCCGGTCCGCGAACGCCTCGGCACGACCCTTCCGACCGAAGCGTTTGCGCCTGCGGTACGCCATGCGCGAGGCCTTATGGAAAAAGCAGGGGACCTGTCCCTGCGCGGATTCTCCTGGTGGCAGATCGAGGTCCGGCGGTCACGAACGGTCCAGGTCGCGACCATCGTCGTGCTGGCCGCGCTCGCGGCCATGTTGATCTGGGCGCTCACGCCAAGACAAACACCGATGCAGAAGTTCAGACGGTCGCTGGGATTTTAGACACAGACCACGGCACAGACCAGAGGAATATCACCTTAAACGGGACCACGAGCCGTTTTTTAACGGGATCACCCCATAACAATACAAGGATATGAAATGTTACCGCAGGGGACGCAGGGGAAAGTCAGGTGAGGAAGTCAACGGCCTTAGCCCGCTTTTAAACCACCATCAAGAATTTGCTTTTGGTCTCAAGCCGCAAGAAGCGAACCGTTTTTAATGTTACCGTCGTCTAAGGTTTTATCCTTTCCTCATCTCCGTATGCATCAAAAGGTCATGGCAATGCTGAGATGCTTTCTTCATTGTTTTCGGGGTTGACACCTGCCCGCTAACACGATATTATTTTAACCGTTGCTGTTGTGTGCTCAGATCACATCTTACCATGCAAGGGAGAACCTATGAACAAGTACAATGTCAACGAGGTCATGGAGATGGCGGTGCAGACCGAAAAGCTCGGATACCAGTTCTACACCTCTATCGCTGAAAAGTTCAAAAAGAACGCCGAGTTGGTCAAGCTCTTCACCACGCTCGCATCAAAGGAAAAGACCCACGAAAAGACCTTCGGCGATCTCAAGGCCATGGTGGACAAGTCCGGCCCCGAGCCGGTGGAATGGGGCGAGGTAACGAACTACATGCGCGCGTTCGTGGAATCGGAGTTCTTTCTCGGCAAACATAAGTCCCTTCCCTCCATGGACCGCATCAGGTCCGAAAAGGAAGCGGTCTCGTTCGCCCTGGGATTCGAGAAGGAAACCCTGCTCTACTTCATGGAGCTTCGCAAGATCGTGAAAGAAAAAGAGGTCATGGACGAGGTCATTAACGAGGAGAAAAGCCACATCATGTGGCTCGCGGCGTTCAAGAACGCCTAGTGCGGAAAACATCACTGAGAACACGAAAGGCCCGGAATTATTCCGGGCCTTTTTTATTTACCTCTTTTCTGCCGCTGCATGTTATCTGAGAACGTTCGGCTGAGTTCGCCTTGAAGCCGTTGCGGTCAGTGGCTTATTTGCCGGCGTTCTGAGCATCGGGCATGGTCGCCTCACCGGAAGAATGCAGGGCATTGTGCAACGTATCCTTCGGCAAAGAGGTTGACACGAGGTGTGAAGGTTCCATCGAAGCAGTCGCAGCCGGCTTTATTTCAGCATCGCCCTGCCCCCGCGTCGTCTTGCCCTTCCCTTGCCCTGTCCCCCCGTCCCCGCGTCTCCGCGTCCCCGTGTCCGCCGTCTTCAGCATCTCCCCCACCGTCACCAGATCGAATCCCTTCTCCCGCAATCCCTTGACGATCTCGGGCAGCGCCTCCGCGGTCCGCACGCCGTTCCTATTCATATGCAGGACCACGATGCTGCCGCCTTTTGCCTCCTCCACTACGGCACGGGCGATCCGTTTCGCCGAAAGGCCCGGGTCGGGGTCGCCCGATGCGATGTCATACTGGATCGTGACCAGCCCGGCCTGGGACGCAAGCGTTGCCAGCCGCTCGTCCACTTCGCCGAAGGGAGGCCGGAAATACTTCGGTCCCCTGCCGGTGGCCTTTTTGATGACCGCCTGCGTACGCCGCAGTTCCCGAACGATGCGCTCATCGTCCTTTTCCAGCATGTGGGGATGCCAGAAGGCGTGGTTCGCGATCTCGAATTGAGGCTGGTCGGCCAGGAATTTCGCCCGCCCGGCGTTCTTCTCCACCCATCGGCCGCTCATGAACAGGGTGGCCGGGACCTTCTCCGTGATCAGCGCCTCGATGACCCGCTCGTCATATTCGTCATCGCGGCCCGTGGGGCATGCGTCGAAGGTCAGGGCCACCATATTCGAGTCCCGGGGGCCGTGTTCAACGATCAGGAGATCGATGCTTGCTCCGTAGACGGGGACGGAGAGAAGGACAGCGAAAAAAATAGCAAGGAACGAGTTCGATCGCATGGCGGATTATAACACCGGGAGGGTCAAAAAGGAATGATTGTGAGAGCGGAGTTCGCCTCATTTCATCTCACCTTGCTTATAAAATAGCAGCCTCATATAACCGCGAACAACCAGGAAATATCTTCGACACAGAAGAGGCGGATCGGTAAGACGATAAAGACGGATAAGTATCAAGACCGAGGGAAGAAAACAGACTTGGTTCTATCCGTAGTTATCATAGGCACTTTATCTGTGGAAATCAGTGTCAAAGGTTTTTCTTCGTGTACCTGTATCTATGTGGAGGACCTGTTTTCTGTTTGTTCTTCGGCCAAAATCCCTTATAATGCCTCCATGGACATCAGAGAAATACTCCGTCAAAACCCGCTGGTACTGGCGCCCATGGCCGGGATCACCGATTTCCCCTTCCGCATGATCTGCAAGGAAATGGGCGCCGGACTCGTTTACTCGGAAATGCTGAGCGTCGAGGCCCTCGTGCGCGAGCACAAGCGCACCTTCGGCATGCTCCACACCGACCCTGCCGAGCGTCCCGTAGTGTTCCAGATCTTCGGCTCAACGCCGGAGACCATGGCAGAGGCCGCCCAGATCGTGTCCATCGGCGAAGTGGATTTCATCGACATCAATATGGGCTGCCCGGTGCCGAAGGTCCTGAGGTCCGGCGCGGGATCGGCGCTCCTGCGCGATATCGTCCTCGCAGAGGAGATCATGGCAGCGGTCGTGGAGGCGTCGCGTGTCCCGGTGACCGTGAAGATCCGGCTCGGCTGGGACGCGCAGAACATCATCGCCACGGACTTCGCCCGCGCTGCCGAACGGACCGGCATCGCTGCCGTGACCGTGCATGGCAGGACCAAGGCCCAGGGATTCTCCGGCTCCGCGGACTGGAGCATGATCAGGATCGTGAAGGACTCCGTCGGCATCCCCGTGATCGGCAACGGCGACGTGCGATCCGGCATGGACGCTAAGCGCATGATCGACGAGACAGGCTGCGACGGCGTGATGATCGGCAGGGCGATCGAAGGCAATCCCTGGATCTTCCGTGAGGCAAAGCTGTATCTCGAGACCGGCGTCCTTCCGCCGCACCCCACGCTCGACGAGCGGCGGGCGATCATGCTGCGCCACCTGAACGACATGGTGAGACTGGCGGGCGAGGACATCGGCGTGCTTGAAATGCGCAAACATCTCTCGTGGTACACGAAAGGCCTGCAGGGCGGCGCGGAGTTCCGGGAGCGCATCAACCATATGTGGGGCGTAGGCAACGTGAAGCGGGAGATCAACGAGTATTTCCAGGTGTTGAAGACCGGAGCCGCGACGTCTCATCAGGCAGTGCCGGACAGTTATTAGCAGGCTGTTGAAAGATTAATTACGCGGGCTAAAGCCCGCGGCTGCCAAATCGTAACGCATTAAATTTGTAGTTGGTAGCCGCACCCTTTAGGGTGCGTTTTGACGTTAAGCCGGAAAGCCGGGGAACGGGAATATGTCGTCGGAAAAGAACGAACAGGACCGGATCATCGCCGAAGCCAGAAAGAACCGCGAGCTTCGGGAGCAGGGCTACCGCGAGAAGGCGCTGAAGCTGTTTCCGCCGGTCTGCGGCAGGTGCGGCCGCGAGTTCGCGGGAAAGAAGCTCCGCGAGCTGACGGTCCACCACAAGGACCACAACCACGAGAACAATCCGCAGGACGGCGGCAACTGGGAGCTGCTGTGCCTCTACTGTCACGACAACGAACACCAGAAGTACCTCGAAGCGGGATCGCGCGAGGCGGCAGGTCCGGAAGGCGGAAAGGAACAGCCCGCAACGCATAGGCCCTTCGCCGGCCTCGAGGACCTGCTTAAAAAGATGGGGAGATAGTCCTGACACTGCCTGCCGCAGGAGGCCATGCTGTCCTGCGCGACTCCAGATATTGCGCTGGATTTCACCCCGGCTCCCTGATAAAATCAGAATGTGGTAGCATCCGGAACAGGAGCGCACCGATGACGACCAAGAGCAGCCCTGCGGTTATTTCCGTGATCGTACTGACGTTCCTGCTGTTCCTCTCTGTCCATCCGGCGCAATCCGGGGAACCGCTCAAGCTCTGCGTCCACCCCTATCTCTCCGCATCAGAGCTGATCAAGCGGTACACCCCTCTCGCCGAATACCTCGGCAGGCAGCTCGGGCGGCCGGTGACGGTCGAAGTAGGGAGCTCCTACGAGGCCCACATCCACAGGATCGGGAACGGCATCATGGACATCGCCTTCATGGGGCCCGCGTCGTACTTGAAGCTTACCAGCCAGTACGGAAAGCGCCCGCTCCTCGCCGCCTTCAAGACGAAGGAAGGCAAGTTCTTCCACGGCCACATCATGGTGAGAAAGGACAGCCCCGTCGCCTCCCTTGCCCGGCTCAAGGGCAAACGGTTCGTCTTCGGCGACCGCGCATCCACCATGAGCCACTTCGTCCCGCGCCACATGCTGCTCAAGGCGGGCATCGACGTGAATGACTTTTCCCAGATCAGCTATGTGGCGAACCAGGACAATATCGCCCTCGGCATCCTGGCAGGCACCTTTGACGCCGGAGCCGTGAAAGAAGAGGTCTTCCTGCACTACGAACCCCAGGGACTGCGGTCCCTGGTCCGGAGCGCCCCCATCACCGACCACGTCTTCATCGCCCGCAAGGATCTGCCGGAGGAGACCGTGCAGGCCCTCCGGATGGCGTTGCTGCAGCTCGCGGACAGCGCCGAAGGCCGAAAGATCATCAGCGGCATGCGGAGCGACGTCATCGCTCTCGTGCCTGCCGATGACCGCGATTTCGACGCTCTCCGCTCGATCATGAATGATCTGGCGCGGGCGGGGGTCGAGCTGTGAGGAAATTCCGCTACACCGGCGCCATCCTCGCCCTCACCGGCATCCTGCTCATATTTCTCATCACCGGGACCATGCTGGTAACCTGGCAGCAGCATGCGACGCTTATCGGCATGGCACAGGCAGATTTGGCCGCTGAACTCGATCTGATGGCGGAAGCGTTCCACGAGTCGCTGCTCAGGTCCGACTATGTGACCATCCGGACGTTCATCGAGCGCTGGGGGTCGGTGCACCCGGAGCTCCTGCTTCTCCGTGCCACGGCGCCGAACGGCTTCGTTGTCGGGGAATTCCAACGGGCTCCGAAGGGCCAGGCCAGGGCCATCGAGCTGAACAAGATGATCACGCAGGACAGCCGGCCCCTGATGCTCCTGTCGCTCACGGCGGACCTCGGCAAGGCCGACGCGGTCGTCACCCAGCTCAGGAACCGGCTCATCGCCGGCTCTATTCTCTTCACCGCCATCCTCGGCGTCGTCTTGTGGAGGTCCCAGCGAAGAATGGCGTTGGCGCCCCTGGAGCATGAGATCGAACTCCGTCAGCGCGCCGAGGAAGCGCTGCAGCACGCCCATGACGGTCTGGAGAACGTGGTCCGCGAGCGCACTGGAGATCTGGCCCAGCGCGAGCAGCGCATCCGGCTGCTGCTCGAATCCACGGCCGAGGGCATTTACGGCATCGACACCAGGGGCACTTGCACCTTCTGCAATTCTTCGGGCCGCAGGATGCTGGGGTACGGCAAGGAAGCGGACATCCTCGGCAGGAACATGCACGAGCTGATCCACCACAAAAAGCGGGATGGTTCTCCCCATCCGGAGCAGGACTGCAAGATCTACAGTGCCTACCGGGAAAGCCGGGGCAGCCACGCGGACACCGAGGTCTTCTGGCGGGCCGACGGCACCAGCTTCCCGGTGGAGTACTGGTCCTACCCTATCGAGAGCAACGGCACCGTCGCGGGAGCGGTCGTGACCTTCTTCGACATCACCGAGCGTCAGAAGCTCGAGGCTCAGCTGATCCAGTCGCAGAAAATGGAGGCCATCGGAACGCTCGCGGGAGGCGTCGCCCACGATTTCAACAACATCCTGACTGCGATCATCGGGTACGGGAGCATCCTTCAGCGGAAGATGGACGACGCCGACCCCCTGAAGACCGGTGTGGCGAACATCCTCGAATCGGCGCAGCGGGCCGCCCGGCTGACGAAAAACCTCCTGACCTTCGGCAGAAAACAGCCCCTGACCCCCGTACCGGTGGACCTGAACGCGGTCGTCCGGCGCGTGGAAAAGCTTCTGCTGCCCTTGATCGGCGAGGATATCGAGCTCGCGTCGGAGCTGTCCGACGACGATCTGATCGTACAGGCCGACGCGGGCCAGCTCGAACAGGTGCTCATGAACCTTGCCACGAACGCCCGGGACGCCATGCCGCAGGGCGGTCGCTTCTCCATCCGGAGCGAACAGACGGTCTTCGACGCCCGGCAGGCGCGCATGCACGGGGTCCAATCCGCCGGGTCGTTCGCGGTCCTTTCGGTCTCCGACACGGGCTCGGGCATGGACGAGTCGACGCGGCTCAAGATCTTCGAGCCCTTCTTTACCACCAAGGAGGTCGGCCGGGGCACCGGTCTCGGCCTGGCCATGGCCTACGGGATCATCCGGCAGCACAACGGCACGATCTCCGTCTACAGCGAGATCGGAAAGGGCACCACGTTCAAGATCTGCCTGCCGTTGCTGCACAGGTCGGCACAGGAAGAGCAGCTGCCCCGGAGCGAAGCACCGGGGTCGCGCGGCACGGAGACCGTCCTCGTCGCCGAGGACGACAAGATGGTCCTCGCCCTGATACGGGCAGTGCTCCAGGAGCATGGCTACCGGGTTCTCGAAGCGCAGGACGGCGAGCAGGCGGTCCGCGTGTTCTCCGAGAACGGCGACGGCATCAAGCTCGTCATCCTGGACACGATCATGCCGAAGATGAACGGAAAGCAGGCCCTGAGCGCCATCAAAGCGCTTCACCCCGATGTCAAGGTGCTTTTCATGAGCGGGTACACGGCGGATGTCATCAACAGACAAGGATTGGTTGATCAGGGCTTCGATCTGATGCAGAAGCCGATAACGCCGACGGAACTGCTGACGCGGGTGCGCAAGGCATTGAATTCCTAGTCCGCACGTTGTCTGCCTGCCCCCCCCGCTACCGGTACGGGGGAAACAGCCTTCTGACGCCGTGGGCAAGAACCACCAGCAGAAAAGAAGCGTTCCTCAGCGGAATGGCCGGAACGAAGTAACCCGGCGCCTCCGCGTTGCCAGGTTCCTTCAATGATCGCGCGAGAACTATGCCGAGTCGCTCCATCCAGGCTGTGCTGCGCGGCCACTCCACGATCCCTGCCAGCAGGTTCCGGGGGATGCCTGCATGGCCCACACCGGCCCCGATGATCCCCCCAAGGACCGCGGCAGTCGTGTCCGTATCGCCTCCGGCAGTGATGATCTCCTTAATCCCCGCTGAATAATCCTTTTGATGACGCAGCCACACCTGGATAACACAGGTTACCGTGTGATACATGTAACCTGATATCCCGTTCCTGCTCCCGATGCCTGTCGCGAACGCAGAGACCGGCTCGTCCCTCTCCGCCGAACTGCATGCCCTGTCAATGAGCCCGAGGAGTTCCCCCGCCGGCGCGTCATGCAGGGTTTCCCTGAGGACTCTAAGAAAATCATGAGGAGCTACCGACCCTTCCGCGCTCGCGTGCGCCGCAACTGCAACGGCCAGCGCTCCATAATACGCCTTCGGATCAGTATGGGTAAGCCGCGTCGATCGAAGCACGAATTCCCTGAGTCTTTCCGGAGAATTGCCGTATGCGACACCGAGGAGGGGACTTCTCATGGCAGGACCGTTCCCTGCCGAGAACACTCCCGACCTCTCCGGAGGGATCCCGACCCAAAGCCGCAGGATCGACCGAAGCGTCGCGAATCCTATTCCCGCCGGCATTCCGAGGAGCCACCAGCGAAGCGACCAGGCCAGTTCCTTTTCGAACCGGTCCGGATCGCCCTTTGACGCAATGAGCGCCCGGGCGGTGAAGCAGGCGTGCTCCGTATCATCCGAGACCATTCCGTAACCGGGAAGGAAGTGAAGTCGGCAGCGGTCCGGGAACATGCTCCCGCCCCGGGAGCCCGTCATGCCTTCATAGGGCAGGCCGAGCGCGTCACCGACAGCGGTTCCAAGGAGACAACCGACGATACTATCCCTGATCTTGCTCACCGTTTCCTCCGATCAAAACATCGACTCACACCACCAGGTACCCCTTTTTCTCCGCTACGTCCACGACCGCCCGGGTCCCGGAGTTGAAATCCAGGAAATCCGACTCGATGCCGTCGCTGAAGATCACCCCGTTCTCCGGCATCTGGGAGAGCACGGTGAGCGGTTCCCTGCACGTCACCTTGCCGAACACGAAGGACGCAGTTGAGGTCCTGCTCGGAAAGGGCTCCCGAACGGTATAGTAGAGATAATCCGACTCCCACCGGAAATCCTTCACGATGTCCGTCTCGATGGAGTTTCCCAGCGCCCTGCCGATGCCGGCCGCCCCCGCCAGCACGCTGGTGAACCACCCGGTGGAGCCCAGCCCGGTGGAGACGATGATGCCGCTCGAGGACTGCCGCTCATGCTTCTGTCCTAGGGCCAGTTCGTACCGGGCGGAAACGTGTGAACGATGGCCGATGAACAGGTCGTTCACGCCGTACAGCTGCTGTCCGTTGTTCAAGCGGGCCCTGGCCATGGAGATCTCCCGGACCTGCCGCCTCCGGCCGAAGACCTCGAGGACGATCGGCCTCACGTCGTTCACGCGGAACGGCAGCAGAACGCCGTCCCAGCGCCGCGGATCGGGGTTCACGGCAACGACCGGCCGCTCGTCGACATACTTGAGCGTGTTGGCAACCAGGCCGTCCTGGCCCAGGACCACCACCATATCTTCCGGCCCGAACAGGAAGTTCGTCAGAAACACCCGGTCCAGCGTCTGGACGCGTCCAAGCTCCCGAAGCTGCATCTCCGTGTCCCGAAGCGCCTCTTTATACTGACGGTGCTCAGCCTCGTAGTCCGAGAAGTCCGCGCCAAGATGCTCGATGTAGAACTTCGCCTGTTCCATCGTGTTGAAGCGGGCAATGAGCTCCTCAAGCCTCGTGGTCCTCACAACCAGGATGATCTTGTTCTCCGTCAGGCGTTTCATACAGGACCTCACACACTGAACAACTGCTACAGAAGCGCTGACTTTTCAGAGAATACCTCACCAGGGACAGTTATCTCGCAGAGACGCAGAGAACGCAGAGTTAAGGTCACATCCAAGGACAATTCACTGTTCTCGCAAAGCGCGCAAGGTTCGCAAAAAACAACGAGACTGATGCGGCCGGTTTTTTCATCTCCGCATTTGTTTTTCTCCGCGACCTTTGCGGGCTCCGCGAGAAACGTCCTGTCCTGCTTTCTTTTTGCTTCTGCCATTATCTGTTCTTCGCAAGTTCTCTGAGCAGATCGGGAGAGATGTTCAGTTCGCCGATCTTTGCCGCGCTCCCGGCAAGTTCCCGGAAAGACGCAGCGATCAGCTGGTTGGGCTGCATGCCCATGCTCGCCAGGCTGTTCAGGACCTTGGGATCGATCTTCGCCATGGCGTCCATCACCGCCGCCATGCTGTAGGCCTTGGCATCGGCCTCGACCCGCGCGTTCTCCGCGCTGAGCTGCACCAGCTCGCGGTTCCGCTCTTCAAGGGAGATGCTGCCGGTCATGTTCTCGTCTCGGAGCAGCCGCTGTTTCTCCTGCACTGCCCGCTCTGCGTCCATCTGGGTCTCCCTGATCTGGCGCCGCTTGTTCTCCACAGCGACCTCGGTGTTCAGCTCGTTCTCCTTGATCGCCCGCTCCTGTTCGATCGCCGCGTTCCTGCGGCCATAGATGGCTTCGTCCGCTTCCTTCAGAAGCTGCTCGCGGATGCCGGCTTCGAGGGCGCGCGCCGTTTCCGGCGTCGGCTTGATGGCGACGACCGAGAGGTCGAGCACGTCGATCCCCAGGGCGGCCAGGACCGATGAGCCGGTCAATGCCGCTCGCACCTTCTTCACCAGGACCTCGGACGCCTTCAGCACCTCCCGCAGCGCCAGACCCTGGACCTCGTCGCGAAAGAGCACCTGGACATGGTTGACGATCCGCGCAGGGATCTTCTCGGGATCGTCGGACACATACTTCTGCTTTTCTCCATCGAGCGCGAAGTTCAGCATCGAAGCCAGCTTTTCCGGGTCTCCGACGCGGTACACGACCTGGCCCTGCACGGTCACTTCCTGATAATCGACGGTCCCCTCCTTGAATATGAAGGGAAGATCGACGCTGCCCACCGGGACCGCGACGAGCGACGTCGTGGGCGCGAAGTAGAAGAACGAAAGCCCCGCTCCCTGCCGGACCGCCCTGCCGTTCCGGTACTGCATGAGATAGACCGTGGGATCCGCTTTTATGAATTGTAAGCCGAACATAATGGCCTCCTTTCGTTCTCGAGCAACAAGTCCATGCGACAGATACTGATTCGAATCAGTAACTAAGATCTGTTGTCTCGCAAAGAAAACAATTCCTTTTTTTTGAAACAGGATTCATGATTTCCTTTGCGTCCTTTGCGGCTTTGCGAGAGACGCCTTTTTCTTCTGCTTTTGGTTCTGGCTTTCCGGATTATGACTGTAGTTATTTCTCCATTCTCCGTGACTCCGTCGCAGAAGTGAATTTATATTTCGAAATTAAATCCCTTCTCCCTCAACTGCCGGTATTTCTTCTCATCGAACCGGTACAGCCGCGCCGCCCGGTGCGCCACATCCACCTGTACCTCATCGAGCTCCTTGAGCAGCTCCATGCCCAGGATCTTCTTCCGGAAATTCCGTTTGTCGATATCCTGCTCCAGGATCTTCTCGTACATGCGCTGGAGCTGGGTGAGGGTGAACTTCTCGGGAAGCAGCTCGAACCCGATAGGCTCGTACCGCACCTTCCCCCGGAGCCGCCGGAGCGCCGTCTCGACGATCCTTGCATGGTCGAACGCGAGCTTGGGAATGTCGTCCACACCGAACCACGCCGCGTTGCTGGCATCGGTCGCCGCCTTGATCGTATGGTCCCGGAGGTTCACCAGTGCGTAATAGGCGACTGTAACGATCCGTCTGCGCGGGTCGCGGTGCACGTCGCCAAAGGTGTAGAGCTGTTCGAGGAACACGTCCTGCACGCCCGTCTCCTCCTTAAGCTCCCGCAGGGCCGCAGCCTCGAGCGATTCATCGGCGTTGACGAACCCGCCCGGGATGGCCCAGGACCCCTTGAACGGTTCATAGCCCCGCTGGATCAACAGGATCTTCAGGTCCTGTTCATCGAGCCCGAAAACAACACAATCAACGGTAACATGGGCCTGTTTGCACTTTATCCGGTCGTCCATCGGTACCTCCCTGACCTTGGTGTATATCTGACACTGAGTATAGTGTATTTAATACACTTTGTCAAGGGAAAAAAGTCTCCCCCTGATAGGCAAAAAACCGTCTCCGGCGAGATAGCTGTCGCTATTGACTGATTTCTGATATTCTAAATTCAGATAATGAGCCCGAAGTCAGGTGCGGCGGGCAAGGAGGAGGACCAGTGCAGGCGGCCAAACCTTATTCAACGTCCATCATGGCCCGGGGACAGTTGGACATCCTCGCCCTTTCCCTGCCCGGCATTATCGGCCTGACCGGCAGGTACAGCCTCATCGAGATCGAGCGGAACATCAAGAAGAAGGCGCCGGCTGTCCTCCCCGTTTACAGCGAATATCTACCCAAGCTGCATCTTGAGATCGCGCCCCTTCCCTCAACCGCTGAGGTCGCCATGCACAGCGGCATTATCACCGACAAGGCCAGGATCCGGAAGGCCATCCCGTGCAAGATCATGAATCCGTCCGAGCTCCTCGAAGAACTGGCGGTTCTTTTGACCAGCACGCATTAGGTTCAAACCGCATTCTTCGACGCCTAACCTTATAATACCCTTCCGCCATTGTTGACATCGCTTTGAATCAGGCATATATTCGTTCTCACAATCAACAGAGAGCTAAGGCATCATCTGTTCGGATCGAGCAATCGTTTTTGGGAAGTATGGAGATTGTCCTCCTTGTTTGTTCTGTTTTGGGTTTGTCAGGCAAACTGTCTACAATCATTTGGGAGTTGCCAAAAGCAGTGAGCGCCTTGTTTGACTCCTTGGCTTCTAAAATCACAAAATCATAGCCGTAGCATCGTTGTAGGCATTGAAAAATCGGACTATACGAAACTATTCCACTCATTAACCTCTTGCACGTATCGGCCCACCCCTATATATCCGTTGTACCACGAAACCGGTTGACAAAAGGCAGACAACGTCATATATTGTCCATATGAGGTTTTTCAGATGGAACAACGATAAGAATGAATGGCTGAAAGAGCATCGAGGCGTCTGTTTCGAGCAGGTTGTTCTTTTGATGGAACGGGGAGAAGTTCTCGATGTGGTCGAGCATCCCAATCAGGATGAGTATCCTGGCCAAAGGATGGCAGTCGTCATGATCGATGATTACGCTTATCTCGTTCCTTATGTTCACGACGGGGATGAGATTTTTCTGAAGACGCTCATTCCGAGCAGAAAAGCTACGGATAAATATGTGAGGGGAAAGAAATGAAAAAAATAACTTTGAATGAAGAAGAAAAGAAAATTTCGGAATCCTTTGATCGTGGCGAATGGAGAACCGTTAGG
Organism: Nitrospirota bacterium; assembly: GCA_020052615.1. Classification (GTDB taxonomy): domain Bacteria; phylum Nitrospirota; class UBA9217; order UBA9217; family UBA9217; genus JAAXXJ01. The sequence continues at coordinate 26,629 of JAGVOT010000135.1, read as the reverse complement.
AATCCGAAGGTGGAAATCAATAAGCTGAAAGCTTATGCTAGAAATACGCTTTTGAAAGACAAAAGAATTAATATTCGGATGTCTTCAAAAGATTTAGATCAGGTCCAGGTCATTGCTGCCCAGGAAGGCGTGCCCTATCAAACATTGATCTCTAGCGTCATTCACAAATTTGTCTCCGGCTACTTAATAGAAAAAAAGAGGGCTTAACAAGCGGCTCGACTCCGTCCGGGCTTCGCCCGGTGGGTCAGCCGCGCGTTAGTTCTCCCTTATCCCTTCAGCGCCTCAAGTTCATTCCACCGCTTGTACGCTTCCGCCAGCTCTTTCTCCAGATTTTCCAGCCGCGCTTTTGTCGAAGCGACCTTGTTTCCGCTCTCTTTATAGAAAGCAGGGTCCGCCATGGTGGCGATGATCCTCTGCTGTTCCGCGTCGAGCTCTTCGATGCGCTTCGGAAGCTCGTCCAGTTCCTTCTGTTCCTTGAAGCTCAGTTTCCGGGGTTTGTCCCGCTGCGGGACCGGCGTCGCGACCTTCCGCTCTTCGGCCCTGACCGGGACAGCCGGTGCGCCGATCTTCGCCCTGCTCTGCCTCAGCCAGTCGTCATAGCCCCCCACATACTCGCTGACCCTGCCCTCGCCTTCGAACACGAGCGTGCTCGTCACGACGTTGTTGATGAAGGCCCGGTCGTGGCTCACGAGCAGCACCGTGCCGGCATAGTCCATCAGCAGTTCCTCGAGGAGGTCCAGGGTCTCGATGTCCAGGTCGTTCGTGGGTTCGTCGAGAACCAGTACGTTCGAGGGCTGGGTGAACAGTTTCGCCAGCAGCAGGCGGTTCCGCTCTCCTCCGGACAGGACCTTGACCGGACTGCGCGCGCGGGCAGGGGCGAACAGGAAATCCTGCAGATAGCCGATCACATGGCGCCGGTTTCCGTTGATGGTCACATGATCGCTGCCGTAGGCGACATTGTCCTGAACGGTCTTCTGATCGTCCAGCTGGGCCCGGTGCTGGTCGAGATAGGCGACCTCGAGGTTCGTCCCCGTCTTCACCTTCCCCTGCTGGGGCTTCAGGTCGCCGAGCAGTATTTTCAGCAGCGTGGTCTTGCCCGAGCCGTTCGGCCCGATGATGCCGATCTTGTCGCCGCGGATGATCGTCGTGGAGAGGCCGCTGATGATCGGCCTGCCCCCGTACCCGAAGCTCACGTCCTGCGCCTCGACCACGAGCTTGCCGGTCCGTTCGGCCTCCTGCACCTGGATGTTCGCCGTACCGATCTTCTCGCGCCGTTCGCTCCTGGTCCTGCGCAGTTCCTTGAGCGCCCGCACGCGGCCTTCGTTCCTCGTCCTGCGCGCCTTGACGCCCTGGCGGATCCAGACCTCCTCGGCCGCAAGCTTCTTGTCGAACTTGGCGTTCTCCGTGGCCTCGGCATCCAGGGCGGCCTGCTTCAGTTCGAGATAGGCGTGGTAGCTGCCCGGCCAGCTCGTAAGCCTTCCCCGGTCGAGATCGACGATCCGCGTCGCCAGCTTCTGGAGCAGCGCCCGGTCGTGGGTCACGAAGAGCAGCGTGCCGCCGAAGGTGAGCAGGAACTCCTCGAGCCAGGCGATCGCCTCGATGTCCAGATGGTTCGTGGGCTCGTCAAGGAGCAGCAGGTCCGGTTCGCCTGCCAGGGCCTTTGCCAGAAGGACCCTGCGCTTGAGCCCGCCCGAGAGCTCGGAGAATTCCGCGTCCTCGGGAAGCTGCAGCCGCGTCAGGATGGTCTCGACGCGCTGCTGCATCTGCCATCCCCCTGCCGCCTCGAACTTGTGCTGGACGTCCTCGAGCTCCGCCATCAGCTTCTCGCTGTGGTCGTGGGCGAGTTTCGCGCTTACGTGGTGATAGGCGGCAAGCAGTTTTCCCTGTTCGCCGAAGGCCTCCGACACGACGTCGAACACGCTGCCCTTGACGTTCTGCGGAACTTCCTGGGTCAGGATCGTCGGCCGGAGCCCCTGCTGGGCGACGACCATGCCGCGGTCGGGCTTTATTTCGCCCGTGATGACGCGCATGATCGTGGATTTTCCGGTGCCGTTCCTGCCGACGAGGCAGACCCGTTCTCCCGGCTCTATCTGGAGGTCGATGCCTTCGAGCAGGAGCGGCCCTCCGAATCCGACGCTGATATTTTGAAGACTGATAAGAGGCATGCGATATCCCGTCAACGTCCTTTGATCATATTGATTTTCCCTTAAGGAAGGATGCATTGTACACGGTAGGTCTGATTTTCGCAAGAAAAGGATGTGAAGAAAAGGCGGGAGCGGGTATTCTTCGTTAATTTGTGGCTCTACCGTATTAGCGATGATATAGAAATCAATTCCCATTCAAAGAAAAATGCCGAAATCTCAATAAAACCTTTTCTCTCGCAAAGACGCAAAGGCGCAAAGAAAGACAAACGCATAAGAACGGTTCACCATAAATCAACTGACCGAAGAAGAACTTGACTAAAGATCTTCGCTACAACTTCGTCCAGCCTTTGCCTCTCTCTTTCTTTGCGTGCTTTGCGACTTTGCGAGAGACAGCTGCTCGCTGTATTTTTACGACTGATCCTTATTTTTTGAATCCCGGATACAGTTTCTCCGCGCAGGCGGGGCACAGGCTGTGACTGAACGCGGCCTCGGAGTGTGTCGCGACATAGATTTCGATCTGGTTCCAGTAGCCCGTATCATCCCGGATCTTCTTGCACGACGCGCAAATGGGGAGAAGTCCTTTCAGGGTCTTGATGTTGTCGAGCGCCTCCCGAAGTTCCCGGATGAGCTTCTCCCGTCCTTCCTCGACCTGGCGGCGGTCGGTGATGTCGCGGTCGAAGGCCAGGATGTATTTGTGGCCGCCGTACTCCAGCAGCCCGGCGCTTACCTCGACGGGGAACTCCGTCCCGTCCTTCCTGCGGTGCTGCAGCTCCGTTTTGATCCACTCCCCGTCGAGGATGCGCCGGATCATTCCCGCCGCCCCCTTTGCGGCCTCGGGAGTATCGAGGTCCATGATCGTCATGCCCGACATTTCCGCCGCCGTATAGCCATGCGTCGCTGCGGCCGCCCTGTTCGCCATGACGATCCGTCCCGCCTTTTCCCCTTCGCTCTCGAGGATGAAGATGGCGTCGCCGGCATGTTCGAACAGCGCCCGGTACCGCTTCTCGCTCTCCGCCAGGATGTCCGCCATGCGTTTCTGTTCTGCCGCCAATGCGTTCGCTTTCCGCATCGTCATGACCACGACCACGAGCAGGACCGCCGCCACGAAGATAAGCGCGCCCGTCGAGCGTCCGGCCAGGGACCGAAGCTCGTTCTTTTCAGCGGAAATATCGTAATAGATCTCGAACACGCCGATCATCTTCGCGTCCTTCATGATCGGCACATAGGTCTCGACGACATCGGCAGGCAGTGTCTGTTTTTCGAGGGTCATTGTGTTCTTCGGTACTTCCTGGACCCTGCTGCCGCCCGTCGTCACGATCCGCTGAAAATACTCCTCGACGTTGGTCCGTCCGATCTCGTCGGGATTGGTGGAATAGACGATCGTTCCGGAAGGATTGAATATCTTGAGCTTGATGATGCGCGTGTCGGTCTGCAGCTGCTGGATGTGCCGCAGGAAGGCCCTCGGCAGCCGGTCGGCCCTCAGTTCCACGGCCTCGTCTATGAGGACCGACGAGAGGATGGTGGCGATGCGGACCGCCTCCCGGGAGGTGTTCTCGGTGGTGACCTTTTCAAAGGCGGGGTATTCGATGAAAATCGCGTAGAGAGGGAAGAGGATGATCGCGGCGATAGCGATCAGCAGAATGATCTTCAGCAATGAGGTCTGGCCCATTCTCAACCTCGCACCCCTACTGGCGCTATGCTACGCTCGTTAGTAGGGCGAGTCAAAAAGTTCTGAAAGGCGCGCTCAAGACATCCCGCACACCTTGAGCCAGGTTATTTTTTCGCCTTCACCGGTTCGTAGGTGCAGAACGGCTCGGCGGCAAGGTAGTCGCCTGAGATGGCGAAGGCCCGGGCGCGGCAGCCGCCGCAGACCCTGCGGTACTCGCAGATGCCGCACTTGCCATGGTAGTTGTCGAGGTCGCGCATTTTCTTGAAAAGCTGCGAGTCGCTCCATATCTTCGAGAAGGGCTCTTTCTTGATATCGCCCGCCTCTTCCTCGAGAAATCCGCAGATCTGCACCTTGCCGACGTGGGAAACGAAGGCGAAGCTCTGGCCGCCCATGCAGCCCTTGGTCATGGCATCGAGTCCGTGGGACTCGGGCGTCACGGCGACCCCTTTTTCCTTCTCTCCCTGGCGGAAGATGCGGTAATAGTGGGGCGCGCAGGTGGGCTTGAACTGGATCGGCGACTTGTCGCGCATCTCGTAGAACCACTTGAGCGTGCTCTCGTACTCCGCGGGCGGGATCTCCTGGTCCACGAGTTCCTTGCCCCGGCCCGTGGGCACGAGCAGGAAGGGGTGATAGGCCACGGCACCGAGCTTGATGACCATTTCGAGGAGCTTCGGCAGGTCCTTCACGTTGTGCTTCGTGATGGTCGTGTTCACCTGGAACTCAAGACCCACCTTCTTGAAGTTCTCGATGGCCTTCATCACGCTCTCGAAGGCCCCTTCCACGCGGCGGAAGTTGTTGTGCTGCTCGGCGGTCAGGCCGTCGATGGACAGCGAAACGCGCATGATGCCCGAGTCCTTCATCTTCTGCGCCAGTTCCTCGGTCACCAGCAGGCCGCAGGGCGCCATGACCATGCGCAGACCGATCTTGGTGCCGTACTTCGCGATATCATAGATGTCGGCCCGCATCATGGGCTCGCCGCCCGTCAGGATGATGATGGGATCGCTGAAGGACTTGACGTCGTCAAGGAACCGGAAGGCTTCCTCGGTGTTCAGTTCTCCCGGGTAGGGGCCGTACTTGGCCGCGGCCCGGCAGTGGACGCAGTTCAGCACGCAGCTCCGGGTGACCTCCCAGGCGATGAGCCGGGGAAGGTATTTTTTCTCGCCACCCGGGCGGCCGCCGGGATGTCCCTGGCCGTGGGGCGCTTTCGTTGCATGCGGGTGGGACATGAAGAACTCCTTGGGATTGTAAATTGGAAATTGCAGATTGGAAATTGTAAAGTGGAGATGACGAGCAATTTTATTATTTGCTGTTTACAATTTGTTATTTGCAATCATGCTGCCTGGGCTATATTAACCAATTGATTTCAAATAGTAAAGACCAAACTCAGACGCATACACGGTTCCTTCCCTGCTCTTTAGCCCGGTAGAGCGCCGCGTCTGCCCGGCGGACCAGTTCTTCCTGGTCGTCCCGGAGCGACGGTTCCCAGGTGCTGACGCCGATGCTCACCGTAACGGCAATAGCCTGCCCCCCGTGCTCGAAAACGGCGTTCTGCACGAGCGTCCTCACCCGCTCCGCAAGCACCTGCGCTCCGGCCCGGTCCGTTCCGGTCGCGAGCAGGCAGAACTCCTCTCCGCCGTACCGCGCGATCAGGTCCGTTTCCCGGAGCCTGCTCTTGATGAGTCCCGCCACCCCTGAAAGGACGGCGTCCCCGGCCTGGTGGCCCCAGGTGTCGTTCACCTTCTTGAAAAGATCGATATCGATCATAAGCAGCGAGACCGTCGGGCCGTAGCGGTCGACGCGTTTTATCTCATGCCTGAGCCGTTCGGTGAAATGGCGCCGGTTGTAGACCTTCGTCAGCGCATCGGTGATCGACATCTCTTTCAGTTCCCCGTTGAGCGCCGAAAGCCGTTCGTTCGCCGCCGAGAGCTCCGCTGTCCGCTCCTCCACCTTTCGTTCGAGGGAGAGATTCATCGCCGACAACCTCCGGTAGAGATCGGCGTTCTCGATCGCGACCGCTGCGTGCGATGAAAGCGCGGCGAGAAGCGACTCGTCCTCGCTGCCGAAAGCGCCCGTCCTTTTGTTCAGGACCTGGATGGCGCCGATGACCTCTCCCTGGGTGTTTCTGAGCGGCGCGCACAGGATGCTCTTCGTCCGGTACCCTGTTTTCCGGTCGAACTCGGGATTGAACCGCCGGTCGGCGTATGCGTCGGGAATGTTGATGATCGTGCCTGTCCTCCCCACGGTCCCGGCAATGCCCACGCCGACAGGGAAGCGGATCTCGATCACTCCCACGCCCTGAGCGATCTTCGCCCACATCTCGCCGTGTTCGGCGTCGATCAGGAAGAGCGAACTCCGGTCGGCGTCCATGATCGAGGTGGTCTCCTCGATGATCGTGCCGAGCAGCCGGTCGAGGTCACGTTCGGCGGTGAGGCGCAAACCGATCTTGATCAGACTGGAGAGCCGTTCGGGATTTATATTCAGCACGGGATCTGACATGAGGACCTTTTGACAGGCCGCTAAAAATTGCCTCTCAACACTAAAACGCACCCTAAAGGGTGCGGCTCCCTGATTGCATGATCAATGCATTACGATCTGGCAGCCGCAGGCTTTAGCCTGCGAAATTACCTTTTTAACAAGCTGTCAACCGATCTGCAGGAGAAATATCACACGTACCCATGACTTTATCATTCCGCCCTGAACAATTGCCTCATCTCCGATAACTCGTGGATCACATGGTCCGGTCCCGCAAGGCGCAGCTCAGTCTCGGACCGGAAGCCGTAGGTCACGGAGCAGGTCGTGATCCCTGCTGCCCTGCCGGCAAGGATGTCCGTGGTGCCGTCTCCCACGACGACCGCGCGTTCTTTCTGCACGGCGAGGCCCCGGATGATCGTAAGAAAGGCGTCGGGCGCGGGTTTCAGCGGCAGCCCCGAGTCCGCACCGATGATCGTTCTGAAATAGTGACGTATGCCGAGCTTGTCCAGGAGCGGTTCTGAGAATTCGAGCGTCTTGTTCGTCACCACGGCCATGGAAAGCGAACGAAAGTGATCGAGCGTCTCCACGACCCCGGGATACAGGCGCGAGTTGACGACCAGGTACCTTCTCTGGTGCTCCGTGTAGATCGTTTCTGCATCTGCAAGAAGTTCCGTATGCCCGTCCAGGGCGCGGGAGAGCAGCTTCTCCAGACCGTCGCCCACGTACTGCCGCACCGTGTCGAGATGGAGCAGCGGCCTGCCGAGGCGGCCGAGCGTGAAGTTGACCGAATGGGCGATGTCCTCCAGGGTGTCCACGAGGGTCCCGTCGAGGTCGAAGATGATGAGGCGAATGGGTTTCATGGGAAAACGTTAATTTGCCACAGGGACTCGGAGAAAAATCTTTGACACTGATTTACACTGATAAAGTACTTATGATAACTGCGGACAGGGCATAGTCTTTTTTCTTTCCTCTTAGCCGCCCTTATCGTTTTACCGATCCGCCTCTTCTGTGTCGAAAATTTTCCGTCTTTCTGTTTATTATCCGCGGTTACATGGTTGTTTCCAATCCCAGGTACCTTCTCGGGTTCTCCGAAGCGAACTGCAGGGCCAGCTCCTGGGAGACGCCCAGGGTGACCAGGTTCCTGACGCAGTCCGCAAGGCTGATGCCGCTCCCCTGCAGGACCCCGCCCGGCCCCCGGATGGCCCCCTTCCCCCAGCCGACCCCCTTCACCGAGTCGGAGATGAGCAGGATCCGTTCGGGCCGCTTCATTTCAAGAAGCATCTTGAGGCTCTGGGGATGAAGGTGCGCCATGTCGGCGATGACCTCGACATAGATGTCGTCGTCCATCAGGCCGAACCCGGCGAGGCCCGGCTCGCGGTGATGGAACCCGCGCATGGCGTTGAAGAGGTGCGTGATGCCCGTCGCGCCGGACCGCTTGCCCTCCTCGGCCTGCTCGAACGAGGCGTCGCTGTGGCCCATATGCACGAGGAATCCCTTTTCCCGCGAGGCCTCGATGACCCGGAGCGCGCCGGGAAGCTCGGGCGCGATCGTGATGATCCTGATCAGCTCCTCGAACCCGTCGGCGAGCTTCGTGAGCATGTCCAGCGACGGTTCCCGGAAGTTCTTCCCGTCCAGGGAACCGGCACATTCAGGGTTCAGGAACGGCCCTTCGAGATGGACCCCCAGGACCCGCGCTCCCGAGGTCTGGGAGGACATGGCTCGCTGGATGGCGCTCATGCTCTCCCGCATGTCCTCGACGGTGCCGGGATATACCGTCGGCAGGATCGCGCCGGTCCCCCGGCCGCCATGGATGTCGGCCAGCCGCAGGATATCGTCCTGCCGCCGGGTGAGTGTGTCGTACTTTTCCGCCCCGTGGACGTGGATGTCGATCAACTGCGGCTTTGTACCTGCTGCGTAGGCCATTTTTTTACACCGACGTTAATTCCGACAGAAAAGCGACAGGGGGACAAGGTGACAGGGATAGAATTCAATTGCATTTTCGCCTTGTCACCTTGTAGCGTTGTCTCCTTGTCTGTATTCTTACGTGATCTTCCCTCGCCGCGAAAAGAACTCTGACAACGCAAGACGCACCACGGCGCCCCGGTCCCAGGGCTGTTTCAGCTCCTTCGTAAGCTCTGCCGCCACTTCGTCCAGGGCCGGGATGTGCTCGTCCTCGAGCTGGATCGTCACCTCGACGAGGCCGTGCTCATGCTCCCCCTCGTCGTCATGTCCGTGGCCGTGATGTTCATGGCCGCAGTGTTCGTCGTGCTTATGCTCCTGATGTCCGCTCATACGGCTCCTCATCCCGTTGCAATACAAACTAATCAAAAACAACTGCTTTCTCTCGCAAAGCCGCAAAGACGCAAAGGGAAGCTTCAGGTCTAGAATCTTGAATCTCTAATCTTGAATAAAACGGCCTTTGCTCTACCCGGTGAATCTATTTGTATTAGTTAGAACAGCAGTTTCATCATCATCGGCAGCGTAAAGAACACCGCGATCGTCGAGACCGCGATGCAGGCGGCCGCCAGCGGGACATCCAGCTCGAACTCGTCGGCGACGACCAGCGAGAGGACCATGACCGGCATGGCCCCTTCCACCACGACCGCCTTCAGGACATCCCCCTCCAGGCCGGCCCCGCTCGCGATCCACCACGCAAGGAGCGGGGCGAAGAGCAGTTTCAGCATCAGCGCCGGCACCGCAACGGGAAGCCGCCGGACATCCCGGAAGTCCAGTGCAAGGCCGACGGTGAAGATCATCACCGGGATCACCGCCCTGCCCATGAGCTGGGCCGCATCCAGCAGGGCCTGCGGCACCGCAACGGGAAGGGCATGGACCCCGACGCCCGCGGCAACGCCCCAGAGCGGCGGAAGCCTGAGCACCCGCTTCAGGGACGCCCCCAGGGACACGGCAGCTCCGCTGCCGTACCGGGCCGCGATCAGCATCCCGATGGTCAGCAGGATCGGCGTCGAGGCAAGCAGGTCATACAGAATGGCGATGTACCCGTACCGGGCCCCAAGGGTCTCGGTGATGACGGGAAGCCCCAGGTAGGTCACATTCCCGAAGGACGCCGAGAGCAGAAGCACGCCGATCGAGGCCCGCGGCGTTGCCCGGAACAGCGGCAGGAAGCGGTACACGGCAATGCCGGCAGCCAGGCCGGCCAGCGTGACGACGACCGCGGTGTACGGCACGACGAGGAAGCTGCGGTCCACGTTCGCCGTGGCCACAAGGCCAAAGGCCAGCGCCGGCAGAAAAAAATGCAGGACCGCCATGTTCAGCGCGTGCCGGACGCGATGACGGTCCAAGCCGCCCGGATCAAAGAACCGCCAGAGGTATCCCAATGCTACGATCAATCCGAATGAAATGAGTACCCGGTTAATGGCTTTCTCCTTCGCGTGTGCATTATACCAATATGCCCTGACCGGCGAAAGAGGTATTTTACGTCAAGCTTGGGGCTTTGACTTTTTCCGGCTCTTCTCTTATAATGCGCAGCATTATCCATCTTGCAGTCAAGGAGGACGTTCATGGCCTGGAGATACCTTGTTGAGGTCGTTGCGGTGCTGATCATGCTGGGAGGTGTCGGCGGGATATTCTACGGCGTCTTCAAGGGCACCATCACGCTGAGCGTCAGGACGCTCCAGTTCCTGGCGATCGCCATTGTCGTTCCGGCCATCCTCATCCTGTCGCTGGAGCAGAGCCTTGGCAAAGAATCGACCGCCGCATTGCTCGGGGCCATCGTCGGGTACGTGCTGGCCGGGGGCGTGAAGAACGAGTAGATCGGCAGCAAAATCTTCTCAGCAGGAACATCGCGAAGGCAGGGTCATCCCTGCCTTTCTTTTTTCGGCAGGAACGGGATGGTCAGCATGCCGGGGATGGTAAGGAAGCAGACAACGATGAAGAACTTCTGATACCCGAGATACTGCTGCACGTCGCCGCTCCAATAGGTCGCCAACCACATGCCGAACGCCATGATCCCGGTCGAGATGGCATAGTGGGAGGTCTTATACTCGCCTTCGGCCGAATACATCAGATAGACGGTGAAAATGGTGAATCCCAGACCGTACCCGAACTGTTCCATGGCCACGAGCGGATATGCCCAGGCGATCGATGGCTGGACATAGGCGAGGTAAACGAAGAACAGGTCCGGCAGATGCATCGCGATCACGAAGGGCCAGAGACAGCGCCGCAATCCGTACTTTGCAATAAGATATCCGCCCAGGATACCGCCTCCGATGAGCGCAAGGATACCGACCGTTCCATACACGATGCCGACATCCGACGTGGACAGCCCGAGCCCTCCCACGTCACGGCCCTGTTTCAGGAACGGCTGGACCAGTTTCAGAAGCATGGCCTCGCCCAGGCGATAGAACACGATGAACGCGATCACGACGCCGATGCGCTCCTGCTGGAAGTACGCCCGAATGATGTCGCGGAATGACGCCGATCGCTGCGTCGTTGCGTCCCGTGACGGATGGTCCGTTACAGGGCGGGGAAGCATCACGCTGTGATAGCCAAGCGCAGCGAGGAAGATGACCCCCGCGGTAAACAGGGCGATCATCCAGCTCTGCGCCGCCGATCCTGTCGATACCTCCAACTTTCCCGCCAGATAGACCAGCGCACCGGAAGCGAAGACCATCGCCAGCCGGTAGAAGCCCGCCCGGAAACCGTTGTAGAGCGCCTGGTCCCGCTCGTTCAACGCCAGCATATAGAACCCGTCGGCTGCAATATCGTAGGTCGCTGAAATGAACGCGCCGATGAAGAATGCCATAAAGGTCAGGAGGAAAAAGTGGTGCGAACTAAGCAGGAGGCCGGCGGCGATACAGCAGATGGACATGGCTGCATGCATGGCCAGCATCCAGCGGCGCTTTGTCGCGTAGGCGTCCACCAGGGGCGCCCACAGCGGTTTGAGGATCCAAGGCCACATGAGCAAGGACGTCCACTTCGTCATGGTGTCGTTCGGGACGCCCATGTCCACGTAGAGCAGCGTAGAGACGATGTTGATGATGGCGTAAGGAAGGCCCTCGGCGAAATAGAGCGTGGGAACGAACGTCCAGGGATTGCGGGTAGCTGCGCGATGAGCGGTCATGGGGCAAAGCGTAACAGATTGACGAGAGACAGTCCAGCGGAAAAAAGAGAAAAGGCAGGGCGCCTTCCCTGCCTTTGCGTGATCGTTTCTTCTGATCGATACTGCTACCTGCCTTCCTCCTTCGGTTCCGGCTTTGCCTCAGCCTTGACCTCCGGCTGCCTGTCAGCCTTCGGCTCCGCCTTTGCTTCCGCAGCCGGCTCGGCCTTCGCTTCCATCTTCATTATGTCCAGGGTCTTCTTTGCGTCGGGAATGAGCGCGCTGTCGGGATACTGCATCATGAACTCTTCGAACTCATGGGTCGCCTCGGTCCTCTTGCCCGCTTCGATGAACGCGAGGCCTTCCTTGAACTCGGCCAGCTCCGCCTCGGTCACCGCCTCATCGCCCTTCTTGCCTTTCCAATAGAGCTTGCTCCTGCTGCTGTCATCCCTGGCGCCGCGCACGCCTGCCACGCCCGTGCTCACCGAAAGGCTCTTCCGGGGGGAGATGATGTCGATCTTCTTCTGGAGCTCCTTGAACCACGAGGAGATCCCCGACTCCCTCTTCTCCTGGGCCGATGGCATGGTAGCGCACAGGGCAAGCATGCTGAACGCGATGATGGCTATTCTGATCATATAAACCTCCCTCTCATTATAGTGCGGAGTGTCGAGTGTGGAATGCGGAATGAAGACCAAAACATGACGTTCCCCTCTTGTTGATCCTCACTCCGCACTCCGAATTCCGCACTCCGCACTGCTGTTATTTCGTCACTCCCAGCTCGGCGGCAAGGTCGCCGTACCGGCGCAGGACCCGCGGGTCCGCGGCCGCCGCCTCCTTGAAAAGCTTCCGGGCATCCTCCTTCTTCCCTTCCCGCATCTTGATGCGGCACAGGTTCACCATGATGCCCGTGTCGCCCGGATCGACCCGGAGCGACGCCTCATAGGCCTGGCGCGCCTCGTCCAGGCGCTCCTGCAGGAAATAGATGTTCCCGATGTTGTTCAGCGCCATGGCATTGTCCTTCTCCACGGCAAGCAGTTTCTGGAACTGCTCGAGCGCCTCGGTATACAGGCCGTTCTCGCCGTACAGGATGCCGAGCTGGGCAAGGGCGGAAACGTCGTCGGGCCTTTGCTTGAGGGCGGCAAGATATCCGGCCGAGAGCGATGCCAGCCGCTGGCGGCCCAATGCCTCGAGCTCGTCCTTGTACTTCGCCTCGATCTCCTCCTGCCTGATCTTGATCTGCTTCCCGTCAACGGTCGGGAGCGTTACCGGCCGGAACTGCTCCCATGCCTTCTGGGTCTCGACGATCTCGACCTTCCCTTTCGCCGACCAGTCACGGTATTCCTCGGCGCCCTTCTGCCATGCCCGGGTGAACGACGAACCCACCAGGGTCATCTCCACGGGTATCCAGACCGTGCCGCGATGGACGACCAGGAGGGAATCGGAGAATCCCAGGGTGTTCTTCTCCGCTTCCGTCACCCCGGTGTTGAAAATGATGAATACGTGGCCCGGAACGTCGACGAGCGCGGTCCCGATGCCGATGTTCTCCAGGGCCGACGCGAACAGGACAGTGAGGTCATCGCAGTCGCCGCTCTTCCGGGCAAGGGTGTCGCGGGGATACTGGAGGTAATCGACGACCGTCGCCTTCTCCGAGAACTCCTGGAAGGGGCTTGAAGGATCGACGATGTACGACAGCCCGTACACCCCGAGGGCGGCGTACACGGTCCGGCCATAGACGAGGGACGGATGCAGGTTCGGATAGGCGTCCACGTACGGCTGGATCACGCCGCGGGCAAAGTCCGCCACCGGCGGGTCCTTCGGCGTCACGAAGGCCCCGATCTTCTCTTTCTGGTCCCACGTCATGGCATGGCGCTCATAGAGCATGACCGGGAAGCTCCGTTTCACGGTCTTCGCCTCGCCGGCGCTGTAGTAGGTCAGGGCGATCTCGCTCTGGAGCGGCGTGTTCTCCGTCACTTCCAGGATGCGGTTGTTGAACACCGGTTTGACCAGCAGGTCCGTCCCCTGCTTCGGGCCGATCTCGGGGACAGCGATCTCCGTCGGGAAGTCCATGTAGTCCTTGATGGAGAAGGTGAGCTTCGCGGCGGGGAACGGGATGTCCGTATTGTTCCGGAGCACGACCTTCCCCAGGGGATGGGACTCATAGTGCTTGTAGGAAGACGCGAAGATCTCGCGCATCTCGATCGTGACCATCTCCACGGGCGGCGCGGTGAGCGATGCCTTGGGCGTGGAGGCGAAGATCACCTCGCTCGGCTGGCTCTCGTCCCCTTCTTTTCCCACGGCCGTGACCTGATAGTAATAGAGCGTGTCATCGGTCAGCGATCCGTCGATATAGAGGGTGCGGTCGATCGTGGCGGCCGGCGCGAACCCGGCGCCGAGCTGCGTGGTCCGGTATACCCGGTAGGCGCTCACGAAGGGCTCCAGGTTCGGTAGCCATGAAAGGGTGATCTGCTTCTCCGCGGCATCGATCCTCACCTTTTTCGGCGGCGAGGGCACGAGGCGCGGCGTCACCGCCGACACGGTGCCCGACAATGAGCTCTCATTGCCGTCCCTGGCCCGGCTGCTGATGCGGTAGTGGTACGACCGGTTGCTCGGCAGTCCCCGGTCCACGAAGAACGGCTCCGCCGTGGCGGTGAGCAGCTTGTACTCGCCGCCCGGAGCATCGGCGCGGTAGACCTTGTAGTGCTCCAGGTACGTCTCGGGTCCCGGCTTCCAGCTCACCTGGACCTCGTTCATCTTCGCCTGGGCCGTCACCTCGGCCGGGACCGCCGGGGTATGCAGCAGGGTGAAGACCTGCACCCGCTTGTTGCCGCGGTCGCCGACGAAAAGCCGGGTGCCACCTTCCAGGGCAAGCCCGACAGGCGACAGGAACTCGCCGGGGCCCTTCCCTTCGCTCCCGAACTTGCGCAGGAATTTACCGTTCCGGTCGAAGATCTGCACCCGTCCGTTGCCCGTGTCAAGGACGTATACCTCGCCGTCCGCCGACACGATGATGGATTCCGGCTCCTTGAACTCGCCGTCCTGTTTTCCCGCCTTTCCGGCCTCCCACAGCAGTCCGCCGGAATTGTCGTACTTGGCGATCCGGTTGTTGCCCCGGTCAACGACGTAGATGTTCTCGCTGCCGTCAACGGCAAGCCCGACAGGCTCTGAGAGCTGCCCAGCCTGTCCGCCCGACCTGCCGAAGGCGCCGAGGAACAGGCCCTTTGCGCTGAAGACCTGCACCCGGCGGTTGCCGGTGTCGGCGACGACGATGTTCCCCTTCAGGGTCAGGGCGACGTCGGAAGGAGCGCTGAACTCTCCCTCCTTCGACCCGGACCGGCCGATCACCTGGAGCAATGCGCCGTCACGCCCGAACTTCTGCAGACGGTCGTTGCCCGTGTCGGCGACCCAGAAGTTCCCGGTGGCATCGACCGTCATCCCCCGCGGGTCCTTGAGCATGGCCGGCTCGCTCCCCCGGCTCCCGATCCTTTTCCCGGCCTCGGCCCCCAGCTCGGCCAGAGCGTCGCCGGAGAGGCCCCAGAGCTGTTTGTCCGCCAGAAGGGCGACGACCTCGCCCGGGATCTCCTTCATCAGGCTGACCGATGGAGGCGGGGAGACAGGAACGAGCGGCTTGTCGGCGATCTCGCTGGTGAATATCTGGAGCGTATGCTTGCCGCGGTCCAGGAGATGGATCTTTCCCTCGCGGTCGACCTTGATCCCCGACGGCCTTCTGAACTGCCCCGGGCCAAGTCCTTCCGATCCTATGGAGCCGAGCAGTTTGCCCTGGGGATCGAACTTCTTGATCTTGGCGTTCCCGCTGTCGGCAACATAGATATTGCCCGCGCCGTCAACGGCAAGCCCCAGCGGTTCGTCAAATCCTTCGGTCCCCTTTCCGCTTCCACCGAACGCAAGCGTCTGGACCCCGCCGCCGTTGAAGACACGCACCTTGTTCCTGTCGCTGTCGAGAACATAGATCCGGTTCTGAGCATCAACGGCCACATCCACCGGGGTCTTCATGTCGTCCTTTTTGGTCGTCACGGTGATCTGGCCCAGGAATATCCCTCCCGTCGTGAGAACCTGAACGCGGCTGTTCCCCCCGTCGGCAACATAGAGAAGCCCCTGGCCGACGCTGATGCCGCCTGGATCGCTGAATTGCTTCGGGCCCAATCCTTCGGTGCCGAAGCCCCGGAGGAACATGCCGTTGCCGTCGAATATCTGGATGCGCCCGTTCCCCCCGTCAGCGACATACACGTTCCCCTGCTCGTCCACGGCAATGCCCGAGGGGTCCTTGAACTGGCCGTTCCGGTCCCCCCTGCTTCCCCAGGTGAGCACGGTCTTTCCCGACGGGTCAAGCACGACGACGCGATGGGCGTCGGTGTCGGCGATGTAGATGCGGTCGCCGGCAAGGGCAAGCGCCCGGGGTTCGTTCAGCAGACGCTGGGGAGTTTTTTTCCCTGACTCGCCGATCTCCCGTACGAACTCGAACTGCTGGTAGGCGGGCGACGACGAGGCAATGAGAACAAGGAACAGGAGCGGAACTGAAATGCGTACGGCGAAGCGGTACAGGGCCATGGAATCCTCCCGGCAGGACACACGCAAGAAGGGAGACCGGCCTCCTGCGGCATGCCTGCAATGATGGGTTGGATTATAACACAGTGCAATGAAGAAAAAAACAGTAAATATAGTTTATCACAATACTTATTGCGGATCCCGGCCTGCCGTCGCGGCGTAGCTGCCCGCCTGCCACGGCAATTTAATTGACTTTCATCGTCTATTTAGGTATTTTCTAAAAGATCACGGGGGTTCACAATGAAATATTGTTCATCGCTATCGCTGTCTGCCGCTTTCCTCACCGCCGCGGTGCTGCTGATCTCGTCCCCATCCGTGGCCGCCGTAACGCACGTCGTGGTGGAAACAAACGATCAATGCCCCACGGTCACGACAACGACGATCTGCTATCTCTCGTTTCACGATGCCGTCATCAACGCAATTGCGGGTGATTCAATAGAAATACGTCCCGGCACGCACACCGTAGCGAACGAAACGCTGAATAAAAGTGTTTCGATCTACGGCATCGAGACCAGCCGGACGATCTTCAACGGCGGCGGTTCGGGTACGATCCTTACCATCAGCGGCGTGACGAACCCATCCATGAGCATCAGAAATATCACTTTCTTCAGCGCGAACGTCGGCATCGCGGTCCAGAATTCATCGTCCCTCGTCATCAGGAACAACCTATTCGAGGTAGGGACCGGCAGTACAGCGATCACGACATCAGGATCGCTGGCAACGAGCGTCTTCAATAACACGTTCTATTTGAACGGCAGCGGTATTGTATCCAACGATGCAAATCTTAATATCATCAACAATATCTTCTACCAAAGCACCAGCAGTACGGCGATCTCTTCGAACGTGTCCCTGTCCTCCATAAAGAACAACCTTTTCTTTGGCGGCACCATCGGTCCCCCTTTGATAACAACGGTCACGACCACACCGTTCTCGTCTGACCCTAATTTCACCACTGCGAATGGGAACATTTCCACGCTCGACCCGTCCTTCGTCTTCATCGGAGCGAACGACATCACCCAATTGGATTTCCACCTGCTGGCCAGTTCGCCGTGCATAACGGCGGGAGACACCTCGGTGGGCTTCAATAACACAGGAAATCTGTCAGGGACCGACATCGGCGCCTATGGCGGCCAGTCCGACAGGATACCGTTCATCGTTTCCAACGTTTCCGGCGTTGTCTCGGCATCATCGGGGACGATCACCGACACCATCACGCTCTCGTGGTCTCCGAACAACGCCTACTCCACGAAGGGCTACAACGTATATTATGGAAAGACTTCCGGACAGGCGCCGGGGGGGAGCTACACGGGTACCGACGCCGTCGTATCAGGCGTGACCAGGACATCGCCCATCGATGTGGACACCGCTACCAGCGTGGTCCTCACCGGGCTGACCACCACCGCGGCAACTCCCGCAAAGCCCGTATTGTTCACCCCGCAGCCCCGCAATGAAGGCCTCCTTCTTTCCTGGGCCGCCGTTCCCGGGGCGACAAGCTACATCATCAACTACAGCCTGTCGTCCGCGCCGACGCTTACGTTCCCTCCCATCACCGTCACGAACGCGACGTCCTACACCCTGTCGGGACTGGTGAATGGAGAGCTCTATACCATTTCGATAACCGCGGAAGCTCAGTCCCCGTACTATCTTGCGGTGACGGCGTACGACCTCTCGTCAACAGCGGGCGATCCGGGAGTTCAGGACGAAAGCAGGTATTCCGAAGAGTTGGTCCTGTACGTGGGCGTGCCGGGAATAAGCCCGCCGTCCGACCCTGTACAGGGCCTTCCCGAGAAGCTCGTCCCCTACCCCAACCTGCCGAACACGGGATGCTTCATCGCCACAGCCGCCTACGGGTCCCGCGATGCCTTTGCCGTCAAGGTCCTCCGGGAGTTCCGGGACCGGCATCTCCAGACGAATGCGCCGGGAAGGTCCTTTGTCCGCTGGTATTACTCGTTCTCTCCCGCCGCGGCGCAGTACCTGAATGAGCACCCCGGCCTGAAGCCTTTCGTCCGTGCGGCGCTCGATCCGGTCGTCTCCCTTGTCCTCGTGATCACCCGCGCGCCTTCCCTGGCGCTTGCCGTCGCGGCAATGCTTCTGATCGCGCCGACGGCGCTTCTCGCACGCCGGAAGAGGTCCCTGCGTGCACACCACCCTGAGGGGTATCCATCATGAGCGTTCGAACGATCGTCCTGTTGCTCGTCATGCTGCTGGCCGTCCCCGCGGTCGTTCCCGCGGCGGACCCCGCAGAGCCCGCACCAAACTGGTCCCTCGAGTTCAAGGGAGGATATTTCTATCCCGACATCGACAACTGGAAGGCCTACTATGGCGACGACAAGACTTGGCACTATGCGGGATCTCTGGCGTACAAGGTGGTCAGGCAGGTTGAGGTGGGCATCGAAGGGGGATATATCAAGGACCGGGGGCTGGCCTCGGCTCCCCTGAACAGCGCGCTTTTCGGCGGTACGGTCCTGACCGGGCGGGTGGACTACGAGCTTGCGCCGCTCAACGTCTTCGTCCTGTTTCGAGGAGTGTTCAAGGAAACACAGTGGGTCGTACCTTACGCGGGAGGGGGATGGACGCGGATGTACTACCGTGTGAAGACCGAAGATCAGGAAACGACCCGCGGTTCAGCCGATGGATACCACGGGAGGGCGGGGCTGCAGTTCCTCCTGGATGGTCTTGACCCCCGGGCGGCGCACAACCTTTCCTCCGATTTCGGCATTGAGCATACCTATCTCTTCGGCGAGGTCCAGGTCACGAAGGCAACGGTGGGAACGCCCGAGGTGAACCTCGGCGGGACCAGCTACCTCATGGGATTCCTGTTCGAGTTCTGAACCAACCTACATCGAAGAACGTTCTGCAACCATGGGTCCCGACGTTGCCGGGACGCACGGATAAGGTCGGGCGACGGGCTGTCCCGGTTTCAGGTCGGAATAGTCCCCACCGTGTGCTGCCATGACCTCGACGAGCTCTGTCGAGCCGCAGCCGGTGGTTCATGATCCTGGTATCCCGTCTTTGCCCCGCATCAGTTGTCTCAGCAACGGCGTTCTTCACATGCTTCCCCGGCGAAGTTCAGTTTGACACGACCTGCCCGTCCCGGATCTCGATGGTCCGTCCCGCCCGCTTCGCGTTCTCCACGTTGTGCGTCACCATGACGACGGTATGGCCGCCGCGGTTCAGGTCCTGAAGCATGTCCAATACCTGATCGCCGGTCTTCGTGTCCAGGTTCCCCGTGGGTTCGTCGGCGAGGATCACCGGCGGCTTGTTCACGATCGCCCGGGCGATGGCGACGCGTTCCTGCTCGCCGCCCGAAAGCTGGGACGGGAGCCGGCGGGACTTCGCGGCAAGCCCCACCTTCCGGAGGGCCTCCTGCGCCGCGTCGCCTGCCGTTCCGTTCATCCCCGGCTGGACCGTGAGCGGCAGCATGACGTTTTCGAGCGCCGTAAGATAGGGCACCAGGTAGAACGACTGGAACACGAATCCCAGATACTCCCTCCGGAAATCCGAAAGCTTGTTCGGCCCGAGGGAGCCGAGGTCGATCCCGTCCACCGATACGATGCCCGACGTCGCATGGCTCAGGCCTCCCACCAGGGAGAGGAGCGTGCTTTTCCCCGAGCCCGACGGCCCCATGACCGCGACGAACTCTCCGCTCTCGATGCCGAGCGAGACGCCCCGCACCGCCGGATACTCCTCCTCACCCGCGTGAAAAGCCTTGGTAACGTCCTTGAGATCAATGAATGCCATAATTTCTCCTGACTTACAATTCTCGAACCACAGCCAGATCTCTCACCGCAGCGGACGCAGAGGAGATCAGCGTCAAAAAGATGTTCCGATCTTCGCAGTAAAACCCAGATACAACGTCTTCGACTTCCTCGCCTGTCTTCCCTCTGCGACCCCTGCGGTAAAAAGCCTTTACAATGTTCTTAAAGCCTCGATCGGGTCCAGCCGCCCTGCGCGCACCGCCGGGTAGACGCTGGCCAAAAGCCCCACGACAACCGACGCCGCGACCGCTCCCACGGCCATGACCGGGTCGAAAACGAACGTCAGCGTATAAGCCTTCATCAGATAGGGCGCGATGAACCGCGGGCTGATGGTCCCGATCGCGTAGCCGACGACCCCCGCGAGGAAGCTCACGAAGAAGGCCTCGATGAGAAGCACCCTGATGATGTGGCCCGCGCGGAAGCCGATGGCCCGGAAGAGACCGATCTCCTGCACCCGCTCCTTCACGGAGGCGGTCATGGCGAAGAAGATGATCATGCCCGCAACGATCAGCAGCAGCAGCGAGATGCCGAGGGAGAACCGGTGGAAATAGTGCATGGCCTGCATCTTGAGCTCCACCGTCTCCTTCACCGCCACGGCCCGCGCGCCGGGAAGCGCGCCGTTCACCTGGTCCACCATGTCCTCGATAGGACAGCCGCCGCAGAGGGCGGCGAGCTCGATGAGGCTGATGGCGTTCCCCTTCCTGAACTGTTTCTGGACCGTGGCCAGGTCGGCGAAGATCAGGCTGTCATCCTGGGAGCCTGTGTCTCCCAGCACGCCGGACACGCGGTACGTGCCGCCATTGAGCTTCACGGTGTCGCCGGGAGCGATAGAGAGCTTCGACGCAGCGTCCTTCCCGACAAGCACCTCGGAAACCTCGCCGGGCTTCATGCCCGACGAGACGCGCCACCACTTCTTCAGCTTGAACTCCGCCGGGAAGTCCACGCCGGCGACCATCACCCTGGTCCCCTTCACCTCGGAGACGACCAGGAGCTTCGGCGCCACGGTGCTGACGTTCTCGCTGTTCCTGATGGTCTTGATCCTGCGGGCGTCCTCGATGGTCAGCGACCTGCCGCCGGTGTTGATGGCCGAAACGGTCATGCCGCCGTAGGACAGGGGCAGGTCCTCCGTGGCGGGAAGCACCAGGATGTTCGCGCCGAACTCGTCGAGCGTGTGCATCACCTCGCGGTTCATGGCGTCGCCCACCGAGGTGAGCGCCACGGCGGCGCCGATCCCCAGGGCCAGGCCGGAGACCAGGAAAAAGGTCCTTCCCTTCTTCCGCCGCAGGTTGTTCACGGCTATATCGATCAGTTTCATTTCAGTCCCTCATGCGATACTGTGGTCGAAGCAAATTAACGACAACTACATGAACACGAATGACACGAATGGACGAATTACACAAATGAATACAATGATTTTATTCGTGACATTCGTACTATTCGTGAATTCGTGTTACGTGCTTTGCTCCCATTTGCTTCTCAATCCGCAATCTGCAATCCGAAATCCGCAATTAAAAGTACTTCGCCCCTTCGTCCAAGTCCTTCGCCTTCACGGTCAGCGTTGTTCCGTCCTGGCTGTTCTGAAGCGGAATGGGGCTGCAGCCGCCCGAGATGCGGCCGACGTCGGTCGATCTGAAGCTCATGCCGCAGTTGTTGCATACCATCGCCTCGCCGTTCTGCCGGTAGCCCAGCTTCGCATGGTTGCAGGCCGTGCAGGCATCCAGCGCGATCCGGACCGTGCCGTCAGACGCCTTGAGCACGAAGAACTTGACGTCCTTGCCGTTCGCATGGTACACGAAGTAGCTTGCCGTGCTCCCCTGGAGGCTGCTGAGCCGGACCTTCACCTCGCCGTTCTCCGCGGCAACAGGCGTGTATCGCAGATGCTTGTTGCCCTCGCGTGCCGGGGCGGCCTGGCCCTGCATGAGCCGGTCCATGGAACGCGCCCCCGAGGTATTGTTGTAGATCAGCCATCCGGCAACGACGACCGCGAACGCCGCGCTGATGATGATGGGCGTCTTCGGGTTCTTTTTCTCGCCGGCCAGGACCCGCGCCTTCTTTTCGTCATGCATCCCGTTCTCGACGCCGCTCCCGCAGGACTTGCAGAACTTCGCGCCGCCCTTCATTTCCCCGCCGCATTTCATACATGCCGCCATGACCGCCTCCTTAATGATTATGAACTCTTGAAAACCACGAAAACCATTATTTACCGCAGAGGACGCGGAGGAAAAACAGGCGAGGAAGTCAAAAACTGACTGCCTGGGTTATAAGACAAAGTCCAAAAACCTGTTCTTGACGTTGATTTCCTCTCGTCCCCTGCGGTGAAACAGAAGCTTATCTTGTCCTTCGACCTTGTTTCTTACATCTCCGTGATCGTACCGTTCTGGTACCGGAGCGATTTTGCTATCTTGTTATCTGCCACGATATCCACCTGGATGTGGCAGCCGAAATCCGTTACCTTCGTCTCCACGGGCCCGCTGCCGTGCGTTTTGCTCCAGTAGTTCATCGCCGCATCGCGGGCAGCCGCTACCTGCGAGGCCGACCGGGCGCCGCCCCCTTGCGCGCCCGCTGTGGGATCACAGCCGCGTTTTGCGGGACCGGGACCGGCTCCGCTCCCGCCGCAGCACGCGCACCCCGACGAACTCTGCATCTGCTCCTCAAGGGAGACGCGCACGGCCGCCTTGCTGCTGATCCCCTGCAGCCACTGGTTCACGCGGAATCCGGCGATCGTTGGGTCCGATGCGCCGGCGGTGATGCGTTCATCGATGTACTTCCTGATGACGAGCTGTCGTTCCATTCCCTTCCGGAAGCTCCCCATGCCGCCGTAGATCGCGTTCACCCGGGCATCAAAGCTTTTTGCATCCAGACCCGCTGCGGACCGCATGCGGGCCATGGCATCGTCCGTTTCCTCGGGAGAAACGCGGACCCCGGCCTTGCGCGCGTCCTGAAAGGCGATCCGTTCGGTGATGATGTCCGAAAGCGCAGCGGACCGCATGCGGCCGACCGCCTCCTCCGGCACATCCCTGCCGTCCCGCGCGGACCGTATCGCGGCGTCCAGTTCCGCCAGCGTTATCTCCTCGCCGTTCACCACAGCGGCGACGCCGCTGGGCAGCATGAACTTGTAATAGCCCATGCCGGCCGCGGCGAGCAGGACCGGTACCAGCAGCAGCGCAAACCAGTAGGACCGCCACGTCCTCCGGGGGCCCTCCGCCAGGCAACGCAGTGCGCTGCCGCAGTTCGCGCAAAATACCGCATCGCCGTCGTTGATCGCATTACACTTCCCGCAGATCATGGTCATACCTCCCGAGATTTAAATATCGGATGATATTAAGCAAAACCATTGCCATACTCCTAATGCGTGGAATATCAACGGGATAGGAGATCTCAGTCGGGCGGCGCGAACATTCGTTGTTTGATTTGCTACAGGGCGGTCATGAAAAAGCACAGGTGGGTCGCACGCGGGCCGGCGCCCGTCAATCCCTGCGAATAGGAATCCCCCGGCTCCCGCCGGGGGAGGAATGGGTCATTCGCGGGAGGTCGCGTTCTTACAGGGAGCCACCGGCTCCTGCCGGTGGGGGCTCCACTACGGGGCCGTTGCAGCGGAACTTCGATCAAGGCACGGCCGCAGTCCCGCCTTCCGCGGGACTGCTTCCGGGCCGCTACCAGCAGAATACCTTGTCATGGCTGAACACATCGGCAACCAGCTTGTCGTACGATATGCCGCCCTTGGTCAGGTCGCTGGTCGTCACCTGGTTCCCCGCGGACTGGACCTCGATGATCTTTTTCGTGGACGCGTCGGGCGCCGTCTTCATGATGTTCAGGATCTTCATGGATGCCTCCTCTTAATAGGGAACGACGAGATCGTACTCCAGGAGCTTCTTCGCCATCTCGTCTACCGTGATCGTTGTAAAGCCGTTCTCGGGGTTGTTCGAATAGACCTTCAGGTCAAGGTCGGTCACCAGTTCAAGCGGACCGGCGATCTCCTTGTCCGTCTTGTCCAGCTTCCGGTCCAGGACGAACACCTCGATGGTGTCGTCGGCCAGCGTCAGCCCGCCCGCCACGCGGAGCGCCTCGCTCTGCCGGTCCCTCACAATTACCGCTATCCGTTTCGTATCTGCCATGGTCACACTCCCGTATCGTGGTCGTTAGAATACCAGCACCCGCTCGCTGTCATGCAGCAAGCCCGCGTTGTTGTACTGGCTGCCGTAGCTGATGCCGTCGGTCTTTTCGTGGACGCCCTGTTTCTCGCAGCTGTGGTCGCAGACGGAGATCTCGACGCCGTCAACCTTCAGCAGTTCGAGGAACTTCGGGTCACGGGTGAACTTCACGCCTTCGTCGGTCATGAAGAGCTGCACCGGATGCCCCGCCTTACGGGCGGCCTTCACCACGCCGGCGATGTGGTCGAGGTTCTCATACTTCGTGATCATGATGCCCAGCAACTTGTCGGCCATAGGGTCACCTCCTTCCGGGAATAGTTAACAGTTTTAATACCTGTTGTTTATACTGCACTGCGGTCCATTTTGCAACAACTGTTTTATTATGAAAAGGCCAAAAAAAAGCCGGGCGGCATGGACCGCCCGGCTCCCTGAATGCGTCTGTTATACGTCCATGTCCTTCATCGGCTTGATGAGCATGAAGTACACCATCGTCCAGTTGCCGAGGATGATGAAGGCATTCGCCACCCAGCTGGACACGGCCAGGGTCGACACGCCCGTAAGGCTGTGGCCGATGTTGCAGCCGCCGCCGATCTGCGCGCCGATGCCCATGACAAAGCCGCCGAACATGACCTTCATGAGCTCATCGGCCGGAGGTACCTTCACCTTGACTTCCTTCAGCAGCTTGCCGCTGAGATACGCGCCGATCGGCACGGCGAAGACATAGAGCGAGCTCCACGAGAACGTGACGCCCAGGAGCGACAGGGACTCGCCGGCCGGCACCTTGGAATCGCTGAAGAGCACGGCAAGGAAGAACTCACGCACCGGCCCGGTGAACGAAAGGCCGCGCGCCCTGCCGCCGTAATAGGCCGACGCCCAGAACGCCAGAACGGCGATGACGCCGATCAGAAGCCCGACGAGCGACCACGAATAGCCTTTCTTGGCCTTCTGGAAGGGCTTGCCCTGAAGCACGAAATAGAGCATGACCGCGGCAAGGACCGCGATCACGATCCACTTGTTCACGCCGATGACGTTGTACAGCGTGGGGATCGTTTCCTCCCCGACATAGACGACCTGCGAGATGGTCAGGTCGTAGACCGGTTTCAGAAATCCGAACTTGGTCACCACGATGCCGAAGAAGAACGCGAAGACCGCGAGAACATAGGCGAGGTTGCCCTCGCCGACGCGGTAGAGAATGCCGCTCCCGCATCCGCCTGCCAGCACGATCCCCATGCCGAAGATGTAGCCGCCGATGATGTTCGCCCAGGGCACGAACGCCTGGCGGTAGAGCTCGCCGGCGACCATGCCGCCGGCACCATCGGACTGCATGAGCCAGCCCATATCCTCGAACAGATTGGCGCCGACCATTGCCACGACCACGGCAAGCAGATAGGCGCGCAGCATCGTGTAATCCTGAAACAGGACCTCACGGTACGCCGAATTGATGCAGAACCGGCCGCGCTGCAGCGACCAGCCCATCATCAGGCCGATCAAAAGACCGGAAAGCAGGAACATCGCTGTGGATACCATTCTCCCCCCCCCTTGTGTTAGGCCCCCTGGATTTCTACACGGTTACTGCCGCATGGTCCTTCGGTCGCTACGGCTTCTTGATGAAGATCTCCCACATTCCCTTGTCTTCCACCTTCACTGTTTCCAGGGAAAAGCCGCTCTTCTCTGCATAACGCGGAATGCTGTCCTCGGCAGATGCCGGAGCATCGCACAGGACCTTGAGGATCTGGCCGCTGCTGAGCTTCTCCATCGCCTTCTTGGTCAGGAGCAACGGATAGGGACATACCCTGCCGAGCGTGTCCAACGTCTGTGCCGGTGATTCGTCTTTGAGTGCCATTGTGCTATTCCTCCTTGCAGGGATTAAAATGCAGTCTACATGACTGTTTGGTCGCGGATTTCCACTGTTTCGTATGTGTGAATATTATGCGTTCGGGGGCGCTGCGAAAAGTACATTACCTTAGCAAAAAGGGCCTTCCCTGTCAATACTGCCCGTTATTTACATTAATTATGGCCCTCTGAGTTTCACTTATATGAAGGGAGCCGGCACGGGCATCAGGAATGTGACGGATGAACCGACCGCTTCTCGTACCAGTTGAAGAACCGGAACATCCCCCCGGCAAGCACGGCAAGAACGACGAGCACGATCCAGTGGTTCACGCCGAATATATGCGGGAGCGTTTCCGTTCCCCGGTCCGACGAAAGATAGAATCCTTCCACGACGGGAAAGAGCACCGCGAACAGGAGAGACCCCGCGCCGACCCCGATCATCGTGACCAGCGCGTCGAGCCTGCCCGAAGCCAGACCGGCAACCGCCGTGCCCGGGCAGTACCCGCTTATCACGAATCCAGCCCCGAAAAGCAGCCCGCCCGCGATCTGGGGCCAGAAAAAGGTCGGGACGAAGTAGACCCTGCCCAGGTCAAGGAGCTTAAGATCGGCAAGGAGATAGAGGCCGCTGCCCGCGACAAGGATCGCCGTGAACATCACCTTGGGTACCGTGAAGTCCCGAAAAGAGAACACGCCGGTCAGCTTGTGCGGGTCCCCCAGCCCCGCGCGTTCAAGGGACAGGCCGAAGAACAGCCCGAACACCAGGGCCAGCCCGAGACCGGCCATATCGCTTATTTCGAACGGCGCCGTCATGACCAGAGCCTCCTGAAGACCGACGCGACCAGAAAACCCGCCGCGAACATTGCCAGGACGAAGATCCATCCCGACAATGCCAGTTGGGCGCCGCCCGTGAGCGCCACGCCGCTCGTGCAGCCCCGGGCCAGCCGCGCCGCGAATCCGATCATGGCGCCGCCCGTGAATGT
>JAGVOT010000097.1 GCA_020052615.1 Nitrospirota bacterium | reverse complement strand
TTATCTGTTATGTGGAGATGGCCCTTCTCGTCCACCCATTGGTAGAGAGCCGATGCAGGAGGAGCGAACGAGAACAGCAGGACAGCGGTCAGGATAAAGGCCACGGTGCGTCTCCGGTTCATGGGTTCTCCTTTTGCGGCGAAATTGGCTGTGCCCTGCCGTGATGACAGGCAAACTGTAGCACGATACGAAAGAGCATGTCAAGACCAAGGGACGGCCTTCGCGGTCCGAATTTCCTGTTGCACTTCACCGGGAGAGCCTCTATAATCCGCTCATGGCCGTCAAAAAAGCAACGCTCACGGGCCTCGACCTCGTCGAGAAGCTCTGGCCCAGGGACCTCAAAGGCGCTCGCGTCGGTCTCGTGGCGCACCCCGCCAGCGTGAATAAGAAGATCGAGCACGCTGTGGACATTTTCCGCCGGTCAAGGAAATTCCGCCTCGCCGCCCTCTTCGGTCCGCAGCACGGGATCTACGGCCAGACCCAGGACAACATGGTCGAATGGGAAGGCTTCCGCGATGAGGCCACGGGCCTGCCCGTCGCCAGCCTTTACGGATCCGTACGCAAACCGACTCCGGCCATGCTCGAGAACATCGACGTCCTCGCCGTCGACCTCCAGGACGTGGGCGCCCGCTATTACACCTTCATCTGGACCCTCGACCTCTGCATGCAGGCCTGCCGCGAGGCGGGGAAAACGGTCGTTGTTCTGGACCGGCCGAACCCCATCGGCGGGCATATCACCGAGGGGCCGGTGCTGCGGCAAGGGTACCGTTCCTTTGTCGGCCTCAGGCCGCTCCCCGTCCGGCATGGCATGACCATCGGGGAGATCGGCCACTACCTCGAGGACACATTCCATCCCGGCATTCACTACCGCGTGATCCCCATGGTGGGCTGGAAACGGAGATCGTGGTTCGACCAGACCCGGCTCCCCTGGGTCATGCCTTCGCCGAACATGCCGATGCTGGACACGGCACTCGTCTATCCCGGGATGTGCCTCCTCGAGGGAACGAACCTGTCCGAAGGCCGCGGCACGACGCGCCCCTTCGAGATCTTCGGCGCGCCCTTCATCCACGCCCAGACCCTTGTGGACCATCTCCGGGAGTTCAAGCTCCCCGGCGTGATGTTCCGTCCGCTCTATTTCGAGCCGACCTTCCAGAAACACGCGGGCATCCTCTGCGGCGGCGCCCAGATCCACGTAACGGACCGGGAGAAGTTCAGGCCCTTCAGGACCGGTGTTGCCATCCTGAAGGCGGTCCATAATACCTGGCCGAGGGACTTCGCCTGGAAGCAGCCCCCCTATGAATATGAAGAGGTAAAGATGCCGATCGACATCCTCGCCGGCAGCGGCCAGTTCCGGAAGGACATCGAATCATGGAAGGACATCAGGGACATGGAAGCGTGGTGGAGGGACGAGTTGAAGGAGTTCGAGAAGGTGCGGAAGAAGTACTTACTTTATAATTAAGCGATGAACTCAAAATAAGTAAAGACGCGCATATTCCGTCATTCCCGTGTAAACGGGAATCCAGTCTTCTCCCGCATATCTCAATCCCTGGGTACCCGCTTTCGCGGGTACGACGATCATCCTTTTAGAATTCAGGAGAACGACAGGCGAGGGTTCGGTAGTCGATGTTCTCTGACCCTTGACCCCTGCTCCAGCATTAAAAAACATGCCCAAGATCCCCCTCAACATATTCCTCCCCGCCGCCGGTCTCGGCGAGCGGCTCAGGCCGGTGACGAACCACATCCCGAAGCCGCTGCTCCCGCTTCTCGGCAGGCCCCTCATCGGCGTCATCCTCGGGAAGCTCACCTCGATCTGCGAGGGGAAGATCGGCGTCAACCTCCACCACAAGCCGGAGATGATCCGCGAATGGTTCCGGGCCTCCCCCTATGCGAACCAGGTCACCTTCTTCCCCGAGGACCGGCTGCTCGGCACGGGCGGAGCGCTCAAGAACGCCGAGCCGTTCCTCGCCGGAACCCATTTTATCGTCCATAACGCCGATATCCTGCTGGATATCTCGTTCAGCAAGCTCGTCGAGACCCATTTCGCCTTGGGCAGCATCGCCACGCTCGTGACCCACCGGCATCCCGACCTGAGCAATGTCGTCATAGACGACAACGACTGCGTGATCGACGTCGAGAATCCCGGGGCCTCGCGTCCCGATCCTGCCCGCATCGCAAGAAAGGTCGCCTATACCGGCGTCGCCGTCTATTCGCCCGACATCCTCCGGTTCCTTCCTGCCGGTGTCTCCCATGCAACGACCGCCTGGATCGCGGCGTCCAAGGCAGGCTACAAGGTCAAGACCCTGGACTTTACCGGATCCTACTGGAGCGATATCGGCAATCCCTCCACCTATACCGCGGCGGTCCTCGACACGCTCAAGATGATCGGTGAAACGGTCTACTGCTCCTCCTCGGCCAGGGTCGGCGAGATCGACGTGGACGGTTATACGGTGGTCGAATCAGGCAGCGCTGTACGGGGCGGCAGCCGTCTCCGGAACTGCATCGTCATGCCCGGTTCGGAGGTCACGGGCAGTCACGAGAACAGCATCATCGGGCCCGACTATGAACTCCCCCTGGCGGAGGCCGCTATGCAGCCCGCGTCCCATGGAGCGTACAAGAAGGACATCGGCCTTGCGGGCCCCCTGTTCTCCTTCTTCGACGCCGCCGCCGCGGGAAAGGGCGGCATCGCTCAGGCGGTCCTGATCGGTCTTGGCGGTTCCGACCGCCGCTATTTCCGCGTGCTGAAAGGCGGCATGACGGCGGTCATGATGGAATGCCGGCGCGACGATCCCGACTACGAACGCCATCTCGTCTATACGAAGTTCTTCCACGCCCACGGGATCCCGGTCCCGCAGCTCCTCGGAACGGATGAGCAGGGCAGGCGCGCGCTCTTCGAGGACCTCGGCGACCTGTCCCTGCACTCCTATCTCCGGTTCCCTCACGATCCCGATGTGGTCGATGCCCAGTATCGCCGCGTTCTCGACATCCTGGTGAAACTCCACGGACGGGCTTCTGAGCAGGTCGACGACTGCCCCCTCCTGGCGGCGCGCGTATTCGACTACGACCACCTGCGATGGGAAACGAATTATTTTCTTGAACGGTTCGTCGCGGGCCTGAAAAAGGCCGCAGTCCCCGACCGGAAGGCGCTGGATGAAGAGCTCCACCGCCTCGCGAAGACCGTCAGCGGTTTTGTGCCGGCAATCATTCACCGGGACTTCCAATGCCAGAACATCATGGTCCGGGGCGGTGTGCCCCACGTCATCGACTACCAGGGCAGCCGCATGGCGCCGCCTGCCTACGACCTTGCCTCCATCCTCTGGGACCCTTATCACCGGCTCGACAACGCCATGCGGGACCGCCTGGTCTTTTACTACATCGAAATGATGAAGAATCATTCGAAGGACTTTGACGAAAGTTCGTTCCGCGACAGCATCCTGCCCTGCCGTCTCCAGCGCCACATGCAGGCCCTCGGCGCCTATGGTTTTCTCTCCGTCGTGAAGAGCAAGAAATACTTCCTGAAGCACGTTCCCGAGGCGCTCAGGCTGCTCAAGGAAGAGACCTCTCTTGCTCAGGCCGACTACCCTGAACTCCATCGCCTGGTGGCCGGCCTCGCCTGATCATCACTGCGCGCACATCGAAGATCCTGCAAACCAGTGCCGCATACGTTTGCAGTCTCGATGTCCCTTCGCATAATGCCTTTTCCTCGATCCCTTGACCAACCTTTCCGGCAACAACAGAACATTGCATAAAACATTCATCGCGCCTGTTATAATTGATGCAGAAGCAGGTACTGATGTCGTGCGATCCGACCGTTCGTTCTCCAGGGAAGCAATACCATGCTCTTCCGAACAGCCGAAAAGACCGAGTTGAAGGCCCTTTTTGATATGCTCGTGGAAAAGAACACCGTCGTCGGACCGGTCCAGACCGATACCGACCGGATGGGCAAGCCCCTTTTCGCCTTCGAGCCGGTCACCGATCAGGCAAAGCTCCGGCTGGACTACACGACCACCCGGCTGCCGGCCAAGCGGTACTTCCTCCCCTTCCGCGAGGACCTCGCCACGTTCACAACGGACGGCAGGGACTGGACCAAGACCATCGGCTACAACATCGACCGGCCCTATGTGCTTTTCGGCCTTCATGCCTGCGACATCAACGCGCTGAACAAGCTCGACAAGGTGCTGATGGGCCCGGTCTATCCCATGCCCTACTACGCCGCGAAGCGGAAGAACATGTTCATCATCGGCACCGACTGCCGGCCGCAGCCCTTCTGCTTCTGCCGTTCCATGGGCGCCGACACAGTGCTCCACGGGTTCGACCTTTTCCTCACCGACATCGGCGACAAGTATTTCATCGAGATCCAGTCCGCCGAGGCCTACGAGGTCGCAAAGGACCTGAGAACAGAGACCCCGACCGAGGCCGACCATATGCAGTTCATGAGGACCGTTGCGGAGATGAACAAACTGTTTACCGCCCATGTGGACACCACGGACCTCACCAAGATCCTCGACATGGAGTTCCAGTCGCCCGTCTGGAAGCAGTGGGGAGACAAATGCCTGGGCTGCGGCACCTGCTCCAACGTCTGCCCCACCTGTTATTGCTACGGCGTCGAGGAGACCGTGGACGTGAGCCTCAAGAAGGCCCGGAAGACCAAGACGCTGTACTCCTGCAATGTCGTGGACTTCGCCGAGGTTGCCGGCGGACACAATTTCCGTCCCGAACGGAGCACCCGCCTCAAGTACCGCTACTACCACAAGCACCGGGGTTTCGTCGAGGCCTATGAAGAGTCCCTCTGTGTGGGCTGCGGACGCTGCGGCGAGGCCTGTCTCGCCGGGATCACGGTCCCTGAGGTCATCGCAAGCGTCCGGGGAGAGGAACAGTGATATGGACCACCGCCTGGCCTTCCATAACGTGATCCCCCATAAGCACAAGTACCACCGAACGAGCGACCTCGACAGCTTCGAGTTCACCTACAAGGCCGAGATCACGAGCGTCTATAAGCTCACGGAGCAGGAGATCCTCTACCGGATCCGGATCATGGACCCCGAGGACCGCCGGCATTTCTCGTTCCATCCGGGCCAGTTCATCATGCTCGAACTGCCGGGCATCGGCGAAGCGCCTTTTTCCATATCTTCGTCGCCGAGCAACCATGAGGACATCGAGCTCTGCATCCGCGCGGTGGGAAACCTTACGACCGTCCTGAGCCGCGCGCCCCGCGGCACCCGCGTCGGCATCCGGGGGCCCTTCGGGACCAGCTTCCCCATGGAGCGGATGCACGGCGGGAACATCCTGCTCATCGCAGGCGGACTGGGTCTGGTGCCGCTCCGATCGCCCATCGCCCACGTCCAGGAGCACCGCAGCATGTTCGACCACGTGGACATCGTGTACGGCACAAAGGACGCGTCCCGGCTGCTGTTCAAGTTCCAGTACGAAATGTGGAAAAAGGACGACATCGGCCTGCACCTCATCCTGGAAAAGGCGGAACCCTCATGGACCGGCCCGGTGGGGTACATCCCCAAGGTCCTCGAGGAGATCGTGAAGAGCCGCGACGACTCGTTCATCCACAACACCTACGCCATCGTCTGCGGCCCGCCGGTCATGTTCAAGTCCGTCTGCACCATGCTGGCGGAGCGCGGCATCCCCATGCAGAAGATGTTCGTGGACCTGGAGCGCCGGATGCACTGCGGCATGGGCAAGTGCTGCCGCTGCAACGTGGGCTCGACCTACACCTGCCTCAGCGGTCCGGTGTTCGACTACTGGACCGTCATGAACCTGAAAGAGGCCATCTGAAGCCGTCAGTACTGCGTTTTTGGACACTGAGGACACAGATTGAACCTTTGACACAGAAGAGGCGGATGAAGATCCTGAAGATGCAGGATAAGACAAATTGCCCGCTGGCATCAGATTTTTTGAGTATGTAATCCTCTCAAATAAAATATTTAGAGTACTTGCAGTATCCGCAGTTATCATGGCCGTTCTCAGGGTCTTCAGTGTCAAAGACCTGATTCGCATCTTCTTCGGAGAAACCTGAAGCATATAGCGCCGCTTTATAGGAGCGATGATCGTGAATAAGCACGAACCGACACAACGGACCTATCTCGGCATCCCCGTCCCCCGGCCGAAGGTCGCCTTCTTCGAGCTGTCGTCGTGCGAAGGATGCCAGCTCCAGCTGGTGAACAACGAGACGACCCTGCTCAACTTTCTGTCGCTCGTCGATATCCGGGCCTTCCGCGAGGCCATGACCGAGAAGTACGACGACTACACGATCGCCTTCGTCGAGGGCAGCGTTACGCGCAGCGACGAGATCGAACGGCTCAAGAAGATACGCGCCACCGCCGCGGTGCTCGTTGCCTTCGGCTCCTGCGCCTGCTTCGGCGGAGTGAACCAGCTGAAGAACCGCTTTCAGGACCCCGCCTGGGTAAAAAAGGAAGTGTACGGCTCCCACCCCATCGAGACGAACGACACGGCCCGGCCGCTCGAGGATTTCGTGAAGGTCGACCTGAAAATATTCGGCTGTCCGGTCAAGAAGGAGGAAGTCGAAAAGATCGTTACCAACGTCGTGCTCGGCAAGACCATCGTCGCGCCGAAATACCCTGTCTGCATGGAATGCAAGGCCAACGAGAACACCTGTCTCTTTGACCTGGGCGAACCCTGCCTCGGCCCCATCACCCGGGGCGGCTGCGACTCCTGGTGTCCCAACAGCCGGTTCGGCTGCTGGGGTTGCCGCGGTCCCGCGGTTGACGCCAATGTGGAGCAGATGCAGGAGGTCATGAAGAAACATGGGTTCTCCGAGGAGACCATGCTCGACCGGCTGGAGTGCTTCGGGGGGTTCGCGGGGCATGCGGCGGAGATGCGAAACAACATTAAGGCAAAATGATACGGCGGTCTCTCGCAAAGCTCGCAAAGGACGCAAAGGAAGGCAGATAACTGATACCCCTCTCATGATCTTAACCTTGGCGAACTTTGCGTGCTTCGCTTGGAAGCGCCTACTTTTGGTGCGAGAAACAATGCTTTTGGTTCGTTATGAGGCCTTTATGAAAGTAACCCAGACAATCGACATCAAGCATATCACCCGGGTCGAAGGCCACGGCAACATCAAGATATCCATCAGGGACGGCAAGGTCGAAGAGGCGACGTGGGAGGTCGTCGAGACGCCGCGCTTCTTCGAGGCCATGCTGGTCGGGAAAAAATGGGAGAACGCTCCCTGGATCTGCGGCAGGATCTGCGGTATCTGTTCCATCGGCCACACGCTGGCGAGCATCCGCGCGGTCGAGAACGCCTTCGGCATCGTCCCGACCGGCCAGACCGGCAAGCTTCGCCTGCTGCTCAAGCACATGGAGACCCTTCAAAGCCATGTCCTCCATCTCTATTTCCTGGCAGCCCCGGACTTTGTCAACGCCGGGAGCGTGTTCCCGCTCATCGAGTCGCATCCAGACGTAATAAAGCGCGCCGCAAAGATCAAGCTGCTCGCCAACGACCTGTGCGACTGCGTCGGCGGCCGGAGAATGCATCCCACCCGGACCGTGGTCGGCGGGTTCACCATGCTGCCCGCGAAGGGGGAGCTGCTGAAGTTCAAGTACCGCCTGCAGGATGTCGTGGACGACCTCACGCGCACCGCAGAGCTGTTCCGTCAGTTCTCGGTGCCGGACTTCAGCCGGGAGACCGAGTTCGTCTCGCTCAAGGGCAGCGGGGAATATCCTTTTATCGGAGGTGAACTTGTCTCAACCGACGGCGTGGTCAGGAGGGAGCATGAGTACCGCCTCATGACGAACGAGTATATGGTCGGTCAGTCGACGTCCAAGTGGAGCAAGCTCTCGCGCCAGTCCTTCGCGGTCGGCGCACTCGCACGGCTGAACAACAACTTCTCGTTCCTCCATCCTGCGGCGAAAGAACTGTCCCTGAGCTTCGGACTCAAACCGGTGAACCACAATCCATACATGAACAACATCGCCCAGTTGGTGGAATGCGTCCATATCGTGATGGAGTCGATCGACCTGATCAATGGAATGCTGGACAGGGAATGGCAGGAGTCGCGGCAGAGAGTGGTTCCGAAGGAAGGCATCGGCGTCGGGGCGGTGGAAGTGCCCCGGGGCATCCTGTACCACTGCTACGAGTTCGACAAGGAAGGCAGGATCGTCAGGAGCGACTGCGTGATCCCCACGAGCCAGAACCATGCCAACATCCAGCACGACCTGACGGCGCTTGCGGAACAGTATGCCCGGGAAGGAAAGAAGGACCGGGACATCGAACTCCTCGCCCAGATGCTCGTGCGGTCCTACGATCCCTGCATCTCGTGTTCGGTGCATTGATCCCTATTCAAACTGAAGAACAAACATCAAAGGTAGGCCTACTGGTCTGCCTTTTTTTCATAGACATCAATGTCCATTCACATCGCAGCTTCTGCGGCAACGTGGCCAGCAAGTGTGGCAACAAAAGCTTTGAGCCCGGTCATGGCGCTCATTTCGGAATACTTCCCGGATTTCGATGCGGACCGCGGTGAAAGAATCACGGCTACTGCTGAGTACAGGTTCTCTACCATAAGTTTCTCGGACAGAATATTAATACGTTCAGCGTACGACGCACCACGAAACTCCGGTAAAAGAGGGAAAAAGGGAGAAACATCATTAATAGGCTTTCGCAATGTCGGCGCATCTTCGATAAGAACAAGATAACCTACAAAGGGTTTCCTGGTTTCTCTAAATATACCCTGCCTGTACGCTGCTCGCAACTCCATCGACATGCTGAGGACTTCCCTGTAGTCGCGAGTATCATGATTATCAATTGACCCTCTGAGTTGATAATTGAGCTTTATGGCTGCGACCAGTTTCCCTTCATTGACAACGACAAGGTCCCATAGCTGCGTTGAAAAGAAATGCCCTGGAAGTGAAACATGCTGATCCTGCTGCCACAGGACAGAAGATTTCGACAACCCGTTGTTGCTAACAATATCGGTGATAAGATCTGCAAACCCATCCATTTTATTGGAAAATTTTTTCTTCCGTCCTCTGCCACCACACCAGAACCGCATGACCGCAGAATGAGCTTTTGTCTTATAATCGGAAATATCTATCGGCATATTCAACTCCTCATTACTTGCTTCAATGACAATGGATGGCGCAGCTGGCTCATCTAGAAACCCGAGATCAGCAGCCTGCTGAGATTATGAAACTGGTTCAGGTCAGCACAATAAAGAATATCCCAACTTGGGTTTAAAAGGGGCTTCATGGTATAAGTTGAACGAATGAAAAAGACACCCTATGATATTGCCTACCTTGAACTACGTCGGATGCTGAAGGACTTACGAGAAGCGAAAAGTTTGACCCAGGCTCAGCTAGCTCGTAGGCTTTCGGTACCACAAAGCTTTGTTAGCAAATACGAAACCGGTGAACGCCGGCTAGATGTTATAGAAACCGCACAGATTTGCCAAGCACTCGGAACATCAACCGCTCAATTATTGCCCACACTTTCGAAACGGCTTGAAAATGCCGCCAAGAACAAGACTAAACCGTGACTTACCTGGGAGACTTAATGGCCGATAAAACGAAAAAAGGATCGGCGAGATTACTTAGTCCCAAATTGACACTGCCGACACTAACCGGCCTCGCAGAAATAGAGAGTGGCAGCGCTACAGCACGTCGAGCAGCTCAGATGCTCGTTGAAAAACAATTAGGCTTTATCCTCCCCACGCCTAAGCAAAAAAAGAATATAGTCGTTGCCTTTGTTAAGAGAGACATGATCGTATACGGGCGCGCCTTTGATATTGTTAAACTAATTGCTCCCATCGATCTAGACGATCTTTCTGAAATTGAAGCTCGAATAAACAAGATTCAACTCTTCGAAATAAAATCAACACGCAAGGACAAAATCAATGCCAACTTTCATGGATACTTTTTTAGTCTTACTGCGGCAGAAGTCCTTGTGGCGCAAAGCCTGAAGCAACAGTTCAAATTCGCTTTGGTTAACACTCTTACCAAACATTATGTCGAACTTAGTTTGAACGAGCTATTTGGTCGTGCCAAAGGCATCTATCCAAGTTGGAGCATCCTGTTATAGCCACTGTTCGCTTGTTGTCTACCAGAAACGTCCAATCCTAGCCAAACTTTCCTGCTATCCGAGCCCTATCCTCACTTCCCTTATCGCCCTTATAGTAAATCTCGACAAACTCTGCCCAATCCTCTTCTTCATGATACGCATATATAATCCTTATCCCCGATTGCGCACCCTTCCCCTTCAACGCTTTGCACGCAAATTTCTTTGCCTTGTATATTTTCGGCGACTTGATCCCGAGGTCCGATATATGAAAGATCGCATTGCTGTCGATCTTCTGCTTATGATACAGGTTCATCGCTACCTTGATGAAGGTCTGCAGGTCTTCTTCGAGCGAAGAGAACCGTTTGGAGAGCCTTTTTAGGTCTTTCTCGAACTCCGGGACATGGGTTATCCTCTTGAACAGCGTCCCGTCGAACTCACTGTAGAACGATCGGCTCATCCGTTCTCTTCCGCGTATGCCCGCACAGAATAGGGCGGCGTGCGATAAAAGACCGATTCGTAGTCGATCGTCTCGCCATCCTTCGTCGACATCCAGGGAACATCGCCATGCGAGTAGGCGCTGATCTGGCTGGCGTTCATGTCCGAGAGCCGGTTCAGCACGTCGTCGATCACCTCGATCTCGGCAGCCGTGAGATTCGCCAAGTTCGGCTTACGGCGGGGAAGATACTTTGTCTGCTGCAGCTTGAAGTATTCGCTCTTGACCTTCTCGATCTCCCCGTCCTTTACCATCTTTTCGACGATCTTCGCGAACTCTACGGGTGTTGGTCCGTATTTGTTCTTGATGTAGGTGGCGCCGACCAACTGGTCCTCATATTTCTCGTAGAAGTCGAAATCGATGAAGTAGAGAAGCTTGTAGACGACGGTCTCGCCGATGTTCTCCTTTGCGCCTACCTTGTTCAGGATGTACAGCAGTACTTCCTTGAACTTCCGGAGGTTCTTCTGCGGGACGCTGACCCGCAGTTGCGGTTTGGTTGCTTTTCCCGCCTTTTCCTCCTGAAAACTGACCTCCGGCTCTTTTCCGGGATTAAGCAGATCATCCACCGGAACGTGGAAAATCTGCGAGAACTTGAGAAGCTCATCAGTGGCGATCTTCCGGGAGCCCATCTCGATCTGCGATATGGCGGGGCGGGGCAGGTTCATGTTCTTTGCCAGCGCGTCCTGGCTCATCCCGGCCCTTTCCCGCAGCTCCTTGATCCGACGCCCTATTTTTTCATAAATGCTCATTACGCTCCTCCTTGCATGGCGTCATATTACCATAGGTACGAATATCTGTCAATATATGGTAAGATAATATTACTGTAATCACATATCTCGTCCCTCACCCGCCCTCTCTCGCGGGGTCGAGGTCATAAAAAAGCGGGGCATGATCAACCATGCTCCGCTTCTCTAGAACCTGATACGCTGGATTCCCACATTCGCGGGAATGACCTGCAAATAATCTCAATCCCCTTCGAACTCCGTGAGCGCGTAGACCTCGTAGCCCTTGTCCTTCAGTTTCTTCTTGCCGCCCACATCGGGCAGGTCCACGATAAAGGCCATTTCCACCACCGTGCCGCCGAGCTTCTCGATGAGCGCGGCAGCTGCCATCGCCGTACCGCCGGTGGCGAGCAGGTCGTCGATCAGCAGCACCCGGTCGCCCTTCTTGATCGCGTCCTTGTGGACCTCGATCTTGTCCGTGCCGTACTCCAGCTGGTATTCCTGCGACACGACCTCCGCGGGAAGCTTGCCCTTCTTCCGGATCGGCACGAAGCCCTTCCCCAGCGTGTACGCCAAAGCGCCGCCGATGATGAAACCCCGGGACTCGATGCCCACGATGACATTGAAGTCATGATCGCCCGTGATATACCGCTGGGTGATGGTGTCGATGACCAGCCGGAACCCCACGGGGTCCTTGATCAGCGTGGTGATATCGCGGAACAGGATGCCCTTCTTGGGGTAATCGGGCACCGTCCGAATCCTGGACTTGATCGTCATGAAAACCCTCCTGAAAAAACAAAAGCCTTATCACGAATGACACGAATAAAACTAGAAACGGCATTTGACACAGATCACGGCGGATAAGAGCCTATGAAAAATCATGAGCCTTCATAGCCTTTCTCAGTGTAAATCAGTGTCAAAGATTTTTATTCTTTGTTTTGAACTTCGCCGTACTCCGCAACGCCCATTTCATACAAATCACCGCCGTGCACATCGTTCACCACGAAGACCGGGAAGTCCTCGACCTCGAGCCGCATCACCGCCTCGGTGCCAAGCTCGGGATAGGCGATGACCTCGGCTTTTTTGATGGCCTTGGAGATGAGGGCCCCGGCACCGCCGATAGCGGCGAAATAGACGGCTGTGTTCTTCTTGATGGCCCCCTTCACTTCCGCACCGCGCGGACCTTTCCCGATCATGGCCTTGAGACCGTGCTCGAGAAGATAGGGCGCATATTTGTCCATCCGGTAGCTCGTGGTAGGCCCGGCCGCGCCGATGGGCCTTCCCGGCGGCGCCGGCGTGGGACCCGTATAGTACAGGACCTGGCCCTTGAGGTCGAAGGGAAATGTCTGGCCTTTTCTGTGGCCTTCGACCATGTATTTGTGCGCCATGTCCCTCCCGGTGTAGATCACGCCGGTGATCAGGACGCGGTCGCCTGCCTTCAGTTTCATGATGACCTCGTCGGTCAGGGGAGGATTTATTTTTATCGGTTCAGTCATAGTTATTGAGTTATTAGTTATTCAGTGATTCAGCTAAAGTCTTTCCTCAATTACTTAATTACAAAATCACTAATCACTTCAAAGAATGATCGTCTTGTGCCGCGCGGCATGGCAGTTGATGTTCACCGCCACCGGCAGGCTCGCGATATGGCACGGGTGGGTCTCCACATGGACGGCCATGGCCGTCACCTTGCCGCCGAGTCCCTCGGGTCCGATGCCGGTCCGGTTCACTGCCTTGAGTAGTTCCTCTTCGAGCGAAGCAAGCTCCAGCTTCGGATTGGGACTGCCGATGTGCCGGAGCAGCGATTTTTTTGCCATGACCGCCGCCTTCTCGAACGTACCGCCGATGCCGACGCCGACGACGATGGGCGGGCAGGGATTGGCCCCGGCTTTCTTCACGCACTCAAGGACGAATTCCTTAATGCCCTCGATCCCCTCGGTGGGTCGGAGCATCCTGATGGCGCTCATGTTCTCGCTGCCGGCGCCCTTGGGCATGAAGGATATCCTGAGCTTGTCGCCCGGCACAAGCTCCGTGTAGATGATGGCCGGCGTGTTGTCACCTGTGTTCTTCCGCGTAAGCGGGTCGACGACCGACTTCCTGAGGTACCCCTCCTTGTAACCCTTCCGCACGCCCTCGTTGACGGCGTCATTGAGAAATCCGTTCTTGATGCGAAGGTCCTGGCCGATCTCTATGAAGAAGACCGCAATGCCCGTGTCCTGGCAGAGGGGAATGCGTTCTTCTCGGGCGACCCGCGCGTTCTCCTTGAGCAGGCCGATGACCTCCTTCGCCGCAGGCGAGGTCTCCGCCTCCTGCGCCCGGTCGAAGGCCGTGCACACGTCCTCGCTGAGATCGTACGCCGCGTCGATGCAGATCTGCGCGACGTTGTCCCGTATCTCGTCTACATGAATTTCGCGCATCCCGATTTTACCGCCTCCACGGACTTCATGAACGCAGCCTTCTCCTCGGCATTGAGCTTCACCTCGACAAACTGCTCGATCCCCTTGGCGCCCAGTTTCACCGGGATCCCGGCGAACACGCTCTTGACACCATACTCGCCCTCCAGGAGCACCGAGCAGGGGAGGATCTTCTTCTTGTCCAGCAGGATCGACTCCACCATTTCCGCCGCCGCCGCCGAAGGCGCATAGTATGCGCTCCCGGTCTTGAGCAGGGCGACGATCTCGGCGCCGCCGTTTCGCGTCCGGTCCACCAGCTTGTTGATCTGATCTGCGCTCAGGAGCTCGGTGATCGGGATCCCGGCCACCGAGGAATAGCGCGGCAGCGGGACCATGGTGTCGCCGTGGCCGCCGAGCACGAAGGCATGGGTGTTCTCGACAGAGACCTTCAGTTCCATGGCGATGAACGTCCGGAAGCGTGCTGAATCCAGCACTCCGCCCATGCCGAAGACCCGCTCCCGCGGGAAGCCCGTCGCTTTCATGGCAACGAACGCCATGACATCCATGGGATTGGTCACGACGATCATGACGGCGTTCGGCGAGCGGCGTCCCGATTCCGCAGCGCAGACCTTCACGATGTCGGCATTCTTGGCGAGCAGGTCGTCCCGGCTCATGCCCGGCTTCCGCGCAAGGCCGGCCGTAATGACGATAACATCCGAGCCGGCCGTATCGTCGTATCCGTTCGCTCCGGTCACCCTTGAGTCATATCCGAGGATGGGTCCGCACTCCATGAGGTCCAGTGCCTTTCCCTGGGGCACCCCCTCCATCACGTCCACCAGCACCACGTCCGCAAGGTCCGTCTCCGCGATGCGCTGCGCCAGCGTTGCCCCGACATTTCCTGCACCGATCACCGTAACTTTCTTCCGCACGATACACCTCCGGGAGTAATTAAGAAAATAGAGATTAAGTGATTAAGGGTGACCCTCGATCACTTAATTACTCAATCACTATTGGCTGTATTTACAGCTTCGTTATCTTTATCTTGTCGATCTTCCTGCCGTCCAGTTCGAGCACCTCGAACTTCACGTCCTTGTAGCGGAGCTGCTCCCCTGCCCGGGGCATCCTGCCGAAGAGGCCGAAGACAAAACCTCCGATGGTGTTGAAATCCTTCGTATGGAGATGGGTATCCAGCAGTTCGTTCACTTCGTCGATCTCGGCCTGGCCGGAGACCACCACGTTCTTCTCGTCGACGATCTCCACGTCTTTTTCCTCCGCATCCAGCTCATCATGGATGCTGCCGACGATCTCTTCGATAAGGTCCTCCAGGGTCACCAGGCCGGCGGTGCCGCCGAACTCGTCTATGACGATGGCGATCTGGAACTTGTCCCTCTGCATCTCGGCAAGGAGCTCGCTCACGCGTTTGTTCTCGGGAATGAAGTTGGCCGGACGGATGAACCGCTGGATGGGATCGTCCTGCTTCACGTCGCCCGAGGACATGGCGATCAGGATGTCCTTTATGTACAGGATGCCGATGACCGTGTCCACCGTGTTCTCAATGACGGGGTACCGGGAATAGCCGAACTCGGAGATGAGCGCGAGCGCGTCCTTGATGGCCGCGGCAGCAGGCATGCTGATGACCTCCGTCCGCGGACGCATGGCCTCCGCTGCCAGGGTATCGCCGAACTCGAAGACCTTGTGCAGGAGCTCTTTTTCCTCTTC
Organism: Nitrospirota bacterium; assembly: GCA_020052615.1. Lineage (GTDB taxonomy): Bacteria > Nitrospirota > UBA9217 > UBA9217 > UBA9217 > JAAXXJ01. Next base: position 2,743 of record JAGVOT010000097.1, on the reverse strand, counting down.
CTTCAGCGCCCCTTCCTCCTCGCCAAGGTTGATCATCGCCTTGATGTCCTCTTCCGTGACCACTGCGGTGCATGACAGTCCCTTGCGCGCCTCAGGGCCGGCAAAAAGATCGGCGGCAGCCGTAACCACACGGGACACGGGCGATATCATCTTCAAGAGAAGCCGCATCGGATTCGCGACGACCAGTGCGAGGCGATCGGGGTCTCGCGCTGCAAGTCCCTTGGGCGCGAGCTTGGCAAAGAGCACCACCACGATGCTCATGGCGCCCGACGTGGCCGCGATCGCTATCAGCGCACCGCCGAAAATATGGAGGGCAATAACGGTGCTCTGGACGACGGCGAGGACCAGAAAGAAATTTTCCACCAGCAGCAGGCTGCTGTGGAGCCGGTTCCGCTCCAACGCCAGTTCAAGCGCTGCTTCTGCCCGCGCATTGCCCTCATCGGCAAGCTGGTGCAGGCGCGCCTTGTTCGCGAACAGCATGGCCGTTTCCGAGGCGGCAAAGAAGGCCGCCAGCAGGATGCTGATACATACACCGGCAAAGAGAAAACCGTGGTCGTTGAGGAATGTGATAAACGTGTCCATAGGTTCAAAAAGCGGGTCATGGGTCATGGGTCATGAAAGACAGTGCGTTTTTTCGTCCTTCCTTGACCCCTGCCCCTTGCCCCTTGACCCTTTCTTTATACTTTCTCCCCCGTCACGCGGATCACCTCGTCAAAGGTGGTCTCGCCGTTCAGCATCTTCCGCACCGCGCCTTCACGGAGGGGCACCATTCCGTCGGCGATGGCCGTACGCTTGATGAACTCGGCATCCGCCTTCTCGGTGATGAGCGGGCGGATCTTCTCGTTCACTTCCATGACCTCGAAGATCCCGGTCCTGCCGAGATATCCCGTGCCCCGGCACTGGGCACAGCCCTCGCCGTACTTTACCATGATCTTCTGGTTCAGCTCGGAAGAAAGACCGACTGCCGCCGCCTCCTCGGGCAGGAGCCGGTACGTCCGCTCGCAGTTCTTGCAGACCTTCCGCAGCAGGCGTTGGGCCATGATGCCGACCACGGTCGATGCAATGAGAAAGGCGGGGAGCCCCAGGTCCAGGAGACGCGTGATGGAGCTCGGTGCGTCGTTGGTGTGCAGGGTTGAAAAGACCAGGTGACCGGTCAGGGACGCCTGGACGGCGTTCTCCGCGGTCTCGAGGTCGCGGACCTCGCCCACCATGATGATGTCCGGGTCCTGGCGGAGGATCGTGCGAAGCGTCGTGCCGAAGGTGACGCCGATCTGCGGCTGGACAGCCACCTGATTGAAGCGGTCGTAGACCATTTCGATGGGGTCTTCGACGGTGATAACGTTCACTTCCGGCGTTGAGATGGTCTTGAGCGCCGAATAGAGCGTCGTGGTCTTGCCGCTTCCCGTGGGGCCGGTGACAAAGACGATGCCATGGGGCCGGGCGATGAAGGAGCGGAAGAGCTCATACTCCCGCGGCGAGAAACCCAGTTCCTCCAGGTCCTGCAGGATGATGTCGGGGTCGAAGATCCTGAGCACCACCTTCTCACCGAACGCAACCGGCATCGTGGACACGCGGAACTCGACCTCGCGCCCCTTGTGCTCGGTCTTGATGCGGCCGTCCTGGGGCCGGCGTTTCTCGGCAATGTCCATGCGGGAGAGCATCTTTACGCGGGACACGAAGGCGGGATGGACCTGCTTGGGGACCTTGTGGATCAAATGCAGCATGCCGTCGATCCGGAACCGTATCTCGGCGTGGTCGCGCTTGGGTTCGATATGAATATCGCTTGCCCGTTGGTCGAAGGCGTAGCGGAACAGGAACTCCACGGCGTTCACGATATGCTTGTCCGTTGCCTCGATCTCGGACACGGCCTTCATCTTGACGAACTGCTCGAGATTCCCGAGGTCCACCTCGGTCCCCATTTCCTTGGCCGCGGCGCTTACCGATGAACGGAACCCGTAGAATTCGGTAATGATCTTCAGGATATCCGTCCGGGGAGCAAGAACCCGGGTCACCTTGAATCCCATCCGCTCGATGTTTTCAACGATCTCAAGGTTAAAGGGGTCCGATACGGCGACCGTGAGCCTGTCCTCGCACCGATCGATCGGCACAGCGGCGTTCTTGCGGGCAAAGGCCCGCGGCAGGATCTGGGTGACGACCTCAGGATTGAGCTTCAGGGGATCGATCTTGGTGAAAGGCATGCCGACATGCCGGGAGACGGCCTCGGTGATAAGGTCCTCGGTCAGGACCTTGCCCGGAGCGCAGGCCTGTTCGAACTCCAGCGAGGCGGCGACCTCGATCGCAGACACCTCGTCCTCAAGGTGGACCCTGCCTCGGTGGATCGTCTCGCCCCGGGCCTTCAGGATCTTCATCCTCTGATGGTCCTGCTTGATCCTGATCTCTTTCGCCTGTTCCGGCGTCAGTTTCCCCGCCTGCAACAGGATCTCGCCGAGCTTTTCCGTCGTAAGCCTGGTCATAGGGTTTTCTCGTGTTTCCGTGATGCTCTTATGACGACCTTTGACACGGATTACTATCCGCCCTTATTCGGCGTTAATCCGGTTTTGACCTGTCCAGATATTTTTAAAATGATAGCGTTCTCTTCCAAAGAAAAGGCCCCCTGACGGGGGCCATAGTAGGGTCGTAAGCTGATCGTTCCCGCGGGATATTACTTCTTTGCCGGCTTCGCCGGTGCGGGTGCCGGCGCAGGTGCCGGTGCGGGTGCCGGTGCGGGTGCCGGAGGCGGCGG
>JAGVOT010000093.1 GCA_020052615.1 Nitrospirota bacterium | reverse complement strand
CGATGCCGGGAGGAACTGGGATCTTCGGCCGCCGAGATCGCACGTCATCTGGGTGTCAACACATCGTGTATTGTTCGTTCGATCGCGCGGCTGGAAAAGAAGGAAAGAACAAGAAAAGCATAGATAGAAACAACGCCCCCCTGGGGACACGAATAAGCCCGTCATGTGGGTGTCGGCGATCACGGACCGCGAAGGATATTTCGATCTCGAGGTCACACCGCTTCAGAACGATATCTGCTCGGTGAATGCAGGTATATTGGTTGGCAAGTTCCTTGAGGGCATTCCAATCCCCTAGCCGGGTCGGACCAGGTCAACCTCCGAATGGAAACGCAACGCTGAGAATATAGCCTCCATTGCGGTCTTCGCGTGCTGTTCTCCGTCAGGAGACGCGGAAGCTGAAATTCAATTAACCGATCTCAGCCAAGAAGTCGGCAGTCAGGCCGTCGCTTGTCATCTCAGCGTTTCAGCGACCTACCCTAACGGGTAGGTCGCTTTTTTTTGTGTGCCAACCTGTGTTTTCTTGACTCCTGCAATCTTTTGTACTATTCTCGACTCGCACCATCGGGGATTGCCCGTGTATTTAAATAATTGCCGCAATGCTCCGCGTGGCAGACCTTCTGCCGGAACCCGGCGGATGCGCTAACAGTTATTTTTATTTGCAACAATTTTTTTAGTTGACATGCTTCGGGCGCTGATTTATAGTCCAAATAATTGCTGATTCTTGCACGTCACGGCCCGAGATCGGGTTATCAAAAAGCGTTTCGTTTTCACATCCCATTCCGCACGTTGTTCGCGAGCACTGTTTTCGCGGCGCTATAGATTGACAATATCACATCTGGCAGAGGAGGAGAAAATGGATTTTCTGATGCGAACGATAGGTTGCAGGCGCGGTGAGGCAAGACGGCGTTTTAGAGAAATGTCCATACTCGCGATCTCGCTTCTTGTTCTGACGCTTGTCGGCGTCACCAAGGCCGGCGCCGCCGAAAAAACGACGGACCAGCTTCTGGAGGAGGCCCGCGCGGCAGTAAAGAGCGTTTCGGTCGAGGACGTGAAGGGCATCGTGGAGCGGAAGGAACAGGCGGTCCTTCTCGATATCAGGGACATGAAACAATACCGCATCGATCATATCCAGGGCGCGCAGAACATGTCGAGGGCGGTAGGCCTCTCGCCGCGCATTCTCGAGCACCACCTGAAGAAGATCGCGCCGGACAAGAGCGCCAAGATCGTCGTGTACTGCGAGTTCAACACCCGTTCTCCGCTGGCGGTTAAAGAGATGAACCAGATCGGATATGCGAATGCCGCGTATATGAAAGGCGGGATGGAGGCCTGGAAAAAGGCCGGTTATCCGCTCGAAAAAGAGTGATGCTCCCGGGGAGGAATAGACCATGAACATCCGCAACGCAGTGAATCGCAGGCCGGTCGCCGCGGCCTGGGTAGTTGCCCTGGCCGTTGCCCTTCAGTTCTTCGCGAGCTGCGGCAGCGACTACGAAAAGCCTTCGACGACGCAGACCGGATCCGCGCTGATCGAGGCTGCAACATTGGGCGCCTGGATGGACGCCGGCAAGGTGAACGGCGCGGGCTACGACCGGGTCGTCATCCTCGATGTGAACACGGCGGCGAACTATGCCGCCGGCCACATTCCGGGCGCGTTTCATCTCGATCCCAACGAGCTCAATCAATCCAGGACCGAGGGCGTCGGGATCTCCGGCACGGAGGTGCCGGAAGGCTCAAAAATGGACGGGCTGATCCAAAAGCACGGGATCGACGGCGTGACGACCGTTGTTTTTGCGGGATCGTCGGTCATGAATTCCAGCCGCGCATACTTCGTGTTCCGCTACTGGGGCTTCCCCCGGGAGCGGTTAAAGATGCTGAACGGCTTGAATGCGGCCTGGACCGCCGCCGGGATGACCCTGACCACGGCGCCTCCTCCGCCGGTCCAGCAGTCCACCTACAGCGTCAAGAACAGGCGGGTCTTGCGCGGCGACCTGAGGGTGTCATTGTCGGAAATGCTCGATTATGCGGATGGGAAGACGCCCAACGTGGTTCCGATAGACGTCAGAAGCACGGCTGCGTCCGGATCGTATGCGGGCATCCGCGGCTCAACCACGGGCATCTTTTCATCCATCAGCGGAACCGCGTCAGTAACGGATTACGTGGTCTTTGAAGGCCGCATCCGGGGCGCTCAAGCCCTGCGCTTCGATACCCTTTACAACGGGTCGAACAGGTTCGTTCCAACGGACCAGCTTACGGCGAGCTTCAATGCCATCGGGCTGGACAGCTCGAAAACCGGCTATGCCTACTGCCGACTGGGGAACCTGGCGTCCATAGCCTTTTTCGCGCTCGACGGCATCCTTGGATGGCCGGCGGCCGTGTACGACGGTTCCTGGTCGCAATGGGGGCAGTTATCGGGGAATGCGGCCATGAAGGGCCAGTTGAACGCGGTATCGCCCTGGCGAACGGACATCGCGGGCCGCAGCGACGTGATCGCGTATAACCACGAACCGGTCATCAGCGCCGCGACGTTCACCGGAACGGGCGTCCTGAACGATCTGACGACAGGCGGCACCTATACCGGCGCATCGAATGCGACATTTGTCGTCAAGATCGATTCTGTCGGCGCCGCGGATACCTTCACCTGGAGCAGCGACGGCGGGACGAGCTGGGCGGAAGCAAACGTTCCGATCACCGGGAGCGCGCAAACACTGGCCAACGGCATGACGGTCGCGTTCGGCGCCGTTACCGGGCATGCGCTGGACGATTCCTGGACCTTTACGGCGGCAGCGAGGAAGAATGTCGAGCAGTTGACCGCGGACGGAGACGCCTGTTCGGCGACCTACCTGGCGAACGGATCCGTCGTGAACTCCGCCGGCGGCACAACCGCCTGCACCAATCCCCCGAACTCCTTTGATACCGGCGCCAACCGCGTCGAGGAAGCGGACAAGGCGTATATGAATTCAGGCGCCCCGGGAGGCGGCGGGGGCGGCGGGGGCGGTCCCGTCGGCTGTTGATGACGCCCCGCGTGCCGGGGTCCCTTGCGAAGCGATTCGCCAAGCATGCCTTAATACGCGTCAGCTGTCGGGCGCGAAGGAGGAATTCATGGGGAGTGTGATACGAATGAGAACGTTCGCGGTTTGCGCAGTGTGGTTGATCCTTCTTGTGCCCGGCACCGGCCGGACAGGCGCCGCCGAAGAGGCGAAGTCTTCCTGCCTGACCTCGGACGGAGCTGTGATACAGATGAGCGATACGGCGTTCATGCGGCTCAACTATCAAAGCCAGTTGGCCGCCACCTGGCGGGACACGGGATCCGGGGCGGACGGGACCGGGTCAACGACCGATTTCTATTTCCGGCGCAACCGGCTGACCATAAGCGGACAGGCGTCCGGCTCGCTGAGCTATTCGATCAAGCTGGACCAGAGGGGCCCGCAGCGGATCGGCCCTGTCGATGTCGCCGAGGAGCCGGTCAGCGATTTCGACGTGCTTGAAGCGTATGTGGAAGCGGAGCTCGGGAACGACTTTCACGTGACGGCAGGAACGGCGAAGATACCGTTTACCCGCGAGGTGCTGGACGGCTGTTTCAATCCCCTGACCCTTGACCGTTCGCTGTTCATCGCCACCCCCATGCAGCGGACAAGGGATACGGGGTTAGTGTTCTGGGGAAACGCGATCCAGTCCAAGGTCAAATATATGGCGGCGATCCAGGAGGGGCAGGAGAGCGGCAGCGCGCCTGAGAGCTCTCCCCGCTACACCGGCCGGGTCCATCTCGCGCTGCTTGACCCCGAAAACGTCTTCGGGTACAGCGGCACCTATCTGGGAAATAAAATGGTCTTTACGGTCGGCGCTGCCGCGCAATATGAGGCAGGCGCGGTCTACGATGATGTGAGCAGCATGACCGGGGGAAAGGATTATCAAGCATGGACGGCGGATGTCTTCATCGAGTATCCGGTGGGACTGACCGGCTCGGCCACGCTCTCTGCCGCGTACATGGAAACGAACTTCGATGATGCCTATCGGGGCGCTGACCCGGACCCCGGGAGCGTCGGCATCGACGGCGAGAAAAAGGGGTGGTATGCCAAGGCCGGCTTTCTGTTTCTCGATGCGGTCGGCCCCGGCCAGGTCCAGCCTTTCGTCAGGCATGAGGAATGGGACTTTGCCCTCCTGAACGGCGTTTTCGCACAGAGGGTCACATGGACCGGCGGCGGCGTCAATTACCTCATCAACGGCCAGAACCTGAGATTGACGCTGGAATATGCGCAAACCGACTTCAAGGACGAGGACAATCCGGACTCGATGGATTTCAAGACCATAACCACGATGCTCCAGTTCGGCTTCTGAGCATCGCCGCCGGCGCCGCGGAGGGGCGAAAGCGCGTCGTTCCGCGGAAGCCTGAACGGGGACGCTGCAGCTGCGCCGGAGCACGTTCGTCAGGGAAGAGACAGGTGTCCTGCAGACCCGGGTTAATCCAACAATGACTATTGAGGGCCGCTACATGAAAATACTTCAAGGCAAGGTCTCGAAAAGCATAGGCGCCAAACTGGTGATCGCCATGTCCGTCGTCATCGCCGTCATCATGATCATCAGCTCGGTATATATCGCCCAAAAGCTCTACGGAGCGCAGGTCCGCATGCTCGAGGCGCGGGCAGCCGAGCTCGGGTTCTTCCTGGGGCAAAGCCTGTCCGACCCCATCCTCTTCAAGGACAGCATCGCGATCGACGGTCTTGTCGCGGAAGCGGCCCAGGCGAAGGACATGGTGTTCGCTTACGTGTCGGACGCCCCGGGGGAAGTGCTGTCGAGCTCGGTCGCAAGCTTCAACGAAAAAGAGACGGAAGCATACCTGAAGGATGAAACCAGCGAGGACGTCCGCGCGCTCGCGGAAAAGATCTCGAAAGCGATGGATGTCATGATCCTGACATCGGACGTCCGGGTGGACGGAAATACGATCGGGACCGTGACCATGGGGTTCTCCAAACAGGCGATCACGCGCGAAATAGACAGGATACGAGGAATGCTCGTCGGGACCAGCCTGGTGATCATCCTGGTGCTCGCGGGGACGATCTATTTCATGGTCCGCAGGATGGTCGTACTGCCCGCGGCTTCCGCAATTGACGTCGTGAGGCAGGTGGCGGCCGGAGACCTTTCGAAGGAGATCCGCATCCGCTCCGTCGACGAGTTCGGCGAACTGGGAAGGATGATCAATAAGATGATCGTCGATCTCAGGGAGCTGATCGGAAAGATACGAGAGAACGCTGAAGATACGACCGCGCATGCCCGGCAGATCGCCTCGGGTTCGGAAGTCCTTTCCCGCGGCGCCGCCGAACAGGCTTCATCGGTCGAGGAGGTCTCTTCATCGACCGAGGAAATGGCCGCGAATATCCGTCAAAACACCGATACCGCGAACGAGACAAAGAAGATCGCCCTCAAAGCGGCGGAAAATGCAAAAGAAGGGGGCAAGGCCGTTGATGAAACAGTGGCCGCGATGAAGGAGATATTGGGAAGGATATCCTTCATCGGAGAGATCGCCCGGCAAACGAACCTGCTTGCTCTGAATGCGGCGATCGAAGCCGCGCGGGCCGGAGAGCACGGAAAGGGATTCGCCGTCGTCGCGGCCGAAGTGCGCAAGCTCGCGGAAAGAAGCCAGGCGGCGGCGGCGGAAATAAACAAGCTTTCCCAGACCAGCGTCGGAGTGGCTGAACAGGCGGGCCGGCTGCTTAACACGATCGTTCCGGACATTCAAAGAACGGCGGAGATGGTAATGGAGATCAGCAGCGCCAGCGCCGAGCAGAATTCCGGGGCGGAGCAGATCAACAAGGCCGTTCAGCAGCTCGACAATGTGATCCAGCAGAACGCGGGCGCCGCGGAAGAAATGGCCTCAACGGCGGAAAGTCTCTCGACCCAGGCCGATCAACTCCTGTCGACCGTCTCCTCCTTCAAGCTCTCGGGTGCGGGAGCCGTTCAAGCCCGGAACCAGACCGCGAAAGCCATAGGCCATGGCCGGGACCTCGTCAGGCAGGCGGGAAGAGCGGCGGCGCTTGCGCCGGGAAACGCGGCAAGGGCAAACGGAAAACCGCTGGGGGTGGTCCTGGAAATGGGGACCCCGCAGGATACGCGCGATGATGGATTCGAGAGATTTTAGGAAGACGAGAAGCATTAGGGGGTCACTCATTTCGGGGTCTTTAGGTCTTGCGGTTTGACATCCGGCTGGATTTGTCAGCCGCCGCCATTTCATTTCCAGTTCCTTTTCTCCGCATTCACGTCATGCCATATCTCCCCGTTTGATAAGCGTTCCGTCTCTAACCTGAAGCGCCCTTGACGACCTGAAGGTTCCGCCCAGCAATCGACTGCGCGCGTTATCGCGGGACCGCGCCGGGCAGTATTCGATATCCATAGATCGCAGGAAATTGAAAAGGCCCATACCCCGAAATCCTCCCCTCCCTGTTCCGCCGGACCATCGACCTTTGGGGCCCCGCTCCCCGGTGCAGCAGCCTCTCTTCCCGGCTTGCGCTCCGGGAGATGTGATATCATTAAAAGGCCCGCGATAGCCCGGTGGATATCGATCCGTCGCGCTGGATCACATCCCTGGTTTATCCGGACAGGAAGCAGGACAGGGGGGCCGGACCGGACCGAAGGAGGCAGGCATGGATACCCTGAAACTGTCGAGCACGGCATTCGGCACGAACGGGATGATCCCCGGGAAATACACCTGCGACGGCGCCGATGTGGCCCCTCCGCTCGCGATCGAAGGCGTCCCGGAGGGCGCAAGGTCCCTCGCCCTGGTCGTCGACGACCCCGATGCGCCGGCCGGCACCTGGGTCCATTGGGTGGTCTGGAACATCGACCCGAAGACCGCGGAAATAGCGGAAGGCTCCGTCCCGCAGGGGGCGCGCCAGGGGATGAACGATTTTCGAAGGCCTGGCTACGGCGGGCCCTGTCCTCCTTCGGGAACGCACCGTTACTTCTTCAAGCTCTATGCGCTCGACACGCTCCTGGACCTCGACCAAGGCGCTGCCAAGTCCGCTCTCGAACGGTCCATGAAGGGCCACCTCCTCGCCCAGGCCCAGATCATCGGACGGTACCGGAGGAAATAGGCTCATCTTTCAGTCACCACTCTCGTTCGTGGAAAAAGGAGGGAGCCGACTTCCGGGTACGCAGCCATGTCCGAGCAGATAAGCGTCATCACCTACGCCGGCTATCGCGGCGAAGAAGCGCCGCGGGCGTTCTTCCTCGGCGGTGTCAGGATCGACGTCATGTCGGTCCTCGACGCACGGGTCGAGGAGGAGGCCGGAACGAGGGCGCGCCTGCGTCTCTTTGTCGTGAAGGGCGGCGACGGCCGGACGCATACGCTTGCGCACGATGAAGAGCGCGACCTGTGGTTCCACCGGTCACCCTGAAGCGCAGCCTCATGCCGAACCAGATGCTCAAGGTCCGTTTCCTGCAGGCACCGGCCGGCTGATCCGGGGCATGCCCGGACAGAGGAGAACATCGGAGTAATTCTTCCGATTCCCGCTCACCCGACCGGGGCTCCTCCCATTCGGGCCGTGATAGATATAAGCCGTGCTATAATTGGCATATATACCACTCGCGCTGATACGCCTCATGAGGAGGGGCGCCGCCATGAAACAACGATCTTTATTTCGACCGGTTTTGATCATCTGCCTCGCCGTATCGGTTCTGGTGCCGGTCGTGAACATCTATGTCATCTATCCCCAATTCAGAAGCTATGTCTACGATGTGGCGAGGGACAACTCGATCCGTCTTGCCGGTCATCTGAAGGGAAATGTGGTCGATGAGAACGGCGACCTCGAAGCCCCGGCCGCATTCCAGAAAGATGTAGATCAGCTGCGGCGGGATATCGGGATCCAGGTCATCAGGGTCTATGACAATCGCGGTGTCGTTATCTACTCAACGGACGCGAAGGATATCGGCACGAAGAGCAGCAGCAGCGAATTTTTCAACTCGGTCGTTCGGGGAAAGGATCTCTCGACGCTCGATACCTCGAGTTCGCTCAACGTCGGCGGCGAGACGGTTTCACGCAACGTGGTGAAGACGTATGTCCCCATCATGAAGAGAACCCGGTTTCTCGGCGCGTTTGAGATCCATAATGACGTCACCGGGCAGCTTTACAGCCTGGAAAGACTGCTGTACAAGCTCACCTTCATTCCCATTTTAGGCATGAGCCTCTTCTGCGCCGTGATCTGGCACCTTATCAGACGGCTCCGGAACGATGTGGGCCAGATAGAACGCCTGTCGATGACCGACGGTCTTACCGGTCTGCTCAACCGCGGTACCCTGATGGAAAAGCTTCATTTTGAAACGGGCAGGGCCAGGCGGTATCAGCACCCGATCGCGCTTATGGTGTGCGATGTGGACAATTTTAAACAGATCAACGACACCTTTGGCCACCAGGTCGGGGATGAGGCGCTCAAGAGCGTAAGCGGCGCGCTGAGAAGCCTGGCTCGTACGACCGATATCATAGGACGGTACGGAGGGGATGAATTCATCGTCGTGCTTCCTGAATCCGGCGGGGAGGGAGCGTCCCAGTTCGCGAGCCGCCTCATGGCGTCGCTCCGGGAAGAACAAAACCGGTCAGTGCATGTGTCGATATCAATAGGCCATACCCTGAGCATCGGTATCGCCGTCATGGTTCCCGGGGCCCCGGTCAGTGCGGAAGAGCTCCTGCGATTGGCCGATAAAGCCCTCTATGAAGCAAAGAAAAGCGGAAAGAACCGCATGAAGCTCGTTACGTCCGTGTATGTTGACGAGCCGGAAGGGTCCCTCCTCCAGGGTGAATGCATAACGCCCAATGGGAGGAGGCGGGTTTTGAGCCTCCCGCCGGCCGGAGCGGCTCCCTTCGATCCCCTTAAGAGGTGGTGACCATGGAGAGCATCGCGATCGCCGCTGAAAGATCCAGGGTGCAAAGCCGCAAATCCTTGATCCTTAGAAAACTTGCTCTGTAACGGGGTTGACTGCAAAGCGGAGAAGTCGTATCCTATATTAAAGGGCGGAAGTGGCCTCGCGGCGGGACGTTCGCCGGGAGCGGCCCTTCCGCCCGAGCAGTTTCTGAGGGAGGAAGGCCATGGAACGCACGGGCATCGTTACATCCCACGGGCGGCCGTTGACTCTCGTCGGTACCGACCTTGACGTCGGGGCGCATGCCCCCGATTTCACCGTACTGGACGGCAGCAGCCAGGAAGTGCGGCTCTCAGATCACGGGGGCAAGATCAAGGTCATCAGCGTGACCCCGTCCCTGGACACGCCGGTATGCGATCTCCAGCTGAGGCGGTTCAACAGCGAAGCAGCCAACCTGCCTGCGGGCATCGTGGTCATGAACGTCAGCATGGACCTGCCGTTCGCGGTCTCCCGCTTCTGTACGGCGGCGGGCATCGACCGGGTGCTGGCCCTGTCGGACCACCGGGACGCGTCGTTCGGACTCGCCTTCGGTGTGCTGATCAAGGAGTCGCGGCTGCTTGCGCGGTCCATTTTCATCCTGGACCGGGACAACGTGGTCCGGTACCGCGAGATCGTTCCAGACCTGTCGTCTCACCCTGATTACGAGAAGGCGCTGCAGGCCCTGCAGGCAATGGTTTCTGTTTCAAAGGCGGCATGACCGGAAACAGCCGGCGAACAGGACGGGGAAACCGACGCGGCGGCTCCCTACCGACGTGAAGGCCCGTCCGGAAGCGTGAGGTTCCGGCTCCCTACCGGGGCCCTCCCTTCCGCGTTCACCGGAGACCGGTCGGCCTTTTTCAGGAGGTGTCTATGTTGAAGTCGAAGGAACAACAAGAAGCACTGGACCGGGGCATCAATCTGTTCAATGAACAGCGGTTCTTCGAGGCCCACGAGGAGTGGGAAGACGAGTGGCGCCTGATGAGGGAAGGCGAGGACAAGACCTTTTTCCAGGGGCTGATCTACGCGGCGGCCTCGTTCCTCCACTACACGCGGCGCGAGTGTACAGGGGCGAAAGAACTGCTGAGCCGGAGCATTTCGTCCCTGCGGGCCGGCATGGATGGGCACCCCGACATAAGCGTTGGTCAGCTCATCGACGACCTGACCCGGCTGCAGGCGCCATTTGCGTCCTGCACATATTCTGTGGATGATCGCGGCCTGCCGATCATTCACAGGCACCTTGTTAACTGGTGATGCAATGGGAAAAAACCTCCTCATTCCTCCGGCATCACTAACCCCACTTTTGTTCCCCTTAATCTAAGGGGGGAGAGGAAGGGGTCAGCCAGTGTGAGGGTGAGACTTTATTACTATGAGGGAGGTGGCGTATGGAAAGCGATAAGTACGAAAAGGAGATCCTGACCAAATCGTTCTGTGATGACGTGTACTTCGAATTGACCGAGATGCGGCTCCGGCTGCTCACGATGAACGACGAGCTGGCATTGACCTACGGAGAGGACAGCGATCCCTACAGGACCTATAAACGGCATATCCAGGAGCTTGCCGATCAGATCGGCTGGCGGCTCGAGATCCTGTCGCATGCATGCCCCTACACCTGGGCAGGGTCCCGTGAGAAGGTCGAAACCGTTGTTTCGGTCGGCCAGCCCGACGTGACGACGGGGCCGGATTTTTCCGGCGGCTATGCAGGCGGATGACGGCCGGGGAGACAGGGGACAAGCCGGGACAGGGCAAGGCCTTTTCACCGCAGGGGACGCAGAGGGTAATCAAGACCCTCACCCATGCCCCTCTGCCCTGGAGGGATAGAGGGCTTTAGGTACATGCCAACAGAGGTAAGTAACAAACGAACCTTTGGACATGGGTAACACGTTCTATGCCTAGAGAAAGACGGAGGGGAGTCTTCATCGGGCGAGGACGAGGGTCAAGGGTCGGAAGCATAAATGGCGGCAATGCAGTTTTTTCCCTTTTATTGCAGTAAGTTAACGAAAGAGCGAATGTAATCAGAGAGGTGTGTGTTTTTACTCAATATTTTTTCGCTGTCCCGAAATAGGTGCTTGTAATTTCAGAGAATTGCGGTAGCATTATAATTGCATATATTCTTAACAATGTAACTATGAATTAGGCCGCATCGAAATTAATTGCTTTCGAATACAGTATGCTGAAGGTCAAGCATCCTTCCCAACAGTAAGTCTTCGTAAATAAAAGAACGGCGCAGGGAAGGCTTTTGTTTATCCATGAGCTTGCAGGGATAAAAAATGGCCCGCAAAATGAAAAAGAGCAGATCAAGTGATCCGCCCGTTCCTGACGGTCAGGCAACGGTCTTCTGCAAGCTCTTCTCCGACTGCATTTCGGGGCATCTCTGCGGGCTCAGAAGAAGGGAACTCGATCGGAAGGGCGGCTTCCTCTGCGAAGGTTGCCCGATCGACGCGGTCATTCACCGGCTTCCGAGGCCCGATGCAACAACGCCGGTCGTGACCGGCATCGGGCCGCAGGAGAATCCATAGGTCACCCGTGTAAAGAGCGCCTTCGAGGAAGAAAGCCGGCTCGGGTCGCCTCTGGTATTCAGTTGTTATGAGCAATGCAGGCCTTGGTCGTACAGTTTGAGATCAGCAGAACTTACGAACTCCTCTTATTCCATCCGTATTTTCCCGCAGTTCCCTCCGGATTGACATCCCCAGCCCCCTGGCGTACTATACCCCCACATGGAAAACTCCCGCAGAGAGTTCATGATAAAGGCCCTATACGGGATGCTTGCCCTGATCGGTCTCGGCTTTCTGTTCGCGGGGCTTAAGGTCATTGCGCCTTCGGGCAGGCAGGACCGGGAGCTTGCCTGGTTCCCCCTTGTCCCCGAGGACGACGTGCCGCGCTCGGGGGTGAAGAAATCCGAGCTTGTCTACGCTGTATCCGGAAGGGAACGGAAGGCCCGCGTGTTCATCGTTGCCTCGTCTGGAAAGCTCACGGTGCTGTCGGCTGTCTGCAGTCATCTCGGGTGCCTCGTGAACTACCGGAAGGAATCCAAAGAGTTCGTCTGTCCCTGTCATGGCGGAAAATATGATATTGCCGGCAGGAACATCGCCGGTCCGCCTCCCGCGCCGCTTGCGTCATACCCGGTTGACGTGAAGAACGGCATGATCATGGTCGGCGTGAAGGTTTAAACCCAGGAAACGATGTTGATTCTCATTACGTTCTCTTTTGACTTCCTCTGCGTCCTGCGGTAAAGAAAGATTAAATATTTGCCGTTGCGTGCCGCGAAAACTTATGAGACTTCTCGACTATCTCAACGACCGCCTCGGCTTCACCGGCCGGCACCGCAGGATCCTGGACAGGCCTGTGCCGAAAGGGATCAATTATTTTACCTGTTTCGGCGGCATCACCTTCACCCTGTTCCTGACGCTTGTCCTTACGGGACTGCTTCTTTCCCTGCACTATACGCCGGCCGAAGCGGACGCCTATAAGAGCATCCAGCGACTGCACCGGGAGGTGCCGCTGGGGACCTTCATCCGGGCCGCCCATCACTGGGCAGGGAACCTCATGGTGGTCATGATCGTGCTGCACATGCTCAGGGTCTTCGTGACCGGCTCCTATAAGAGTCCCCGGGAACTGCACTGGGTAGCGGGCTCCTTTCTGCTGCTCCTGACCCTGTCCTTCGGTTTCACCGGATACCTCCTGCCGTGGGACCAGAAGGCCTATTGGGCAACGGTGATCGGTACGAACATGGTGGAATCGGTGCCGTTCATCGGATCGTTCCTCGCGTCGTTGGTCCGGGGCGGGGCGGAGGTTTCCGGCCAGACGCTTCTCCGGTTCTACAGCATGCATATCCTCTGGCTGCCCGTGCTTATTGCTGTTTTCCTGTGGATGCATTTTCACATGATCAGGAGAACGGGAATAACGGGAGGGATGTAAGAGGCCGACACGGAGACGCGGGGACGGGGAGACAAGGGGGCAGGGGCTAGGAGACAGGAGACAAGAGACAAGAGACAAGAGACAAGAGACAGTAACAACAACTTCAATGCGGACAACGAAAAGCGATAAAACATTTTTTCCCTACTACTTCTTCGAAATAACGGTCATCGCGCTGTTCACGATCGAGGCGGTGCTGATCCTGGCGGTCCTGTTCCCTCCGGCCATCGGCAGGGAGATCGACTTCTCCGCCCAATTCAGCCCCCGGCCGGAATGGTACTTCCTCTTCCTCTATGAACTGACAAAGTTCTTCCCGGGCAAATGGACGTTCGTGGGCGCCGTGCTGCTGCCGGGGATAGGGTTCAGCGTGCTGCTCCTGGCGCCTTTCCTCGACAGCGGCGGAGAACGATCGCTCAAAAAGCGCCCGGTAGCGGCGGCTGTCGGGTTCGGCCTGCTGGCGTCGGTGATCGGATTGACGATGCTCTCCTTGCTTTAGGAACTGAACACGTGAGCTCTTTTGACGGATGACCGGATAAGATCGGTGTTACGTTCCTGTCAATCCTGTTGTCCTGTCAAAGATCTCGACCTTCTTTCCCTGCCGTTCATCATCTTTTCATCCGGCCCGCGCCGACGGCAAGACAAGGCTGACTTGACAAGGATATAAGAAGAGAGGGATTATACACGCGGAGAGAGCGGCACCGAGGTGCAGGAGGGGACATGAAGAACAGCAGATACTGGTCGCCCTACGTTGCCGGCGCCGTGCTTGGCCTGACCCTTCTGGCGACGTTCGTTGTTGCCGGCCGGGGGCTGGGCGCCTCGGGCGCCTTTTCCCTGGCGGCCGGCGTGGGACTTAATGCGGTCACCCCCGACTACGCCGCGAGCCTGAACTATTTTTCCCGGTACCTCGGGTCCCCGTCGCCGCTCATGGACTGGAACCTCTTCCTGGTGCTCGGTGTCTTCCTGGGAGCGCTGGCGGGCGTTCTGTCCTCGCGGAACTTCAAGGTCATGTTCGACAAGGGCCCATCGATGGGCCTGGCCGCGCGGCTGGCCACGACATTCACGGGCGGCGCCATGATCG
>JAGVOT010000045.1 GCA_020052615.1 Nitrospirota bacterium | reverse complement strand
CTCTATTGTTTCCATTGTGACACTCCTCTCATGAACCTAACTTCGGAGTGTCACCCTATTTTCTTAAAAACCCGGTATCATAAACTGGTCGCTAGGACACTTATTTCAACGATGCTATGACCGTCCCGCTATTCGGTCCAGGCTACGGCGCTGGATGGCCTCGGAGATGCGCACCGTTCCATTGTTCACCTGCCGCCGCGCAAAATCAGGACGTCCCCTCCTCGTAGAACAGTTTGAGGTGCTTGTAGACGACGAGGTGCATGAGCACGGTGTGCAGCTGCTGCGGGTCCTGAATAAGCGTTTGCAGCATGACCTTCAGGAACATGCGGATGCGTCCAAGGTCCGCGGTCACCAGGTAGTAGCGAAGGAGCCGGAGGATCGTGGCCACGCCTTTCGCCGTGAGGCGGGCGCGGCCCCTGGTCCCCGTCTTCCTTCCCAGGGCAACCGCGCTCATCAGCCTCTCGGCGAACAGGTCGTACCGGTAGAGGGTCCGCACGAGAGAGCGGAACCCTCCGGCGAGTTCCTCATAGGTCATGTTCTTCGGTTCGATGTTCGTATGGACAAGGCTGCTCGCCGCGCCCCGGATACCGCCTGTTTCCCCGTCGCGGAGCCTCCCTTCCCTCTTGATGCGGTCGTACAACGGCGTTCCCGGAAGGGCCTGCAGCATGCCGACCATGGCCACCGGGATCGCCGCCGCCTGAATGAACGCGAGCTGCTCATCGAACACATTTTTATCGTCCGAGTCGAAGCCGACGATGAACGCGCCCCAGACGATGATGGCGTGCGACTGGATCCTCCGGACAGCGTCCTGAAGGTCCACCAGGGTGTTCTGGCTCTTTTTCGCCATGGCCAGGCTTGCCTGCCGGGGGGTCTCGATGCCGATGAAGACCCTTCGGATATTCGCCCGGTTCAGAAGGGCAAGGACCTCGTCGTCGGCTGCGATGTCGATGGTGAACTGGCAACTGAAATAGATCCGGTGATCTACGGAACGGACGAATCGCTCGATCTCGGCGAGAAGGTCCCTGGCCCGTTTGCGGTTCCCGAAAAAGTTGTCGTCGATGATGAAGATCGAGTCGACACCCAGCGCCGCGAGGTCCCGTATCTCCCCCATCACCTGGTCGATGGATTTCGTGCGCGATCCCTTTCCGAGGCGGATTGGGATCTCGCAGAACTCGCACGAATGGGGACAGCCGCGCGACGTTTCAATGATCGCCGAAGAGTATGCGGGCTGCTCGAGCAGGTCGAACCTCGGCGCCGGGGAATCGGACAGGGCCACGAACTCCTCCTGATGGTACACGGACCGCGCCCGCTTCGCCTGGAGATCGCCGATGAACGCCGGCCAGGTGTATTCGGCCTCGCCCAGAAAAACGGCGTCGCCATGGAGCAGACACTCATCGAGATTCCGGCGCTGGACAAGGGGGCCGCCGATCGCCACCGTGATGCCCCGCTTCCGGAACGCGTCGGCAAGGCGAAAGACCTGTTCCTGCTGGATATGGTAGCCCGTGATGCCGACCAGATCGGCATCCCTGTTCATCTCAACGGGCCGGACATTCTCGTCGCAGATCGCTATCTCGTGTCCCCCCGGCGTCAGGCCCGCCAGGGTGGCGAGCGACAAGGGAGGGAACGGGAACGCGCTTCCGGCAAGGTCCCGGCAGAGGGAGAAGTCCCAGAGCGAAAGGGGGAACCGCGGGTTGATCAGGTAGATCTTCATCGACGGGATTCGCATATCTCCGCGATCCTGTAATAATGCGCCTGGATGTGCTTGTAGGCCAGCAGGTGGAAGACCGTCTCGTCAAGGTGACGCAGCCGGTGGGACAGGAGGTTGCCCAGGACCTGGAAGAACATCTTCCGCGTGGCCCGGTCCGCCCGGAAAAGGTAGAACGAGAACAGGCGGACCAGGATCCTGACCGTATTTAGATTTATGGCAGGCAGGGACTTCATCATGCTCCGGGTGTTGGACCCGATGTACTGGAACATCTTCACCTTGAAGGCCTCGGGAGAGAACATGGTCCTCAGGACGCGGGCGAAGTTCCGTTCCAGTTCCTCGGCCGTCATCTTCTGCGGGACCAGGTTGGTCCCCTTGGAGATGTCCTCTTCGCTCAGGGCGGTCAATCCATAGAGGGAGGGCAGCGTCACGAACCGGTCCGCTTCCCGGGCGCGCTGGCAGAGAGGTGTGCCCGGCACGGCCTGCAGCAGGCCGACCTGGACCGGAATGAAGTTCGTTTCCAGGATGAACTCCACCTGCCTGTCGAAGGACGATGGGTCGTCGCCCTCGAGGCCGAACATGATCCCGGCCCACACGGTGATGCCGTAGGACCTGATCTTTTCGCAGGCGGCCTTGATGTCCATCTCGGTCTGGTGCCGCTTGTTCAGTTCCCGCAGCCGGGCCTTGTCGCCGGTTTCGATCCCGATGAACAGCCGGAGGAAGCGAGCTGCCTGCAGCAGTCCCAGCAGTTCATCATCGTTCGCCACGTCGAGGGTCGCCTGGGTGTAGAAGTACATCCTCGTCGGCAGCGTGGGGAGCAGGGCGGCGATGGCCCGCAGCAGTGACTTGGCATAGGGCCGGTTCCCCGCGAAATTGTCGTCCACGATGAAGATCGAGTCGCTGCCGAGGCGGGACAGGGCGCGGATCTCGTCGAGCACCTGGTCGATCGTCTTCGAACGCGGTGCGCCGCCGTACTTGATGGGAATATCGCAGAAATCGCACCGGCAGGGACAGCCCCGCGTCACCTGGATGCATCCGCTCGCGTACTGGCCGGTCTTCAGCAGTTCGAAGCGGGGGCGGGGGGAATCCTCCATGTTGATCCATCCCTGCTGATGGTAAAGGGTCTTGTGTCTGCCCTGCTGGAAATCCTCGAGGAATGCGGGCCAGGTATATTCACCCTCGCCGATGAATACCACGTCCGCGTGCGCCTTGCACTGTTCCGGCATATCGAAGGTGATCGGCCCCCCCAGGGCCACCAGCTTGCCCCGCTTCCTGAACTCATCGGCCAGTTCGAACACCCGGTCCCGCTGGGGCACGGAACCGCTCAAGGCGATGATGTCCGCGTCGCTCCCGTACGGCACGGGGTCGACATTCTCATCAATAAGCTCGACCGCGATGTCCCGCGGGGTAAGCGCCGCCAGGGTGGGAAGCGACAGGGGCAGGTGGGAATATTTTACCCCCACGATGTCCAGGCAATGGAGGAAGTTCATCGAATGGGGATGATGGATGGGATTGATGAACAGTATTTTCACGGACGTGTCTCCTCGGGGGAACGGGATAGCTCTCGGGACCGGCGGACCAAACAGACGCAAAGCCAGGCCAGTGAAATGCAGAACAGGACCGCGATGGCCAATTGCCAGGGATTGAACAGCGCGGCGACGGCAAGATCGTCCTTTCGCAGGAACTCCATGAAAAAACGGCCGCCCGCGTACTGGGTGCACGCCGCCGCCATGACCGTTCCCGGGTACAGCCTCCATCGCCCACGGTTGCGATAGAGCGTTTCCGCGGTGATCAGGACAAAGAGCGCGTTCATCATCAGCATCAGCGGCAGGTTCCAAATGATACTGTCCCGGGGCCAGTCCTTCAGGACCTGCCAGGCCCGGGATGTCTGGCCGTAAAGATCTGCGCGGACCGTGAAGACCGACAGGAAGGAGTTCCCGACCTCATGGGCAGCGAGTTTTCCGTAGCAGCACCCGCTCAGGATGCAGCCTGCCCGCCCGATCATGATCGACAGCGGAAAGGTGAACGCCGCCGCGTCCAGAAGCGGCATCGCATCGGTCTTGATGACACGCTTGATATAGAGCAGGCTGAAGCCGAGGACGGAGACGATGCTGCCGATCACCGTGAGCCCGCTCGCCGGGGTGGCCCAGCCGAGCCCGAAGAGGACCGGGATCAGCGCGTTGACCAGGTGCCCGCCGATCGTTCCCACGGGCAAGGCCAGCACGAGCAGGAAGAAAACAGGGCCAAGGGGATACCCCAGGCGTTTCGCCCTCGGCAGGAACAGCACCCAGCAGAGCAGAACGCCCGCCAGCACGACGATGCGCCAGGAGGAAAGCTCGAGACCGCCGATATGAATGTGGGGGAACATGCTAATGTTGTGATGAAGGATGCAGCGGACACGGAACGCGTGGCGATGGCCCGCCCCCTCTCCTGCTCAAAGAGAAAAAGGAGGACCGCCCTTCAAAAGCGCGATCCTCCTGTTCTCGAGCTCTTGACCGGCAGGCGGCCGGAACCTTCCTAGTAACGCTTTCTTTCCCTGATCTCCTGAGACTTCGACTTGAGGTTCAGCATTTCGCTTGTGTCAAAATAGACGTTCGCTGTCTTCATGACCTGGGGATAGGCATCTTTCAGGATATCGGAGAATATCTTGGCGCGGCCGTCATAGAGGTACGTGTCCAGGTCCCTCCATGCGTACGTTGTCTGATTATACCCGCCGCCGCAGCCGTCGCTCACGAAGTGGGTCCCGCTGACATACTGTTCCTGTTCCCGGGCGAACTCATAATTATAGTCCTGCACCCCCAGGTCCAGCTTCTTGATCCACATCTTCTCCTCGGACAGCGGTTCGAGCATGTAATAGAAGACCTTGACGCCCACCGACATGTTGCCTGCATAGACCTTTCCGTGCCTGTTCCCGACGAACGTCCCCTCGCGGAGGAACTTCTGGTTGGTGTACTGGATGTCGAAGATCACGTTCATCATCACCGTAAGGTCGGCGCCCTTCTTGTCGGGGTAGGTCACCTCGGAAAGGGCGAAGGGGCCCTTGGTCGTCATGCCCTTTGCCACCAGCCGGGCCTCGACATCCTCGCCGATGCTTCCGGCAAAGCTCTTGAAGACCTTGACCATGTCCTTCGTCATCGCCCCGCCGGCCGACACCCTGGCCCCGCCGGCGTATTCCTGGTTATACGTGTCCTTATACTCCGGGATGATGATGACCGACGTCAGGTTCACGCTGCCGGCCTTCTGCCCCTCGGGGATGTTCGATTTCTCGAACGTGAAGAGGTCCCTATACTCCGGGATCGCCATGGCCGGCGCGGGCTGATAGTTCGACTCCACGCAGCCTGTCAGCATCAGGTAACCGAATGGATACAGAAGGAACCCGAGCGGAATGGCCATCGCGACGATGGTAAGGACGATCTTCTTCGTAGTCATGTAATCCCCTCCCCTAATGCAGATCAACTTACGCGAATTTCAAAGGTGCCACAATATAACATCGGGGGAAAAGTTAAGTCAACAGCAAAATCCTGTTTTCACAAAACAAAAGCGGACTCCATAGAATCACGTCTTGTAATTTGATATTCTCTCTTATCCGGCCAGGAGCCTGCTCACTGTCGCATAGTTCAATCCGATATGAGCCGCGATCTCCCGCTGAAGATACCCATGCTTCCCCACCGCCTCCCCTATGCGACGGTCCCTCTTGCGCTCGGGAGAACTTTGCGTTGAAGAACTTCGTTGTTTCTATCTATGCTTTTCTTGTTCTTTCCCCTTTTCCAGCCGCGCGATCGAACGAACAATACACGATGTGTTGACACCCAGATGACGTGCGATCTCGGCGGCCGAAGATCCCAGTTCCTCCCGGCATCG
>JAGVOT010000069.1 GCA_020052615.1 Nitrospirota bacterium | reverse complement strand
TGCTCCGTGATCCTATATATCTCGGTCACCAATTCGATCGAACGCTTCCACACGTCTAGATTGTGATGCCATTTCATAGTTTGTTTTTCTCTTGCTGCTTGTATCTAATCGTTCGTTTCTTGTCACTCGTCTCTCGTCACTGCTTCTTAATAGCCTTGAACTTGCACGCCCGGAAGCATGCGCCGCACTTGATGCAGCGGTCGGGATCTATGACGTGTACTTTTTTCGGCTCGCCCGATATGGCCTTCGCCGGGCATACCCGCTTGCAGATACCGCAGGCCTTGCAGCGCTCCTCGCTGACTGAGAAGGTGATGAGGGCTGTGCAGACGCCTGCCGGACATTTCCGGTCGCGGATGTGGGCGAGGTATTCGTCCTTGAAATGATTGAAGCTCGTGAGGAAGGGATTCGGGGCGCTCCTCCCCAGGCCGCAGAGCGAGGTCGATGCCATGACGCCGCTGAGGCGTTCAAGCGTCTTCAGGTCCTCGTCCCGAGCGGCGCCTTCCGTGATCTTCGTGAGAAGCTCCAGCATGCGCCTGGTGCCCACCCGGCAGGGGGTGCACTTGCCGCAGGACTCGCGCTGCAGGAACTCCATGTAGAACTTCGTCACGGAAACGATGCAGTCATCCTCGTCGAAGACGACCATGCCTCCCGAGCCCACGATGCTGCCGACCTTCGCCAGGTTCTCGTAATCCAGGCCCAGGTCGAGCATCGACGTCGGTATGATCCCGCCCGAGGGGCCGCCTACCTGGATCGCCTTCAGCGCCTTGTCCCCTTCGATCCCTCCGCCGATGCCGTAGACGATGTCGCGAAAGGACATGCCCATCGGGATCTCGACCAGGCCGTTGTTCCTGACCTTGCCCGAAAGGGTGAACACCTTGGTGCCTTTGCTCTCCTTGGTGCCGATCGATGAGAACCACGCCCCGCCCCTGCCGATGATGATGGGAATGTTCGAGAACGTCTCGGCGTTGTTGATGACCGTCGGTTTCCCCCATAGTCCCTGGACGGCGGGAAAGGGCGGCCGCACGCGCGGCATGGCGCGCTTTCCCTCGATGGACTCCATGAGCGCGGTCTCTTCTCCGCAGATGAACGCCTCGGTCCCGAAGCTGAACTCGATATCGAAATCGAACCCGGTCCCGAAGACATTGGGGCCGATGAATCCCTTTTCCCGCGCCTGTTCGATGGCGATCCGGAGCCGCTCGACGGACCGATGGTACCGCTCCCGGATATACAGGTAGCCCTTGGACGCGCAGATGGCGTACCCGCCGATAAGCAGGCCTTCGATGATGGCGTGGGGATTGCCTTCCGCGAGGGGCCGGTTCACTTCTCCGACATTGCAGATGATATACTTCGGGTGCTGTTCCTCGCGCCGGCATACCTTCCACTTCTCGCCGGTGGAGAATCCGCTGCCGCCCCGGCCGCGCAGGCCGGAACGGACCACCTCGTCAATGACATCGTCCGGCGTCATCCGGGTCATCGCCTTTCGGGCGGCGAGATAGCCCTGCATGGCTGTGTATTCGTCGATGTTCTCCGGATCGATCTCGCCGCAGGGGCCGAGGACGATCTTGTACTGCTGCTCATGGAACGACGCATATTCGTCCGTGACCGTCCACTCGGCGATGGCGGTGCCGCCGACGATGTGGTCCCGGACGATGCGTTCGACCATGATCGGCGTTACCGACTGGTAGGTGGTCTTGCTGCCGTCCCGGATGACGTCAACGAGCACGTCCCGGGAGCAGAAACCGCGGCACCCGACCTTCTTGGGCGAGCATCGCCGGCCGAGCTGCGCCTCGATGCCCTGCTCGGAGATGCGATGCTGGAACGTCCTGAGCACCTCTTCTCCGCCGGCGGCGCTTCCCGACGTGCCAAGGCAGACCTTTATTTCGATGGGCAGACTGCTCATGTTCGTGTTGTTGGCGCCTCCTTAGAGGTAGCCGAGGAACTCTTCGCGTTCGTAGCCTTTGATCAGTTTGGTCACTTTGACCGGGTCCATACCTGCGTGCACCTGTTTGTTCAGGATCACCACCGGCGCAATATTGCAGGCGCCGATGCAGGTCGCCTTCTCGAGCGTGAAGCTGAGGTCACGGGTCGTATCCTCGTCACCCGACAGGCCGAGCTCTTCGCGGGCCGTATCGAGCAGTTTGTCCGCGCCCTTGATATGGCAGGCGGCGCCGCAGCAGACCGTGATCGTGTTCTTCCCGACCGGCCGGGTGCGGAACTTCGGATAGAACGTGATGACGCCGAAGAACCTGCTTTCGGGGATGTCCAGCATCCGGGCGAACCAGGCCACGTTCTCTTCCGAGATGTGGCCGAAGGTCTCCTGGATGTGCTGAAGAAGCGCAATGAGGCTGCCCTTCTCCTTCCGGTGCCGGTCCAGTATTTTCGTAAGAACTTTTTCCATGATCGTTTGACCGCTTGTGTCCTTGGAACAGCCTGCATCATGACGCTGTCAGGCAATGAAAAAAAGAGCCGCCGGAAAGCAATTCGGCGGCTCGTGGTTTCGTCCTGAAGGCTCGGTGAAGGGTCTGGGCCTCTTCTTCGGCGTTAGAACATCGATTCCATGGTGAGCGCCGGGTGCTGTTTTTCCGTAAGGAACGCCACCAGCTTCTCGGAATCCTCGGCTACGGTCTCGTCGGCGATCCGGTCGATCAGGTCGGGAATGCCCTCTTCGATCGCCCGCTTCTTGAACTCCTCGGCAAAGGACTCTTTCAGGTTCTTGGTCATCCAGACAACCCGCTTGAATCCGCCTTCAGCGAAAAGGAACTTTTTGCTGGTGAGGAAGAACCGGCCGATGCCCATGAAGCCCGGGGTCTGGGCGCCGCCGCCCACCGTGCCTGCGAGCGTCGAGAACTTCATGCCGATGGGGGTCATGCCCGTAAAGCCCCGGTTCACGATCATGACGCCGTTCGCTTCGGGCACGATGGCCATAATGCACTCGAAGCAGCCGCACGATGTCATGGGCGCATCCATGATGCTGTAGGCGTTGAAATACTCCAGCGACTGATGGGAATTGGTGTACACATATTCGTCAACGCCTTTCCAGCGGCCCTTGACCGCGTCGAGGACCTCGCCCTTCAGGACGGGCTGGTTCGCGCCGTTGGGGTCGATCTCGAATGCGGCCTTGGCGTCAAGCCAGTTGTACGCGCCGCAGAGCCCGAGACGCTCCGGCGACACGACGCACACATGGTTCGGCGCGAAGCTCTGGCAGAGGATGCAGGAATAGAAGGTATCGACGGACTCGTCGGTCATGGAGGCAAGCCGGACGTCGCGCTCATGATAGGCCTTCAATGCCTCGGCATGCATCTTCTTGACGTCGGCCTCGTCCACGTACAGCGTCACCTGGGCCTTGTCCACGATGTTGTTGAACTTATGCTTGAGCTGGGTGGTCAGGATATCGCCGAAATGGCGCAGTTCGTAGCCTTCGTTCAAGGCAGCCTTGCTGACGCGGAACCAGTTCTGATCACGCTGGCCCATATGCCAGATGCCCTGCGCCTCATTGACGAAGTGGTGGATCTTCCGTTCCAGCACGGGCTCGAAGTCCTTCTGCATCTTGCGGCCGGCAACCTCGATGACGACGCCCAGGGGCATCTGACCGCCCTTCTTGTAGCGCGCCTCGGCGTCGGTGCCGACGATCGTTACCTTGCCGTCTTCCACCTTGTCCAGGTCGACCGTGCGGAGCCATTCGAAGGCGGGCGTGCGCTGCCCGCCCATTTCGATGTGCATGTCCTCCTTGCGGATGCGCTCGCCCTCGAAGGCCGGGCCGAAGGCCACCGGGATCGGAGGTTTCGAAACCGTGATCTTGAGGCCGCGGACCTCGATGCAGCGCTCCACGATCTTCTTGGGATCGAGCTCTTTTTCGACCTCCTCGTAGATCGTCACGCCGGTAGGATGGATGGTCGGGATGTCCGTGTTCGCGATGGCCGGGAAGCCCATGTTGATGGCGCCGGCGCCGGTGGTCCAGATCCGGTCGTTCAGGGGGCCGAGGACCATGGCAAACGCGAACACCTTGTCCTTGGAGTATTTGAGGATCTTCTTATAGTCGCCGCCCTTCATGCCGCCGAAGGTGATGCCGGCGCGGGCCGCCCAGTTGAGGGCGTAGATGGCATGCTCCACCTCGGGGCCGAGCGGGACAAGACGCGTGTCCCAGCCGAGCTGCACGCCCTTGCGGAGGAGCTGTTTGGTCATGCTGTCGCCGTTCACGTTCCCGCACATGAGGGTGAGGATGTTCTTCTGCTGGAGGTCCCGGGCGATCTCGAACGCGTGGTCATCGTCATTCGCCGCGCCGATGATGCAGACATATCCCGGCATGGAGCCGTCCACCAGCTGCACGCCCAGGTTCCGGAGGATGGTGTCGGAGATGAACCCGTTGTAGGTGAGCCCGATGGAGTCATCCTTCACCGGTTCCTGGCCGTAGATGTAGCGGACGGCCATGATCATTTCCTGCGCGAACAAGGTCGCCATGCCGGCGTCCAGCGCCTCTCCCAGATAGGGCACGTAAAGCTTGTCGACCGGAGCAGCAGTGACGAGCGGCTTCACATGCTTCTCGAGGGCGGTCTTCATGTCGCCGACGGTCTTGACCTCGAAACCGGTCATGGCAAACATCTGCGGCAGGTAGTATCCCGTGTCGGGGAACTCGAACTTGAAATCCGCGCCCTTTTCGGAAATGGCCTTCTCGACGAGCGCTTCGGCCTGTTTCACATAATAATGTGAACCCAGAATGGCACCAGTGGCAATGACTTTTGACATTGTTCTGCTCCTTTGTAAGAATCTTCGATGGAAAGAAAGGAGGAAGGTACGACGGTAAGAAAAGGCCGTTGCCCTTGTTTACCCTCTTTCCCTCTTGCCTTCTGACCTGCTTGAAATTACGCCCGGCCCTTCAGGAAGCTCGGCAGGCCGTTCGCCTCGCGCGGCCCCACGGTGATCTTCCAGCCCGGGAGCTTCTCTTCCAGCGCGCCCGAGAGGATGGCGACATAGCCGGGGATGATGAGCTCCTTGTGCTTGATGTTCTTTTCCACTCCGCTCTCGGTGATGAACGCCGCGATCTTGCCGGCCGTGAATTTTCCGGCCGCCCAGGCCGTGAGCACGGAAAGCCCCTCGTTGTCCATGACCGCGAGCCACGCGGGGACCTTGCTGTTCTCGACCTCGCCCCGCACGATGAAGTAGGAGAGCGAGAAGTTGGTCGTGATCATGAGCGGCGAGGAGTCCTTGGCATCGCCGACCTTGTAGACGTTCTGCGCCACCTGCATCGGCACCTGCGGATCGGTGTAGATGTTCTGGCGCAGCGACAGGAGCGCCAGCATCTTCCACTTTTCCACGTTGTTCAGAATGATGATGGATGCATACTTCATCGTTCCGATTGCCGCCGCCATGGTCTCCGAGACCGAGTTGTCGCGGCCGGCAAAGGCAATGATGGGGTAGCCGAGGGGCTTGAAGTTCTTCTTGATGGCGGCGCGGCGGATGATGGTGTAATGCTCGATCATGTCCTTGACCTTGCGTGCGCCGGAATCGAGGACCAGATCGTCCACGCCCAGGCCCTTGACCTTCTCGGAGAGCGCGGTTAGCGCGTCGAGCCCGTCGGCCGCAATGGCCAGGGATGCCTTCTTTTCCTTGGCGATCTTCGCCATGGCCTCGGCGTTTTCCGCCGTGGCGGCGTAGATGAGCGGCCGCTTGTCGGCGCAATGCGCAATGCCGGCCTCGATCGTCGCGGGGTCCTTGCTGACCAGAATGATCGGCACGCCCGGGGCGCCGTCCACGACCTGCTTCACGACGGACGCGAACTTTGCGGCATCGCCGCCCTCGTCGGTCACGGCAATGGCATCAACGCGGAGCTTCTGTCCCACGCGATCGATCTCGGAATTCTTCACGGCGTCGATCTTCTTGGCCGCGGCGTCGCCCGCCTCGGAGGCCTTGATCGCGACCGCGAAGACGTTCGGATTGAAGAACTTTTTATCGTGGCGGAAAAGACAGATCTCTTCTCCAACCTTCACGGCCTTGTCGCCCAGTCCAAGCGTGATGCCGCGGATCGGCGGAGCCGCGGATTCGCCCAGGATCTTCTTGGCGTCCTCCGACGCATCGGGGCAGGCGTCGAGACTCGCCTGCTTCGCCGCCAGTTTCATGGCGAAGGCGAGACAGGTCGGGTGGCCGCATTTCTTGCAATTGGTCTTCGGCAGATGCTTGAATATTTCAACACCGGAAAGTGCCATTTCTGAACTCCTTTCAATCACACCGGAGGTTGGGAAGTTGAGAGGTTGGGAAGATACGAGGACGGCCGGTTTGCCGCCTTTGCCTACCTTCCCCCCCTTCCGACCTTCTTAACTTCGTTATTTGTTATTTTACCCCATCAACTCGGCAATAAGCTCCTTCGTCTTTGCCGCTGCGCCGGGGTGCCGCATGATCAGCATGTCCGCGCCCGCCGTGATCATGGCCGAAGCGGTGACCGCCTCCCAGGCAAGGGCGCGGTCCTCGAGGCTGCCCCACTCGGGCACTTCCGCATCAGCCGCCATGGTCTCCTTGACCTTCCAGACGTTCGCGCCGATGTCGCACACGACCGGCGTCTGCATCATGGGATCGTTCTGGAGGAGCGCTGCCTGACGGATGCGCTCCATGACGCTGTAGGTATATTCAAGGCCATAGCCCAGGGCCGACGACATGGGGTCCATGATGATGCGTTCCTTGTCGAAGCCCATCTGGCTGAGCAGGATGTTCAACTGCTTCGCCAGGTTCACATCGAGCTGGCTCATGGCGATGAGCTTGTGATCGTTCGCCATGACGGCCGCTGCGATGGTCTTGTAGTTCTCCTCCACCGCCTTGCCGATGGTGCAATTCTTCCCGCGCGTGGCTGCAGCCGCTGCCTGAAGTACCTGGGTGTCCTTTTCCACATGTCCGCTGCCGAGGATGATGAGCGGGATATCGATGGCGGCGGCAACCTCAGCCGCGATCTTGGCTGCCTCTTCAGCGCTCTTGTTCTGCTGGTCGGGATGGGTCCCGATGAGCCGAAGCGCGACTGCGTCCGCGCCGTTCTGCTGGCAGAACTTGGCCCACTGGACGGGGTTCGAGGCCGCGCCGCTGACGGCTTTCTTTACCGTCTCGGGCCAGTCATCGGGAGCGATGTCCGTCACTTCGAGCGCGACGGCCGGTTTATTCGGGAACGTGCCTTCGAAGGCCAGATAGGGAAGTGCGCTCGCACCGCCGATGGTAACGGCCTTTGCGCCGGTCCCGAGCGTCACATTATAGATCTTTCCGCTGTAAGACTCTTTCGGAATCACCAGTGCCATAAAAGCCTCCTCGAAAAATTTTGCATATACTATCAGATTTAACGGTCAAGAACAACAGAGAAATATCACAATTTGTAACACTATCAAGGAATTGCATAAATCTGCAGCTTGAGCTTATATATATTTCTGCCTTGCAAGCGGCCCTGATCCGGAAAACTACATTTCAAGATAGGAATGGGCGTACATGGTCTTGCCCATGATCATCTCCACGGTCTTCGCCGTGTCCATCATGTCCTTGTCGAGCGGATCGATGATCGCGTGGGTGAGCCCTTCCATGATAAGCATGGCCAGATAGTACCGGTTGATGATGTGGCGCACATGCTTGGGAGCGCCATTCGATATGTTCGAGAGCCCGACAACGGTGCTCATGGGCGGGTCGTTCAGGTCCTTGAACATCCTGATCGCCCGGGCGGACTGGAGGGCCTGGTTCTGCATGGTGGCGATCTGCAGGATGAGGGGATCGAGCAGGATGTTCTCCATGGGAACGCCGAACTCCATGCCGCGCGCCATGATCTCCGACGCTATGACACAGCGGTCCTCGGCGTCGGCGGGAAGGCCGCCCTTGCCGAGAGTGAGCGCAACGACTTTCGTACCGTATTTACCCGCCAGCTCGAGCATGGGAAACCGCTCGGGTTCGTTAGACGTGGAATTGACGATCGGCAGGCCCCAGGCGTTGTTGTGCGCCTTGATCCCCGCCTCCATGGCCTTCACGTTGGTCGTGTCAAGACAGATGGGCTTCTGCACGACCTCGTGCACGATCTTCACGGCCCAATCCATGAGCTGGGGGCCGTCATCCTCGGCCGGGCCGATGGACACATCGATATAGTGCGCGCCCGCGTTGGCCTGCGCCACGGCAAGGTCCTGGATCGGCTTGGCATCGCGATTCATAAGCGCCTCGCGCACCTTCTTCGCCATTACACTGATCTTCTCTCCGATAACTATCATTCTTTCAAATCTCCTTTCACGTCGATCTGACGATCACTCTAAAGTTTCATCAGTTTTTGGATATCCGCAGCCGTCTGCGGGTCAATGCTGTTCTTGTCTTGAGCCACCATGACCGTATGCAGGGCAAGTTCCCGGTACAGCGGAAGCAGCTCCGGTGCGCGCTCTGACATGGCCCGCAGGTGGTCTTTTACCGTCCCGACATCTCCCCGCATGATCGGGCCCGTGAGGGCGGCGGGAATGCCGGCGCTCTCGATGTTCGCCAGCGTCCCCTTGATGAGCGGAAGCACCGCCTTGAGCGCGTCTTTTTTGTCCGCGCCCAGCGCCTGATAGTATCGAAGCCCGAAGTCCACCAGGGCAACGAAAAAATTGGAGACCGCGACAGCGCCGGCGTGGTACAGCGCGGCCGACCCCTTGTCGGAACTCCACTTCGGCATCACCAGCTCGATGCCGCCCAGGGCTTTCACGAGCTCCCGTGCAATTGTTGAGGCCTCCGGGTCCGCTTCGATCCGGAAATACGAGCCGGGGATGTTCCGCTCGCCCAGCTCCCTGCTCGGGATCGACTGGAGCGGATGAATCACCGCCCGGTATGCCCCGGAGCCTTTCGCTCCCTCCAGCAGGTCGAGCGTCTGTGCGCCGGACATATGCACGACGACCGCGCCGGCCCTGAAGCCCTTACCTGCCGCGATCGAATCGCAGACGCCCTTAATGACACCGTCCGGCGTCGTGATGAGAACGATGTCCGCTGAAGCTGCAGCCCTGACCGGATCGATCATCGCGGTACCGGCGCTGATGAACTCCCGGACCCGCTCCGCGTCCTCCCTGCTCCGGGACACCACCCCGGTCACGGTATAACCGGCCTGCGCAAGCAGGCGGCCCACTGCGCCGCCGACCCGGCCCGCACCGATAATGGCGACCGTCTTCATAAGGATCGTGAGACGTAAGACGTGAAACGTGAGCAGGCCATACAGATATTCCGGTTTTCCTCTAACGTCTGACGTTTCACGTCTAACGCGTCCTCACGGGATCAGCTTGTCCAGCACGGCATAATAGCTGGTAAGCGCCTTTGAGCCGGCAGGAAGCTGGACAAGCGGCTTGCCGTTCAGGTCATAATCAAAGATCAGCTCGTCGGCGGGCACAAAGCCCGCGAACTCAACGCCCTGCTGTTCGATCGCACGAAGGAGCGACTTGTCCCCGCTCGTCCCGTCCTGCACCCGGTTCACGATCAGCACCACGCGCTTCACGTTCAGGTTCAGCTCCTTCACCAGTTCGCCGATACGGCCCGCCGTCATCACGCCCCGCACCGACGAGTCGCTGATGATAAGCAGCAGGTCCGTGTCCTGCGTGGTCCGGCGGGAAAGATGCTCGAGACCCGCCTCGTTGTCCATGACGGTATAGGGATAATTGTCCGCAAGCTTGTCCATGTACTTGCGGATGATGTTGTTCGCCGCGCAGTAGCAGCCGGACCCTTCGGGTCTGCCCATCACCAGGAGATCGAACCCCTTTGCCTCGATGAGCGCCTGCTGGATCTGATAGTCGAAGAGCTGCTCCATGCTCATGCCGCCCGGCCGCGGGGCCGTGGACTTGACCGCTTCGAGCGACGTCTCCCGCAGCTTCCCTACGGTGGCATGGACCTTGACGCCCAGCACGTCGTTCAGGTTCGAATTGGCGTCGGCATCAACGGCAAGCACCGCACCGCGCTTCTTTTCTGTCAGATACCGGATCGTGAGGCCGCAGAGACTGGTCTTGCCCGTGCCGCCCTTGCCTGCCACTGCTATTGAAAAACCCATTACTCCCTCAAAACCGTCCCACCGCGGAGACCGCGGAGAGCAGAGAGCGCAGAGAAAAACGATGTTGCCATGGTATCGGGATCCTTCTCTGCGACCTCTGTGTCCTCGCTTAGAAGCGCCTGCTTCTGGCTGCGGTAAATACAGTTATTTTTTCACGCCGTATTTTTTTCTGACGTCTTCGATCTTCCCGCAGGTCATCTTGCCCTCGGGGCAGGCCGCGTAGAGGCATCCCGGTCCGGATTTGCCGAAGATCGTCGGCGCGATGCCTTTGACGAGGCCGAGCATCCGTTCCGCCATCTCCCGGATCTCCCACTGCGCCCGGTTGCAGCATCGCACCCGGAAGAAATGCAGCAATTCCCGGGCATTCATGGTCATGACGATCCTGGTCTCGGCCGCGTTCGGCAGCAGATACCGCGCGTCCTGCTGTCCTGACTCCCCTTTGTACCCAAGCTCGTCGAGCCGTTTCAGCACTTTGGTATAGTTCGTCTGTGCTTCGGCCATGCACTGCTCGAACTCACGGACAAGCGCCGGGTCCTGCTTGATGCTCGGCGGTATGACGTAATCGAACTGCTCTGCCTTCACATACCGCTGGCTTTGCTGCGAATAGGACGCGAGGCGGTGCCGGACGAGCTGGTGAGAGCAGGCCCGCGATATCCCCTCGATGCCGAAGGTGAAGGACACATGCTCGATCGGCGACAGATGGCCGATGGATGCGAGCTTCTCGACGAACGCCGCCTGGTCCCTGGCCTCGATCTTCTCCCTCAACTCCCCCACACCCGACGGGCTGTAGCAGAGCTTGGCGGCCATGGCCACGACCTCTTCCGGTTCCGGCGTGTGCCGGAGGAGCACAACTTTCAATGCCGCTTCAGGCACCGGCAATCCCTCCACAGGGCTTCCCGGAGAAGGTCCGAAAAGCCATTATCCTTTGACGTTCTGCTCTGCTGATGGTAAATGAAAGAACGATTTGCCAGCGACGGGAAGGGCTATTATATAGAGAGCTGTTTTATTCCGTCAAGCAAATTTGAAATCTGAAAAGTCAATTCTTTTAATAAAAGCATAATAACCGCTCATAACCGCATGAAATTGCTACCAAATGTAACGAGGGCGATCACGTGAAGCTCTGCTCCTCTGTCGGGAACGCGCCGCTCTCGACTTCCTTCTTATATTCCTTTACTGCCCGAAGCGCCTCGTCCTTGAGGTGAGCGTACCGTTTCACGAACTTCGGCGTGAACCGGTCGAAAAGTCCGAGCAGGTCATGGAGAACGAGCACCTGCCCGTCGCAGTGAGGTCCTGCGCCGATGCCGATGGTGGGGATGGAGAGGATGCCGCCGATCTCCCTGGCCAGCGCTGAGGGGATCGCTTCGAGCACAACCGCAAATACCCCGGCCTCCTGGAGGGCCCGTGCGTCCGCGAGGATCTTCTCCCGCGCCGCCTCGTCCCTGCCCTGCACTTTATGACCGCCGAACACGTTAACATGCTGGGGAGTCAGCCCGATGTGTCCCATCACCGGAATTCCTGCAGCGACGATCGCCCTGACGGTCTCCGCAACGGCAACACCGCCTTCGAGCTTGACCGCCTCCGCTCCCGCTTCTTTCAGGAACCGGCCCGCGTTCAGCACCGCTTCGGCCCTATCTGCCTGATAGGACAGGAACGGCATATCACCTACGACGAGGCTGGTCTTAACGGCACGCGAGACTATCCGCGTGTGGTAGATCATCTCGTCCATGGTCACGGGCAGGGTGCTGTCGATGCCCTGCACCACCATGCCGAGGGAATCGCCGACGAGCGCGATGTCGATACCTGCTTCATCCACGATCTGGGCCGTCGGAAAGTCGTAGGCGGTAAGTACCGTGATCTTCCTGCCCTCGGCCTTCTTCTTATAGATATCCGGTACGGTGGTCTTCGGCATCGTTTCCCTGCCCCTTATGCCTCACGCCTAACGGGTTCTTATGCCTGCAGCTGCTATTCCCTTCGTTTCCGCTCGATCGCATCTTTCATCGCATCGGGAGAGTAACCGCGTATGATGATCCCCTCGATGTCGACGACCGGAACGCCGCGCGAGCCGCTTTTCGCCATCATCTCTTCGCCCTTCTGGCGGTCCTTCTCGACATCGTATTCAGTAAGGCTGACACCCATCCCGCGCAGGAACTCCCGCGCCTTGTTGCAGTAGGGTCACCAGCTGGTCTGATACATGACAACGTCGATGGCGCCGTACGACCGTTTCGGCTCTCCCTCAACGGCGCTTCGCGGGCCGGCAAGGGCCGCTGACGACCAGTTCAGCAGCAGACCGAACAGGATCACCCATAGAGCGTTACGCACTGTCCCTGTACTTTGAGGCATATCGTTCGTCCCCTTTGCCTTATCCTGATCCCTCACTGGTCTTATACCTGCGGCCGCGGATAGAGCCCGGCCGCCTTGACGATCCCCTCCATGGCGCTCTCCCACTCGATTGCCTGGATATGCACGCCCTTGACACCGGGGATCTCGAGGATCTGGTGGATAAGCTCCACGGTGATCTTGAGGCCCTCTGCCTCCTGCAGTTCGCGCATCTTCTTCTTGTCGTCCCCCGCGGCTTCCTTCGCCTTGTTCATGCGGTCGATCAACGCCTTCGGGACCGTGACGCCGGCAACGGAGGAATCCATGTACTTGAGCATCATGGCGCTCCGGGGCACGATAATGCCGCCGAGGATCGCCGTCCGCTCGTGCAGCCCCAGATTGCGGGCCTTCTCCATTTGCGATTTGAAGAGCTCGACATCGTAGATGCCCTGGGTCTGGATGAAGTCGGCCCCTGCGTCCACCTTTTTTTTGAGGTTGTAAGGCCGGAAATCCATGGGGTCTCCCATGGGCGTCCAGGAGGCGCCGATGAAGAACTTCGGCGGCACATCGATCTTGTCACCGCCCTCCTGCAGGCTTTCGTCGCGCATCTTCTTCATGATCCCGACGAGCTGGGTCGTGTCCACATCGTAGACGTTCTTCGCGCCCGGGTGGCCCTTGAGCTTGCCCGCCGCGCTGAACTTCTGGTGGTCGCCGGCGATGCAGAGGCAGTTCTTGAGGCCCAGGGCAGCCGCGCCCAGCAGGTCCGCCTGCATGGCTATGCGGTTCCGGTCCCGGCAGGTCATCTGCATCACCGGCTCGAGCCCTTCCCGCAGGGCAATGTAGGCAGCCGCGATGCTCGAGATGCGCACCACGGCCGTCTGGCAGTCCGTGATGTTCGCCGCGTCGCAGAACCCTTTCAGCTTGTGGGCCTTCTCGACGACCTCATGGGGATCGGCGCTCATGGGCGGCCCGAGTTCTGCCGTGACCGCGGGCTTGCCGCTTGCGATGACCTTTTCCAGATTGCTTCCGCTCTTCATCGAAACCTCCAAAAGATAACGTCCAATGCAAATATCACCACAGGGGCACAGAGAACACAGAGAGATTCCCTAAAAAAAGACTTCCTCTGTGCCTCTGTGGTTTGATTTTTTTACTTCCCGGCTTTCTTCTCTTCTTCCA
Source organism: Nitrospirota bacterium (assembly GCA_020052615.1). Lineage (GTDB taxonomy): Bacteria > Nitrospirota > UBA9217 > UBA9217 > UBA9217 > JAAXXJ01. Next base: position 28,318 of record JAGVOT010000069.1, on the reverse strand, counting down.
GCTCCATGATATGCTCGTACACGAGCCTGCGCGGACCGCCGTGCGTTCCCGTCGCCCAGTTCCGCGGCGGCTGGATGGAGAACAGCTCTTCGAGCTTGCCGAGCTTCTTCATCCGCTCCACGATCAGGTACCAGGCGCAATCAATCTCCTTGCTGACCTCGCATTTGCCCTTGTCCGTTCCGCCGCAGGGCCCGTTCATGAGGGACTTGGAGCAGCGCACCACCGGGCAGATGCCGCCCGTCAGGTGCAGGATGCAGTTCCCGCATCCGCCGCAGAGCTCCACGAAAAAGCCCGCCTTGGGCACGGCGCCGTAGAATGACGTATTCACGCCGGGGTAGACCGGGATGTCGCCGATGCGGTCGGACAGGAAGTTGACCCCAACCCCGCAGGCCGTGGACAGCACCAGGTCGTAGGTCCTGACCTTTTCCATGAGCGGCTCGAAGAACTCGGGCTCGCAGTGACGTTCGATGGCCGCGTTGTCCACCAGCATATCGACCCCTTCCTGGGTCGCCTTCATGCGGATCATGGACGCGAGGATCTCCGCCTCCTTGCCTCCGCCGGCATGGCTTATGGCCACACAGGTATTGCAGCCGTAGACCAGGACCTTTTTGAAGCCCTTGACCATGCCCCAGATCTCATCAAATGGTTTCTGTTGTCCGACGATCATGTTCTACTCCTTTTCCGTACCGCATAACTTCTGGTGTTTTGCGAGCGCCACAGGCGAAGGACCGAGCTTCCGCACCTTCTCGGTGAACTCGGTGCAGATCTCCGCCCATCGTGGGCCCATGGCCGCCGAGAGATTGAACATCTCCAGGCGTGTCGGATCGATGCCGACACTTGTCAGCAGTTTTTGCGCGTATTCGATCCTTCGTGCTGCGAACTTATTACCTTCCAGGTAATGGCATTGGCCCTTCAGTCAGCCGGCAACGAAGATGCCGTCCACTCCCCGTTCGAAGGCCCGGAGGATGTGGATGTGGTCGAGCTTGCCGGTGCAGGGAAGGCGGATGATCTTCACGTTCGGCGGATAGGACAGACGCATCACGCCGGCAAGGTCCGCCGCCGCGAAGGCGCAGTAGTGGCACGCGAAGGCCAGGACGTTGGGCTCCCATCCGGCAGGCGTCTCATGCGGCTTCTCGACGGACGGGGCCGTTGCCTTTTCCGGAGCTTTTTCTGCTACAGCCATGGATGCACTCCTCTCATCTTAATCTAAAAGCCTTATCACGAAAGACACTAATGGGACGAATTACACGAATAAGACCTTTCAAACCCGGCATTTCATTCGTGACATTCGTATCATTCGTGCTATTCGTGTTCAAGCATTTCGATCTTGCTTCTTCGTGTTACGATCCGATGACACCGGCCTCTTCAGATTCCACCGCCGCGTCGATCATGGCGATGATCTGGTCGTCCCGGAAGTTGTTCACCTGGAACGCCTTGGCCGGGCAGATGCCGGCGCAGATGCCGCAGCCCATGCACTTGACCTCGTTGTGCGAGATCTTGCCGTCCTTGTCGATATAGGGCGAACCGAAGGGGCAGACCCGGAGGCAGGAGAGACAGGACATGCAGAGCTCGCGCTTATGCTTGGCGATAATGCCCGAGACCGCGAGCTTCTCATGGGACAGGATCACGCCCGCGCGTCCCGAAGCCGCCAGCGCCTGGGTGATGGTCTCATCGAGGTTCTTCGGCGCGTGGCCGAGGCCGGCGACGAAAAGCCCTTCGCTCGGGAAGTCAACGGGACGGAGCTTCACGTGCGCTTCCAGATAATATCCGTCGGGATTCCTTGTCACCTTGTACATGGCGCCGACACTGTCGGTCGAAGGATGCGGCCTGAGTCCTACAGAAAGTACGAGCCAGTCCGCGTCGAACTGAAGCTCCCGGTTCAGCATGAAGTCCCAGGCCTTGACAAGGACCTTGCTGCCCGCCTGCTCGACGACCGGTTTGCGGTCGACATCGTACCGCACAAAGAGAACGCCCAGATCGCGGGCTTCCTTATAATAATCCTCGCGCAGGCCGTAGGTCCGGATATCGCGGTAGATGATCACCACTTCGGCCGCGGGATTCCTCTTCTTGATGGCGATGGCGTTCTTGATGGCGTCCTGGCAGCAGACGCGGGAGCAGTACTGGGCAGGCTCTTCGCGGGAACCCACGCACTGGATCATGATGAAGCGCTCGCCGGTCCGCGGTACGAGCTTCTCGCCGAAGAGCTTCTTTTCGAGGTCGCGCTGGGTAATGACATTGGCACTCTTGCCGGCAAGGTACTCCGTGGGCTGATATTCCATGCCTCCCGTTGCGAGCACGATCGCGCCGTGCTTTACCGTGCTGCCGCTGGAGAGGGTCGTCTCGAAATTGCCGACAAACCCGTCGGTCTTCTTCACTTCGGCGCCGGTGTGCACCGTGATCTTCGGATGGGCCTTCACTTCGGCGATCTTCGCGGCAAGGAACTCCTGGACATCGGAGCCGTCGAGGCTCCGGTAGAGGTTCTTTGCCAGCCCGCCGAGCTCGGTGTCTTTCTCGATGATATGGACGGGGAAACCCTGGTCGGCAAGCGAGAGCGCCGAGGTCATGCCGGCAATACCGCCGCCGATGACGAGCGCGGCGGGCGTCACGCCGACCGTCTCGCTCTTGAGCGGCTCCTGGAGGCGGGATTTGGCGACGGCCATCCTGACGATCTTGATGGCCTTCTTCGTTGCCACTTCGTTCTGGCCCTTGTGGCACCACGAGCACTGCTCGCGTATGTCGGCGAGATCGAAGAGGTACTTGTTCAGGCCGGCTTCGCGGATGGTCTCCTGGAACAGCTTCTCATGGGTCCGGGGCGTGCAGGACGCGATCACCACGCGATTCAGGTTCTGGTCCTTGATCGTCTGCTTGATCATGTCCTGGTTGTCCTGTGCGCAGGCGTAGATCGTGTTCGTGACGTAGGTAACGCCCTTCTCCTTCTTGATGGACTCCACGACCTGGTCGATCTCGACGGTCGAGGAGATGTTCGTGCCGCAGTGGCAGACGAACACGCCGATCCGCGGCGCTTCGCCGGCCACGTCCTTCTCGGGCGGCAGTTCCTTCTTGACCGTCTCGGTGCCGCGCGCCTCGGACAAAAGGGCCATGACGCTTCCTGCCACGCCGCTCCCCTGCATGACCGTGTCGGGAATGTCCTTGGGGCCCTGGTAGATGCCCGTGACGAATACGCCGTCGCGCGAAGTCTTGACCGGCGTGAAGTGCGACGTCTTGGCGAAGCGGTACTCGTTCGTCTCGATGCCGAAGGTCTTTGCGAAGGCCTCGGCATCTCTGTGGGGCTCGAAGCCCACGGACAGGACCACCATGTCGAAGGTCTCGTTCGAGAGCTTGCCGTCCTCGCCGGCCGTGCGCAGGATGAGGTTGCCCGTTCCCGGCTCCTCGCGGATGGCCGATACCATGGCGCGGCGGTACTTGACGCCGTAGTCATTCTTGGCACGCTCAACATATTTGTCGAAGTCCTTGCCGAAGGCCCGCATCTCCATGTAGAAGACCGTGGGCTCGATCTTCTTGTCGTGCTCCTTGGCGATGATCGACTGCTTCGTGGCGTACATGCAGCAGACCGACGAACACCAGGGGTTTGCGTTGTGGTTGTCCCGGGAGCCCACGCACTGGATCCAGGCGACCTTGACCGGGTGCTTCTGGTCCGAGGGGCGCTGGACCACGCCTTTATAGGGACCCGATGCCGAAAGAATGCGTTCGAACTGGATGGACGAGACCACGTTCGGCCAGCGGCCGAGGCCGAGCTCGGGACGCACCCGCGCGTCGTAGCGGGCAAGGCCGGGCCCCAGGATGATTGAGCCGACCTTGACCTCGATCTCCTGGTCCTTGTCCTCGTAATTGATGGCGTTCGCCTTGCAGACCTTTTCGCACAGCCGGCAGCGCTTCTTCTGCGGGTCCGTCAGGCAGAGGCAGACGCTCGCGTCGATGGCCCGGGTGTTCGGAACGGCCTGCGGAAAGAGCGAGAAGATGGCCTTGCGCTGGCCCAGCTGCTGGTCGAACTCGCTCGGCACTTTCTTGGGGCATTTCGCTTCGCAGTCGCCGCAGCCCGTGCACTTCTTCGGATCGACGTACCGCGCGGTCTTCCTGATCTTGACCGTGAAGTCTCCTGCCTGGCCGGAAACGGACGTGACCTCGGACAGCGTGTGGATGTTGACGTTGAGGTGCCTGCCCACTTCGACCATCTTGGGCGAGATCATGCACATGGCGCAGTCGCCCGTGGGGAAGGTCTTGTCGAGCATCACCATGGTGCCGCCGACGGACGTGTCGCGCTGGACCATGTGCACCTTGAATCCGCTGTCCGCGAGGTCGAGGCCTGCCTGCATGCCGCCGATGCCGCCGCCGACGATAAGAACAGAGCCGCTTTTATTGGTTTTCGATGCGCTCATAACAGGTTCAACTCCTTTAACAGTCCCATGGCATCCACGAAATGGCGGTCCACCTGCATCTCGACAGGATCAAGCCCCATGGACGCGCCGATGAGCTCTGTTATGAAATAGACGGGGAGCTGCTTTTCAATGCCGAATTTCTTTCCCACCTCGGCCTGATAGGCGTCGACGTTGAACTGGCAGAGCGGGCAGGTGGCAACAAGACAGTTCGCGCCGCGAGCAACCGCATCGGTGAAGATGCGGGACATGAGGAGCTGCGACTGGTCGGCGTCGTTCACCGACGCGGAAGCCCCGCAGCAATCGGTCTTGTAGCTCCAGTCGACCGGTGCAGCTCCCAGTGCCTTCAGCACCGTCTCCATGCCCTGGGGGTTCTCCACGTTATCGGGCACGTCCATGTCAATGGGAAAGCGGGTCAGGAGGCAGCCATAGTAGCAGGCAGGCTTCAAACCATCGAGCTTCTTCACCGCCTTGGCGGCAAGCTCGCCGGATCTTGCCTTCGGCACAAGAATCTCGAGGATGCTCGAGACCTTTATGTCGCCCTTGATCTTCTGGGATAGCTCCGCGTTGATCGAGTCCCTGAGGCCGGGATCTTTGGCCAGGGTCTTCTGCGAGACCAGCGTCCTGCTGTAGCACGACGAGCAGGGGATCACGATCTCCGAAAGGCCTGTTGCGGTCGCAAGCCCCAGGTTCCGCGCGGGCAGCGCCACGGCAAGAAAGTCGTTGGTCTTGGCAGCAGCGGTAGCGCCGCAGCAGTTCCAGTCTTCGATCTCCTTAAGCTCAATGCCGAGGTTATTGAACACCATCTTGCACTGGACGTCATAGAGCTCCGACGACGAGTGCAGTGAACAGCCGGGGTAATACGCAAGTTGTGTCATGAATGTCTCCGGGGCCCTTAGCGGCCTTTTGCCTTTTCGTAGAGGGCCTGCACTTCCGAGCGCGCCTTAATCCTGTCCACGCCGAGATGGAGCCTCTTCTTTTTCATCATATCGAGGGCAAGCCGCGCCTGGCCGATCATCTCGTCAATGACGGCCTTCACCTTCCCCTGGGACAGCTCCTTGATCGCCGTCTTTGTCTCATAGATGGCCAGGGCCTCGATCTCGTTGAACCTGCCCAGGTGCCGGGTCGAGGTCATGAATGCGCTGTGGAAATCGGCGATGCGTGGCGTTAGGGGTTTGGCATGGGCCTCCTTGGACATCTGCTTCAGCGTCTCGGTGATCCGCGCGGTCTGGATGTTGTTGGGGCAGCGCGTTCCGCAGGTGTAGCAAGCCACGCACTTCCAGACCAGGAGGTTGTTCACGGCCTCCTCGCGGTCGCCCAGCACGATCAGCCGGATCAGCCGGTCGGGCGTAACGCCCGTCTCTTCGCCGACCGGACACCCTGCGGCGCAGCGGCGGCACTGATAGCAGGCCTGGAGGTTCTGGCCCGAGCGCCTCGTGACCTCGGCCAGGAGCGATGTCGAGGCCGCTGTTTCGTATTTTAAGACCGATGATGACATGTTCTGTCCCCTTATCTATCCGCTGCTCGTACTTAATGTTCCTTCAGAAGCTCCAGCATTTCCATGCGTGTCGACTCCTTGGTGCGGAAGATCCCCCGCACCGCCGAGGTCACCACGCGGGAGCCGGGCTTCTTGACGCCCCGCATGCTCATGCAAAGATGTTCGGCGTCGATGACGACCATGGCGCCTTTGGGCTTCAGGCTGCTCACGATGAAGTCGGCGAACTGCGTGGTAAGCCGCTCCTGCACCTGCGGCCGCTTGGCGAAGACCTCGAGCGCCCGTGCGAGGGCGCTGATGCCCACGATCTTTCCAGCGCCGGGAATATAGGCGATGTGGGCCTTGCCGAAGAACGGCAGAAGGTGGTGCTCGCAGACCGAGAAGAACGGGATGTCCCGGATCATCACCATCTCGTCGTGATTCTCGCCCGCCATGGGCTTGAGCAGCTCGCTCATATCGGCCGCGATGCCGGAGAATATCTCCTGGTACATCTCAGCCACGCGCTGGGGCGTGCTCTTGAGCCCCGGCCGCTCGGGGTCTTCCCCGATGCCCTCAATGATGAGACGGACCCCTTTTTCGATCTTTTTTAAGTCCATTTCCGCCCTGAATTTTAACTCTTATGGGTCTCTTACGTCTATGACTCTTTTCTCGGTAATGATCTTCTGTACCGGGATATCATGGGATGCAGCGGGAACAGCGGACACCAGCTGGAGCTCGAACGCGAGCGCGGCGGTCCGTCCTCTATATAAAGGAAGGAGTTTGTCGTAATAACCCGCCCCGTAGCCGATGCGGTTCCCCTGTTCGTCGAATGCCGCGCCAGGCAGGACAATAAGCCCGATGTCCTTGAGCTGAGCCGGCTTGCCGCCCTCGGGCTCCAAAATGCCCCACGCCCCGGGCGCCATGTCCCGGTCGAAGTTCTCGATCTCCAGGAGTTCCAGTTCCTTCCCCTTCACCCGGGGAAGCACGACCCGCTTGCCCTCTGCAAGGGCCCGGCGGATCATATGGTGCGTCTCAACCTCGCTCTGAAAGGAAGCGTAGAACATCACCGTGGAAGCCGCGCGGAACTCAGGGAGGCCGAACAGCCTCGCTTCGATCTCGGCGCTCGCAGCCCGCCGCTGTTCCGGTGCGAGGTTGAACCGCTTGTTCAGAACCTGTTTTCGTAGCTTGTCTTTCAATTATTGATGAGTGCTTATGCGAACGAAAGAACCGGTACCGCAGATGTACGTCAACCGGCGTGATCATTCCGGCAATGATCGCTGCTTTATTTCTTTATCAACTGATCCAGAGCGGCCTTGATCTTCTTTGCTTCTTCCACGGCACCGGGAGACGCGTCAAAGGGAGATCTGCCGTCGAGGTCGGACCTGACCGTATCGGGCGTATAGCTCATAAAGCCCAGGACCTTCATCCCCGGGAGGTTCTTCCGCACGAATTCCTTGTCCGTCTCGCTCTGGATCTTGTTGCCCACGACAAAGACCTGTTTCACACCGAGTCCCTGTGCCAGGGACTCGATCTGTCGCGCCGTCTGCAGGCTCCGCTGCCCCGGCTCAACTACCACGATGAAGGCATCGACGCTCCCGGCAGTGCCGCGGGTAAGGTGCTCGATTCCCGCCTCCATGTCAAGGATCACCACTTCATCGCGGCGGAGGATGAGATGGCTGATAAGTCGCCGGAGCAGCGTGTTCTCCGGACAGAAGCAACCTGAACCTGCTTCGCGGGACTTCCCGACCACGAGGAGCCTGACACCCTCATGCTGCACACTGTAGGCATCAGGGATATCGTCGACCTTGGGATTGATGCTGAACACCTTGGCCGACGAGCCCGGCCGCGCGCCGGTCCGTTCCTCGATCATGTCCGCCTGTTCGGCCAGCGGCACCGCTTTTTTCGCCGCCTCAGGAGAAATGCCGAGTGCGGAAGCGAGGTTCGCATCAGGGTCGGCATCGACCGCGAGGACCTTCCGCCCCTCAGCGGCATAAAGCCTTGCCAGCAGGCCGGACAGTGTGGTCTTTCCCACGCCGCCTTTGCCGGTAATTGCAATTTTCACGGAAGATCTCCTGAAGAAAGACTTAACAAAATAGCATCACGAAAGAGGATGTGTCAAGGATTTTTTGTTACCTACGGTTACAAATGGTAACGAATATTAGAAACTTCATCATTGATAAAAAAGGCCTTCCGGTATGCCGGAAGGCCTTAAGTTCATCGCGAATCATCTACGTACTCTTAACGCAGTCTTATGCTAGATCAAGAAAACTCCCGCTGACCGAACGATCGGTTTTCATCGGCAGACCGGCTAGGCAGGCGCGGCACCGAACAGCTTTCCGATCAGCGAGTGGAGATCACTGGGCTGGAAGGGTTTTTTCACATATCCCTGCGCCCCCAGGGCAAGCCCTCGCTTGGTGTCCTCCTCCTTGCCTTCCGTGCTCACAATGATGATGGGGATCGTGTTGTACTTTTCGAGCGCTTTCACCTTCTGGATGAACTCCAGGCCGTTCATCAGCGGCATGTTGATGTCCACCAGCATCATGCTCACATCAGGGTTCTTCTCCAGCTTGTCAAGGCCGTCCTGTCCGTTGAGCGCCTGGACGATCTCGCACCGGTAGCGCATGAGCACCATTTTATACATCTGGTGTATCAAAGCTGAATCATCAACCACCAGTACTTTCTTGAGCATTGTTTCTCCCTCCTGCATCTTTGGATGTCCAGGTCTTCCGACCGTCGGTCTATTTATTGAGCGGGATCCCCAATTCCTCGATCTTTCGCATCAGTTCCCGAATGTCGACCGGTTTCTGATAATAGTAGGTAGCGCCGCGTTCGTATGCGTCCTGTTGGATCTCCTCGGAGCCATGTGCGGTCATGATGATGACCTTGGTTCCGGGCCAGTACCGCTTGATATAGGTGAGAAGTTCCAATCCCTCCACTCCCAGCATCCCGGACATCCGGATATCAGCGATCACAAGGTCAAAGTTATACCTTTTTAAGGCTTCCTCGGCCGGCTCAAGGCGGCTTGCCGTGATCACTTCCACGTTCTTCGTTCGCAGCGCGTAGGAAAGCGTCAGAAGGATGGTTGGTTCATCATCAACGATGAGTATCCTCTTCAGTGTCGTTGCATCGTTCATGTGGATAAAGGCATCTCCAACAGTTATTTCGATTGGACCAGGGGACATATTGCAACATTCATGCTTGTTGGATTATACCATAAAATCATTTACTTGCATTTATTATAGGCCCCTCGAATGACCGAAAACGCGACAGCAAACATCGTAAACCTGCCGGGAATCGTCAATCTTGCTTTTAAAAAGGAATAATGATACGCTGGCATGCGAGGAGATCGATGATCAGCGAGAAAAAATCAATTAAACGCCTGACCTTTGATGAGCTTCAAGCAACGCTGGAAATCATGGGGCTCAGGGGATACCGAGCCGGCCAGATCACTTCATGGATCTATCAGCACTATGCGGTCACCTTCGAGGAGATGACGAACATTGCTAAGGGCGAACGGGACCAGCTTGCAGCGGCGTTCTCCCTGCCTGCCCCCTCGCTGCTGCAGGCGGAACGATCATCGGACGGCACGCGCAAATTTTTGTTCGGGCTTGAGGACGGCCACGCAATCGAAAGTGTTCTCATCCCGGACGACGACCGGCTGACCCTCTGCATATCTTCTCAGGTCGGGTGTCAGCAGGCCTGCCGCTTCTGCCTGACCGGACAGGGCGGGTTCGCGAGGAACCTTTTGTTCTACGAGATCTCCGACCAGGTCCTGGAAGTATCGCGCATCCTGAGGAACGAGGGGTCGCGGGGGATCACCAACATCGTGCTCATGGGAATGGGTGAACCGCTGGCAAATTTAGAAGAAGTGCTCAAGGCGGTCCGGATCATAACGTCAGACCGGGCGCTCGGCATTTCGGGCCGCAGGATCACCCTGTCGACCGATGGCCTCGTTCCCGAAATCGATGCATTGGGAAGAGCGGGCGTCAAGGTGAATCTCGCCGTATCTCTTAACGCAACGACCGACGAAACGCGTGATCGGATCATGCCCGTGAACCGGCGCTATCCCCTCATGGAATTGCTGGCCGCCTGCAAACGCTTCCCGCTCGAGCCGAGACGGCGCATTACCTTCGAATATGTTCTGCTGAAAGGGATCAACGATTCCGAGGACGATGCGCTTCGGCTCGCCCGCCTGCTGAAGGGCATCAAGTGCAAGGTGAACCTCATCCCGTTCAACCCCTTTCCCGGGAGCGAGTTCAAGAGACCTGTTGACATCTCTGTGAAGCGCTTTCAGAAGATCCTGCAGGACCGCCACTACACGGTGCTGGTGCGCGAATCACGCGGCCGTGACATCTCCGCCGCCTGCGGCCAGCTCAGGGAGCGCGCATCAGCGGGAAGGCATTAGGTACTAATATTATTCGTGGACAGCAGATCGGTAATGGCCGTCGGTACAGAAATTATTCACGGTCCTGGCTGCCTCCACATCCAACCTGCCTAGTCGGTCACGCTGGACGGGCACGACCGGGGAACAGATCGACCCTATTTCGAACTTCTAGCAGGTCCGGTCGAAGACCACTCTCGATGTTCTCAAGGGACGGGAGCTATCCCGTTCCTTGTTTGTATCCTGTTCTTATCCCCATCTCCCCGTCCCCGTGAACCCGCGGTAGCACAATCTGGCTGTTCAACTTGACTGGTCCTTTCGGGCTCCCCCCGGCAGAATCGGGCGATATTTCAACGACCACGGCGCGGCTGCTTATGGTAGTCAGGGCAGGAGGGAACTGGACCGCCAACGCAGCTACTACCATGGTGCAACGAACACAGCCCGCCCCGATCCGGCGCGGACAGCATGAGCGTGCTGCTTCCCCGAGGGGCCGATATCACGACGCTGTGGCGATAGAACATACCGTCACCCTCTCGCTTTCCGGCTTCCGCTTCGCCGGTTTTTCCGGCGGCGTGGGAGGCGAGGCATGTCTTCGCGAACCAAAGGCAATGATGCTCGGTGAGGGCGGCTGTCGTTTATTATTGCGATCTCGGTGGCGTTTCGGGTGGGCATGGAAAGCCGCTGCGGAGCGGCTTGTCAGGGGTTCCCGTCAGAGCAGGTTCTTACTAGGCGCTCCTGCCGCTGATGATCTGGTTCACCACGCTCAGGAGGTCGGCTGTCTGGATAGGTTTTGCGATATAGGCGTTTGCGCCCAGGGCAAGGCCGCGCTTGCGGTCCTCGTCGGCGCCCTCGGTGGTAATGATGACGATGGGAATGGCCTTGTGCACAGGGTCGTTGCGGACCATGGAAACAAGCTTGAGGCCGTCCATGATGGGCATGTTGATGTCGGTAAGGATAATGTCGAATTTCTGGGTCGATAGTTTTTTGAGCGCATCGATGCCGTCGTTCGCTTCGATGACCTTGCTCCCGGGAATGCGCTTCAGGGCAAAGGTAATGAGCTGCCGCATGGTAGGGGAGTCTTCAACGACCAGAAAATTATATTCCGGCATGTAAAACCTCCGTTATTTCTCTTTCAGCAGATCGAGGAAGCTCTGGATCGTGGAAAGCTTGCGCTCGGACTGAGAATAGAGCTTCGAAGAGAAGAGCGCGGTCGCAGCATGTCCGGCCAGCATGGAGAACAGCTCGAAATCCATGTTGGAGAACTGCGTCTTCTGTATGAGCAGCTTGTAGATGACAATGGCGCCGATCACATGCTCTTTGATCTTGAGCGGAATGCAGACCAGCGGATGGCTGTAATCAACGCCGCTGAGGTTCGTGGGGTCCCCTTCGCGGTAAAATGCCTCGCCGTTCTTCACCACGTCCCCGATGGCCCCTTCGCCGATCTTGATGTTCTCGTGAGCTTCCGGACCCATCCCCTCCTGGGCCACGATCGACAGCTCGTTGGTGCTCTCATCGAGCATCATGATGGAAAATTCCTCGGCGCCGATCAGGTTCATGACGATCTCGAGGATGATCTTCAGGGACTCGTTGAAGTCCAGGGTCGAATGCAGCTGGTAGCTCGCCACGTAGAGGTTCGCCAGATTATTGTTCTCCGCCTCCACTTCAATGTAGCGGCTGGCAAAGTCCTTGTTCTCCTCCTCCACCTGGCGGTACCGATCAAGAAGGTTCTTGTTCTCATCCTCCAGGAACTTGAGACGTTCTTCCATGGAGTGCAGTCTGAAATCGCCCTCGCGGCCAGAGAACTTTGACACCTCTTCATGCTGGGCGAGGCGGTATCTGAGCTTCTCGTTCTCTCTGAGCAGTTCCTGGGTGAATTCCTCTCCTTTTCTGAAGACCTGGAGAAAATCCTCAACCTTCTTGTTCAGAGAGCCGGCGTCCTTGTCCATCCAATCCTCCTTGGATCAGCCCTTTACCCCGCTGCTTATCCAGCGGCAGTGTACAAACGGGGCATGGTCCCGTTCCCGCAGTGAATCTGTCCTGTGTCTGCCATGGCAAAACGTACATAATTATAGACGAGATGGTATAATTTATCAAGCGTATTTCCTGTGTCCGGACACAGCCTACGAGCTGCCGCCCCTTCCTGTGCAGCGGATCGTAATCTCCTCCGCCATTTTCGCCAGGGGCAGGACCTTATCGACAGCGCCGGCGCGGATCGCCTCCTGCGGCATCCCGAAGATCACGGCGCTCTCCTCGCTCTCGGCAAGGCAGTGTCCTTTCCGCTTCTTGATGGCCAAGGCGCCTTGTGCGCCGTCATTTCCCATGCCCGTTAACACCACTCCCAGGGCTGCAGCCCCGCAGGCATCGGCAACGGAGATCATCATCCGGTCTGCCGACGGCACATACTTATCGGCAGGTACCCGGGGTATGAGCTCCGCGAACAGTCCCTCCCGGTCGCGCCTGATCAGGAGGTGGTAGCCGCCGGGCGCAACAAACGCCATGCCTGCCCTGATGCGGTCTCCCGCTGCGGCTTCGCTCACAACGAGCGGCGAGATCTTGTTCAGCCGTTCGGCAAAGCTCCGGGTAAAGCCCGACGGCATATGCTGGGAGATCACGATGCTCGATCCAAAATCGCCGGGAAGCCCGGTAAGAATCGCCTGAATGGCGGGAGGGCCGCCTGTGGATGAGGCGATCGCCACGATCTCGACATCGCTCTTCTGCGGGATCACTTCTACATCCTCGTGGACGATGGGGGCGGTCCGCTCCTGCGCGAGGAGGGCGATGGTTGATTGTACTTTGCCCATCTCGAGGGAAAGGATGGAGCGCGCCTTGGCAACGAGCTCATCTTGAATGCCCTCGATGCTCTTTGATATCCGCGCCTCGGGCTTGGCGAGGAAATCCACGGCGCCCAGCTCAAGCGCCCGGATCACGCTCCTGCTGTCAGATCGGGAAGAGATGACCAGAACAGGCGTCGGTCGCTCCTTCATAAGCCACCGCAGGAACGTAAAGCCGTCCATGTTCGGCATTTCGAGGTCCAGGGTGATCACATCCGGTCTCAGGCGAAGCGTCTTGCCGATGGCATCCACGCCGTCGGTTGCGGTCCCGACCACTTCAATGCCGCTGTCGCTTGCCAGCATCTGCGACAGGGCGTTCCGGTTGAAGGCCGAATCGTCGACGACCAGTGCTTTGATCTTTTTTAAACTGTTCACGGTTGTGCCGTTCCTACCGGGGACCAGCCGGGCCGCGTGCGAACCGGCTTTTGATAGACCATGTCATTTTGCAGGGTGCGCAGGGTAAACGCGGTGGAAATGTTGATGAGGGATTCCGAGTGGCCGAGCAGAAGATACCCGCCCTCCTGCAGCTTGTCGTAGAAGGTCTCTATCACCTTCTTCTTGGCATTGCGGTCGAAATAGATGATGACGTTTCTGCAGAAAATGATGTCCAGGTCCCGGATCAGGCTGGTCTTGTAGGGGTCCAGCAGGTTGACGTAACTGAAGGAAACGAGCTGCCGCACAGCGTCAATGATCCGATAGTCGCCCTTGCCTTCCTCGACAAAATACTTTTGCAGCATATGGGGCGGCGTCGCCCGGTGGGATCCTTTCTTGTACATTCCCTTCCGTGCCGTGTGCAGGACACGCTGGTTGATGTCGCTCCCCATGATCTCCACCTGCCAGTCGCGCCACCAGTTGCCGGACTCCAGCAGAAGGATCGCGATCGTGTACGGTTCCTCGCCGGTCGAGCACCCGGCGCTCCAGATGCGCAGGCTTTTTTTGTCGAGGTTCCGGCCGCGAAGTTCGGGAAGGATCTCGTCGGAGAACGCCTTGAGCTGGGCGCTTTCCCGGAAAAAATAGGTTTCATTAGTCGTGAGATTGTCCACGAGGACGACGATCTCTTCCTCGCGTCTCCGGTCATACCGGAGAAAGTGATAGTATTCCTCAAAGCTCTTCAGCTGATGCTGCTCGAGCCTTCTGTTGAGCCGCCGCTCCAGCAGGAACTTGGATCCGTCGTCGAAGAAAATGCCGCAATAGTCGTGAATGAAGTCCCGCAGGAGCCGGAAAACGTCCTCAGGAAGCGGGATAAGCTGGTCGTTGAACATTTATCTCCCCAGGGCGTCACGGGCCGCCTGTCGGACGGTCATATCCGGATCCGCCGCGGCCAGCTGCTCGAGCAGGAGGTCGGTGGCCGAGTCTCTCCGCTGCTTCAGGATCTCCGTTGCCGATTTTCGTACGCTCCAGTGGGAATCGGAAAGTCGTGACAGGACAACGGGGCGGACGCGGACCCAGTCATAAAACGAAAGGGCGTGCAGGACGGTCTTGCGTACTTCAGGGTCGGGATGGCACTCCAGGGCGAGGAGCGGCTCCAGCGCCTCGCGGACGGCTGCGCTGCCTGCCACATCAACGAGCGCAAGAAGAAAGATGTCGCTGGCCTTCGTCAGGTGGCCGGCCAGGACCGCGCCGAACCGGTCTGCGCCGATCTTCCCCAGCGCCCGCGCCGCCGCGGCACGGACCCAGAGATCCTCGTCATCGAGGAGGGGGATCAGGGCCTTGGCGGCCTCTGCTGCGCCGGACTTTCCCAGCGCCTCCGCGGCCAGCATCCGCACTTCCGGATCATCGTCCGTGATGGCCAGCAGGAGAGGACGTGATGCCTGGCTGCTGCGGATGGTGTCCAGGGCGATGACAACGGCCTTCCGCACTGCCGGCTCCTCGTCTTTCAAGGCAAAGGCCAGGGCGTCCATGGCACGTTCCGTGCCGAACCGACCGAGAAGACGGACGATGTTCCGGCGCATGCCGGCGCCCTGCGAGGTAAAATCCTTCAGCAGGCCGTCCAGGACCGACTCATTCCCGATGGCGGCGAGGGCGCGGATCGCGCATTCCTGGACGTTCTCATACTCGTCTTCCAGAAGCCGCAGGAGGGAAGGGATCGCCTTCGCGCTCCTGAGCTGTCCGAGGGACTCTGCAGCCGCGCCGCGGACGTGTCCGTTCTCGTCATCGAGCAGGGCGAGGAGCGCGTTCTCGGCTTCGTTCCTTCCGAGCTCTCCCAGCACCATGGCAACGACGCGGCGGACCAGGACATTGTCGTCCCCGAGACGGTCGAGAAGCAGCGACACTCCCTCCGTCCCCAGGTGACGGAGCGCCTGGACCACCACGTCTTCCATTTCTTCGTCGCGCAGCAGGGATAGGAGCTTCGGGATCACCGACGGACGGCCGGTCCATCCGAGGACGGCAATCGCCGATTTTTGCAGCTCTCCTCCGCTCGTATCGATAAGCTCCTTGAGCAGCGGGAACGCCTGGTCCTCGATCTCCGAACGGACCGCATCACTGATCTTCCCGCGGTCGGCAGGCAGGCTCTTTCGGTAAACGGCGGCAAGGGCGACGACAGAGACTTCGCGCACGATGCGGAGCGGGTCGACCAGTCCGTTGATAAGGGGAGAAAGCGTCTTCACGTTGCCGATCTTGCCGAGGGACTCCAGGACCGGCTCCCGGAGACTGCTCCGCTCCAACGCGGCCAGGAGCGGGCCGAGGGCGCGTTCGTCGCCGATTTCTCCCAGGGCCTCGGCGGCAGCATAGTCCAGCCAGCTCTGATCGTTCGCGGACAGGCAGCCGATGAGCGCGTCGACGGCGCGGCGGTCACGGATCTTTCCCAGGGCCTCCGCGGCAGCCACCCGAACGTTCTCATCAAGGTCCTTCAGCTTTTCCATGAGCCCCGGGACCGCCCGTTCGTCCCGAATGTCCCCCAGGACATCGACGGCGAACTTCCGCACATCGGGATCACGGGTCTCCAGGAGCGGAAGGAGCGGACCGACTGCGGGGGCCCCGATCTGGACCAGCGCCTCGATGGCGGAGTTCCGGGCGCCGGCGTTGTCCTCGGAGCTCAGTCGCTGCACCAGGCCGTTGGTGACCTCATCATCACGAAGGGAGACCAGCCCTTCCACCGCCGTCTTCCTCACGCGCCAGTCCGTGTCTCCCAACGCGCGGAGCAGGAGGGGGACCGCCTCCTTGCCGGTGCGCCCGAGATCTATCACGGCCTCGCGGCGCTCCTCGGCATCGCTGCTGCCGAGCTTTCTGCTCAAATGCTCAAGGGTGGACATTGCCCGCCTCCGCCAATGCCGTCCGTTCTTCGCCGCTCAGGATCTTGGTGATGTCGATGATGATGATGAGCCGGTCCATGGCCTTGGCAACCCCCCCGATGAACCCGGCCTGCTTGCCGGTCGCGGCCGCCGGCGCGGGCTCGATCTGGCGAAGGGGAATATGCAGGACCTCGCGCACGGAATCCACTACCAGGGCGAGCAGCTTCTGCGCGGTCTCGTTCAAGGCGCCCCGGATGATGATCATGCGCATCTTCCGGGGCTCGTTCCGGACCTCCGTGAGACCGAACCGCTTGCGCAGATCAACGACCGGAATGATGCTGCCGCGCAGATTGATCACCCCTTCTACGAACTGCGGCATGCGGGGAAGCGGCGTGATCGGCAGCGGCCGGATGGCCTCCGTGATCGCTCCGATGTCGAGGCCGAACTCTTCCTGCCCCACGTGAAAGGAGACGATCTGCGCTACCTCTTCGGCAACTGCTGTTTTCTTTTCTTTCGTGTCCCGTAGCATGATCGTTTCGGTGTGGCCCGTCGTCCTCTCGTTTTTCCGACCGTGTTGACCCCGCTGTTGCAGAAACTCATTGAGATTAAATCGGTTCGTCCGCGTTTATTCGGTCCCGAAAGATTCACTGAAACCCATTAGAGCCGTCAAGGAACCGGCTGAATTTTAACAGGCCAGCGCATCATGGCGGACTGCAGCGGCCCCAAGCGGGCTGAAGATCATTTTAAGAGGCATCAACGGGGCTTACAGCGTGAACCGGCCGAGCTCTTTCTTCAGCGTGCCCGCCTGGACCGTGAGCACTTCCACGGCGCTGTTCAGATTGGCGGCGAGTTCGGCATTTTCCCGTGCCGTCATCTTGATCCGTTCAATGGCCCTCACGATGAGGTCGCTGCCCGTCCTCACCTCGCCCGATGCCCGTTTCACCATGTTCACCTTGGAGCCCATGGTTTCCATGACCTTGGTGATGTTGCGGCTGGCCTTTACCTGCTCGGCCGTCGCCGACTTGACGAAATGGGTAATCTCCCGCATCCGTTCGGACGCACGCATGATCTGTTCGCTGCCGGTCTTCTGCTCCGACGTGGCCCGTTCGATCTGGTGGGCCATATTATTGATCCCGTCCACGGCCTCGCTCACCTGACGGATGCCCGTGACCTGTTCTGCCGTTGCCCTGCTGATGTTTCGACTCATCTCGCGCGACTGGTCGGCCCGTTCCAGGATCTTCCGAAGGGCGTCCCCGGCCTCCCGCGCAAGGCGGGTCCCCTCCGCCGCCAACTGAACGCCCGTCCGCATGACCTCCACAGCCTCCCGGGACTCCTCCTGCACGGACACGATGAGCTTCCCGATCTCCGAGGTCGACGATGCCGTGCGGTTGGCCAGTTCCCGGATCTCGGCGGCGACCACGGCGAACCCCTTTCCGTGCTCGCCGGCCTGGGCCGCCAGAATAGCGGCGTTCAGGGCAAGCAGGCTTGTCTGGTCCGTGACATCCTCGATGACCGTCAGGATGCCGCCGATGTTCTCAGCGCGCTCACCGAGCCGGTTGATGACATCTGCGGTCCGCTGCGACTCTTCCTCGATGCGGCGCATCCCTTCGATCGTCTTCTCGATGGACCGCATCCCGAGGTCCCGGGCATCCGCGGTGACCGCTTCGGCGAGAGCGACCGACTGTTTCGCGCCTGATTCCACTTCGCGGACAGCCGCGCTGATCTCGGTTGTCGTCGACGCAGTCTCGTTGGCCAGCACCGTAAGGACCCCGACGCTCTCGGCGTTCTGACGGATCGAGGCCGACATCTCCGTAATGGCCGCGGAGGTCTCTTCGATGGAGGAGGAGAGATCGGTCATGAGGCGGGCGACCTCGTCAATGGAGGCCGCGGTCTCGATCACGGCGGACGAGGTCTGCTCGGCGGTCTCGCTGAGATCGTCCATGCTCCCGCCGATCTCTTTCAGGGAAAAATGCATCTCGTTCACCGACGATGCGGCCTCTTCCAGGGCCTCGTTCTGCACGCGGCTTGCGGACGAGACGCTCACCGCGACGTCCGTGACCTCTCCCGACACCAGCACAAGCTGTTCGGAGGTCCCCCGTATGTTCCCGATCATCCCCTTGAGGCCGATGACCATGCGGTTGAGACCCCGTCCGAGGTTGCCGATCTCGTCGATCGTGCTCACCCGCACGTTCTGCGTCAGGTCGCCGGCCGCAATGGCCGACGCCACGGCTTCCGCGGCGCTTGTCGGCGCCGCGATCATCCTCCGCGCCATGAAATACACAAGGCCCGATATCGACAGGACGATCACCAGGCTGGTCCCCAGCAGCAGCGCCACCACCTTCGCGGCGTTCATGCGCGCTTCGGCGCGGGAGAAGGCCATCCGGACCTCGGCGAGCCTGGTCCCCTCGAGCAGGACATCGACAGACACCTCGATCGGCGAAAGTTCCCGGCGGATGGCCGAGGACAGCTTGGCGACGTCATCAGTGTTTTCCGCATCCTGCACTGCCTTTACGTCCTCGTTCCGCGCGTTGAAGCTTGCCCGTGCGCTGGTGATAGGCGTCCCGTCGGTATCCGCAAAAACGACGGCGATGATGCCCTGGGACCTGACCACGTCCTCAACGAGCATGTTCAGGCCGATCAGGTCTTTCGCGATCAGCCGGTCGACGGAGGCCTTTCCGAGCACCATGCCGATGTCCCGTCCCCGTTGCTCCATGGCACGGTACTGATAGTCGAGCAGCATGCGCCCCACGAAGAGCGAACCCAGCAGCATGAGGACGGTGACCCATCCCGAAAGGGTGATCACGAGCTTGAGTCCCATGCTCGATCTGATCGCATCCTTAAGTCTTTCTGTAAAGGTTTTTCCCATACCGTTCCTGTGCACCGGCTAGAGTTTGAACTTCTGCAGTTCCGATTGGAGGGCGGCTCCCTTTTCCCGCAGGGCCATCTCCGCCATGTCCATCTCCACGGACACGTTCACGTTCTCTTCGGTGATCTTCTGGATTCGGGTGATGGCTTCGCTGATGTGCTGCGCGCCGAGGCCCTGCTCCGACGTAGACCTGGCCACCTGGGCGGCCTGGACGGTTACCGCTTCCATTGCTTTGGCGATCTGCTTGCTCCCGACGGTCTGCTCCTGCGTCGCCACCTTCATCTGCCGGGTGATGTCCCGCATCTTCTCCGCAGCCTGGGCGATGCGCTCGCTCCCCTTTTGCTGTTCCTGCATGGCATGGGCGATCTGCTCGATCTGCTCCGCAATGTTCACCGACGCATCGGTGATTTGCGCCACTCCTTTGGCCTGCTCGGCCGTGGTCATTTCGATGGCCCGCGCCATATCCGCTGACTGTTTGGAGCTGTCCGCCACATCCTGAAAGACATCGCTCGTGATTTTCACGAGGTCCACGCCGCTCTCCACGGCCTTCAGACCTTTGCCCATGGCCTGCACGCTGGCGGCCGTCTCCTGCTGAACTGCAGCGATGACATTGGCGATCTCCTTGGTTGAGGCCGCCGTGCGCTCCGCCAGTTCGCGAATCTCCTCGGCGACAACGGAGAATCCCTTCCCGTGCTCTCCGGCCTGGGCGGCAAGAATGGCCGCGTTCAGGGCGAGGAGGCTGGTTTGGTCCGTCACCTCGTCGATCACTTTCAGGATCTGCCCGATCTCCTGCGACCGCTTCCCGAGCCGGTTGATGACCTCCGCCGTGGATTCCACCGTCAAGCGGATGTTCTCCATGCCCGTCATCGCTTCCCGGGCCGCCGCCATCCCCTGCTGCGACGCGCTCCGGGCGACCCGCTCGGCGAGGCGCGCCGATTCCTGCGCCTTCTGCTCCACTGCTTTCACGGTGGCGCTCATCTCCGTAATGGAGGAGGACGTCTGCTCGGCCGCGGAAGATAGGGCCTCGGTGTTCTCGGTCACCTGGCGGATCGATGCCAGGGTCTGCACGATGGAGGATGCGGTGTCCTCGGCCGCCGACGACAGACCGCCGGCGTTCTCGGCGGCCTCCTCGATGGAGGCTGCCATCTCCGCCACCGATGAAGAGGCGTTCGTAGCGGCCTGGGACATCTCCGCTGCGTTCTCCGCAACGCCCTTGATCGAGGCGATCATCTCGCCGACCGTCATGGCCGTTTGCTCTCCGGCCTCATGCTGGACACGGGCGCCCTGGCTCATCTTCTGGGTAGCTGTGTTCATGATCTTCATAGCTTCGCCCAGCCCTCCGGTCATCTGATTGATCCTGCCGAGCATCTCCCGGAGACTCGACGAGAGGGTATTGATCGCGGTGCCCAGTTCGGCAATCTCGGTCTTGCCGCTCACGTCGACCTGCCGGGCAAGATCTCCTCCCGCCATCAGGGTCGCGTTCCGTGCCATGTGTCCCAGAGGGCCGGTGATCAGACGCTTCATAAAGATGGTCACCAGATAGGTGGCCAGTACGAACGTAACGAGTCCCACCATAAGCGACAGGACGAACAGTTCCCGGAGGGGACGGTTCACCGCGCTTGCCGTAAGCGCGATCCGGAGCACCCCCATCTTCTTGCCGTCAGGACCCATGAGAGGGATGATCTTCTCATACTGGCCCCCTGTTTCATCGGAGTATTCCTGCACCAGCGGAGCCATCGCATCAAGGGCTGTGCGGCTGCCGGGATCGGTCGCTTGCGTGCCCTCGCGGGCCTTGTCGGTCGCATAGAGGATCTTGCCCTCCCGGTCCACGACCATGGCGAGAGAAATCTCACCGTCGCTTTCCATAAGCCCGCGGAGCTTGTCGCTCATGCCGTCCAGCGCGCTCAGCGGCAGACCGAACCCGGTGACCTTTTCAATGTCCTTTTTGACGCCTTCGGCCAGCGCCGTGGTCCGCCCGATGACCGCGTCCCGGTATTTCCCCGCCGCGCTGTAGATATTGAGGCCCGTGTTCAGTGCCAGGGCCGCGAGCAGGATACCGCCGGTGGCGACGACCGCCCGGGTTTTCAGCGTCATTCCATCCCGCAGCTTCATTTTATCAACCTCGTAGCGTCTGAGATCAGGTCCATGGAAGGCTTCAGCCCCAAGCTCGAAGCTTCCTTCAGATTAAGGACCAGTTCGATCAGCTTGGGCATTTCCGGCGCGATGCTGGCGGGGCTCTCGCCGTTCAGCAGCTTTGCCGTGATCCGTGCAGCTGCCTCGCCCTGTTCCACGGCGCTCGGGGCAAGGGTCAGGATGACCCCCTTGTCACCCGATCCGCCCGTCTGACTCATGGTCGGGATCTTGCTGCCGTGGGCGGACTTCACGATATCGACCAGCGCTTCATTGATCGTCGCGCTCACCGAGATGAACACGATATCGGCTTTCCCGGCGAAGGTGAGCGCCCGGGCATCATCGACCCGCTTGACGGCCATCTTCACGGTCTTGAAGCCGTACTGGCCCTCAAGGGCCGTAAGCTCCTCGACCTGCTGCACCGAGTCGGGCTCCAGCTCGTTGTAGACCACGGCCACCTTGGTGAAGGAAACCAGCTTTTTGGCATACTTCAGGAGGCTCGTGAGCGGCACCTTGGCGCTGATGCCGGTCATGTTGCGGGCCGCCACCCCGATGCCCGCAGGGTCGTACACTCCGGCGTACACGATGGGGATGGACTTTGTTTCCCTGATGGCCAGCAGCGACGGAGCGCCGCCGTACGTAATAAGCACATTCACATCAGCCACGACCAGCTTCCGGACGGCATTGGTCCAGGAAAGAGGGTCCGGCGCCGGCATCTGGAGCAGGGTGTCCACCTTGCGGCGGTCGAAACCCTCTTTCACCAGGCCGTTGGCAAATGCGCGGTGCAGGTCCTGGTAATAACCGATGTTCCCGGCCATCACCACGCCGATGGTCTTATCGCCCGCTTGTGCGGGCGCCGCGCAGATGAGGAGTGCGGCACAAAGCAGCCAGGTTGTCGTTCTCATGCTCCCTCCCCTTACCATCTGTACGACAGGGTGGCAAGAACGACCTGGTTCGTGCCATCCTGCGCGCTGTCAAGGATATCGTCAAGCTTCCGGACCTGGTAGCGGAACTCGGTGCCGAGGTTCTTCGTGTAACGAACATCCAGGTTTGCAACTGCCACGGTCTCGACCAGCTTGAGGTTGGCCAGCTCGGCGATGCCGGTGCTCCCGGCGACCACGCCGGAGTTCTGCCAGCTTCCCCGTGACCAACTCCTTCCCCCTTCCACCGTGAGCAGCATGGCGTCGGCCAGCGCATAACTGACGGCAAGGGATGCCACATGTGACGTGTCGGCGTAGGGCACACCGCTCTCCGCCGTGATGGCTCCGGTGCTGTCAGCATAGGCGATGGGTCCGTTCTGCTTGTTCTGGAAGAACGCATAGCTCGGCGTGATCGAAGTCTTCTTGCCCAGGATGAAGGTGATCGCGCTCAAGACACGGTTCTGTTCCTTTGTCCACTTGTCCGTAAAAACGCCGCCCAGGTCGCTCCGCTCCTCGCGGATCGTTCCGGCCGAGAGCAGCCAGTTGAACCACGACTTCGGCATCCACGTCAGCGTTCCCCGAGCAACGTCGCTCGTTTCGGGATAGGTGATGTCATCGCTGTTCGCCGGCACTGCCGCGGTCTGATGGCTGATGTCGCCGCGCAGCATGAGCTTGTTCGTCAGCCGATACGTGGCACCCAGGCGCGCGGTGTTCCTCGTGACCTTGTCGTCAAGCTGCCAGTTGCCCGCCGGGTCGCCTGTCCAGACGTCGCGGTTCAGGGACTCGAAGGCGATCTCGGCGCGCACCGTGAGCCTGTCCGTGGCGCGGTACCGGATCATGCCGCTCATGATGTCCTTCTGGTAGTTGATGGCGTTTCGCACCGATGCGGTCGTCGTCGTGTTGAGACTGGTAAGCACCGAGACCGTGTCCGGATTCTCCTGGTCCACGCTGTGACGCCGGTACTTCACGGCAACGGTGACATCCTTGGTCGGGATCCAGCCGAAGTCGCCGGCCGCGTTCACGAAGGTGGCCTTCGCATTGCTGTCGGTGTTCTTCCGGTCTCCCGAGGAATAGGTGGCACTGGCCGAGATGCGGCCGGTGTGGGATGTATGGATCTTCACCGTATCGACCGCGGACTCGAGGTCGGGCACCAGGTTGTGCGTATAGCTCAGCGATCCGCCCGGCACGGTGTCGGTCATGACCTTGCCGTGGGTGTCGGAGAATTTCTTCGCCGCGTGGCTGTACTCGACCTCCACGGGGCCCAGGTGGCTGTTGACGGTGGCCTTCGCCTCTTCGGTCTCGTAATCGATCTCCCGCGACCGGGAAAGTTTATTGAATCCGCCGCTGAAGGAGCTCAGGAAGCGCTGCTGGATGGTCCCGTGCTTTTCCTGGTTCTTGGCCTCAAGGTAGATATGGAAGGGGAAGTCAGGGGTCTTGACGCGGACCTGGATCCGGTTCATGGCGTTCGACGTGCCGTACAGGTCGCCGCTGTTCATGTCGGTGAAATACGGCGTCAAGGTCGACGGGTCGTCCTGGCCGAGGGAATAATGGTCCAGGTTGTGGAACAGCGACCGGGATGTCATGTTCAGCATGAAGACATCCTTGTAGGAGTAGTCCAGTTCGCCAAAGTAGTCCTTCTCGTTCTGGACATAGGTCTCGAACAGAAAGCGGTGCGGCAGCGGGTCATACTCGATGACGGCCGAGCCCGCTGCGGACGAGTGCTGGTATTCGTATTCCCCCGCCATAGGGTTCCCGCTGTTCATGTTCCACCGGTACCCGAGCCTGACATCGCCCTCGAACGGCGTGCCGAGCTGGTACTGCCCCCCGGAGGGGACATTCTCCTGGGCCGACACCAGCGGTGCCAGGAGCACTATCAACACTATCGAAAGAATGATCTTTTTCATGACAGCCTCCTATCGTACGAACGTGCCCTTGCCGCTGGGCGAGGGGAGATCGGTGCCGTGGATCGTCGAATGGCAGTCGGTGCACCGTATGTAGACGGCCTGCTTCTGCTCCGCCGTGGTGGATCCGGTCAGGCGGTGGGTCGCATGGCACTGCAGACAGAGGAACGGCTCACGCACCGGCAGAAGGTGCCGGTTCACCGATCCATGGGGCGTATGGCAGGCCCGGCAATCTTCGGCTATGTCGGCGTGCTCGAAAAGGAAGGGGCCTTCCTTCTCGGAATGGCATTGCGTGCAGGTCTCCTTCACCGTGTCCTTCCGGAGGTTCTTCGTCGACATGCCGCCATGGGTGTCGTGGCAGTCCGTGCAGAAGATCTTCTTCTCCGGCACCGGGTGGTGGTTCGGGAGGCTGAAGGCCGCCTTCACGTCCTGGTGGCAGTTGTAGCACAGGTCCGTCATCTCGCGGGGCTTCACCTTCAGGTTGTGGCCCGCGTGGATGTTGTGGCAGTCGGAACAGGAGACGTCGGACATGTTGTGCGAACTGACGTTCCAGTTATGCAGGTTGAAGGTCGCGTTCGCCGTATGGCACTTGAGGCAGATGAGGGACTTGGCCTGCGCCGGGATCTTCTTCATGTCCACCAGCGTTTTGTAGTCGCAGGCCGTCTGCTTCCCGGCCTTTGCGTCCTTGGCCACCCGCTCGGGCGTGAGGCCCTCGACGGCAAGGCTCCCCGGTCCGTGGCAGGACTCGCAGTTCACAATGGGCATGCCCGACTCGCGCGACAGCTGGG
The DNA here is from genome assembly GCA_020052615.1 of Nitrospirota bacterium. Taxonomy (GTDB): domain Bacteria; phylum Nitrospirota; class UBA9217; order UBA9217; family UBA9217; genus JAAXXJ01. Next base: position 3,400 of record JAGVOT010000069.1, on the reverse strand, counting down.
CGCCCATGGTGGACAGGTCGAAGTCCTTGCGCCTTGTATCGTGGAAGTGGCAGGACTTCAGGCAGTTGTCCGTGCCGATGTAGTCCGCGTCCAGGCGGCCTGCGATCATCTTCTCGTATTCCTTGTTCAGGATGATGGGCCTCGACTCTTTCAGCGCCGCGCACCCAGCGAGAAAGAAGGCGCCGAGCATGCCGGCCAGGATCCAGGTTTTCCATTTCGTCATTCGTTCCATGATAAGTAACTCCTCCTTCGGTCTGAGTGTGGGTTAGGGCCGCTCTGCCGGTATGCCGTTCAAAATGCCGTTCGGCAGCAGATAGCTCATGGCATCCGCTTTCCAGTCATAGCTCGTCCCGCTCAGCGCGTTGAGCGAGGTGCCGACCGTATTGTTCATCCTGGTGTCATCAAGCCAGTCGATCGAGTCGTAGATCAGACGCTTGACGTAGGTGCGGTTGTGGACATAGGCGCCCGGATCATGCTCGAGCAGGTTGAAGTTGAACGCCGAACCCATGAAGTTCTTTCCGTACGTTTCTCCCTTGTTGGTGACATCCCAGTCCTTCACGGCGTTCGCGCTTCCGGTCATCATGATGGTATAGAGAGCGCCGGATACGATCGGGCCGAGATAGGGTGACTTCAGGGTGATCTGCGCGTCGCTGTCAACGCTCTGGATCCCGTACGTGTTCCCATCGGCGGTCCGGATCAGGTCGGTCGCACCGATGCTGTCCGTAAGCCAGCTGGTCGTGACTCCCGTGACGATCGTGCTTCCCGTCGTCGCGCTGACCGTGCCGGTGCTGGTCCGGCTCTTGTGGAAATAGGGATAGGCCTCGACGAAGCAGATCCCTCGTGTATCGAGGAACCGCTCCAGGGCCGTGAGTGCCGCCTCGAACATCTCGCGCTCCTCGTTGAGCTGGTCCACCAGGGCGCTCGTCGCACCGGCATGGCAGCTGAAACAGACCTCGCTCGCAACACCGGTGATGCGCGCTCCCTCCCTGGCCACGACATAGACCTGGCCGGTCGCCGTGGTCCCCGTATAGTTCGAGGTAAGCGTTATCTGTGTATCGCTATCCACTGATGCAATAAAGTAGGTGTTGCCATCAGGCCCCAGGAACCGGTCGTTGACCGTATCGATGCCGGCAGTGCTCCAGGTGGTCGCCACGCCGGTCACGATCATGTTGCCCGGGGCGACATCTACCGTTCCCGCGTTATACCGCACGCGGTTGAAGCGGCTGACCGGAAGGAAGAGATGATCGCCGTTCCCGTTCGGCCGGGACATGTGGCAACCGACGCAGGGGCCGGCCGTCCCGGTCGATCGGAAATCGCCCACCCCGATCTGGTTATGCTGATAGCTGGTCGGATTGTCGTAGGACCGCTCATCGAACTCGTACCCTGTGGCGGTGAAAACCGTGCCGCCGGCTGTAAGATAGTGGGAGTTGATAAAGCCGATATTGTCCATGGACGTAATCGTCGGCGCTGTCGAGAGGGACAGGTTCCTGACCGTGTCCCCGCTCTCCAGCCCGACGTGGCAGGCAACGCAGACGTTCGATTTGTTCACATCGGGGTAGGCGAACGAGGCGTTGGAGACCGTGTACGTTACATTGTTCGTGGTAGCGGTGTAGCTGTACACCGCGTCGATGGCTCCGGGATTCCGGAGCGTTCCCTTGAAATCCGAGTGGCAACCGCTGCACTTCAGCATCTCGGGCTTCCAGCCGGGCGTAGAAGTAATAATGGTTGAAAGCTGGCCCTGCCGGATCTGCTCCGCGAGGCCGCTGTTCCCCGAGCCGAGTGCGTCGGCATAGGCCTTGAAACCGGAGGCCGTGTGGCACCGCTGGCAGGTCCTCCGGCTGCTTTCACTCCAGTTGTAATGGGACCAGGCGTCGCTGAAGTATCCCTGCGGATCCTTTTTGAAGTTCGTGCGGGCGGCATGGGCAGAAGCGGCCCATTCCTGGTTGATGTTATTGACGCTATGGGGATTGTGGCATTCGGTGCAGACCGACTCGCTGGCGTAGTCCAGCGCATAGCCGGTGATGGGATAGAGCGCGGTGCTCGTATTCCCGAAGGCGTTCCAGGAGTTGGGTGTTCCAAAATGCGTATCCGTGATGAACTCGGTCGCATCGTTGGCATGCTGCGGCGCGGTCGTCGGGGTCGTCATGCTGGCCGGGTCGTTCAGATCGAGCAGCTGGTGGCAGCTCGTGCACGTGGCGAACTGCGCTGAGACCGGCAGCGCGCTCACCGCTCCGCTGATCACGCCTGCCGTGTAAACGGCGACACCGATCGGATCAGCGCCTCCTGAGGCCGCATGGGCGCCGCCGCCGCTATGGCAGGCCTCGCAGGCTATCACCATGCGAAGCGGCGAGAGGAACTGGCTGTCGCCGGTTTTATCGTGGCATCCCGCACAGTGCGCTGTTGTCGTGAACGACGGGCGGGTATTCAGGTTCGCGTGCCTCGTCGTCTCCCATTCCGCCGTCGTTACCGGATGGCACGACACGCAGGTGTTCAATCCCGCTGTCGGCGTCCCCACGGTAACGACGCCGCTCACGGTGCCCGTCGTCGACCCCGTAGGTTGCTCGGCGCCACAGGCGCCGAGCAGCGCGCCGAGAACGAAGACTATCAGCAGCATCGATGCCGGGTGTATCTTTTTATGCATGTTCATAACTTACCTCCCGTCTTTCTGATTTCGATAAGGAACGGTATATTGCCCTTCTATGGTACCAAAATAAACTGGTAAATACAATAATAAATATTATAGCCTGAGCCCCGTCGTTTGTCATGATCCGGCCGCCTTTTCCACGTCCAGGAGGATATAGAGACGGTCGTTCTTCCGGGCGATGCCTTGCAGGAATTCCGCGCCGGCGCCCTGCTCGACGGTCTCCGGCGCGGGCTGGACCGAGGACGGCGTGAACCGCACGACGCCACGGACGCGGTCAACGAACAGTCCCACCTGGTCATTCGTACCCAGGCTCACCACGATAATGCGGGATTTTTCGTCCCGGACGCTTGCGGCGAGGCCCAGGCGACGGTTCAGGTCGATGATCGGCATCACGGCCCCCCGGAGCGAACAGACGCCCAGGAGATAATTCGCCGTGTTCGGCACCGGGGTGATCTCCCGGGGCGTCAGCACCTCCCGGACCCGGTCCACCGCCACGACATATTCTTCAGTACCCAGCAGGAACGAGAGCATTTCGAGGTCCTGCTCCTGCACCGGTTCGGTCCCGGGTTCGGACCCCGGCTCTGCTGCCGGTTCACTCCTCCGTTCGCCCGCAGGCGGGGCATCGGCACCAGCAGCCTTCGGATTCAGGGGCTGCGCCGTCGGTGTTCCAGCCTCGCCGGCCGTTGCATGCGCTTGCTGCGGCGCCGGCAGCGGCTCGTCGGGCACGAAGCTGGTGTCGGGGATCGGGGGGAAATC
>JAGVOT010000038.1 GCA_020052615.1 Nitrospirota bacterium | reverse complement strand
GATGCCCGGCGATCCGGCTGGCTATGGGCGCGTTGTGCGGGGCCGGTCCGGCGTGCTGCGCATCGTGGAAGAGAAGGATGCGACAGCCGCTCAGAAAAGGATCAGGGAAGTGAACACCGGCATCTACTGTTTTGAAAAGAAGTTCCTCCTGTCCGCCCTGGGAGGCATCAAGAACAAGAACGCCCAGGGTGAGTATTATCTTCCCGATACGATCGCCCTCGCGCGGAAGGGAAGACGCAAGGTCGCGGCGGTCCTCTGCCAGGACCCGGACGAGACCATGGGGATCAACTCGCGCATCGACCTGAGCCGGGCCGAAGGCATCATGCGGAGCAGGAAGAACATCCGGTGGATGCGGGAAGGCGTGACGCTGATCGACCCTGCGACGGTCTTTATCAGCGACGAGACAGTGATCGGCAGGGACACGATCCTGTACCCCAATGTCCGGCTGGAGGGAAAGACGGCTCTGGGTGAGGGATGCACGGTCTACCCCGGATCACGCGTCGTTGACAGTGCCTGCGGGAACGGGGTAACGATCAAGGACTGCTGCGTCATCGAGGAAAGCCGTATCGCGGACAGGGCGTCGGTGGGGCCCTTTGCCCATCTCCGCCCCGGTACGGTGCTCGGCCCCGGCTCCCGCATCGGCAACTTCGTCGAGGTGAAGAAGTCGGTCATCGGCGAGGGGAGCAAGGCGAACCACCTTGCGTACATCGGCGATGCCACCGTGGGCAGGGATGTGAACATCGGCGCGGGCGTCATCACCTGCAACTACGACGGGTTCCGGAAACATCAGACCATCATCGACGATGGGGTGTTCGTGGGAAGCGATGCGCAGCTCGTCGCGCCGGTCCGCATCGGGAAGGACGCGCTTGTCGCCGCAGGCGCCACAATCACCCGCGACGTGCCGGCCGAGGCCCTGGCGATCAGCCGGGCGCCCCTGGAAATACGGGAAGGCGTCTCGGGACGGCGGAAGAGGATGAAGCAGAAGAAAGATTTAAGCACCAAATAACGTAAACATCAAATGACAAGCATTAAATCACAAATAAGTTCCAAATTGCAATCAGCAAATTCCAGACGTTTTGACAGTAGAGATTTGCGATTTGATGCTTATTTGATATTTGTGCATTGAGATTTGTTTTTTAGGAGCAAGGCATGTGCGGCATCATCGGATATATCGGCAATGAACCGGCCGTTCCCATCCTCATCGAGGGGCTGAAGAAGCTCGAATACCGCGGGTACGATTCATCGGGGATTGCCGTCCTCCAGGGCGGAAAATTGGCGATCCGCAGGGCGGTGGGCAAGCTTCAGAACCTCGAATCGGTCCTTCAGCGCGAGGCGCTGACCGGGACGATGGGGATCGGCCATGTACGCTGGGCAACCCACGGCAGGCCGTCCGAGGAGAACGCCCATCCGCACCGCGCCGGCAGTGTCGTGGTGGTCCATAACGGCATCATCGAGAACTACGGCGTGCTCAAGAAAGAGCTTCTGGCCCAGGGCCGCACGTTCCTGTCCGAGACCGACACGGAGGTCATTGCCCACCTGATCGACAGCTTCGCGGCGACGGGGGCGGGGCTTGAGGAGGCGGTCCGCGAAGCGGCGCGCCATCTCATCGGGGCCTATGCAATCGCCGTCGTCGATGAACGCACGCCCGATGTCCTGGTCGCTGCGCGAAAAGGCGGTCCCCTCGTGATCGGACTGGGTCAGGGCGAGTTCTTCGTGGCCTCGGATATCCCGGCGATCCTCCATCGGACCCGCGACGTGCTCTTCCTGAACGATGATGAGATGGCGGTGCTGTCCGCGGAAGGGGTCCGCGTCACCGACCTTCGGGGCAACGAGGTCTCCCGCGAGGTCACCCGCGTCCTCTGGAACCCGGTCATGGCCGAGAAGGGCGGCTATCGCCATTTCATGCTGAAGGAGATCCATGAGCAGCCGCGTGCGATCATGGACACCATCCGGGGAAGGATATCCCAGGAAACAGGCATCATACATCTCGAGGAGATCGGCATTGCACCGGAGCAGTTCGCCAGGTTCAGCAAGATCTTCATCGTGGCCTGCGGAACCTCGTGGCACGCGGGTCTGGTCGGCAAGTACATGATCGAGGAGATGGCTTCCATCCCCACGGAAGTGGACATCGCCTCCGAGTTCCGCTACCGGAAACCGCTGGTGAACAGCGAAACGCTCATGATCGCGATCACGCAATCGGGCGAGACAGCCGATACGCTGGCGGCAATGCGCGAGGCAAAGTCGCGCGGGGCCACGGTGGTGACGATCTGCAACGTCGTCGGCTCCACGGCCAGCCGCGAGGCCGACGGCGTGGTCTATACCCACGCGGGGCCGGAGATCGGCGTTGCCTCAACCAAGGCCTTTACCGCACAGCTTACAGCACTCTACCTGTTCGGACTCCACTTCGGCAGCATGTGCGGCACCCTTGCCCTTGATGAGGTCCGCAAACGCCTTGTCGATCTTGTCCACGTTCCCACGCTGGTGGAGCAGTGCCTCGAACAGAACGATGCCATCGAACTGATCGCCAAACGGTATTTCAAGGCGAATGACTTCCTCTACCTCGGCAGGGGGCCGAACTATCCGGTGGCGCTCGAAGGCGCTCTCAAACTGAAGGAGATATCCTATATCCATGCCGAGGGATATCCTGCAGGCGAGATGAAGCATGGACCGATCGCCCTTATCGACGAGAAAATGCCGGTGGTCGTCCTGGCCGGCAGGAACGGCGTGTACGAGAAGATCCTGGCCAACATTCAGGAAGTAAAGGCGAGGAGCGGCATCGTCATTGCCCTTGCCAGCGACGGAGATCCGGAACTTGAGAAACTGGCGGACCACGTGATCTCCGTGCCGGCGACCAATCCGCTCCTCATGCCGATCGTCATGTCGATCCCGCTTCAGCTCCTCGCCTATCATATCGCCGTGCTCCGCGGCGCTGATGTGGACCAGCCGCGGAACCTGGCCAAGAGCGTGACGGTGGAATGAATCTAGTGCGAAGTGCGGAGTGTCGAGTGCGGAGTGGTTGACGTGCTTGTATACAATATTTCAATTCCGCACTTCACACTTCGAACTTAGCACTGGAAAATATGGATTATCTGAAAGACCTGAACCCGCCCCAGCGTGAGGCGGTCCTCCACGGCGATGGGCCGCTCCTGATCCTCGCCGGTGCCGGCAGCGGAAAGACCCGCGTGATCACGTACCGCATCGCGCACCTGATCCGCGAGCGGGATGTCAGGCCGGGGAACATCCTGGCGGTCACGTTCACGAACAAGGCCGCGACGGAGATGCGGGAGCGGCTGGAACGGCTGCTGAACATTCCGCTCCGCGGGCTCTGGATCAGCACCTTTCATGCGGCCTGTGTCCGGATCCTCCGGCAGCATGTCGAGCGGATCGGGTACAAGCGGCAGTTCGTGATCTACGACGAAACGGACCGGTCCTCGCTCATCAAGACCTGCATGCAGGACCTGCGGCTCGACGACAAACAGTATCAGCCGCGTGCGGTCATCGGCCGCATCAGCGCCCTCAAGAACAACCTGACGGACCCGGAACAGTATGCGCGCACGAGCGCGGGATTCGGGTTCGACGAGGCCGTCTCCCGGACCTACGAGCTCTATGCGCAGCGGCTCAGGGAATCGGGCGGCGTTGATTTCGACGATCTGCTGATGCTCTCGGTCAGGCTTCTGGAGCAGCATCCCGACGTGCTCGACCATTATCAGCAGCTGTTCCAGCACATTCTCATCGACGAGTACCAGGATACGAACCGGGCGCAGTACCGGCTCGTGCGGCTGCTGACGGCGAAGCATAAGAGCCTTTGCGTGGTGGGGGATGACGACCAGAGCATCTACAAGTTCCGCGGCGCGGACATCACGAACATCCTGAACTTCGAAAAGGACTACGCCGACACGACGATCATCAAACTGGAGCAGAATTACCGTTCCACCGAGAACATCCTCGGGGCCGCCAGCGCCGTGGTCAAGCGGAACCTGGGCAGAAAGGACAAAACGCTCTGGACAAGCCGCCGGGGCGGCGAGCAGGTCCTCTGCTACACGGCGGTCGACGAGAAGGACGAGGCCCGGTACATCTGCCGGAACATCGAGGCGTTCGTAGGCGACGGCAGGGCGCTCCGGGAGATCGCCATCCTCTACCGCACCAATGCCCAGTCCCGGGCGCTGGAAGACGCGCTCAGGAACCGCAGCATACCCTACCGGATCTTCGGGGGGCTCCGGTTCTACGACCGCAAGGAGATCAAGGACATTATCGCCTACCTCCGGGTCCTGCACAACCCCGCCGATTCGGTGAGCCTGCGCCGCATAATCAATGTGCCGGCACGGGGCATCGGCGATACGACCATCGACAAGCTGGAAAAGGCGGCGCAGCAGAAAGGGGTGCAGCTCTACGAGGCCGCGAAGGACCCCGCGGCGGCGGAGATCGCGAAGGCGGCATCGGGGAAGCTCAGGGATTTTACCTCCTTCATGGAGCGGCTGCGGACGGACATGGGCGACCTGACCCTGACCGATCTTAGCCGCCGCGTGATCGACGATTCGGGATATATCAAGGCGCTCGAGGAAGAACGGAGCATCGAGGCCCGGATCAGGATAGAGAACCTGACCGAGTTCCTCACGGCGACCGAGGACTTCCAGGAACAGAACCGCGAGGCCGGCCTGGACGCGTTCCTCGACCAGGTCGCGCTCATCACCGACATGGAACAGCAGTCGGCGGGAGACGGCAAGACCGGCACGAACACGAACAGTGTGACGCTCATGACCCTGCACAACGCCAAGGGACTCGAGTTCCCGGTGGTGTTCATGGCGGGCATGGAAGAAGGCCTGTTCCCCCATTCCCGCTCCGCAGAAAGCGAAGAGGAGCTGGAAGAGGAACGGAGGCTCTGCTACGTCGGCATGACTCGGGCCAAGGAGCGTCTGATCCTTACCCATGCGTCGGAGCGCCGGCTCTACGGATATCCCCAGGCGAACCTTGTTTCCCGGTTCGTCGAGGAGATCCCGGCGGAATTGGTCGAACGGGAAGGGATGCCGGTCACCGTGGCGGGCATCGGCAAGCGCTACGTTCAGTGGGAAGATGCCGTCGCACCGGAGCCTTCCGCCGCTTCACCCTGGACCAATAGCAACAGGCTGGAAAAGCCATCGTCGCCCGAGAAAACTGCAACAAAGACCGGGACGACCCCGTACTACAACGGCGCCGTGGTCAAACATGCCAAGTTCGGCATCGGAACGGTGCAGCGGTCGGAAGGCGCCGGGGACGATCTGAAGATCAGCGTCAGTTTCCCGGGACACGGGGTGAAGACGCTGTCGGTGAAGTACGCAAACCTAGAAGTGATATGATCTCGACACTGAGGACACTGATAAATACTATGAAGAAACATGATTTAATCCGCTTTTATCATAGCTTCTCTCAGTGGAAATCAGTGTCAAAGGTTGAAGGGGTTCTCTTATGAAGATATCGAAACAGGAAGTTGAGCACGTTGCAAAGCTGGCGAGGCTGGAGCTTGCCGAGGGCGAGAAGGACAAGCTGATCGACCAGCTTTCGAACATCCTGACCTACGTAGAGACCCTGAACGGGCTCGATACAAAAGGCGTGGAGCCAACCTCCCATGTCCTCGATATCAAGAACGTGGTGCGCGACGATGTGTCCGCACCGGGCCTTCCCCAGGAACAGGCATTGGCGAATGCCCCGGAAAAGGCAGCAGGGCACTACAAGGTGCCGAAGATCATAGAATAACGCGAGAAGCCGTAAGGCGTAAGGCGGTAGGCGAAGGTCGTACAAACATTTGCCGTTTCGCCTTGCCCCTCACGCCTGACGCCTGACGGACTTTAAGGGGTGACCATGTTACGACTCATGCTGAGAGCAAAGATCCATCGCGCGACAGTGACCGACGCGGACCTGGAGTATGAGGGCAGCCTGACCGTGGACCCCCTGCTGCTGGAAGCGGCGGGCATCCTGCACTACGAGCAGGTAAGCGTATCCAATCTGAACAACGGCGAGCGCTTCGAGACCTATGTCATCCCCGGCAAACGCGGCTCCGGCGACATGGTGCTGAACGGCCCCACGGCGCGGAAGGGCGCGAAGGGTGACAAGGTCATCGTCTTCTGCTGGGAGTACTACAGCGAACAGGAACTGAAGAAGTTCACGCCCAGGATCATCATGGTGGACGGCCAGAACAGGATAAAGGAGTAGCAATGGAGCTTCATGATCGCACGATCCACGAGCTGCGCGACATGCTGGAGAAGGGCGAGACCACCTCGCGGGCGGTCACCGAGTCTGTCCTGAACAGGATCAAGACCGTCGATGACAAGGTCAAGGCGTTCATCACCGTGACCGCCGACGCTGCATTGGCTCAGGCGGACAGGGCGGACAAGGACCGCAAGGCCGGCAAGGCTTCTCCCGTGCTCGGCATCCCCGTCGCCATCAAGGACAATATGTGCACGACGGGCACCCGGACGACCTGCGCCTCGAAGATCCTCGGGAACTTCGTCCCGCCCTACGACGCAACGGTCGTCGCCCGGCTGAACGGGGCCGGCTCCGTGATGCCCGGCAAGGTCAACATGGACGAATTCGCCATGGGATCTTCCACGGAGAACTCCGCCTTTTTCCCGACAAAGAATCCCTGGGACCTAGAGCGCATCCCGGGAGGTTCCAGCGGCGGCTCAGCGGCGGCCGTTGCCGCAGGGGAATGCATCGCGGCCCTCGGTTCCGATACGGGCGGATCGATCCGCCAGCCTGCTGCCTGCTGCGGCGTGGTCGGGCTCAAGCCGACCTACGGGCGGGTCTCCCGCTACGGACTCGTGGCGTTCGCGTCGTCGCTCGACCAGATCGGCCCGCTCACCAAGGACGTGACGGACACCGCCATCGTGATGAACATCATAAGCGGCCACGATCCGAAGGATTCCACGTCGGCCGACGTCCCTGTCCCGGATTTTACGAGATCGCTGATCAAGGACGTGAAAGGTATGACGGTCGGCATCCCGAAGGAATATTTTATCGAGGGAATGGACCCCGAAGTGGATAAGGCCGTGCGGGAAGCGGTGAAGGCCCTGGAGCGCCTCGGCGCGAAGGTCGTCGACGTCTCCCTGCCCCATACCGGCTACGCCGTCGCCACCTATTACATCCTCGCCACCTCCGAGGCAAGCTCCAACCTTGCGCGGTATGACGGCGTGAAATACGGGTTTCGGGCACAGGGCGCCAAGGACCTTTTGGACATGTACATGAAGTCGCGCAGCCAGGGCTTCGGTCCCGAGGTCAAGCGCAGGATCATGCTGGGGACCTACGCTCTCTCGGCAGGATACTATGATGCTTATTACAAGAAAGGCCAGCAGGTCAGGACCCTGATCAAACAGGATTTTGACGAGGCCTTCAAGAAGGCCGATGTCATCGCGACGCCCACGGCTCCTACGGCGGCGTTCAAGATCGGGGAAAAATCGTCGGACCCCCTGCAGATGTACCTGTCGGACATCTTCACGATCAGCGTGAACCTTGCCGGCATCCCGGGCATCTCACTGCCCTGCGGGTTCACGACGGGGAACCTCCCCATCGGGCTGCAGCTGCTCGGCAGGCACTTCGACGAGGGATCGGTCCTGCGGGCTGCATTTGCCTACGAGCAGGCCACGGAGTGGCATACGAAGAGGCCGAAGCTTTGAAGGTGGGAAGGTAAGAAGGGAGGAAGATAGGAAAGTAAGATCCCTATTTTCTCCGTGCCTCCGTGGCTGGCGTTTGCTGGAAAGGAATAACGATGAAATACGAAGCAGTGATAGGCCTGGAAGTGCACGCGCAGCTCCAGACCAACAGCAAGATCTTCTGCGGATGCGAGACGGCCTTCGGCGAAGAAGCGAATACGCGGACCTGCCCGGTCTGCATCGGCATGCCCGGCGTCCTGCCGGTGCTGAACAGGAAGGCCGTCGAATATATCATCAAGACCGGCCTCGCCACGCACTGCGCGATCACCCCCTACAGCCGTTTCGCCCGAAAGAACTATTTCTATCCGGACCTCCCGAAGGGATACCAGATCTCCCAGTACGAACTGCCCCTCTGCGAGAAGGGGTATGTCGAGATCCTCGTCGACGGAAAGGTCAAGCGCATCGGCATCACCCGGATCCACCTCGAAGAGGACGCGGGAAAGAACCTGCACACCTCCGAGAGCGGCGCGAGCCTGGTGGACCTGAACCGCGCCGGAACGCCGCTCATGGAGATCGTGTCGGAGCCCGATATCCGGTCAGCCGATGAGGCCGCGGAGTACCTCAAGAAGCTCCGTTCCATCCTCCGCTATATCGAGGTCTCGGACGCGGACATGGAAAAGGGGAATTTCCGGTGCGACTGCAACGTTTCGATCCGGCCCGTCGGTGCAAAGGAGTACGGCACCCGGGCTGAGGTCAAGAACGTCAATTCCTTCAAATTCGTTCAGAAGGCGCTGGAATACGAGATCAAGCGGCAGGCCCAGATCCTGGACGAGGGCGGCAGGGTGGTCCAGGAGACAAGGCTTTTCGATTCCGGCAAGGGTGTCACCTTCTCCATGAGGAGCAAGGAAGAGGCCCACGACTACCGCTATTTCCCCGAGCCCGATCTGGTCCCCATCGTGACCTCTCAGGAGACCGTTGACGCGATCAGGAAGACCATTACGGAGCTACCTGAAGCCAAGCGTGAGCGCTTCGTGAAGGAGTATGGGCTTCCCGAGTACGACGCAGACATGCTGACCCAGAGCAGGGCGCTGGCGGCCTACTACGAGGAGGCAGCGAAGCTCTCGGGCCAGCCCAAAGTGATCTCGAACTGGATGATGGGCGAGTTGATGCGGCTTCTGAACGCCGAGGGAAAAGAGATCGAGGACTGCCCGGTGAAGCCGGACCGCCTTGCCGGCATGGTCAAGATGATCAGCGACGGAACCATCAGCACCAAGATCGCGAAGACCGTGTTCGAAGAAATGTACGGTTCCGGCAAGGACGCGGAAACGGTCGTCAAGGAAAAGGGCCTGGTCCAGGTCTCCGACAGCGGAGAGATCGAGACGATCATCGCCGATGTCATCAAGGCGAATCCCGCCCAGCATGCGGACTACAAGGGCGGCAAGGACAAGCTTTTCGGTTTCTTTGTGGGCCAGGTGATGAAAGCAAGCAAGGGCAAGGCGAATCCGGACCTCGTCAACCAGCTGTTGAAGAAAAAACTCTCGGAATAAAAGTAAACAGTAATGAGTAATTAGAGATTAAGGTAAGTTCAATATAACTTAATGACGAATTACTCAATAACTTAATCACTCATTATCAAGGAGATGCACGATGCTCGAACAAATGCGGAAACATATGAACTGGATCATGTGGATCATTCTCATCCTCGTGATCGTGTCGTTCCTGTTCTTCGGGATCTATCCGGCCAGCGATAGTCGAGGGGCGGCGGCGACGGTCAACGGCGAGACGGTCACCGCCGGAGAACTGAACCGGGCGTATCGGAACATGTACGAGACCTACCGCCAGATCTTCAAGGACCAGTTCAACGACTCCATGGCCAAGGGACTCCGCCGGCAGGCGCTCCAGGACCTGGTCCAGACCAGGCTGCTGGTCCAGGAGGCGAAAAAGACGGGCCTTCGGGTTACCGATGAAGAGGTCCAGGCGGCCATCATGCGGACGCCGAGCTTCTCGAACCAGGGGAAGTTCGACAGGATCGCCTATGAGCGGTATCTGGATTACATCAATGTGAAACCCAGTGTCTTCGAAGAGACCCAGCGTGAATACATGCTGAAGCAGAAGATCGAGCGGATCATCGAGGAAGGGGTCGATGTGACCGAGGACGAGCTCAAGGCAGCGTATGCGGCGCGGAACCCCAAGGCGAAGGCAGGGGACCTGGAGAAGAACCGGGAAAGCTTCCGTCAGACCCTTCTCTCCGAGAAGAAGCGGACGGCCGTCGATGCCTACGGTCAGGTATTGTACAAAAAAGGCAAGGTCACCATGAATCAGGCGGAGATCGATTCGTTCTGATGAACTGAATGCCGGAAGAAATTCAGGATGATCAGATAGGATCAAAAGGTCAGTTAACGCAGAAACAACTATGAATAAAAACTATGATTGGCGCTGTAACGACCACAGAACTTACATAGTTCTTTCATAAGTTCAGGGCTCGTTAGTGTTTGCTAATCCTGGCACGGCCTGGCTTTAAGGCCGTGCCTTACTGTTTTTCGTGTCTTCCCCGCTCACCACCCTCTGCTATTTCATTTCCCCCAGTTCAGCGAACAGATGGATCATGCTCCTGCAGGCGCTTTCCCAGTCAGCGATGACCAGGCTTTCATTCTCCGAGTGGGCCGCGGCATAGGGGTCGCCGACGCCGAAGAGCAGCGCCGGGACGCCTCCCAGGGTCTCGGTGATGGTCTGGACAAAGGGGATCGAGCCGCCGGCGCCGATGATCGCGGGACTTCTGCCATAGCCCTGTTCCAGCGCCCTCAGCGCCGCTGCGAAGACCGGCCCCCCGGTGTCGGTCCTCCACCAGCGCGAGGGTGATTCGGGCGTCACGGTCACCTGCGTTCCCCAGGGGGCCTGCCGCATCAGGTGATCCTTCAAGAGCTTCAACGTTCTTTGCGGATCCATGTCCGGAACGATGCGGATGCCGACGCGCGCCCAAGCTGCGTCGTTGATGATGTTCGCGGCCTGTTTTCTGCTGCTGGCCTCGATGGCGTTCACGGCGAGGGAAGGTCGATGCCACATCTTCTCATAGACCGTTCCCGGTCCGCCGGTGATACTGACGCCGTCAAGGAGCTTGGACTGCTTCCGGTAGGTCTGTTCGCTGAAAGGCAAGCCGTCCAGGCTTTTCCTGTCCCGGGGGGAGGGGGATCTCACATCGTCCAACAGGCCCGGGATCGCCGGAACGCCCTGCTCGTCCACGAGCGTTGCAAGCATTTTGGACAGGGCCAGGACCGGGTCGGGCAAAGGGCCGCCCCAGGTGCCCGAGTGAACGCTCGATGAGAGAGACCTGACCTCGACGGTGACCGTCACGATGCCGCGCAGCGAGGCCGTCAGCGACGGGACGCCGGTGTCGAAGTTCTCGCTGTCGGCGATGACCACCGCCTCGGCAGCGAGGAGCTTCCGGTGGCTGGTGAGGAGCTTCTCCAGATTGGACGACCCGACCTCTTCTTCTCCCTCGATCAGGACCTTCACATTGACCGGCAGCCTGCCCGCGCCCCGCAGCCAGGAACTGAACGCGGCGATATGCATCAGCGCCCCGCCCTTGTCGTCCGCGGCACCGCGTCCATAGAGTCTGCCTTCCCGCTCCGTCGGTTCGAAGGGGGGTGACTCCCAGCGTTCCTCACGGCCGACCGGCTGGACATCATAGTGGGCGTAGAGAAGCAGGGTCGGTCTTCCCGGCGCTTCCAGCCACTGGCCGAACACGGAAGGGTAGCCAGAACCCGTCTCGAGCAGCCGGACATCGTTGAGACCATGTTTCCTGAGCAGCGCGGCAACGCTGTCCGCGCATCTCCTGACCGGCGCTGCATCGAATCCCGGAAAGCTTATGCTCGGAACACGGACAAGGTCCTTAAGGTCCTGCAGATGGTCCTTCGCATGCATCGTGAAGTGTTCAAGGGCTGACGACAGTTCTCTTTCGGTCATGGGAACTCCTTTGCCGGGCGGATGGCGAACGTGCAGCCATGTGCTGACCGGAACACCGATGAATCCAGGAGCGAGAGCATTCCCCGCAGCTTGCTGCGGGTCAGCGAGCGATTAGAACAAACTGTACTTCCTTAAGGATCGAAGGTTCCTGCAGCTTGATGCAGGGAACTTTCGATAATTATAGCCCCATCAAGGGTCATTATCAATAGAGCACGCATGGAGAAAACGGCCACGTCTGTGATATACTGTTGTTACTTGGAAACGAGATAACTCCCTGATGACAGCGGAGAAAAGTGTCGTAATCATACTTCAGGTCGAGGGAAGGAATTGACCGATGATCTTCTGGAAAACGAATAAAGATATAGTTATAGCGGCTGTCCTTTGCGCACTGTTCATGGGCTGCGCCGCCATGGAAGCCCAGAAGCGCCTCAAGGAATACGAAGGCTATTTTGAACCTCTCGTGGGCAAGGCGCAGCAGGCCGACATCACCCGTAAATTCGGCGTCCCCCTCCGCAGGGACAGGATCGGAGCAACGGAACTCTGGTATTATCACATACCCTACAAGGACCCCAAGGGCGCGCAGGGGAGCAAAGGATTCGAAGGCGGGTATGCCGTGGGGTCGGAAAGCGAGGTCTTCGACGACCTGACGGTCGAATTCGATGCGAAAGGGTATCTGAAGAGCTGGCGCGGCTATATCCAGCGATAAGCCGCCTGCCGCTTGACGAGTCGGCGGGATATGATAGACTTACTATCATCATTGACGTGTAGTCCGCGCACGAGTGTGCCAGCCGATCCCGGAAAAAGACCCGGTCTGCCTGGCGTAAATAATCAATCGGAGGTCGGTATCATGAAACAAGTGCTTTTGACCGCGCTATGCCTGATGGCAATGGTTTCACCCGCGGTGACAGCTGAAAATAGGGGAGAGCTCAAGACCCAGAAGGACAAGGTCAGCTACCTGATCGGCGTCGATATGGGGCGGAGGATGAAGATCGAGCTCGAGAAACAGTCGATAGACCACGATCCGGCGATCGTCGCGAAGGCGATCAAGGATGTTCTCTCCGGCGGGAAAGTCCTGCTGACCGACGACGAGCTCCAGGAGGTCAGGACCGCGCTGCAGGAGGAACTGCAGGCGAAGAACAGGGAACGCACGAAAGAGCTTATCGAAAAGAACAAGAAGGAAGGACCGGTGTTCCTGGCGGCGAATGCGAGGAAAGAAGGCGTCAAGACAACGGCAACCGGTCTGCAGTACAAGGTCCTGACCCAGGGAAAGGGGAGGATGCCCCAGAAGAACGACACGGTCACGGTCGACTACCGCGGAACGTTCATTGACGGGACCGAGTTCGACAGTTCGGAACGGCGCGGGAAGCCCGCTACGTTCTCGCTGGATCAGGTAATTCCCGGCTGGACCGAGGCGCTGACGCTCATGAACGAAGGCTCCAAATGGCAGATCGTCGTTCCCCCTAGCCTCGGATACGGCGCCGTGGGCACGCCAGGCGGTCCCATCGGCCCCCATGCGGTCCTGATCTTCGAGATCGAGCTGCTTGCGGTCGGCCAGGGACCTCAGGCAGCAGGTCAGCTTATACCGGGAGCCATGGGGAAATAGGAGCAAACGAAGGTTGCACTGAGGTAAATCTCCCACGGTACGCTTCGCGAAAAGAAGCGAAATCTGCCGTATGCCGGGAGAAGGAAACTCTGAACAGGAACGTCATGATGCCCCATTCGATCATGAATAGAATATCGACGATCCGCGCAGTGCTGCTCGCCCGGGTGGCCTGGCTGCTCGTCTCGTTGTGGAGCCGATCGATAAACATCCGCATCGTGAACAGGGATATCTCCGAGCGGCTGACAGCGCAGGGGAAGAGCGTCATTTATGCTTTCTATCACGGGAACCTGTTCCCGCTGATCCATTCGCACCGCGGGTCCGGCATTTCGATCATGGTAAGCGAAAGCAGGGACGGCGAGATCATGGCCAGATTGCTCCAGCTCTACGGCTTTGATGTAGTGCGAGGATCGAGCAAAAGAAAGGGACAGAAGGGGCTTCTTTCGCTTGTGCACCGTATGCGGCGCGGGAAAAGCGTTGCCTTTGCCGTGGACGGACCGCGCGGGCCACTGCAGGAGGTGAAGGAGGGCGTAGTGTTCCTCGCGGGAATCATGCAGGCACCGGTTGTTCCGGTCGCCACGGCGGCAAAACGGTACGGGACTGCAGAAAAAAGCTGGGATAAGCTCATGCTGCCGGCTCCCTTCACCGATGGTCTGGTGCTGTACGGCGAGCCCCTTCATGTCAACGGCACATCCCCTGAGGATATCCAAACCGGACGAATGAGACTCGAGACTGAGCTGAAGAGGCTGTCTCATGAAGCAGTATTTCGCGTTGAGACATTTCCGGAGGGGCGGGAAACGGATCCGATTCAGAATGCAAAATAGTGAATGAGGGGCGAATGTAGCCGCCCTGGAATAAACGAGGTCTCTTCCTTCAACGTCCTCTTCAAACACTAGTATGAATCCAGGAGCGAGCGCATTCCCCGTAGCTTGCTGCGGGGTAAGCGAGCGAATAGAACAAGTAATACAACCCTGAGGATCGAAGATTCCCTGCAGCTTGCTGCAGGGAGCTTCAATTACTATTTGCTCTGCACGCCAAGCATCGGCTTTCAGATTTGTTCTGTGCTGGACTCTGGGATAAAGTTTCACCCTCTTCTTCCTGCAAGCGGTTCCGAAAGAGAGGACATTTATCGAAGCCAGAGGTCGTGCAGTATTCCTCAAGTTCGAACAAACTCGGGATGTAGACGGCCCGGTTCGCCGTACAGGATAAAATATGAGTCCCCGAAAGGTGAGGGCATTGCATCGCTTGCTCCTTTCATAAAAACGCCGCACTCATGGAATGCGATGATGAGCGACCCGGCGGGCGGCTTACTGAATATCGATCACGCAATTGCTTGTGCCGAACGGATTCGGGATCATTTCAGCGTCGGGCATGTCCTGCAGCCAGGCTCCGTCCACGAAATACTTGTATTGGCATCGTCCAGGGGGCAGCTTCATCTTAATCCTCCATGTTCCGTCCTTGCTCTTTTTCATGGGGGTTGATTTAGTGTCCCACTCATTGAACTGCCCCGCAACAGAGACTTTCTTTGCATCCGGAGCATAGAGACTGAATTCCACTTCCTTCTTGGTTTTGACGGCCAGGGCTGGCATCTCTTGTTCCTCCTTTCGGTGATTATAAATAGACTTCATCGCTTGCGCCTTTATCCAATGACAGAAATATAGCATAGTTTCGATGAGAATATGCTGAACGGCTCTGTACGCATTTGAGAAGAACCTCGCGCGCTACAATAATACACATTGCGATCAATGATGCCTTCGGTCTGTTTAACACGGCTTGACACATGGTCAGCTGTGTTGCTATATATGCTATATACCTGTTCTTATTCATTCTTGCCATCTGCAGTCCAGCGAGCGGAGCAGGAGCAGGACCCGTGTCCAGATCAGAGGCTTGGCGGCGAAGCGTACCGGAGCGGGAATATCCCACTACCCCCACTGCATGCAGAAGCTTTATCCTTAAAGTCCCCGAGAGCAGGACTGGGCGCGAGAAAACGAAGGTCGCGGCTTACTCAGGGGCATGCAGCTGGCCCGCCAGCGGACGCCTCGGAATGCATTCTCGTGCAGTTTATTCGGAGGGAGCAGGCATTTGCACCAGGGACCGCGATGGAAAATAGAAGGCGCGCTTGTGCGATACTTTCGGTCGAACAACAATCGTGAACCGGACCACCATGGCATCGGTTGAGCAGCGGGGAAAATGACGGAAACATGAAGACGATCCTGTTCGTTGACGATGAACCCGATGTCCTGAAAATCCTCGAGGCTATCCTTGCCAAAGCCGGATATGCCGTTATTTCCAGATTCGATGCCGAATCTGCAGTGGCGATCTCCGGGGTATGCCGTCGCTGCTTGCTGTTGGCCGTTAGACATGGACGGAAAATCCGTCCGATTCCCTGCAGTTGACGACCATGGAAAAAAGATCAAACAAAGCGAATAAATCCGCTCTCATCACCACGAACGACGCGATCCTGGAAAGCATATCCGATGGGGTCTTCACGGTGGATGCGGAGTGGCGCATCACGTCGTTCAATCGCGCCGCAGAGGAGATCACCGGAGTATCCCGCAAAGAGGCCATCGGCCGGCGCTGCCCCGATGTGTTCCGGTCCAGCATGTGCGAGACGGGATGCGCCCTCGGGCAGACGCTGAAAACCGGCATGCCGGTCATCGGCAGGTCAGCATATATCATCCGCGCGGACGGTGCCCGCATCCCCATCAGCGTCTCGACGTCGGTGCTTCGTGATTCCAGAGGCCGCATCGCGGGCGGAGCCGAGACCTTCCGGGACCTGAGCGAGGTGGAGACGCTGCGCCGGGAGCTGGAGGGCCGCTATCACGTCGGCGATCTTGTCAGCCGCAGTCCCCTCATGCAGCAGGTGTTCGAGGTCCTGCCCGCCATTGCTGTCAGCCCAAGCACGGTGCTGGTCCTCGGCGAAACAGGGACGGGAAAAGAACTGGTGGCGCGGACGATGCACGCGCTCAGCCCGCGGCACAAGGGCCCCTTCGTGGCGGTCAACTGCGGCGCACTGCCGGATACGCTCCTGGAATCGGAGCTGTTCGGCTACAAGACCGGGGCGTTCACCGGGGCGAACAGGGACAAGCCCGGGAGGTTCGCCCTGGCAAAAGGAGGGACGCTCTTCCTGGACGAGATCGCCGAGGTAAGTCCCGCGCTGCAGGTTCGGCTCCTGCGGGTGCTCCAGGAACGGGCCTTTGAACCGCTGGGTTCCACCCGTTCGGAGACAGCCGATGCGAGGATCATCGTCGCCACCAACAAGGATCTGGCGGAACAGGTTCGGCGGGCCGCATTCCGCGAGGACCTCTACTATCGCGTGAACGTGATCAGGGTCGAATTGCCGCCGCTGCGCAGGCGCAAGGAGGACATCCCGCTTCTGGCGCAGCAGTTCATCGACCGTTTCAACCGGTTGCAGCAGAAGTCGATCAAGGGCATCGCTGGAGAGGCGCTTTCGCTGCTCATGGCCCATGACTGGCCGGGGAACGTGCGCGAACTGGAGAACATCATCGAACGGTCCTTCATCCTGTGCAATGAAGGGATCATCGGCATCGAGCACCTGCCCGGAGAGCTCACTGCCCGCAGTATCGCAAGGAGCGGACCGGCCGATAGGCATAAGACGCAGGACCTGCTTGAAGCCGAGGCCATCCGGACCGCCCTGGAGCGGCACTCCTACAATCGTCTGTCCGCTTCAAAGGAACTGGGCATGCATAAGAGCACCTTGTTCCGAAAGCTCAAGAAACTGGGGATCGCCCTTCCCAAGCAGGACGGCCGCTTCCGGCCAGCCTGAACAGAGTAGCAATACCGCGCCTGTGTATCCGCCTTAGGGTCGCTTGAATGCGACTGAATAAGCCTCCCTCTTCCACGCACTTTCAATAAAAAACCCCAGCACATCAGATAGTTGCCTGGTCTTTCCCTGGTGCCGTTTTCCTGGCATGATGGTTGCATTTACTCTGGTGGGGAGGTGGAGTGTGCCTTCACGATTCAGCAGCGCTCGGAAGGTCCGCAGTCAGAGGAGTGAACTCCAAGACCTGAAAGGAGGATGTCATGCCAGAGCAGAAGGAAGGCTGCGTCAAGGCTGCTCGCGGGCCGATCAAGCCCGCGACGGCATCGGCCGCCCCGACGTCCGGGGCAGTATCATCTCAACAGGAGGGAAGCAAAATGATGGCGCGTGTTGGCAAGGAAGCCCCGGATTTCGAGGCGAATGCGTATTTGGAGAGCGCCGGATTCAAACCGGTCAAGCTCTCGGACTACAAGGGCCGGTGGATCGTTCTCTGCTTCTATCCAGGGGACTTCACCTTTGTCTGACCGACCGAGCTGGCGGCGGTCGCCGCCCGTTATGGTGAGTTCAAGGCGCTGGATGCGGAAGTGCTGGCAATGAGCACCGACAGCCGTTTCGATCACAAAATGTGGCAGGAGCATGAGCTGTCCAGGATGGTAAAAGGGGGCGTTCCGTTCCCGATGCTTTCAGATTCCGGGGGCCAGATCGGCACTGTCTACGGCGTGTATGATGAGGCCTCCGGTGTCGATATCCGGGGGCGCTTTATCATTGATCCCGATTTCGTCATCCGCGCGATGGAAGTGCTGACGCCCGAGGTGGGCCGTAATCCCGAAGAATTGATCCGGCAGATCAAGGCCTTCCAGCATGTGCGGAAGACCGGCGAGGTCACCCCGTCGGGCTGGCAGCCGGGTCACCCGACGCTGAAGCCGGGTCCTGCGTTGGTCGGCAAGGTGTGGGAAGTATGGAAACCCTGAGCATGCAGGGTGCCGTACGCGCGTCATGCGAGGCTTATTCTCGGACGATGGCAAACGAGCGCCATGGATACTACGCGCAGAAATGTTGAAACGATGCGGACAGCATTCGCAGCGTGGAACGACCGGATCGCGCCGGTCTTCGACGTGGCCCGGCATATTCACATCGTGGAGACCGAGTCGGGACGGATCGTCGAAGAGGCATGGGAAGAGCTGACCGACGACGTGCCTGCCCGCAAGGCGCTGCATCTCGCCGAGCTCGACATCGGCACGCTCGTCTGCGGCGCGATTTCCCGGCCCTTGCAGGAAATGCTTGCGGCCCAGGGCATCCGGGTGGTCTCCTTCGTGGCCGGGGATCTGCGAGAGGTCATTGAGGCATGGCGGAGAGGCAGGCTCGAAAAAGATGTCTTCGCCATGCCGGGGTGTTGCGGCCGTGGCCGTTCTCGCGCGCCGGGTGGTCCTGAGCGGGAGGAACGAGCTATGACAGGGAAAAATCGCGACGTCAACGCAGGTCGCGGAGGAGGCGGTCAAGGCCGCGGCGCTCAGGGATTCGGCCGCAGGGGAGGACCATTGGCGGCGGGACCGGGCGGCTTGTGCGTGTGTCCTCGATGCGGACGGCGGGAACCGCATGAACGCGGCATGCCGTGTACGCAGAAACAGTGTCCCACGTGCGGGGTTGCCATGACGCGGTAACTTAAGAAGGAAGAGAAAAAGGCAAAAATGGAGGCGCTATCATGCCGAGAGGAGACAGAACAGGACCGAGAGGCAAGGGCGCGATGGCCGGGCGAGCTGCCCGATACTGCGCCGGATTCGGAATTCCCGGATATGCCAACGCCGTAGGACGCGGTTTCGGACGGGGGTTCAGCCGGGGCTGCGGTTTCGGCGGTGGAGGCTTTGGATGGCGGCATTGGTTCGACGCCGCCGGACTGCCGGGGCGGATGCGATCCGGCGGATATGCGGCGCCGTATCAAAAGCCCGATCCGGAGATGGAGAAACAGTCGCTCAGGAACCAGGCCGAAGCATTGCAATCGGATCTGGATCTCATCAAGAAACGGATCGATGAACTCGAAGCCGGCGCTGCGTCCGAATAAGCCCTTACAGGAATCATCACGATCCCGCGACGGCTGCGCCGGCGAAACGACCGGCGCAGCAGCGAGCGGAGTCCGGGATCCCAGCAGGAGAGCACCGATGAAGATCGCGTTCACCACTTCCGGAGAGACCCTGAATGCGCCGATGGACTTCCGCTTCGGCCGGGCGCCGAAGTTCCTTGTCTATGACACGGACAAGGATACCTTCGAAGTCATCGACAATCGGCAGGGCGTGCAAACGGCGCAGGGCGCGGGCATCCAGGCGGCGGAGACGGTCGCCCGGGCGGGTGTGGACAGTCTCGTCACCGGCCACTGCGGACCCAAGGCGTTTCGCGTGCTCTCTGCAGCAGGCATAACGATCTACTGCACCGGCGCGCCGACGATTGCCGCAGCCTTGAAAGACTTCCGCGCGGGAAAACTCACGCCGGCCGATTCGGTAGACGATGCGTGGCAGTAACGTGACCGTTCATAGGGTGGTCAAAGGGGATTCCCGCAGCCAGGGTGGAGATACGTCATGATCCTGGGAATCGCTTCAGGCAAAGGGGGGACAGGCAAGACAACGGTCGCCGCGAATCTGGCGCGTGCATACGGCTCTCCCGCGCAGCTTTTGGACTGCGACGTGGAGGAACCGAACGATCACCTGTTTCTCAGGGGCCCGGTGCGGGAGCAGGAGATCATTACCATCCCGGTCCCGCAGGTCGATGCTTCCCTGTGCGATGCCTGCGGCGAGTGCAGCCGGTTTTGCCAGTACAGCGCCATTGTGTCGCTCCGGACCACGCCTATCGTTTTTCCCGAGCTCTGCCACGGCTGCGGCGGCTGCGCGCTGGTCTGTCCGCAGGGCGCCATCGGTGAAACGGAGCGGCGCATCGGGGTCGTCGAAACCGTTGAGTCGGAAAACGTCACGCTTATGCAGGGCCGGCTCGATGTGGGAGTTGCCCTGGCGCCGCCCCTGATCAGGGCGGCGAAGGCCCGGATGAGGCGGGAAACGCCGGCGATCGTGGACGCGCCGCCGGGGACCTCGTGCCCGGTCATTGCCGCGCTCCGGGGAACGGACTTCGTGGCCCTGGTCACCGAGCCGACGCCTTTCGGCCTCCATGATCTCACGCTGGCCGTCGATATGGTGCGGGAGCTTCGGATCCCCTTCGGTGTCGTGGTCAACCGGGTCGGGATCGGCGACGACCGGGTGCATGGTTACTGCGCTGCCGAAAAAATACCGGTGCTCCTGGAAATCCCCGATGACCGGCGGATCGCGGAAGCCTACTCCGTCGGGAGCTTGATCGTCGATGCGCTGCCGGAATACCGGGGGCTCTTTATGAGCCTGATCGAAAAAACCATGAAGTTGAAGTGTGCCGAAATAGGCGTTTCCGCGGGGGGCTATGATGAAAATCAGGCGTGAAGCAGTACCCGGTATCGGCATCGTCGCTGCTGCAGGAGCATGGCATGATGAAATTCGGCTCGCGGCTGGACCTCTATCTGCCGGCGGTCGACGTGGATGTTCTGGCCAAACGCGGGGACAGGGTGCGCGCGGGAGAGACCGTCATCGCGCGGATCAGATCGATCGGACGCAAACAGCCTGCGACGTGATGAGGAAGCGATGATACAGGAACTTGTGGTCATCAGCGGCAAGGGGGGGACCGGGAAGACGAGCGTTGCCGCATCGTTCGCCGTACTTGCCGAACGTCCGGTCATCGCCGACTCCGACGTGGACGCCGCGGACCTGCACCTGGTCCTTGCTCCCCGGACAACGGCACGGCACGAATTCCGCGGCGGGCACCAGGCCGTCATCCGCCAGGCCGATTGCGTCGGCTGCGGCGAATGCCTGGCCCATTGCCGGTTCGGCGCGGTGCGGATGGCGGGTGAAGGGGGGGAGGCCCGGTTTTTCATCGACCTCCTCTCCTGCGAGGGGTGCGGGGTTTGCGTCCGGCGCTGCCCGGCCTCGGCCATCGATTTTCCCGAACGGGTCTGCGGCGAATGGATGGTGTCTGAGACCCGCTGCGGGCCGATGGTCCATGCCCGGTTGGGCGTGGCGGCCGAGAACTCCGGCAAACTGGTATCGATCGTCCGGCGCGAGGCCCGGCGCATCGCCGAGGAGGACGGCCATCCTCTCGTGATCGTCGACGGGCCGCCGGGCATCGGCTGCCCGGTCATCGCCTCGGTGACGGGCGCTTCGTCCGTGCTCGTGGTGACCGAACCGACCGTCTCGGGCGAACATGATATGGAGCGGGTCCTTGCCCTGGCCCGTCACTTCGCCATCCCGGCGGCAGTGTGCGTGAACAAATGGGACATCAACGGGGAGATGACGGAGCGGATCGAAAACAAGGCGCGGCGCGCAGGGGTCCGGGTTGCCGGACGCATCCGGTACGACCGCGCGGTGACCCTGGCCCAAATGCAGGAGCGGGCTGTGGTGGAAACAGATGCTGATGCGGCGCGGGACATCCGGGACATCTGGGAACGTCTGAACGAAAGGAGGTATCGGTGAATTGCCCTGACCACGAAGACACAGCGCGGGACGGGACGCGCATCATACCACTTTCCCCACAGCGGCGATCCTGCGGGAGATCGTCAAGCCGATTGCAGCGCTCGACGGGGCCAACGGGAGAGAAGAGAAGATCGCAACCGAGAAGCACAAGGAGGACGAGAACATGAGAATCGTTATTCCCCTCGCAGAGGGCAAGCTGACGAACCATTTCGGCCACTGTAAACGCTTCGCCCTGGCAGA
This sequence comes from Nitrospirota bacterium, assembly GCA_020052615.1. Taxonomy (GTDB): domain Bacteria; phylum Nitrospirota; class UBA9217; order UBA9217; family UBA9217; genus JAAXXJ01. The sequence goes on along the minus strand of JAGVOT010000038.1, from coordinate 103,524 downwards.
CGTTGACCCGACAGCAAAGGCGGTTCTGAAACGCGAGGACATCGACGCACCGCCGCATGAGCCGGGTCTTCTGCCGTCGTGGCTGGCGGAGCGGGGCGCCACGCTCGTCATTGCCGGCGGTCTGGGTCAGCGAGCCCTGGGGCTCTTCGCCCAGCAGGGCATTCAGGTGGTGACGGGAGCGCCCGCTGAAACGCCGGAACGCCTCGCAGCAGACTATCTCGCGGGGACCCTCGCAGGGGGAACGAACGTCTGCGATCACTGAAGGCTTCATTGCAGAGAACTTCATGAGCAGCCAGACAGGGATCAAAGCGTACGGCTCTTTCTGATGCGGAAAACTAATGTGCCGTCGGCTAAGCTGTCCCGTTCTTACACCGCTCTTCGAACACCCCGATGATCGGCAAAAGGCTGAGGGCGTTCAAAAGCAACAGTCTGTTGCAGAAGATGCATTGCCGGGGTGCTCCGCACTGCGCACGGGCGACCTGGTATGTGCTACAGTATTGGTATAGCGCATGCAGATCGGAGGTGCAATATGAAAATACTGCTCGCAACGGACGGCTCCGAATACTCGATAGGGTCGGCGCAATTCCTCTCGCGGTTCCGCTGTTCATCGGATGATGAGATCACCGTACTGTACGTCATTCCCGAGACGCCGCTCACGGGAACGGACGGGCCGGAGTATGCGGACCTTATGCGTGTAAAGAAGGGGATCGCTCCAAAAATACTGGATGCGACCGTTGCGGAACTAAAGGACCTCAAGGCGAGGATCAGCACCATGGTGGCGACCGGCCATCCGGATAAATCCATTGTCAATGCGGCAGCATTGGTGCCGATGGACATGATCGTCATGGGTGCGCGGGGAATAAGCGGCATGAGATCACTCTTTCTCGGGAGCGTGACGAGGGCAACGGCTATCAACTCCCCGACCCCTATATTTGTCACCAGGGCGCCGCAATGGAAGGCGTCGGGGCCGGTGAAGGTCCTGTATGCCACGGACGGTTCTTCACTCGCCCTGGAGACGGGCAGGCTCCTGGCCAGAATACCCTTCCCCGAGGAAAGCGAAGTCACGATCATGTATGTAACACGATCCGACTTCGCGGACATCCCGGAGCGTTTTTACCTTGAAGTGGCTGACCGGGTGAAGGAGACAGCGGCGAAGATCACCGCTATGGAATATCGGAGAGCTGAGGGTATCATGCGCGATGCCCGCGCGTTTCTCGAGGAAAAATTCGCAAAGGTATCAAATATCGTCAAAAGCGGCGACCCCGCTGAGACGATCCTGAAGGCGGCTGAATCGCTCGGAGCGGATGTCATCGCGCTGGGAAGCAGCGGGATGCGGGGTCTCAAGGGGATGCTCGGGAGCGTGTCCCGGCGCGTCCTCGGACATGCTCCGTGTTCTGTCCTCATCGGGAAAACCACGGGCGGAGCAAAGGGGCACTAAGCGGAAATTGCCGATGACGAGGTGAGCGGTGACCACGGTCAGTCCTGCATCAGCAGTGAACCAGGGGACCGGGAGGCAGGACGGGCCTTCCGAGGGGAGGGGGAAGAGGATTGCAATCTACTCCCTCGTGCTTAACCTGCTTCTTGCGGCAGCAAAATATCTCCTCTATCTGTATGGCGGGAGCACCGCCGTGCTCGCCGAGGCGGTGCATTCCCTCACCGATGTGGTCGGGAGTCTGCTGGTGATCGGGGGCATGTACCTGTCGGAAAAAAAATCGAAGCAGTTCCCCTGGGGCCTCTACAAGATCGAGAATCTGGCCGCGGTTCTCTCAAGCGTGATGATCTTGCTCTCCGCGTACGAGATCGCTTCAATGATCGTTCGTCCGGCGCCCCTGGCCCTACGAAATCTCGACAGTACGATGATCGCCCTGTTGCTGATGGCGACCCCGATCGTTCTGTTTTCACGATACGAGGCAAAAATGGCTGCCGCTGTGAATTCCCCGTCCCTCCTGGCCGATGCGGAAAACTGGAGGACGGACCTGGCGCCCCTTGCGGTCGTGGCGGCAGGGATCGGCGGCGCACGGTTATCCTTCACCGCCGCTGACAGCATAGCGGCCGTGGCGGTCCTGGTGCTCGTGGTCAAGGCGGGGTACGGCATTCTCAAGGATTCGATGAAAAGCCTCCTCGACGCCTCCGTGGATAGTAAAACAGTGGACCGCATGCGTGAGGTTGTCAAGGGGTTTCCCCAGGTCCGGGAGCCTATTTCGATCCAGGCGAGAAATTCCGGAAGGTTCATATTCGTCGAGATATCCGTAAACCTGGCGCTCACACGGCTGAAAGAGGCTTATAAGATCGCCCTTGACCTGGAAAGGGAAATAAAAGACAAGATCTCCTTTGTGGAAAGGGCGATCGTCCATGTCGAACCGGAGAAGAAAGAGTTCCTGCGCTATGCTGTCCCTCTTGCAGACAGAGAGGGCGCGATTTCAGAGCATTTCGCCAAGGCTCCCCTTCTCGTCCTTTGGGACGAAAGAACATCAGACGGAGCGGTGGTGTCTCAGGAATACCTGGAGAACCCGTTCGTTCAACTGGAAAAGGGAAAGGGCATCAAGCTCGCAGAACATCTCGTAACCATGAAGGTGGACGTCCTGTACACGAAAGAGACTTTCGAAGGCAAAGGCCCTGAATACGTCTTTGGCGACGCCGGCATCGAAATTCGGAAAACGAATGTTCTCGATCTGAAAGGCCTCAGGGACCATAGGCCGGAAAAAATCCATACGATGGAGGTGTTGTCATGAATAGCGCGCAGTTCTGCCCGATCTCGAAGCTCGAAAAGCTGCTGCTGGCAACGGATCGCTCGACATTCAGCGAAGGGGCGGTACGGGAGGCGATAGATTTTGCCAAGAGGTGCTCGAGCAGGCTCTACGTTATGTCGGTCCTTGAAACGAACCCGGAATATGAGACGATCGGCGCGAGTGTTTATCAAAAAGAAGAGGAGGAAGCGACAAAGTATCTTTCATCGCTGAAATCGAGAGCATCCCGGGAGGGCTTGTCCTCCTGCGAGACCGCCCTGCACTACGCCGAGGAGCCCTGTCAATGCATCGTCGACGAGGCGGCGGAGAGGAAGGTTGACATGATCGTCATCGGCCGGCGCGGCCGGCGCGGACTGATGAAAGTGCTGATGGGTCCGGTGGCCGCACGGGTCGTCGGTCACGCGCCCTGCAAGGTCCTCGTTGTTCCCCGGGCCGCGCGGATCGAGGGCAAGAATATCCTGGTCGCCACTGACGGCTCGGAGCACAGCACGGCGGCGGCTTCCGAGGCGATCGAGATCGCAAAGCGCTGCGGGGGTACTGTTCACGCCGTCTCTTCGGCGCACTCGGAAGCGGAACTGGATGAAGCAAAAGCGCATGTTCAGAAAGTGGCCGACATGGCAGGCAGGGAAGGCGTGCCCGTGGAAACGGAGACGCCCATCGGCAGGTCTCACGATGTCATCGTCGAGACCGCAGGCGGCAGGGGCGTAGATCTGATCGTCATGGGGACCTATGGAAAAACAGGACTGAAGAAGCTTCTTATGGGCAGCTCGACGGAAAAGGTCATCGGACAGGCGAGCTGCGCCGTCCTGGTCGTCAAGGGGGGCCCCGTGTCGAAGGGACAGTGCGGCCCGGCCGCGGTGCATGCTTGAACGTCTTCGATTCCGATGACAAAGGTCGACCGCCTGCGCTTTTCGGTCGAAGGAAGGGCATGCGCTCGCGGAGAAAGAAGTCCGTTCCACCAGATGCATGGTCGAGGAAACGATGCAAAGACATGATAGGAGATAGGTCCTGTGCTGGTCACCTGGATCATCATATTCAGTTTGCTGGGAAGCGTCGGGTCGCTCGGGGGTGCGGTGCTGCTGCTTGCGTTTCCCGACCGGATGAGGAGCACGGTGGTACCCGCTCTCGTCAGCTACGCGGCGGGAACGCTGCTCGGTGCGGCCTTCCTCGGCATGATCCCGCAGGCCCTTGATCGCGCCTCCGCTGCGCCGGTGCTCGCCACGGTGCTGGCCGGGATCGTCCTCTTCTTCCTGCTCGAAAAACTCGTGATCTGGCGGCACTGTCACGACGGCTCATGCGAGATTCATGGTGCGACGGGGCCGCTCATTCTCATCGGCGACGCCTTCCATAATTTTGTCGATGGCGTCGTCATAGCGGCCGCGTTCCTCATATCCGTTCCCCTGGGAACGGCAACCGCCCTGGCGGTTATCGCCCACGAGGTCCCGCAGGAGGTGGGCGATTTCGCCGTTCTCCTCGACAGCGGGTACCCCCGGAAGCGGGCCTTCCTGTATAATCTGTTCTCCTCGCTGGCCACCCTTCCCGGAGCGATGATCGCCTACTTTTATCTCACCACGATGCAGGCGGCAGTTCCTTACATACTCGCCTTTTCCGCCGCCAGCTTTATTTATATTGCCACAGCTGATCTTTTACCCAAGCTCCACCGGAAGGCGGATTTAGAAGCAAGCATCGAGCAGACGCTTCTGCTTCTCGCCGGGATAGGCACCATCTTGTTTTTCAGGCTGCACCACTAGAAGAAGGTGAATTGCGCAGTCAATGGTAAGCAGCAACAAGCCGCCAACCGCGTCGAAAAAGACGAGCTAAGAAAGGAAGCCTGTCATGTACCCGATCTGGGAAGTGCCCCATCTGAGCGCCGGCATTGTCCTGGCGCTCATCGCCACCTTCCATATTCTGCCGTCCCACCTTTCCGTCGGCGCCATGTGGATAAACGTCTATATTGAAACGAAGGCGTACCGGGAAAGCCGGCCGGATTTGCTTGAGTTCGTCAAAAAATACACGCTGCTTCTGCTCGTCTTCGCTTACGTGTTCGGATCCTTGAGCGGCGTCGGGATATGGTATGCGGCCACGGTGGCGAACCCGAGGGGCATATCGGGGCTGATCCATAACTACGTCTGGGGATGGGCGACGGAGTGGGTCTTCTTCATCGTTGAAGTGACGGGAATATTCATTTATTACTACACTCTGGGCAAGGTCGACCGGAGGACCCATCTGAAGATCGGCTGGATCTTCGCCGTCACCTCGTGGATCACCATGGTGATCATCACCGGCATCCTGTCGTTCATGCTTTCACCCGGAAAATGGCCCGAGACCGGCGGATTCTTCGACGGTTTCTTCAACCAGACCTATTGGCCGCAGCTGTTCTTGAGGACCGCCGTCATGTTCGCCATCTCCGCAACCTATGCCGTGGCAGTGGCGACGCGCCTCAAGAACGACGAGGCAAAAAGACTCGTGATAAGGACCGCTTCGCAGTGGGGCTTTGCCGGGCTGCTGATCGCGAGCGGTGCGCTGTTCTGGTACCTGAAGGCGCTTCCGGAGGCCTCCATCGGACTTATGGGGATGATCGTTCCCCAGGGGCTGAAGAACGGCATCTTTGCTGCCTGGGGAGCGATGCTCGCCTATTTCCTGTTTGCCAGGCTAAAACCGCTGTCCATAAAGCTGGTCCCGGCAATAGCAGCCATCATGGTTCTTTTTATCGGCATCTGGTCGACAGAGAGGACCAGGGAAATGATCCGCAAACCCTATGTCATCTCGTCCTACCTGTATTCAAACCAGGTGATCGGCAAGGACATCGCACCGAAAGGGGTGAAGGCTGAGATAGCGAGGATAAACAAAGAAGGCATTCTCCGGGTTTCTCCCTTTGTGCCCGACGGGCTGCGGGAGATCACTGACGGGAACCGTCTCCAGGCGGGAAGGATGATCGCCCTCATCGAGTGTTCTGCTTGTCACGTGCTCGACAAAACAGGATTGAGGCCGCTGCCCCAAATGGTGAAAAAGCTGAACCTGACGGATGCGGCAGTTGCCGGGAACATCCTGACCGCGCTCGGCGGGTTCCCCTACATGCCGCCCTTTGCCGGGACCGAGGCGGAGAAGGCCGCGCTGGCGGCATTCCTCGTTTCCCTGAACAAATAAGGAGGAGGCTATGGACACCGGAACGATGGTGAAAACGCTGCAGGATCCCATGGGGATCCCCTTTTACCCGATTCTGTTTCAGTTCCTGATGGTCCTCACCTTTGCCGTTCATATCCTGTTTGTGAACTTCACCCTGGGGCTGTCCTTCCTCGCCGCATACGGATCTGCGCGGGGCAACGAACACTGGGGGGGCCTTTCCCGGTCCCTCGCGAAGGCAACCACACCCAACGCCTCACTGGCGATCCTTTTCGGTATTGCGCCGCTCCTGTTCGTGCAGGTGGTGTACGATCCCTTCTGGTACGCGTCCAACGTGCTTTCCGCCGCCTGGGCCCTGGGGTTCATCGCGATCCTGATGCTCGGTTACGGCCTGACGTACGTTTATTATCTCAAAGGGCGACCCGGCAGGGGAGCCGGTTTCGGCGCGATCGGCCTGCTGTCCTTCGCGCTTTTCCTGCTCGCCGGCGTCATCATGCACGTCCTCGGGTACCAGCTTCTCCTGCCGGAGAAATGGCTTCATTGGTACATCGAGGGCAACAGCGTGAATGCATCGGGGACCTCGCTGCACGCCTTCCAGCTCCCGAGGTTCCTGCATTTCGTGGTCCCTTCCTTTGCCATGACGGGGCTGTTCCTGATGCTCTACGCATGGTACTTCAAGGACAGGGCGGACAGGGACAGAGAGCAGCTCGCATGGGTTGCCGGCACGGGAGCGGGAATGGCCTTTCTTTTTACCGCCCTCCAGGCGCTCGTCGGCGTCTGGTGGCTGTTCAGCCTGCCCCCGGAGTTCCGCTTCTTCAGGGACCCGTTCTTTCTCGTCGCGGCGGGGATGGGCGTTTCACTCCTGTTTTACCTGTACCGTGCCAGAAAAGATCCTTTTAGATACGCAGTGCCTTCCAGTATATGGGCGTTCCTGACTATTTTTGCCATGTCCTATTCGCGCGAGGCCCTGAGGATGAAGTATGTGGGGCGCTTCGGCTATTCGATCTTTGACCACAAGCTGAACCTCGACCTCGGGAGCACAGCCTTGTTTTTCTGCACCTTTATCGCCGGGATGTTCATCGTGAGCTACCCGGTGTACGTCGCCTATGCGTCGGGCAGGACCGCGGGGCAGTACACTGCTTCGCCTGCGATGCACAGGTGGGGGAGCGCCGGCCTGGCCCTGCTCCTGCTCTGGATCGCGGTCGTGGCCGGCCTGGGCATAGTCATTTCGGTGAAGAATTACCTGTAAGACTCTGCTGACAGCAAGAGACTGAAAGCGACCAAGGTGATACAGAGGGTGCGCCAGACGAACGCGATTCGTTATTCCTGCGAGTGCGGCAGCGAGGAGATGCTGTTTCGCGACACGGGGCGCTACAAGATATCCCTATCAAAGTCGGACGAATATGTCTTTAAGTCCCCGTCGCCCAGGAACATCGATTTGACGCCTCCCTATTTCCATTCGGGAAAGGTCTGGGGTCTCAAGGAGACGGTGCGGATCATGGGTACCGCCCAGCTGGGCGCGACGCTGACCGATGCAGAAGTGGACAGGATCGCCGAATTTCCTGAAGACGACCACCGGGACCCAGCCGAAAGTCGAATTTCCGATCCTCCCGGCGCCGACCGAGCAGACGCCGAAACCGAACTTGGACGAAGAGGCATGGGGAACCAGGACGATCAACGGCGTGAGTTGATCCATCAGTATATATAAAGGAGGGCATTCAGATGAAAGGAAATCAGAAGCTGATCGAGACGTTGAATTCGCTTTTGGCCGACGAACTGACCGCGATCAACCAGTACATGGTGCATTCCGAAATGTGCGCGAGCTGGGGCTACGAGAAACTGCACCAGCAGATAGAGAAGCGCGCCATTGTCGAGATGAAGCACGCCGAGAAGCTCATCGGGAGGATACTCTTTCTCGAAGGCCTTCCCGTCGTGTCCAATCTGAAGGAGATGCACATCGGCAGCGATATTCCCAAGCAGCTCGCCAATGATCATGCCGCGGAAGAAGGAGCCATCGCGGCGTACAATGCCGCGATAAAACAGGCGGGGGAACTGAACGATTTCGCCACGCGCGAGGTGCTCGAGCGCATCCTGAATGACGAGGACCGGCATATCGACGAGATCGAGGAGCTCCAGGACCAGGTCTCGCATATGACGCTGCCCATCTTCCTGACGACGCAGGTGGAAGGGAAGTAGTGCGCCGTTTCGGTGCAGATTTCAGAGGCGGCCGACGATAAAGAGGATGTTCAGGATGGAGATCCTCGCCGCTCTCCCCCGGACCGGCCGATATCCCGGTCGTGGACGGCCGGGGCATCCTCATTTCGATGAAAAATGTCTCTAAGGATAAGGTCGCGTTGAAGGATTTGAGGGTTTATTGTTCATCAAAAGAAGGCAGAACTCAAATGAAAAAACTGGTGCTCCTGCGCCACAGCCAGAGCATGTGGAACCTGGAGAATAAATTTACCGGCTGGACCGATGTAGACCTTTCCGATCAGGGTGTTCGGGAAGCCCACCAGGTCGGGAAGATGCTCAAGGCGGAGGGATACGCCTTCAACGCGGCCCATACATCCGTCCTCAAACGCGCTATCAGGACGCTGTGGATCGTTCTGGATGAGATGGACCTTATGTGGGTTCCCGTGCATTGCTCATGGAGGCTCAATGAGCGGCATTATGGCGCTCTTCAGGGGCTTGATAAAAAAGACACAGCGCAAAAATACGGCGCTGAACAGGTCCACATCTGGCGGCGCAGTTATGATGTCCGGCCGCCTGCTCTGGCCATTGCCGATCCCCGGCATCCGCGGTATGATCCACGGTATGCCGATCTGTCGCAGGAAGAACTGCCCAGTAGCGAATCCCTCAAAGATACACTCAATCGAGTTCTTCCTTTCTGGCATGCTGCGATCGTGCCGGGCCTGAGAGAGGATAAAACGTTATTGATCTCAGCCCACGGCAACAGCCTCCGCGCTCTGGTCAAGCATCTCGATAACGTTTCCGATGAAGATATCATGAGATTCGAAATTCCGACCGGCATTCCACTGGTCTATGAACTGGATGATGCCCTGAAGGCGCGTACTCATTACTACATGGGAAGAGAAACGGAAGTCAGAAAATGATAGAAAGAATGCAGGAGATTCGAGACATGAAAGAAGCAATGTTTTGTGAAAAATTCAATGGGAATGTACGATGTCATCTCTGCAATCATCAATGCGTGATCAAGGAGGGCAAGCGGGGGATCTGCGGTGTCCGGGAGAACCGCGAGGGGAAGCTCTATTCACTGGTGTACGGCCGATCCGTGTCAACGGGCATCGATCCTATCGAGAAGAAGCCGTTCTTCAATTTTTATCCGGGAAGCACGGCGTATTCCATAGCGACCGTGGGCTGCAACTTCCGGTGCCTCAACTGCCAGAATTGGGACATCTCCCAGATGCCGAAAGGGAAGGAAGGGAGGATCATCGGAGAAGAACTGCTGCCCGGGAACATCGTGGCTGAAGCCGGGAGCAGGGGCTGCAAAAGCATTGCTTATACCTATACAGAACCGACCATCTTTTTTGAATATGCTTATGATACGGCAAAGCTAGCGCATAATGAAGGGATTAAGAACCTATTTGTTACCAATGGATACACGAGCGCTGAGGCTATCAAGGAAATCGCGCCATTCCTCGATGCTGCAAACGTAGATTTAAAGGGCTTCAGCGAAGACTTCTACCATAAAGTGTGCGGCGCAAAGCTCCAGCCCGTCCTTGATACCATCAGGCTCTATAAAGAGCTTGGGGTATGGGTGGAAGTGACAACCTTGATCATCCCGGGGTACAGCGACGATGAGAATCAACTGAAAGGAATAGCCGGGTTTATTAAAAGCGTGGATGAAAATATCCCCTGGCATGTTACCGCATTTTATCCCGCGTACAGACTTCTTGATGTCCCTCCTACTCCCGTGGAATCTCTGAGAAAGGCGAGAGAGATCGGCATAAAAGCGGGACTGCGATATGTCTATGAAGGGAATGTACCCGGCGAGGGCGGAGAAAATACGTTTTGTTATGGTTGCGGAGAGCTTATTATAAAAAGATATGGTTTAGAAATTAGAGAGAATGCATTGACAGATGGAAAATGTCCGAAGTGCAAGACCCGGATAGACGGGGTGGGACTATAGAGCTCAAATGCCTGAGAACCTTGATGGAAGAATCTCCCGGACCCGTTCTTATGGGGCTTGTTGGTCGCGAGTTCCTTAGCGGGGCGCGTCCCGGCCTGTTCCTATATTCAACAGGAAAGGAGGCGAAGATCATGCCGTTGCGATCAAGACGGCGTTTAAGGCTCTATTGGCCATACTGCCAATGGCATCACTATGTCCCGTATGCGCCACCCCCGTCTCCCTGGATGGCCGGCAGGCCGACACGGGAAGAAGAAGTGGAAGACCTCAAGGAACACATCGAGATGCTGAAGGTGGAATTAAAGGCTGCCGAGGAAGACCTGAAGGAACTGGAGAAATCCAAATAAGGCGGGGCTCCGGGAAGGGTTGTCGGACCCTTCCCGCTTTATCGGTCAAGGCCAGGGTGCATCAGCACGCGTTCGGCGCGGCAGCGCCCCCGAGTGAGGAATCCCCGATGCAGGACAACATCATGAAAGCCTACGGGCCGGTGCCGTCGAGGCGGCTCGGGCGCAGCCTGGGAGTGAACAATATTCCGCCGAAGATCTGCACCTATTCCTGCGTGTATTGCCAGCTGGGGCGAACGACAGGGATGGGGTCGGAGCGAAGCTCGTTCTACGAACCCGAGGCGATCCTTGAAACTGTCGAGGCCAAGATTGCGAAAGCGGAGAAAGCGAACGAAAGCATCGATTATATTACTTTCGTGCCTGATGGGGAGCCGACGATGGATATCAAGCTTGGCAGAGAGATCGATCTGCTCAAGACATGCGGATATAAGATCGCGGTCATTACGAACTCCTCCCTCCTCGGGCGCGAAGATGTCAGAAACGAGTTAGGAAAAGCAGACTGGGTTTCCCTCAAGCTCGATTCCCTCAGGCACGATGTGTGGCGAAGGTGCAATCGGCCGCACCGTGCCCTGCGGCTCGACGCGATCCTGGAGGGAATGCTTGAATTCTCGAAAATGTACAACGGCATTTTAGTGACCGAAACAATGCTCGTAAAAGACCTGAACGACGGCGAGGAACCGATAAGAGAGATAGCCGGGTTTCTGGCGAAGCTGCAGCCGGCAAAAGCCTACGTGTCCGTTCCCACGAGACCTCCCGCAGAAAAGTGGGCGAAGCAGCCAAGGGAGGAAGCAGTAAGCAGGGCGTACCAGATAATCAGCAACGTCATCGACCAAGCGGAGTGCCTCATCGGCTATGAGGGTGATGCCTTTGCCTCGACGGGAAATGTCGAGGAAGACCTTTTGAGCGTCACGGCCGTGCATCCGATGAGGGAGGAAGCCGTCAGGGCTCTCCTGGCCCGGACGCGGGGAGATTGGTCGATTATTAGCAAATTGATTGCACGGGGACGACTCATAGAGATAGAATACGAAGGCAAGAGGTTCTACGCGAGGAGGCTCAGGCCGATTGAGGGAGCTTAGATGGACCCGGGGGAACAACGTGGAAAAACGAGAAATATACAATATCGTCATACAAAATCTTCCCATAGGTTTTTCCATACTCGATAAAGACGGGATCATTGTCGATTTCAATGCTGCCGCCGCTGAAATAACGGGCTATTCCCGGGATGAAGTGATCGGCAAGCCTCACTTTGAAATTCTCCACGGCGCTTCCGACAGAGATGCGTGTCCTGTGTTGAAGCATGCCCTCTCGCGGAAGGAACGGGCCGTTGCGGCGGAAACCTCGATACGAAAGAAGGACGGAGAACATGCCGTTCTTTCCGTTACGACCTTTCCGCTTATTGACGATAACGGGGACCTTTCAGGCGCCGTTGAGGTCTTCAGGGACATCAGCGCCGCAAAACGGCTCGAACGGGAGCGGAAGAATATTCTTTCCATGTTCGCCCACGACATGAAGAACCCGATTACCACAGCGGGAGGATATCTGTCACGACTGCTTTCAGGCAAGGCCGGCGCGCTCACGGAAAAGCAGACCGGCCATCTCGAAACAATACGGGAAGAGATTTATAAGGTGTCCGACTTGCTGGCGGATTTTCTCGAATTCTCGCGCATTGAGGCGAAGGCCTATGTGCTGAATCCGCGCCCGTTTGATATGGAAATGGCCCTGCGCCGGAACGTCGAGGCCGCGAAGATCGAGGCGGAGAAGAAGGATATAGCCGTTCTCTTTCAGGCTTCCGGGGAAATTCCATGCACGATCGTCGCCGACCCGGCGATGATCGGCCGGGCCATCGCCAACCTCCTCGACAATGCGATTGCCTATACGGACCCGGGCGGGACCATTCGCGCCCGCCTTTCCGGGAACGCCAGCGATATTCTTGTTGAGATAACCGACACAGGCAGAGGAATACCGGAAGATAGGCTGCCCTATATATTCGACGCGTTCTATCGGGTGAGCAGAGACTCAAAAGGGTCTGGGCTCGGATTGTTCATTGTCAAAACGGTCGTGGAGGCTCACGGCGGGAGGATCGGAGTGGCGAGCTCGCCCGGGAAAGGAAGCACCTTCAGCTTTATTTTGCCCAAAGCGGATAGTACCGGCATCACGATGAAATAATCCAGGCTCAAAGGAGGCGGTCATGAAAACAGCGAAAATTATCAGTGTTGCAGTTGCGTTATCAGTACTTTTTGTTCCTCCTGTCGCCCTGGCGGGTCCCTGGAAAGGCTGGCGAGGGAGCGGCGGGTGGGGCATGGGCTCGTCCTACCAGAGGATGTACAATCCGGCAACGGTGGAGACCGTTGCGGGCGTTGTTGAATCAGTGGACAAGATCACGCCGATGAAGGGGATGTACTCCGGGATCCATCTCGTGCTGAAGGCGGACAAGGAAACCATAGCCGTTCATCTCGGCCCGGAATGGTACATTGAGCGGCAGGACGTGAAGCTTGAAAAAGGCGACAAGGTCGAGGTGAAGGGGTCAAGGACAGCCTTCGAGGGCAAACCGGCCATCATCGCGGCAGAGTGCAGAAAAGGGGACAGCGTACTTGTCCTGCGGGACAGATCGGGAGTTCCTGCATGGGCCGGGTGGAGAAGATAAAAACAAAATAAGCCCGTTCGGAGAAGGGACGGGCTCTTTCCCGTTTCACCAGTCCAAAAGCGAAATTGAGGTTAAAAACTGTTGTGAGAAACCACATGAACCATTTAGTCAAATACTCCAACCGTTTGCTGCAACGCCGGTTTAAGTATCCAAAGCAGGAGAAGTGGTTACAGCGAGCATTTACCGAGTTACCGCCAGTGCTGAGAGGGTCTAAGAGAGCCATCAGGAACATGGCGCTAGAGCTTTACAGTAAATAACTTTGAGGCTGGGAAGGGGAAGTCGACTGTGAGGCTAGAGTTGAGATGATGATGTGCCCTGCTCTAAAGTACCACTATAAGGAGTCTTGCTGAACATCCTGTCGGGTGAGCCAGACTATAAAAGGCCTGATCTTGTTGATAAAAGATCAGGTCTTATCCATTCAAGGAGGACGCTCAGCAAAATTGCACGTTTGTTTCAATGATTCTTGCTATGGGAATACAGCTCCCTGAGAAGTGCCATGTTTCGTGGCTTCATCGTACTCACGCTGGTCTTTTTTCATCTTTTCCATGCTCTTGCGGAACAGGTCCCGCATGTTTCTCTCAAGATCAGCGCATGTGGGTGCGGGGGGCAATTGCACCACAACGCGGGAAAGATCATTTACCGCCGCCACCACCATATCTCTGTGTCCATTTTCATGCGCGATAAGGCTGTTGAGGTATCGGTCCCATTTCTCAATGAGGGTCTGCGGAGCCTCGTCAGTCCGGTTCCACTTGGGAAAGCGGAAGGTAATATTAATGATGGGCTTGAAAGAATTTACAGCACAGGTCTTTGATGCCTGGTCAAATCCATGATCCCACTTTATTTCCCAGCTGGTGAGCGAATCGTATTTCTTTCCGTCAGTCCAGGTGATACACTTTTTCTTTAGATCGCAGTGCAATTCCTCCTCGCCGCATCCGCAGACCTCATAGTATTCGTATTTCGCGTTAATAATCGGTGGAAGAATTTTACCTCCCTGGGGAACAAGCGTCTTTTCAATGCTTGCCAACTCTACCCTGTCTCCAGCCGAAGCTGATGGAGCGGCAACGAGCATGAGAAAGACGGTCAATATGATAAATCTCATAATATTTGGACTCCACGCAGCCTTTGAATAGAGTGGATAGTTTAAAAGTGGAATAATTATCGACAGACTTACGGGTATTATACGACGGTATTCAAATGGTTCCAAGTCTAAATTCTAAGATGCATGAGCAGCTTGGTTGTATGAGATCGTTCATTTGTATGATTTGCTACTTCCCGCTGAATCAATCGCGACAATCGATTTAAAGGCTGTCGCTATTGATTTATCTAACACATTGAATTTCCGCTCGTAATTGGTGCCGTACTTATGGCACGCAATATGCTTTTTTAAAGAAAGAAATGAGATGAAGGCACCGAGCTTCAAGGTAAGGAGGTGAATCACGCAGGGCCGATATTGCGCGGTGTAACGAGCTGTAACGACAGGAAGCGAAAGTAGCACACTAAATACTAAAAAGGAGATACACCATGAAGATCACAATGAAGAAGTCAATTAGTCTTGTAACTGCAGTAGCAGCACTCACGCTTACCTTCGGGCTGGCCTATGCCGACCAAACGCCGGACATGAATGCCAGCAAGGATACCGGCACAGCATTGTACGAGGCTTTCCTGAAACATGATGCATCCATTGGAACCGGATCGGCGGCGGGCGGAGTACGCGTGGAGCCAGTGATCCGGCCGCATGACACGGGTGATGTAATACAATTCATGAGCGGCACGGATACAGGCACCGAACTGTATGAGGCTTATCTGAAGAATGAAGCCGAAACTGCGAAGGGTTCCTCTGCAGGCGGTGTCCGCGATAAAGGGGTAGACCGGTCGGGCGAATATACGAATGATTGGCCGCCCGATTTCTTCCGTGAAATCCCTACTTGGTAGAATAGCACGGTGAATGCATAAGAGCCTTGCGCAGTATTTAGTTGTCGCAAGAGCCGCGAAAGCAGGTCGCGAAGCGACCTGCTTTGTTTTAGCACAATTTTAGCACAGTAGGATTTGGTCAGGTTCGGTATATTTCTGCCATTCCCATGCCCGCGTCTTCCGCATTGCCATCGCCCATCTAATGATCTATTGCTCACCCATGACCCTGAACATCTGCTCTCGGAACTTCAGTACTAAGTACTGACAGTATAAAGCTTGCTAACCCTCCTGTAGCAAATCCTCCAGTCATCAAATCACAGGCTTCATAGGTCCAGGAACAAATAGCCGAATTAGTTGATATAAGACACAAAATAGTTGGCATGGAATATGCTGCATTAAGTGTCAGGGAAGAATTGAAGTATATTTAAATCATAGAGAGTTGCGAACTAAGTGCCATGATGTTTCTGGCCAGCAACCTGTGGCGCGGTTAGATTAGCAGCGTCTGGTGGGCTAAGGGAGTAAATCATGATGCATTGGAGTGATTACGGATGGGGCATGGGGTTCGGCTGGATTTTCATGGTCCTTTTCGGGGGGCTGGTTGTTCTCGGCATCATATCCATCGTTCTGGCGATTTCGCGTCGAAACGGGAAGGCAGGACCGGGAGAAACTCCCCTCGATCTTCTGAAGAGAAGATACGCTAATGGCGAGATTACTAAAGAGGAATTCGAACGTATGAAGGACGACCTCATGAAATCCTGACCGGAGGAGTGCGCTATGAAAAAGGTCATTGCTGTTCTTCGAACGACAAGCCTCGAACGCGTCGTAAAATCTCTTGAACATATCGGAATAAAAAGCATGACCATCTCTGAGATCAAGGGGCTGGGTGAGGAGGTCCGGCTGAATAATCCATATTCCATTCATGACAAGATCGAGATTTACGTATCCGTTGAGAAGGTCGATGCGGTCGTGAAAACCATATATGAAAATGCCCGTACCGGTCTAGCAGGAGACGGGGTCGTCACTGTTGCGCCATTGGATTCTGCGATCAAGATCCGGACAGGGAAGAGGCTGGAATGATGGCGCAGGACCGGCCTGCGGGAGGGGAGGCGGACCGTGAAAGTAGCTCTGTTTAACGTAAATACCAGTTTCTGCGGAGAGTGTTCTCTTGCGCTGCGACGTTTTGTAGGCGGCATGGATGGAGTTGAGTCGATCGACGTTGAACAGGGAAAGATCGCAGTGAAGTTTGATGAAAGCATTGTCGATGAGGACAGGATCACGACGATCACGAAGGACAGCATTATAAAGCTTGGATACCGGATCGATGAGTAGCGGGTGATCACCGGAAGCAAATATGTGAATGGTGTAAAAATACATCAGCGCTCCCGGGGAAAATCATGAAGAGGGATCCTTATCTGCAATATGGAGGTACAAAAGGACACCGGCATACGGGCGGAATGTGATAATACGGTTCATTACTTCTGCTCGGAAGGCTGCCGGGACAAGTTTCTCCAGGAAAAAACCTGCAAACGCCCCCGCACCCTGTATGATCTTATAATCGTCGGCGGCGGCCCTGCGGGCCTCACGGCAGCGGTCTACGCAGCGACCATGAAAATGGACGCGTTCCTGATCGCCAAAGACCTTGGCGGTCAGGCCGTGGACAGCACCAAGATCGAGAACTACATGGGCTACGATTTCATCACCGGCCCGCAGCTGATCGAGAAGTTCCAGGAACAGCTCGTCCGGTCACACTACATCGACCACGTGATCAGCGAAGTCGAGAAGATCGAGCCCGCGGATGATGGTTTCCGCGTCATCGCGTCGGAGCTCAAAACCTATTCAGCCAAGGCCGTGATCATCACTACGGGCATGGCCAGAAGGACCCTGGGCGTGGAAGGCGAGGAACGGTTCCAGCGCAAGGGCGTCTTTTACGGGAACATCCAGGACCTTTCCTTTATCCAGGACAAGGACGTGGTCGTCGCAGGCGGCGGGAACTCGGCGCTCCAGATGGTCGAGAACCTGCACGGCGTGACGGCCCGCATCAATCTCGTATCCGCCACCGAACTTACAGGGGATGCGATGATCATCGAGCGCGTCAGGGGTCTCGGTGATGTGGGTATTTACGAGGAATACAAGGTTGTGGAGTTTCTCGGGGACGTTGCGCTTGCCGGCGTGTCGATCAGGAAGATGGCCGGCGAGGAAACGGCCTCCCTTCCCGCAGAAGGCGTCTTTATCTCGATCGGCTTCAAGCCGAATTCCGGCCTCGTGACGCGCCTGGTGGACGTAAATGACCGCGGTGAGATCATCATTCAACCTGATTGCTCAACTACGTACCCGGGCATCTTTGCCGCCGGCGACATCACCAATGCATTCGGAAAGCGGATCATCATTGCCTCGGGCGAAGGCGCGAAAGCGGCGTTGGCCGCGAAGCAGTACCTGCTTGACCTGAGAAAGAGGCACGTGGCCGCGGTCTGCGTTCTCCCGGCGGGAACTGCACGGGCAGAGCGTTTATAAGGTGGCAGTGGAAATGTACAACATGGCGGAAACAGAGATCATCATAAACAGCACTCCCGAGGTGATTTGGGATTACGCCTCCGACCCGGCCAACTGGACAGCGTCGAACCCTGAAGAGCATTTTGGGCTCACCTACAATAGCGAGAACAACCGGCCCGCCACCGGCGTCGAATTCAGACAGCGGGAATCCGTTGCCGGCATTTACGCCGATTTGCGCGGGAGGTTCCTGTATGTCGAACGGCCGCGCATTGCGGTCTGGGCGGGAACTGCCGTCTACCGGATCCTCGGCGGCCTCGCTCGCATTCGTATCCCCGAGGGCGGCACCGCATGGGTGGTGAGCTCGGGAAACGGCTTAAAACTATCGCACGACGTATTCATGGATTTCCCGAACTCAGCATGGGGTACACTGCTGGTCTGGATATTCAGGAATGTCTTCAAGGGGCCTGATGCAGTGTATGCTCATACCTATAAGGAACTCGTCTTCTTCAAGGAGCAACTGGAAAAGGATCGGCCACTCCTCAGGAAGACCGCCTGACACGTTCCAAAAAAGGGAGGTGAGGACATGAAGATCACGAAGGTGACGAAGCAGCCGGGCGTGACCTGCAAGTGTCACAGGTCTTGTTAAGACAGGCTTGCTCAGAGCGTTCCTTTGAGGACATTACGGTACTTCGGGCCGGCGGAAAAGAATATGGCGGCCGGGTGAAATCGCAGGAAGGCTCCGGACACCACCGGTCGGCTGTGGTCGAGTTCGATGGTCCGGGGATACAACAATTCGAATTCGTGATCAAAGACGTTGCAGGCGTGAAGGAGCGGGTGTTTCGTTTTTAGCAAGGCCCCGGCCGGATCTTTTCGACAGAGGAGGGTACGATGAAAGTCAGAGATCCTAAATGCGGAATGACGATAGAAGGCGCGGAGGCCACAGCCCGATCTGTGTACAAAGACGAGACCTATTCCTTTTGCTCGACCTCATGCAAAGAAGCATTCGATAATAATCCTGAAGCCTATGTCACCGAGAATACCAGGAGCGGAGCCTCAAAAGATGAAGAGAAAACCGGCACGTTCACCTGTCCCATGCACCCGGAAGTGCGCCAACCAGGACCTGGGGCCTGTCCCAAATGCGGTATGGCCCTTGAGCCTGTCGAGCCGATCGTTGCTGCATCGAAAACAGAGTGGGCCTGTCCCATGCATCCAGAGGTCGTGCGGAATTCTGCGGGAAGCTGCCCGATCTGCGGCATGGCGCTGGAACCGAAGACAGTCTCACTTGAAGAAGAGGAAAACCCCGAGCTTATCGACATGACCAGGCGGTTCAAGGTCGGAGCCGTGCTCACGGTCCCCTTGGTCTATATCGCCATGGGCGGTTACATTCCCGCGATCTCGCCGGATAAATTCATTCCCATGGAGATGATGAAGTGGCTGGAGCTGATCCTTGCGACGCCGGTCGTGCTCTGGGGTGGTTGGCCGTTCTTCGTACGGGCATGGAAGTCGGTCGTCACCTGGAATCCTAACATGTTCACCCTGATCGGACTCGGCGTCGGCGTCGCCTATGGTTTCAGTATTGTCGCAGCTCTGTTCCCTGAGGTATTTCCCCCCTCCTTCAGGGGTAAGAACGGCGAAGTAGGGGCATACTTCGAGGCTGCGGCAGTCATTACGACCCTCGTTCTGCTTGGACAGGTGCTCGAACTGCGGGCACGGAGCAAAACCGGAGCTGCCATCAAGGCACTGCTCGGTCTGGCGCCGAAGACAGCGCGACGGGTGAAAGACGGCACGGAGGAGGACATCCCGCTTGAGCAGGTGCATCGCGGCGATCTTCTGCGCGTGCGACCTGGTGAGAAGGTTCCCGTGGACGGAACTGTCATCGAGGGTGCCAGCAGCGTCGATGAATCCATGATCACCGGTGAACCGATGCCTGTGGAAAAACACCCGGGCGACCGCGTTGTCGGCGCAACGGTGAACGGCACGGGCTCGCTCGTCATGTGCGCGGAAAAAGTCGGATCGGAAACGCTCCTGGCCCAGATCGTTCATATGGTGGCCGAAGCCCAAAGGAGCCGCGCGCCTATCCAGAAACTGGCCGACATCATTGCGGGATACTTTGTTCAGGTCGTGGTCGCGATCGCGGCCGTCACGTTCATCGTCTGGGCGTTGATCGGGCCGGAGCCCCGCTTTGCCCATGCTCTTGTCAATGCCGTAGCAGTCCTGATCATCGCCTGTCCCTGTGCTCTTGGCCTTGCGACACCTGTGTCCATCATGGTCGCCATGGGCAAAGGCGCCGCCGGCGGCGTACTGTTCAAGAATGCCGAAGCTATCGAGCTTATGAGGAAAGTGGACACCCTTGTGGTGGACAAGACCGGGACTCTGACGATCGGAAAACCGAAGCTGATCAACGTGGTGTCGAATGACGGATATGATGAAAAGGCGATCCTCTTGTTCGCGTCAAGCATCGAGCGCGGCAGCGAACACCCGCTTGCAGCGGCAATCGTGGAAGGCGCGGAAGCAAAAGGCGTCAGTCTGAAAAATGCCGAGGCATTCCAGTCCATGACGGGAAAAGGGGTCGTGGGCAGAGTGGAAGGCCATACGGTCGCCCTCGGCAACCGGGCGCTCCTGGACGACCTGAGCATCGATCCGGGCGGGATGGCGGCAAAAGCCGAGGACCTGCGGAAGGACGGGCAGACCGCCATGTTCCTCGTTGTGGACGGAAAGGAGGCAGGATTGCTGGGAGTGGCTGATCCTATCAAGGAAACGACGCTCGAAGCCGTCAGGCAGCTTCATGAAGACGGCATACGCATCGTGATGCTGACGGGCGACAACAGGACCACTGCCGAGACCGTAGCGGGAAAGCTGGATATCGACGACGTGGTCGCGGAAGTGCTGCCGGACCAGAAGGCTGCTGTCGTAAAACGGCTCCAGAGCGAAGGTCGTTTTGTCGCCATGGCAGGCGACGGGATCAATGACGCGCCGGCTCTTGCCCAGGCCCAGGTCGGCATTGCCATGGGCACCGGCACCGATGTTGCCATGGAGAGCGCGGGCGTGACGCTCGTGAAAGGCGATCTTCGCGGAATACTGCGCGCGCGGCTCTTGTCCCGGGCCACGATGAAGAACATCAAACAAAACCTGTTCTTCGCCTTTGTCTACAACGCCCTGGGCATCCCCGTTGCTGCGGGGATACTTTACCCGTTCCTCGGCATCCTGCTCAGCCCGATCTTCGCAGCAGCGGCGATGAGCTTCAGTTCTGTATCGGTCATCGGGAACGCATTGAGACTGCGAGGGACAAAGATATAAGTCAGTTGAGAGATCGTCGTATACTTTGTGCGGAAAATCATGTGCGAGACCAGGAAGGTCGAAAGGAGGATGTCATGAAAAAGATCGTAACAGCATCAGCACTGGCAATCGTATTTACGACAGTATCGGCGTTCGCCCAAATGTCTGGCGGATCCATGGGCGGCAAGCAACATGAGGGTATGGGCAGTCAGCAGGGGATGATGCAGGGTCAGATGATGAGCCCGGAAATGATGAAGGATATGTCGGGAGTCATGAACCACATGATGGAGATGATGCAGATGATGTCACACAGCATGGGTCATAAGACCATTACGGAACACATGAAGATGGCGGAAATGGGAAGCATGATGGAAGACATGTCGGTGATGATGCACGATATGTCCCAAGGCATGACAAAGGGCAAGCTGAGTACGGCAGATACAAAGAAGATGCAGGAACGGATCAAATCGATGCAAGAGAGAATGAAGGCCATGGACAAGTCAGGGAAGTGAACAGTGCCGCATCCAGTTCCCGTCCCAGCAAAAGGATGTTCGACGCCTCCCTGTGCCGGAGAAATATGAAATAAAAAAGGCCGGCAGAGTGTGCCGAGCTTTTGTTATTTTTTGGTGGAGCTGAGGAGGGTCTCACGCGCTTCGCTTCACGAAAGGGCCAGCCCTCTCGTGGACTCTCCCGAAACATGAGAGAAATCCTTTCCCCCTTGGTTCGATCCCCCTCAGCTAAATAGAAAAGGCTAATCTTTTGATTAGGCCTTTTGATTTCTTGGTGGAGCTGAGGGGGATCGAACCCCAGACCCCAAGACTGCCAGCAGGGAAAGGCAGAAAATCACAATCCTTGATTAATCGCCTGGTTTCCCGTTTAAAGCGACGAATCAAGGGGTTGACGGCTTTACGATGGTTATATGTGCTGCGATGATTATGCCTGTTTGGATTATTTTTAGCACAAATTTAGCACAGTCGATTACGTCCTGTCGGCCATCGAATGAACATTAAGACTAACCCACATCTGCCGTAGCCCCCTGCCGCAGGTTCGTGATGTCGCGGAGCGGCGGTGCCCCGAACATTCGACCGTACTCGCGGCTGAATTGGGAGGGGCTCTCATAACCGACCTGGAACGCCGTTCTCGTCGCCTCCTTGTTTTCGGCAAGCATCAGCCGTCGCGCTTCGTTCAAACGCAGCCATTTCTGGTATTGCAGCGGGCTCATGGCCGTCACCTCCCGGACATGATGGTGAAAGGTCGATGTGCTCATATTAACCTGGGCCGCGAGGTCCTCGATGCGCAACGGCCGTGTGAAGTTACCTTTCAGCCAATCGATCGCCCGCGCTATTTGTTGACTCTGGCTTCCTGCCGACGCCATCTGGCGCAACCGAACACCCTGATCGGGCTCTCAAAAAGGGGTCATTCCGCCGCTTGGCTACGTCCCGTATCACGAACGCACTGAAGATGACCGAAAGGCAAAAGAAGCGGCGGATTTGAGGCGAAGAGCTGATGGGGAAAAGAGAAAAACTGAAGAGCCTGAAACGCATTGACTTTTAAACCGGCTTCTGCTATATGTATCCTCACAATTGAATAAGTATTGCATTTAGGCTAAGGGAATCCCGTGAGAATCGGGAGCGGACCCGCCGCTGTAATCCTGGCCCTGCATCAGCAGGGCCAACCACTGTCATAAGAAGCCACTGGCCGTTAGGCTGGGAAGGCTGGCAGATGGGGGAGAGCCAGAAGACCTGCCTGAGTGTTCTCGCACAATCTTCGGAGATAAGTTTTTGTGTGGGTTAATAGAGCATATTATTAATCCCCCGTCTTCTTGCGAAGGCGGGGATTTTTTTTTGTTTTGAAGTTGTATGGAGGAATAAGAGAACGGAAAGGGGTGTGATTCCCCTGCTGTCGCGCAACTGTGATGGAAACGAAAGCCGATCATGCCACTGCCCTGACAGGGGCGGGAAGGCCGGCGAGTAGGTTGTCCTAAGCCAGGAGACGTCTTATTCCGATCCTCGCGTACAAGGAGAAGTGATCATGGACATGCTATTATCCTCTGTGCTGTCATAGCTTCCGGGATGATCCTGTTAGTCGGGAATCAGGCTGTGCGTGCGGCATGTAGCCGTGCCAAAATAATCCCAGGGAGATAATCATGACAACACAGATAGAGATCGCCCGTAGAGGGCTCGTTACTTTGCAGATGGAGCTTGTTGCTGCTGCGGAGGATGTTTCAGCCGAGTATGTACGGACCATGGTGGCGGAGGGAAAGATCGTTATTCCCGGAAACAGCATCAGAAACCCGAAAGCGGTCGGAGTCGGCAAAGGGCTGCGCACGAAGGTGAATGCTTCGATCGGCACGTCGTCGGACATTGTCGATTATGCCGCGGAGGCAAGAAAAGCGAAAATTGCCGAAGCCGCAGGAGCTGACACGCTCATGGAACTCTCGGTGGGCGGCGACCTGGACCGCGTTCGGCGCGAAGTGATCGCTGCGGTGGACCTGCCGGTCGGAAACGTCCCCCTGTACCAGGCCTTTTGCGAGGCAGGCAGGAAGTACGGCGATCCGAACAAACTTGACGAGGAAATGCTGTTCGACCTGATCGAAAAGCAGTGCGCCGAGGGCATCGCCTTCATGGCGGTCCACTGCGGCATCAACCTCTACACGATTGAACGATTGAGAAAGCAGGGGTACCGCTACGGTGGCCTGGTGAGCAAGGGCGGGGTCAGCATGGTTGCATGGATGCTGGCTAATAACCGGGAGAATCCGTTGTATGAGAAATTCGACCGTGTCGTCTCGATATTGAAAAAATACGACGTTGTCCTCTCCCTCGGGAACGGGCTTCGTGCCGGGGCGATCCACGATTCTTCCGATCGCGCGCAGGTACAGGAACTGATCATCAACTGTGAACTGGCCGAGCTCGGCAGGGAAATGGGTTGTCAGATGCTGGTCGAAGGCCCGGGTCACGTGCCTCTGGATGAGATCGAGGGGAACATCCAGCTCCAGAAAAAGATGAGCGGCGGCGCTCCCTACTATATGCTCGGTCCCATATCGACAGACGTGGCGCCGGGCTTCGACCATATTACGGCAGCCATCGGAGCGGCGCAGTCGAGCCGCTTCGGCGCGGATCTGATCTGCTATATCACGCCTGCCGAACATCTGGCGCTCCCGAATGAGGACGACGTTCGCCAGGGCGTGCAGGCCGCAAAGATCGCGGCGTATATCGGCGATATGAACAAGTATCCAGAAAAAGGAAGGATGCGCGACAAGGAAATGAGCAAGGCGCGCCGCGACCTCGACTGGGAAAAACAGTTCAATCTAGCGCTCTATCCCGAGGAAGCTCGATCGATCCGCAAGAGCCGCATGCCGGAGCATGAGGATTCCTGCACCATGTGCGGAGGCTTTTGCGCAGCAAAAGGGGCGGCAAAGCTGTTTTCCGGCGATCTGCAGCTCAGTACGAAGCAATAAGTGGCAAACATTGATCGATCATTGAACAGAGGAAGCATCAATTAAGGAGAAAAGATGAAAACATTGCATGAAGTCATTAAGAACATTCGGCCGATCGATCATTCCCGGAGGAATACTATTCAGGCAAAGCTTGACGATCTGACAAAGCCGCAGGGAAGCCTGGGTCGTCTCGAAGAGCTTGCGATGCGGTATTGCCTGATCACCGGCAAGGATAAGCCGGTGCTCAGGAACAAGATCATCTTCACCTGCGCAGGGGATCACGGCGTAACGAAAGAAGGGGTGAGCGCATTCCCGGCGGCGGTGACGCCCCAGATGGTCTACAACTTCCTGCGCGGCGGCGCGGGCGTGAACGTGCTTGCCCGACAGGCCGGCGCGCGGGTGATCGCGGTGGACATGGGCGTTGACCACGACTTCGAGCCGGCTGAGGGGCTGGAGATCAGGAAGATCGGCCGCGGCACGGGAAACATCGCGGCAGGGCCGGCCATGACGCGGGAACAGGCCGAAGCGTCGATCATGGCGGGCGTGGGGCTGGTGGAGAAATACCGAGACGGCCTCGATATCATCGGCACGGGCGATATGGGCATCGGCAACACCACGCCGTCATCGGCGATCGTTTCGGTGATCACGGGGACCGACCCGGAACTGGTCACTGGCCGCGGGACCGGCATCGACGACAGTTCGCTCAAGAGCAAGGTCGCGACGATCAAGAAGGCGATCGCCGTGAACCGGCCGGACAAAAGCGACGCGCTCGATGTGCTGGCCAAGGTCGGCGGCTTCGAGATCGGCGGCATCGCCGGTGTGGTGCTCGGCGCCGCGCTGCACCGGATACCGGTCGTCGTGGACGGATTTATCTCGACTGCCGGCGCTCTCATCGCTGCCGAGCTCTGTCCTGCAGTGAAGGAGTATCTTGTCGCGGCGCACCAGTCCGTGGAGATCGGCCACCGGAAGATGCTGGAGCGCTTGGAACAGCGGCCGCTCCTGGACCTGAGCCTGCGGCTAGGCGAGGGGACGGGCGCGGCGCTCGGGATCTCGCTGGTAGAATCGGGCCTTCGCATTCTTGCCGAAATGGCAACGTTCTCGTCGGCGGGTGTATCGGAAAAAAACACCGAGCAGACAGTGTTATAGCCGAAACAGTAGGGGAGAAGATCGAACTGCAGGGAACCACGGGTCCCGACCTCGTCGTGATACACGAAGGGGAAGCCGCCTGCGGTTGCCGTAGATTTTGGCTCCGGCCTGTCCGGGTCAGGTTTTAATCGTGGTTTAGAAGGAGACTGATTGGCCAAAGCGTTGATGATACAGGGCACGGGGTCCGGCGCGGGCAAGAGTCTGGTCGCAGCCGCGTTCTGCCGGATCTTCAGCGATCAGGGGATCAAGGTCGCGCCGTTCAAAGCGCAGAACATGGCGCTCAACTCCTCCATCACCGCTGAGGGCGGGGAGATCGGCAGGGCGCAGGCGCTCCAGGCGCGGGCGGCCCGGGTCGATTCGCTGAACGACATGAATCCCGTGCTCCTCAAGGTGTCCGGCAACGGCAGGTCGCAGGTCATCATCCACGGCAAGGTCCACGCCACGATGAAGGCGAAGGATTACTACGCCTTCCGCGACCAGGCCTGGAAGGCTGTGACCGAGTCCTACGCGAGGCTTGCGGAACAGCATGATCTGATCGTGCTCGAAGGTGCTGGCAGCCCGGCTGAGATCAATCTCCTGAACGTGGACATTGTGAACATGGCCATGGCGAAGCATGCGCGTGCGCCGGTCCTGCTCGTGGCGGACATTGACAAGGGCGGCGTGTTCGCGTCGCTCTACGGCACGGTCAAACTGCTTGGCAGGGACAGCCGGCAGATCAAGGCGTTCATCATCAACAAGTTCCGGGGCGACAAGACCATCCTTGACCCCGGCCTCGATATGATCAGCGCGAAGACGGGCAGGCCCGTGATCGGCGTGCTGCCCTATGTCCCGGACCTGGGACTCCCGGAAGAGGACGGACTTGCTCTCTCGCAGCGGGCTGTGCGTCACCGGGTCAGCCCCGGCGCAGGCATAGCGAAAATCGCTGTTGTGCGTCTGCAGTACATTTCCAATTTCACAGATTTCGACCCCCTTGCGCTCGAACCGGATACGGAGGTGGTATATTCGGACAGTCCCTCGGAGATCGAGAACGCGGACCTGGTCATTCTGCCGGGGTCGAAGAACACAGTGGCTGATCTGCTGCTTCTGAAGGAGAAGGGTCTTGTTGACTCAATACGGCGAGCCTGTGCCCGGGGCGCGGGGATCATCGGCATCTGCGGCGGATATCAGATGCTCGGCAAAAAGATCGACGATCCCCACGGAACGGAGAGCGATCACAGGAGCATCGACGGCATCGGGCTTCTGAATATCAGCACCCTGTTCGGGGTTGAAAAGAAGACCTGCCGCGTTGAAGCCAGGATCACTGGTGCACACCCCTACGTCGAAGCTTCTGCGGCTTCACAAATCCTTCAGGGCTATGAGATCCACGTGGGAACAAGCAGCGGCGATATCGGCTTGTTCTCGGTCAGGTCTTCGCAGGGAAGCGGCGCTGAGGCGGAAGCACTGGACGGGTCGATTAACGGCAACTGCTGGGGCACCTACCTCCATGGGATCTTCGACAACGATCTGTTCCGGCGGGACATCATCGATCACATCAGAAAAAAGAAGGGACTGCCTCCCGGCACGAGCGGGTTGCGGTACCGAGAACTCCAGGAACAGGCCCTTGACCGTCTGGCCTCGGTCGTGCGGGAGCATGTGGACATGGATTTTGTCCGGGAGATGCTGAAATTATGATCAGCGCGACGGTCCTGCTGCTGGCGTTCGCGCTCGATCTCCTGTTCGGGGATCCCCGCTGGCTGCCCCATCCGGTCAGGTTCATCGGAAGCGCTATAAGCGCGATGGAGCGATTCCTCCGGCGCGTGGCCGCTTCTCCGGGCGGTGAGCGGGCGGCCGGCATTGTACTGGTGCTGTCGATTGTGGCACCGGTTTATTTCCTTACCGGCGTCCTCGTGTTGCTGCTGAACCGATATTCTGAGCAGGTGTCCGTCCTTGGCGGTACCGTTGTGCTTGCAGCGCTCACGGCAACAACGATCGCCGCCCATGACCTGCTTGAGGCGGCAGGTCTCGTGATATCGTCGATCAGGGAGGGAAGTCTGGAGTCGGCGCGGAAGCACGTGAGCATGATCGTGGGCCGCGACACGGCCGGGCTTTCGGAGCAAGGCGTGCTCAGGGCAACGATTGAAACGTTGGCCGAAAACCTGTCGGACGGGGTCGTTGCTCCGCTTTTTTATCTTGCCATCGGCGGGCTTCCTCTTGCCATGGCCTACAAAGCGATCAACACGCTCGATTCCATGGTGGGATACAAGAACGACCGATATCGCTATTTCGGCTGGGCCGCAGCGCGTGTCGACGATGCCGCGAACTACCTGCCTGCCCGGATCACAGGCCTGATCATCGCCGTGTCCGCATTCTTTACCGCATTCGCGAAGGGCGCGGCGAAGGGCGGAGCGGTTTTGCGCAGGTCGCTTGCGATCATGGCCCGTGACGGCAGGAAGCACCCCAGCCCGAACAGCGGCGTGCCCGAGGCGTCCATGGCCGGAGCGATCGGCGTGACCCTGGGTGGTCCGAACTATTACGACGGCCTCTTGAGCGAAAAACCCGTGATCGGCGATCCCCACAGGGAAGACTATCTTCCGGCGTCGGACGAGGCGATGACGGTGGTGAAGGTTTCCGCTGTGATCGCGGCTGCCCTGGCAACCGCAGCGGTCGCAGCGCGGGGGATGCTATGACGGGACATGGCGGCAATGTATTCCAGGCGTCGGCGGAGACCGGCATCCCGGTGAGCGAGATGCTGGACTTCAGCGCATCGATCAATCCCCTCGGCGTGCCGGAATCCGTCGCTGCGGTTATCCGGGAGAACATCGGATTGCTCGTCCATTATCCGGACCCCTTTGCCGACGGCATAAGCCGGGACCTGTCGCAGCACCTGGGTGTGCCAGCGCTAAGCCTTGTTTGCGGCAACGGCAGCACGGAACTGATCTATCTCGTCGTTCGGGCTTTGCGGCCGCGGCGCGTGTTGATGCCCGCGCCTACCTTCTCGGAATATGAGCGCGCCTGTCACTTGAACGATGGCACGTCATGCACCCGCTTCGATCTGTCTCCGCAGGACGGTTTTGCGGTCGATCCCGGACAATTCGGCGCGGCGATGGCCGGGTGCGATATGGCCTTCCTGTGCAATCCGAACAATCCAACAGGAAGGCTGCTGGAACGGGAGGCGGTGCTCGATCTCGTCAGGACCGCGGAGCGAGCGGGCTGTCTTCTCGTGGTGGATGAGGCGTTCATTGATTTCACGCCGGAACAGTCAGTCGCAAGGGATGTGGAGGGAAATACCCATTTGATCGTGCTGCGGTCGCTCACGAAGTTCTATGCGCTCTCGGGCCTCCGAATAGGATACGGCATTTTCCCCGATCACATCATCGTGCGGATCAGGCGCCACAGGGAGCCGTGGACCGTTAACACGCTGGCGCAGATTGCCGCTGCGACGGCGATCGGGGACCGCGCATACCAGATGAGGACGACAGAGGCGATCTCCGCGGAGAAGGGATACCTTGAACAGGGCTTCCGGGACCTCGGCATCGCGTTCTTCTCGTCGTCGGCGAACTACTATCTGTTCAGGACTGCCAGTGGGAACTCGGTCGCAGCATCGCTTAGAAAAAGGGGAATTCTCGTGAGGGACTGCTCTAACTTCGTCGGTCTCGACGGATCCTATGTGCGCGTCGCGGTGCGGTCGCGGAATGAGAACAGCCGGCTGCTGAAGGAACTGGGAACACTATGCGCGGTATAGTCATCGCAGGGACCCACAGCGGGTGCGGCAAGACGACCGTGACCCTCGGCATCATGGCGGCCCTGCGGAAGAAGGGGCTTGCGGTCCAGCCGTTCAAGGCCGGTCCGGACTTCATCGACGCGGGCTTGCACCGGCTTGTCGCGGACAGGCCGTCCCGAAATCTGGACCTGTGGATGTGCGGCCAGGACTATGTGACCCGGTGTTTCAGAGGACATGCCGCAGATGCAGATATCGCGGTAATAGAAGGCGTCATGGGGCTGTATGACGGCGACCGAAGCACGGCGTCGCTGGCGGCGCTCCTGGAGGCGCCTGTTGTACTTGTTGTCGATGCCTACGGGATGGCTGAGAGCGCGGGGGCAATGGTGAAGGGATTTGTCGAGTTCGGCGTTCGGGGTTCGGAGTGCGGAGTGAAACGCGATGAGGTCAGATTCGGCGGGGTGATCTTCAACCGGGTTGCTTCGGAGACCCATTTTGCCAGGCTGAGAGACAGTGTTTGCGATGTGCCGGTGCTCGGATATGTCCCAAGGGAACTGGACTTCGAAATCCCGCGCCGGCATCTCGGGCTGACAACGGCCGAGGAGGACCCTCTTGCCGGGAAGGATCTTAACAGGCTTGCAGAGACGGTCCTCACGCATGTCGATGTTGACCGGCTCATCCAAAATGCACAAATCGAAGTTAAGGGTTCGAAGCCGGAAAGAACGGATGGCGACCAGCGGGAAACGAAGAGAGGCAAGCGCTTCACGCTTGCCGTTGCCTGTGACAAGGCCTTCAGCTTCTACTATGAGGACAACCTGGACCTGCTGCGCGCTGCGGGCGCCGAGATCATTCGGTTCAGCCCTCTTGCCGATCCGGAAATCCCCGGCGCAGCGGACGGTGTTTATATCGGCGGCGGATATCCTGAGCTTCATGCCGCCGCGCTATCGGGCAATGCCTCCATGCGGGAATCCGTGCGTGCGTGGGCCGATGCCAAAAAACCGCTGTACGCGGAGTGCGGAGGCTTGATGTATCTTTCGCGAGGCATCCGTGACTTTGACGATAAACTCTTTGCCATGGCAGGCGTGTTTCCCTTCGAAACACGGATGATGAAAAAGCCGCGCCTGGGCTACCGCGAGATCGTCTTGAACGAGGACTGTATCCTGGGAAGCAGGGGGGAGAAGTACCGGGGGCACGAATTCCACTATTCGGAGATCGTGGGCGAGGCCGCAGGGACCGCCTATGCGATGAGCGATAGCCGGAACAAGGTCTTCCCCACGGAAGGGTTCAGAAGGAACAATGCCCTGGCAAGCTATGTTCATGTTCACTTCGGCAGCAGCCGGCGCGGGGCGGATCATTTTGCCTGTTTCATCAAAGGAGCAAGAAGAGCATGAAGGAAAGCATTCTGCTGCTGGGGCACGGGAGCCCGAAAAAGGACGCAAATAAACTGGATCATATGGCGGCGATGCTTCACACGATGCTGCATGCCGGGTGCGCAGAAGACTGCGTCAAGGCGGCCTACCTCCAGTTCGCGGAACCTGGCATCATGGACACTATAAAGGACAGCGTGTCACGGGGCGCTGAGAAGGTTATTTTGCACCCGTTCTTCCTGAGCGCAGGGATGCATGTGACCAGGGACATCCCTGAAATGATCGAAGAGGCTCGGGGGCTATATCCCGATGTGACCTTCGTCTATACCGAGCCGCTCGGCATCCATGAAAAGCTGGCCCACATCGCGATGGAGCGGATCAGCGCCGCGGATGTCTTGGCGCCCGCTGCCATAGAAAAGAGGAGCTTCGATATTCTTTCTGCCGAGGCTGATCTGAGCGCCATCCCCGCTGATCGTCTGCCGATCGTGCAGCGCGTCATCCATGCAACGGCGGATTTCGATTTCAAGGAAACCCTGACGTTCCGCCCTGACGCGGTTGCCGCAGGTCTTGCGGCGATCAAGGCGGGAAGAGACATCCTGACGGACGTTGAAATGGTGCGGACCGGCATCAACAAAAAGCTCCTGGGCTGCTGGGGCGGAACAGTCGTCTGCAAGATACAGGAGGCGGAGGCCGGGAGCCGGGAGTCAGGCAGCATGACCAAGGCCGAGATCGGGATGGAATCCGCATTGCGGGAAAACAGCAACATCGGCATCATCGCCATCGGGAACGCGCCCACCGCCCTGCTGAAGGTGGTCGAGCTGTTCAGTTCGCCGGCCTTTGCCGGTCGGCAGCTGCCCCTGGTGGTCGGCGTTCCCGTGGGGTTCGTGAAGGCGGTTGAGTCCAAGGCGCTGCTTGCTTCTCAGCAGTTTCCCTTTATAACCGCATTAGGGCGGAAAGGCGGCACGCCCGTGGCCGTGGCCATCGTAAATGCGTTGTTAAAGATGGCGGGAGAAGATAAATGAGCGTTCAGGGGTCACGTGAAAGAACTCGCAAACGAATACTGGCCATGTTCCTGCTGGCTGCTTGTCACTTAACCCTTGCCGCCGACGCATATGCCATGCATATTTCCGAGGGAATCCTGCCGCTTGGCTGGGCGGTTCTCTGGTTCTTCATCGCCGCGCCATTTGTGGCATTTGGTCTCTATCGGCTCAAAAAGCTCACCGCCACAGACCTCTCGTTCAAGCCTCTCGTCGGACTCATGGCCGCAGCGGTTTTTATCATATCCTGCATGCCCATTCCTGTTCCTTCTGCAGGCACTTGCTCCCACCCTTGTGGAACCGGTATTTCCGGCATCCTGCTCGGCCCGGCTATCAGCGTTGTCGTGGCGGCTGCGGCGCTCCTGATTCAGGCGCTCTTTCTCTCGCATGGTGGATTAAGCACATGGGGCGCGAACATCGTATCAATGGGTGTCATGGGTTCACTTGCCGGATATGCAGCGTTTAAGGTTCTGCGCTTGATTAAAGTCAACATGGCGGCTGCAGGATTTATGGCGGGGCTTTTCGCTGACTGGGCGACCTACCTTTCAACATCAGCAGAACTTGCAGCAGGCATCCGGGGTGATTCGCCTTTTCTGCCGCTGTTCTCTAAAATTCTGGTTGCCTTCATTCCAACACAATTGCCGCTCGGAATTCTCGAAGGGGCGATGACCGCGGGGATGGTCGTGCTGCTTTATAGGAAACGCCCTGATCTGCTGGTAAAGATGGGAGTGCTGAAGCCCGGAGAGGTGCGGGCATGAAGACCCGGGGAATAATGAAAATCCCGGGCTTTTCCTGCGCGGTGCTGCTTATTGCTTTTATCCTTCAACCCCTTGCCTTCTGCGCTGAGAAATGGCCAGGCGTCGATGAGTCAGTGGTCGGAACATACGCCAAAG
Organism: Nitrospirota bacterium; assembly: GCA_020052615.1. GTDB lineage: Bacteria > Nitrospirota > UBA9217 > UBA9217 > UBA9217 > JAAXXJ01. The sequence continues at coordinate 71,266 of JAGVOT010000038.1, read as the reverse complement.
AACACGGCCGGGAGGCGCATGAGCCGTTGATCAACACGGACCAGGGCGATCTCCTGCTTTTCGTATTTCTGATCGCGGGAACGGTCGGGGGCTTTGCAGCGGGATATTACTGGCGGGTGCTATTGGTCGAGAAATCGCCGTCCGTCACAGGCAGGAAGACGGAGACCGGATCGAAGGAAAATTGAATGCATGTTCTGAACACCCATACTCGGTATCCTCATATGCTGGAGCATGTTGACGCGCGGCTCAAGCTTCTGGTCGCGCTGACCGTTCTTGTCATGGTGCTGACCTCAGGGGGGGCGCTCTTTCCCTTATTCGTTCTGCTGGCATGTCTTTGTCTGAGCGTTGTGATCGGCGCGCCAGCGCGCACCGTGGCCCTGAGATTTTCCGAGCCTTTGTTCATCTCGGCAATGGTGGTCCTGCTCAAACTGATGTTCACGGGAAAAGAGGTGCTCTTTTCCGCTGATGTCATGGGCCTCGGCATTGCCGGCCACAAGGATGGGCTGGTGGAGGGACTGCAGATAGCGTCGAGGATCATGGGAGCGGTTTCCGTCGTCTCTTTGCTCGGATTCGCCACGCCGTTCAACGAGTTCATGGCAGGGCTTTCATGGCTTCGGGTGCCGGGGGGCTTCATCGAAATATTGATGTTCGCCTACCGGTATGTGTTCGTGCTGTTTGAGGATGCGATGGTCATCTATCAGGCGCAGAAGAACCGTCTTGGCTATTCAACGGTCGGACGGGGCCTCGGCTCCTTCGGAACGCTTGCGGGATCGCTCACGATCAGGGCCTTTGATCACAGCCAGAGCACCACCGTTGCCATGGTGCAGCGAGGCTACGATGGGACCTTGCCGGCGCTCATGCACAGACCGTTCAAATCGTCGGAGATCGTGTTGTCTATCTTCTCTCTCCTGGTCATGGGGGCGGTATGGAAAATACTGTGAGACTGGCGGTGTCGCTGGAATCCTTCTCCTACGCGGATGGAACGCAGGCCTTGCAGAATATCGCGCTCGAGTTGCACCGGGGCGGGTTCATCGGCATCCTGGGCTCGAACGGCTCCGGAAAAACGACCCTCCTGAAAGTAATGGACGGGCTGGTGCGGGAGTACCGGGGAACGGTCCTGCTGGACGGGAAGGAGATCAGGAAACTATCGCCAAAAGAGATCTACGCAAAGGTGGGTTTGGTGTTCCAGAACCCGGACGAGCAGCTCTTTGCTCCCACGGTGTCCGAGGATGTTGCTTTCGGACCCGTGAACATGGGTTTTGGCGCGGACGAGGTCGCCCGGCGCGTGAACAGCGCCCTGAAAGCCGTGGAGATGGAAGGCCTCGCGCGGAAGTCGATCCACCATCTGAGCTTCGGACAGAAAAAGCGGATCTGCATCGCCGGTCTTCTGGCCATGGGACACGAGATCCTGCTGCTCGATGAACCGACGGCGGGCCTGGACCCCATGGGCGAATACAAAATGATGGACCTGCTGACCAAATTGAACCAGGAGCAGGGGGTCGCCATCGTGATGGCGACCCACAGCGTGGACCTGGTCCCCCTGTTCCTCAACCGGCTATACATCCTGAGCAAAGGGCGCATTGTCCGCGGCGGACCGCCGGCCGAGGTGTTTACTGCGCCTGATGACATGGCGCAGGTGAAGCTCAGACTCCCCCACATCGCAGAGCTGATCTATCGGCTTAAGAACGAGGACGGAATGCTTTTCGATAAGATTCCCCTTACGGTCGGCGAAGCGCGGCGGGAGATCATCAAGACAATGACGGGTCATCATGCGTAGAGGATACGTCCAGGTCTACACCGGGAACGGCAAGGGCAAAACCACGGCGGCGCTGGGGCTCGCGGTCCGTGCCGCGGGCGCAGGGCTCACGGTGTTCATGGCGCAGTTCATCAAGAAGAGAAGATGCAGCGAGCATGCAGCCCTCGAAGCGTTTGGCGGGATGATAACCATTCGGCAGTTCGGGGACGGTCTTCTCCTGGGGAGAAAGTCTTCGGCGGCGGATGTCAGGACAGCGCAAAAGGGAATCGAGAGCGCCCGCAAGGCCGTCATCTCCGAGAGGTATGATCTGGTGATCCTCGACGAAGCAAACGTGGCGGCGCACTATGGGCTGATCCTTGTTCGGGACCTGCTCGACCTGATCGAGGGGAAGCCCACTGGTGTTGAACTGGTGATCACGGGCCGGTACGCGGACAAGAAGGTGATGGACGCGGCAGACCTCGTAACGGAGATGCGAGAGATCAAACACTACGGGAAGCAGGGAGTGAAGGCGCGGCGTGGAATCGAAAAGTAAAAAGCTCCGGTCCGGATACACCACCGGCGCATGCGCTGCAGCGGCAGCGAAGGCGGCGACCTGCATTCTCCTGCGAAAAGGGGCGATCAGTGAAACCGTGGAGATCCCCTTTCCCGACGGCAGCCGTGTTGCGTTCAACGTTCAGCGGCCGGAGTTCAGGCTGCAGGAGGGAAAAGGCGTCGCAACGGCTTCGATTGTGAAGGACGCGGGCGACGATCCCGATATCACGAACGGTGCGGAGATCGCAGCCTCTGTGCGGATCGCGGAAGGTCCCGGAATAGTGATACAGGGCGGCATTGGTGTCGGCAGGGTCACGAAGCCGGGTCTTGCAATACCGGCAGGTGAACCTGCAATCAATCCCGTGCCCAGGAGAATGATCCGCGATGCCGTGCAGGAAGCCGTTCGCGAATGCGGTTCCGACGCTCCGCAGGTAGAGGTCACTATTTCGGTTCCCGCCGGAGAAGAGCTGGCGAAGAAAACCCTGAATCATCGGCTCGGCATCATTGGCGGGATATCGATTCTGGGCACCACGGGCATTGTTCGGCCGCTTTCCGGGGCGGCCTGGACGGCGACCGTTACGGCGTCCTTCGACGTAGCGAAGGCGCTCGGTTTGAACGAGGTCGTGATATCCACCGGCAGAACGTCGGAGAAAGCCCATCAGCGAAAGTACGGCTTGCCCGTGGAGGCCTATGCCATGATGGGCGATTACACGGAATATGCCCTACGCGACGCAGCGAAACACGGGTTCAGCAAGGTGCATCTCTGCGCCCAGTGGGCCAAGATGATCAAGATCGGAATGGGCACGCCCCAGACCCATGTGCGCCATGGCGCGCTGGAGGCGGAGGCTGCGAAAGACTTCCTGGTCACGCTGGGAATAGATCTCCCGCGAGGCGCATCGTACAATACCTCTCGGGAGATACTCGAATTCATTCGCGGCGAGCTGCCGGACCCGCTGCCGGCCATGAGGGCGGTGTGCGGCGCGGCGCAGGGCTACTGTCAGCGGGAAACGCAGGGAATTCCCGTTTCTGTCCATCTCGTGTCCTATGAAGGAGACATCATTGCAGAAAGCGAATAAGCTCTCCCTCGTCGGGATCGGCTATCGTCCGTTGAGCGCGCGCGCGCACGTGGTCGTGAAGAGCGCAGGGGTCCTGCTCGCTTCTTCACGGCTTCTTGATGTCTTCAAACGCTATGATGAGTATGAAGCGGTCAAGGACCGCATCCAGGTCATCGATAGCGTGCCGGGGACCATTGCGCATATCAGGGAACGGATCTCTCCTGACGCATCCGGATCTCTCGTGCTTCTTGCTTCGGGCGATCCCTTGTTCTTCGGCATCGGCAGGCGGATGGTCGAGGAGTTCGGCAAGGAGCGGATCGAGATCATTCCCGACCTGTCGAGCATGCAGGAGGCCTTTGCCCGGATCAACGCACCCTGGGATGACGCGTTCTGCATCAGCGTGCACGGCGGGCCGGAGATCGCGAAACGCCGCGCGCTGCCGTATGAGGTGAAGGACATCCCCTGGCTGATGCGGAAGTATCCCAAGATTGCGGTCCTGACCGACCGGCAGAACAATCCTGCCCTTATCGCCGGCGAGATCGGGACCGCGCCAACTGAGGTGCGGGACGGCATCACGCTTTATGTCTGCGGGCGGCTCGGATATGATGATGAGCGCATATGGACGGGAACGGTCGGCGAAGCGGCGGGAATGACGTTTCCCGAGCCGAACGTGATGATCATCCTGCGGACGGCATCGGGTGAGCGGAGCCGGGAGATCGGCTTCGGGCTGCGTGAGGACGAACTGGAGCACCGCGACGGCATGATCACGAAGGATGACGTCCGTGCCGTATCGATCCACAAGCTGAGGCTTCCGATGCAAGGCCTTCTGTGGGACATCGGCGCGGGCTCGGGTTCCGTGGCGATCGAGGCGGCGAGGCTCGCGCCCGGCCTTACGGTCATTGCCGTGGAGCGCGATGAGGTGCAGACGACACGCATCAGGGCCAACAAGATGAAGTTCGACGCGCGAAACCTGAGGATCGTAGAGGGCCCGGCTCCCGACGCGCTGACGGACCTTGCAGCACCGGACCGGGTATTCATCGGCGGGAGCGGCGGCAGGCTCGCGGAGATCGTGGAGTTGGCGAGCAGGAAGATGGAGGCGGGGATCATCGTGATCAACGCTGCAACCCTGGAAACGCTCCAGGAAGGCATTGCCGCGCTGGAACGCTTTGGCTTTGCAGCTGACGTGTCCGAGGTCTCCGTGTCACGGTCGAAGATCGTCGCGGGCAAGAGAATGATGAGCGCGATGAATCCCGTGTTCATCGTAAAAGGCGAGCGAGGCTGATATGACTGGACGGTTATTCGTGGTCGGCATCGGGCCGGGGGATCCGGAGCTTTTGACCCTCAAGGCGGTAAGGGTCTTAAGAGAGGTCCCCTGCATTATCGTGCCAAAGGGACGGGAGGAAGGCAGCAGCCTTGCTCTTTCGATCGCGCGGAAAGCGCTGTCCCTTGACGGCAAAGAGATTGTGGAGGCCTATTTCCCTATGATGAAGACGCGGGGAGACGCTGATAGCGGCGAGCTTGATGCGAAGTGGGACGATATCGTTCACGAAGTGCTGACGCGGCTGGATACCGGCATCGACGCAGCCTTTATTACCATCGGCGATCCGGCCATCTACAGCACCTTCTTCTATCTTTACGATCGTCTGCTGGCGCGCAGACCATCACTTGCCATCGAGTTTGTTCCGGGAATCTCCTCCGTCAATGCCGCCGCGGCGCGTTCGGGACTGTCCCTTGGCCTCGGCAACGATCGCATCGCCATTCTTCCGGCGAACTATCTCGAAAACCTGCAGGAGACGCTGGAGAAGTTCGACACCGTGGTGTTGATGAAGGTGAACAAAGTGTTCGATGCGATCAAGGACACGCTCATCCGGACGGGTCTCGCGAAGAACGCGGTCTATGTCGCCCGTGCCGGCATGGACGATGAGCGGGTGTGCAAGGATATTGAAAGCGTGCGTGACGGGGACCGGAGCTATTTTTCACTTGTGATCGTGAGGAAACGATGAGCGCAAAGATCATCTTTGTCGGAGCAGGACCCGGAGACCCGGAGCTTATCACCGTGAAGGGCAGAAAAGCGCTTGATGGCGCCGGCGTGGTGATCTACGCAGGCAGCCTTGTGAACCCGGCACTGCTCAGCGGAATCAAGGCGGAGATCCATGATTCAGCGAAGATGGACCTTGGAGAGATCATTTCGATCATGCGCAAGGCTGTGGAGAACGGTAAGTCGGTCGTCCGGCTGCATACGGGAGACACGTCGTTCTACAGCGCCATATCGGAGCAGATCGAAAGGCTCCGTGAGCTGAATATTGCGTATGAGGTCGTCCCCGGCGTGTCATCGGCCATGGCAGGCGCTGCGATCCTCGGGCAGGAACTGACCATCCCCGAGATAAGCCAAACCGTCATCTTTACCCGGATGGAGGGCAGGACCCCGGTCCCTGCATCCGAGCGGCTGGGTTTTCTGGCTTCGCATTGCGCGACCATGGTGATCTTCCTGAGCGTCGGCATGATCGAAAAGGTGAGGGATGAGTTGCTGCAGGGCTATCCCGGGAATACGCCCGTCGTGATCATTGAGAAGGCAACGTGGCCCGGCCAGAAGGTCATCAGGGGCGCGCTGGCGGACATCTCCGCTCTTGTGCAGGACGCAGATATCAGGAAGACAGCGCTGATCTATGTGGGGGAATCGCTCCGGGCGTCGGAGCTCTCCCTGGGAAAAGAGTCAAAACTGTACCATAAGGATTATAAGCATGAGTACCGAAAGTAGGAAGAATGCGGAATGAGAGAAACGGCAATTCTGTACATTACCGATAGCGGCTTCAGGCTTGCGGAGAGGCTGAAGTCCTTCTCGCCTGACGCGGAAATCGTGAAATACGAGCCTGCTGTTGTCGAAGACCTGTGGCGGAGGAGCGGGGCACTGGTGTTCATCATGGCTTCCGGTATCGTTGTGCGGACCACTGCGCCGCTGCTCAAGGGCAAGCGGACCGATCCGGCGGTCATCGTGCTTGATGAGGCGGGGAAGCACGCCATAAGCCTGTCAGGAGGCCACCTCGGCGGCGCAAACGATCTGGCGCGCGAGCTTGCGGCGTTCCTGGGCGGCGAGGCGGTCATCACCACGGCGTCGGACGTGAACGGTCTTCCGTCGCTCGATCTCTGGGCCAGGGACCATGACCTTGTTGTAGAGGACTGGGGTCTTCTTCCGCAGATCGGCACGCGGTTCGTGAACAATGGCGCGCTGCGGGTCTATGCTGACAGTGACATCGATCTCCCTGCTGAGTTCCTCCGTGTGGCGGAGCCGCGGTTCGCGGACGTGGTCATCTCGAACCTGCAGAATGCCTATGCAGGGTCTTCGGCGTGCGCAGTCGCGGGTGACGACTGCTCAGTCGAAACCTGCCGCTTGAAGGGGCAGCTCTATCTCAGGCCGAGGAACCTTGTCATCGGCATCGGGTGCAACAGCGGCACGTCGCAGGACGAGATCGAGAGCGCCGTGCGGCAGTCGCTCGACGAGCACAATCTGTCATTCCGGTCGATCCGTTCGCTCGCGACCATTGACATCAAGGGCAACGAGCCGGGCCTGCGGGCCTTTGCCGAGAAATATGCGTTCGCCTTCCGCACCTTCGGGGCTGATGAGTTGAACCGCGTGGAAGGACTTGATCGGTCGGATGTCGTATTCAAGGCAACAGGCGCTCAGGGCGTCGCGGAACCTGCGGCGCTCGTCGCAGCCGGGACGGACAGGCTGCTCGCAGCTAAACAGAAGAAAGGAAATGTCACCGTGGCGGTCGCAGAAAAGGGCGTTCGGAGCGAAAAAGAAACAAGAGGCATGATCCGCATCGTCGGCAGCGGGCCGGGAAACCTTGACCATATTACTCCTGCTGCGCGGAACGCCATCGGAAGGTCCGATGTCATTGTTGGCTACGGCACCTACCTCGATCTGATCCGGGAACTTCTGCATGACAAGGAGGTTGTCTCGACAGGAATGACGCAGGAGGTGAACCGGTGCCGTAAGGCGATCAATATTGCGCGGGAAGGGAAAACGGTCGCGATCATAAGCGGCGGCGACCCCGGCGTGTATGCCATGGCCGGGCTCGTGTTCGAGCTTCTGCGCTCAACTGAGGAAAAGATCGAGACACTGCCTGTCGTCGAAGTTATTCCAGGCGTCTCGGCCCTCAATGCCAGCGCATCCCGGCTCGGAGCCCCCCTGATGCATGATTTTGCCTGCATTAGCCTTTCGGACCGCCTGACGCCCTGGGAAATGATCGAGAAGCGTCTTGATGCAGCCGCCGCAGCAGACTTCGTCATCGTCCTGTACAATCCGCGGAGCAAAGGCCGGGCAGGCCATCTCAACCGGGCGCGGGAGATCATCCTGAAGCACCGGGAGCCGAAAACTGCCGTGGGTATTGTCAAGGGCGCGATGCGTGAGCAGGAGATGGTCATTGTGGCGGACCTTGGGAGCATGCTGGATACAGACGTCGATATGCAGACAACCGTGATCATCGGCAACTCAAGAACATTTGTATGGAATCATCTGATGATAACACCGAGAGGGTATGAGAACAAATTCACGATCTGAGACCCAGGCCGGGCGCGTTGCTTTCCTTTGGGATGAGTCCTTCCTGTGGGGCGTGATGGCCTACAAATCCCTTAAGGCGTCCAGGCTTCCTTTTGAACTGATACGTGCAGGGGACATCAGGAACGGCGCTCTCGCAGACTACCGGACGATCTTCGTTCCCGGCGGATGGGCATCGAACAAGGTAAAGGTCTTGGGAGAAGAAGGGACAAGCGCGATCCGAAAGTTCGTTGGTCAGGGCGGAAATTATCTTGGTTTCTGCGGTGGTGCGGGACTCGCCACGCAGGACGGCATCGGGCTCGTACCAGTCACGAGAAGACCGACGAAGGAGCGGGTGCCGAGCTTCAGTGGACGGATCCGTCTCATTTCACAGGACCATGACCTGTGGAAGGGCGTTGGTGAGCCGATCTTTCATGCATGGTGGCCGTCCCAGTTCATAGTGAATGAAAGCGTCAAGGTGCTGGCGGCCTACGGCGAAGCGCTCCCCGATGCCTTTACCTCCGATGTCAATGTTGAGGATGGGATGTCGACCGGCAGCTGGAAGGACCTGGAGGAGGTCTATCAGATCAACCTCGATCCTAAACGCTTAATCGGCGAGCCAGCTGTTATCGAGGGGCGGTACGGCGAGGGAAAGGTGATCTTATCCCTCGTTCATTTTGATACGCCTGGAGACAGCAACGGGGCGATCGCGTTGAAGAATCTCTGGCAATACCTGGGCCACGATCACCGTGATGTCGAGCCGGCCATGCCCGAAAGCCGGTGCGAACAGGGTCGGAGGGCATCGCATCATCCCCTGATGTCGGAGTTTGAGACCGCGGTAGGCGGACTCATCGACCTCGGGGTACGAAACTTTCTCTGGTACTGGCGGAATTCCATGCTTCTGCAATGGAGGCGCGGCGTGCGAGGCCTTGAATATTGTACACTGTATATCATGGTGAGCGAGCTTGCAGAACTCCTGGGGATGCATAACGGGAAACACAACATCCCTGATTTGGACGGAAGCCTGGAGAGCATCAGGGAGTTGCTGCTGCCTTTTGTCGAAAAAGCGGAGCGCCTCCTGGTACGGGAACGGTTTGTCATGCAATACTCTCATATCACTTATGAACGATGCGACGACCCGGAAATTCAGATAATCAGAGAAGAGTTATTCTCTCGCTCAAAGAGCCATGGCGGGCTCTTTAAAGAGCTCATAGATGAGGTTGACAGACGATTGTATGGTATGTTGACGCGGCTTTGACCGGCATGAGATACTTTCTCTTCCAAAGCACAGTATGATGACCTGAGACTCAACAAAGCGGATTATTCTGAAATCCGGCACTATTACTTCTCCTCCGCAAGGCATGGGCCCCTGCACGCGCACGCAAAGCTTTTTGCCTTCGTCTTGCCAAAGATTCTTTCCTTCTGGGCAGAGAGCCCCGCGATCACAAAGTGCCTATAGAGTCAGTGCTGCCGATATGGGTGAGCTTGACCCCTGCACCGATGTCAAATTAGCAGAACAATGGAGAGACGGAGGCAAACGCGGGTGCAGGCCGGCAAAGTTTAATGCCGATCTGTTTATCGACGGGGGAAAGAGCATCTGAAGGTCGGTTTTACCAGTCAAAACAAATGGGCCAAGCTCTCCAGGAAAGCCTCGCCAAATTGTCACCGAAATTGCGGGCGATCATTGTTCTAAAAGAGATTGAAGAGCTGTCTTATGAGGAAATCGGGAGACCCTTGATATTTCAATCGGGACGGTCATATCCCGCATAGCCAGGGCGACAGTAGAACTGCATAAATTAACAAAATATATCAGGGAACAAAATACGGATTCACACGTTTAATATACTAGGAGATGCAATGTGCTGTCCAAAGCGCATACCTATCTCAGCCTACCTCGATGAGGAGCTCTCCGGGAAAGACAGGGCCGCACTTGAATCCCATGTGCAAGGCTGCGCTCGTTGCGGAGCGGCCCTTAAGGACATGCGGTCCTTGCGAGCTGCGTTTGCATACGTGGAGCGTCATCAGGCCCCCTACGGCTTCGCCACGAGGGTCATAGCGCGGTCATCAGCTTTGGATAAGAAGCGGTCACGGTGGCTCATTCAGCTGTCTCTCCGATTCGCGGAGGCTGTTGTCCTGTCCCTTGTTATCACCGTGGGCATTCTTGCGGGAAGGGTTATGACGAATAGTTCCTCTGCATCAAAGTCGATGAACATCGTATCTTCCCTATCTCTTGATTTATTCGAAGCAACGCCACCCGGCTCGCTGGGCAACGCCTATCTTGCCATGACGGAGGTTAAGCATGAGAAATAGCCTTCTCAAATTCGCCCTGGCAGCTTCCCTGATCCTGAACCTGGCGGTTATCACGACCGCCGGATACCACTATTATCAGCAGTCCCGCTCGTGGGTAACACCCCTCGGCAGGGTCATGGAAAAAGACAAGTTCCTGTTCGAGGAGTTGTTCCTGAAGCCGGAACAATTATCGGCGATGAAGAGCAAGGCCATACACTTCCACGGTGAGATCGATACTCGCAGAAAAAAAATAGAGCAACGAAGAAAAGAGCTGATCGCGCTCCTGCGCGCTGATAATACTGATCAGCGTTTCATCGACGCCGTTATCAGAGACATCGGCAGCAATCAGGAGGCGATGCGGAAGATGGTGGCCTTGCATATGCTGGAGATAAAAAGGGCACTCGAGAAGAATCAGCAGCAAAAGTTTTTCGATCTTATTGAGGGCGCCATGACCAGGAGCGGCAGCGCTGCGTGCATGCCCAAGGATGGCGCATTTTAACCTGGAGCGTTGTCCCGCTCGTATCAGGTAGCGGAGGAGAAAATCACCACATGTACAAGCTCGAAAATATCACCAAGCGGTTCAACGGCCAGCAGGTCCTGAAGGGAGCAAGCCTTGCAGTCGGCGAGAAGGAAATGATCAGCATCATGGGCAAATCCGGCGCCGGAAAGAGCACACTCCTCGGCGTGATGGCCGGATTGATCAAGCCGGACGGGGGAAAGATCATTTTCCAGGACCAGGACATTACTTCTCTGGACGAAGAAGGCCTGGCAGTGTTCAGGCTGAAGCATATCGGGATCGTTTTCCAGGATTTCAAGCTCATTCCATCGCTCTCAGTCTTTGACAATGTGTTGCTGGGCATCCATCCGCGAAGAGATGTTTCAAAGCAGGAGAAAGCCAGGCGCATTCACGCGCTTGCCGAGGAGGTCGGTCTCCAGGACAAGCTGCAGGAACAAGTGGACAACCTGAGCGGCGGTGAAAAGCAGCGGGTCGCCATTGCGCGGAGCCTCGTCAATGGGCCAACGGTTGTCCTGGCTGACGAGCCGACCGGCAATCTGGATGAAAAGACAGCCGGAACCATCCTGGACCTTTTCGACCGGCTGCATCAACACCTGTCCACCGCATTCATTATTGTTACCCACGACAAGGATATCGCACAAAGAACGCAAAAGATATACAGCCTTCAGGAGGGGATGCTGCTATGTACATAAGAACGGGGAAAGCGATCATTGCTGCCGTCTTTATAGTCTCTGCCGTTATCAGTCCTGTTCCTGCTATGGCGGCATCCGGGGTTGTGGAGATATTCTACCTGCCCCATCCTCCGGCCGAAGCAGTGGTGAAGGATGTTGAAGCGGTAGTGAAAAAACACGATCAATTCAAAGTCGCGAAATACAGCTTCGAAGACCCGCGAAGCAAAAAACTACTCGCGAGATATAATCTGCGAGAACACATGCCGGTTGTCATATTCATAGATGGGCAAAACGAATTCACTCTTGGGAAGAGGAAGGTCACGTTCAAGAACTTCCCGAAAGGGAATGCGTTCGTCCCCATGTTCGAAGGCAACTGGAGCTATCGGGACCTCGACGGGGTTCTCTCGGCGGTTGAAAAGGGCAAATGATGGGTGTGGCCGGAATCATACTCAGGAACCAGCTATTTTACATCAGAAAGGTGCTGCTGACGGTATTTCTGACGGGCCTGATGATGTTCATCCCGATCGCTGCGGTGGTCATGACAAGCCATATCAAGGAACTTGCCGAAAGACCGTTGCAGTCGCTGCAGACGGAATTGATATTGCAGAACGACCGGACCGGCGGCAAGGCGGAGGAGATACGAACCACCGGGGTAATTCCGCCTTTCAATCTTCAGGCATTTTCCCTGAACACGATGCGGGATAAACTGAAGGACATAGGAGAAGTCAGGCAATACTCATCGGCGCTGGTGCTCTGGCAATTCGACCTGAACAATACAAGGACGATCATAGCCCTGAACACGGACGAGCCGCAGGTAGGCTTGCGGAAGATCGAGTCATTTCTCATGCCTGGCGGAAGGTTCTTCGCCGGGAACGCCGCCCGGGAAGTTATTCTTGAACGCCATTTTGCCAGGCTTTACAAACATGAAGTCAACAGCGCGTTCGAGCTTGCAGATCAGCAGTATACGATCGCGGGGATCGTGGATTTCAAGGAACAGAGCAACCTGAGCACCGCCTCGATATTTCTGCCCTATGAAACGGGATTGAAGCTGTCAGGGCAGAAGGAGCCGGTTGTCAACCAGGTGTATATTTCCCTGCAATCATCATCGGACATGACCGCTGTCAGCCGGAAGGTGGAGAGCCTCTTTCCCGGATATTCGCTTATTACGAAGGACAGCCTCCTGAAAAATCTCTCCAGCTTTAATCAATTCCTCTACCGCTTCGGCAGCGCTTTTGTGCTGACCATCCTGCCCGTATCACTGCTGCTTATCGTATGGATACTGAAGATATACCGGATGGACTTCCGCTATCAGGCCGATGTCTTGAGAACTCTCGGCTGGCCGAAAAAGGACATCTTCACGTGGTTGCTCTTCGATATATCCGTTGTCGCGGGCGCCGGTCTCGTTCTGGCGCTTATCCTGGCCGTCCTCCTTTCCAACGGCCTTTTGCCGATGCTGCGGAACGCGCCCATTCTTGATCAGGGGTTCAAGCTATGATGAAAAGTTATTTCACCTCATTTGTGCGGAACAATAAGATCAAGGTCGCGCTGCTTTTATTGAGTCTCAGCCTCTATTTCAGCCTTATCGCTGTTTCTGTCATGCTGGACAGAAGCATCCCCGATATAGCCGCCGTTCCCCTTAAAAGCATCGGTGTTCAGACTATTGTGCAGAAGACGGGGAAGATCCCCGAGAAGATGGTCGGGCTTATCTTCCCGCATTCAAATGCTCCCATCAGTGAGGGCGAGCGCGTCGCACTAACAGGCCTTCCCTTCGTGGAAGGCCATGACAGCGGGCTCTATTTCTGGGCGTTTGACAAAAAAGCATTCGCGGCTGTCCTTGGCGTGGACCACGGTTCCCGCATCGTCGCAGATATCCTGAAAAACAACATGCTGCAGGGCGGTTTTGATCTTTCCGGCATCGGCGTACTGGTCACCGCCGACTTCGCCAAAAAGAACGATCTGTCCAGCGGCTCAACGTTGGACATCCTAGGAAAAGAGTACGTGGTCCGCGGAATTCTAAAGCCGAATATGAGCGGGAATATCATCCCCGCAGACGTTTACATGAACATCCTGGAAGCGTCCACGAGCGCGAGAAGATCGACGGAAATGCACAAGCTCTATGCGCTTGGAGACGGCCGGATCAGCAACGTTGTTCTCCTCAGGACCGATCCCGCATGGACGGGTGACAAGGAGAAAGCGATTAAGGCGATAAACAAGGAGCTGCTGGTCTTTAGCGAGCGGACCTTCACTAAGGAAATACAGGATCAGCTGAAGCTTATATCCGCCTCCGGCAGGATCATGTTTCTCGTTCTCGGAACGGCGCTTCTTGTCGCGTTCTGCCTCCTGATCATGTTCAATCTCAAGACAAGGGAAAAAGAGATATCGGTCCTGCGGATGCTCGGCTGGAAGTTAGCCGACCTGAAAAGGCAGTTCATCGGGGAGACCCTTGTGCTGCTTGCCGTTTCCCTGGTTGCGGGCAATCTCCTGGCCCTGGCGGGACTGGGCTTCCTGCGCACCCGGACCATCTCGATGGAACTGCCCTGGGATATATCGGCAAAGCCTCATTTCCTGCCGCAGGAGAACAGCATTGAACGGATCATCACCGCGCAGATCCCGATACATATCGACTGGCTGTCGCTCGTGCAGCTGAGCGCGGCTTTTCTGGGCATCTTCCTGGCGATAAACTATGCGCTCTTTTTCCGGCTCAGGAACATCAAGCCGCAGGAGATGCAAGGACGATGAATATCTGTCATAATAGATCCCATGAATCATGTTCCGGCACAGGGAGGCCTGTATGTCATTAATAACTGCTGAAAATGTGCGGAAGGATTATCAGGCAGGCGAGGTCAGCATCGCGGCGCTCAAGGGAATCAGTTTTGAGATCGAACCGGCATCGTTTGTCTCCTTTGTCGGGCCGTCGGGCAGCGGCAAGACGACGCTGCTGAATCTGATCGGATGCCTCGATCGACCCACAGGAGGCAAGCTCACCGTGGCCGACACGGATACAGCGGTTCTCGACCGTAAACAGAGCGCCGCATTCCGGGGAACCAACATCGGCTTTATCTTTCAGGACTTCAATCTCCTGCCGGTGCTCACGGTGTTTGAGAACATCGAATATCCTCTCCTGATGGTCCGGAACACTCCTGCCGAAGAAAGAAAAAAGCGCGTAAACGCCCTTTTGCAGGCTGTGGGAATGATCGAGCAGAAGGACAAATATCCTGACCAGATATCAGGCGGCCAGAAGCAGCGCGTGGCGGTGGCGCGGGCGCTGGTCACGAACCCGAAGCTCGTTCTTGCCGACGAACCCACGGCCAACCTGGACCATACAACAGCATATATGGTGATCGATCTGATGAAAAAGATGCGGGACGAGTTCAGGACGACGTTCATCTTCTCGACCCATGACCAGAAGATCGTGGGAGAGGCCGAGATCATCTACTCCCTTGAGGACGGCGAGCTGAAGGACAGACAGGCAAAGGGAGGGAAGAACAATGGGTAATCTCTTTAAAATAGCCGTCAGGAACCTTCTGCGGTACAAAAGAAGGACATTGCTCACTGCCTCGCTCATCACCATCGGCATCGTATTCGTGCTGGTCTTCCTCGCGGTATCCGGCTCCTTTAAGAACATGATGATCGGGCAGATCACCGATTCCATGCTCGGCCATCTGCAGGTCCACCGCAAGGGCTATGTGGCGTCCATCGACAACCTTCCGCTGAACCTGAACCTGAAGGCCGGGGCCGCCGACCGATTAAAAAGCGTACTCGACCAGCAATCGGAGATAGCGGCGTACTCACCAAGAATAAAATTCGGCGGCATGTTCAGCAATTTTGTTGAAACGACGAATATCAGGCTGGTCGCGGTCTATCCTGAACGGGAATTTTCAACCGTGCCGCTCTTGCCCTCCCGGATCGTTGAAGGTGAAAAAACACTCAGTAGGGGGGAGATCCTCGTTCCTACCCTTCTGGCGAAAGGCATGGGGGTGAAGGTCGGTGACACCGTGGTCGTGGTCGCGACCAACAAGGACGGCTCGGTCAACGGCAGGCAGTTCCGGGTCTCCGGTGTGGTCGAGGGCGTAACCGGTCCAGGGGGACGGGACGGGTACATCCACATTGAGGACGCCGTGGAGCTTCTCCGGATGGAAGAACCGGAGGTGAGCGAGGTGGCGATCAGGATGAAGGATTTCAGCAAGCTTCATCGCTTTTCAAAAAAAATTGAAAGCCTGCTGTCCGGTGAATTGAACAAGCAGGGAAAACCGCTCTTCGAGGTGCATTCCTGGGAGCAGCTTACGCCCTTTTACAATATCGCCCGGATGATCGACATGATGACCTTTTTCATCAAGCTTATGCTCATCGCCATTGTCCTGATCAGCATCATGAATGTCATGATCATGGCGGTCTATGAGCGTATACGGGAGATCGGCACCATTGCCGCCATCGGGACACTGCCCGGAAAGATCCTCTCCCTGTTCGTGATCGAAGGTTTTTGCCTTGGTATTGTGGGCGCGGTCGTCGGTGACATCGTGGGAATCGCGATCGTTTATATTCTCAATCTTTCCAGGATAACCTTTGATTTCGGACAGCAGAAGGGACTGCATCTGTCGGCGACCATAACCCCGGCGGATCTTCTGACCATATCCGTTACGGTGATCATCGTCTCGGTGGTTGCAAGCCTCCAGCCCGCGTTCAAGGCGTCGAGGATGGAGCCGATAAAAGCGCTCAGGCATGTCTAGGAGGTTGTCCATGAAACATATTGTCGCATTTCTCGTCATACTGCTGTTCGCTGCGCCCGTTTTTGCACTAGACGGCACGGAGCTGCTGAATCAGTTGGACCGGAACCTGAACCCGGAGTCCTACGAGTCGTACCGGAAGCTCATCAACATCGAGCCTGACGGACGGAAGAAAGAGTTCACGCTCTTTACCGTCAAAAAAGGCGTTGATAAGGTTGCATCGCTCTTTATCGCGCCTGCCAGTGAAAAGGGCAGGAGCACCCTGCGGCTCGGGGATAATATGTGGCTCTACATACCGAACGTGGGCAAGCCCATCAGGATCACGAGCCTTCAGTCCGTGGTCGGCGGGGTGTTCAACAATGCCGACATTCTGCAACTCGATTATGCTGCGGAATACAATGTCGAGAAGGTCGAGGAGCAGGGGAGCGAATACCTCCTCCATCTCAAGGCAAAGACAAAGACCGTGGCCTACGACCGGATACGTCTCCGGGCAGAGAGGGAGCGAACACTCCCGACGAAGATCGAATGCCTGACCGAGGCGGGTATGTTGATCAAGACCCTCTACTTCAAGGACGTGAAGGATTTCGGCAATGGGCTTATCCGGCCAGCGGTCATCGAGACGGACAGCCCGCTTTACAAGAATTACAAGTCGATCATGATCTTGGCAAAGATCAAGGCACGGAACTTCAAGGATGAAGTCTTCACCCTGACCTTCATGCCGAATCTTGAATCTTTGAGATAGGATGAGAATACGGACCGAATGTCGAAGGACCCGCCATCAAAGACAGCACTGTTTTTCTCTTTCCTGAAACTTGGACTGACCGCATTCGGCGGACCAGCAATGGTCGTCCATGTACGGGATCTGTCCGTGAAACGCAACCAATGGGTGGATGAAAAAACATACAAGGAAGGCGTAATCCTGGCCCAGTCTATACCCGGCGCAACGGCCATGCAGATAGCGGCATACGTGGGGCTGTGCGTACGAGGGACAGGGGGAGCGCTGCTATCCTATGTCGGTTTCGGATTGCCGCTTTTGCCCTGATGCTGATTCTTGCGGTGTTTTATGAACGGGCAAGGAGCATTGCGCAGATCATGTCCCTGTTCAACGGTCTTCAGGTGATTGTGGTTGCAATTATTGTCAACGCCCTCTACATTTTCGGTAAAAGCGCGGTAACGAGCTACCGGGAAGCACTCCTTGCCGCCTTGTCAGCAGCGCTCTTCTGGTCAGGAGCAAGCCCATTTATTATAGTCATAATCGCGGCCCTGACAGGAGTCGTGCTCTTTAAAGATGCCGAACACGAAAGCCTGTCAATTCTTCGTCCGGAAAAGACTGGATTTGCGGTCAAGAGAATAGTTCTGCTTGTTGTGGTCACGGTTGCGGGGCTTGCAGCTCTGTATGTTGCGCGTAGGGATCTTTTCAATCTGGCAATGATGATGCTCAGAATAGACCTGTTTGCTTTTGGAGGCGGATTTGCATCGCTCCCACTGATGCTTCACGAAATTGTGAATGTGAGAGGATGGCTGGACCACCGCACGTTTATGGATGGAATAGCCCTCGGTCAGGTTACCCCCGGCCCTATTATCATCACGGCAACCTTTGTGGGATATCTGGCGTATGGTTTAGCCGGAGCAGTAGTTGCGACTGTGGCGATCTTTACGCCTTCTTTCCTGATCCTGATATCGGTCGCGCCCTTGTTCGACAAGCTCAAGAGATCACCGTATTTCACCAAAGCGACAAAAGGGATACTCGCAACGTTTGTCGGCCTGCTGCTCTTTGTGGCGGTGAAATTTGTCCTCAATGTTCCCTGGGACCTGGTGCGGGTTCTGTTGGGACTCGCGGCCATGCTCGCGTTAGTGAAGAAGGTTAATGTCCTTTATGTAGTGCTGCTCGGCGCGGTCCTGTCAATAATCGTGCTGTAAGACACGAAGAAAGCTATGGCATTCAATATGGACATCAGGCCGAAATACCATTGTTTACCATCACTGCCGCTTGCCGTTCTTGCGGTGGTGTTCCTGTCAAGCGTCCTCCATGCGGAAGAATATGCATTCGACCTCTCAGAGGTGGAGAAGAAGCCTTACCACTTCGGCGGCTACGCGGAACTCAGGCCTGTGCTGTATGGTCTCGACAAGGATGCTGCTCTGTATCAGCTCCGTTTCTATGGCCGGGAGGAAGGTCATACTCTGCCGGAATACAACGCGGCGCTTCAGCTTGAAGGTGGTATCGAAAAAGACATAACAAAGCTCTTCGTGAGAACAAACACGGCTTACCAGAATTCCTATCTCGGCACAACCTCAAAGACTACAGTGTACGATGCCTTCCTGTCCGTGAAACCCGCTCCGGCGATTACGATCGACGCGGGCAAGAAGGCGCTCAAGTGGGGCAAAGGCTATGCCTGGAATCCTGTCGCCTTCGTGGACCGTCCCAAGAATCCGGACGAGCCTGACCTGAACCTTGAAGGGTTCGTCGTGGCCTCTGCTGATTACATCAAGAGCTTCAACGGCCCGCTCAAGACGCTTTCCGTAACGCCCGTGCTCATACCGGTCTCGGATCATATGAACGACGAATTTGGAGCGGCGGACCATCTGAATACCGCCGGAAAGGTCTACCTCCTGCTTTACGATACGGATATCGACTTCCTGTTCCTCACGGGCGCCAGCAAACAATCACGATATGGAATGGACCTCTCGCGGAACATCACGACGAACATCGAGGTCCACGGAGAATACGCCCGCATCGATGATTTTATGCGGAGCTACATCACCGCCGACGGAAGTACGCATCAGACCGTTTATGACGCTTCGAGCTGGCTTCTGGGGCTCCGGTATCTCACCGAAAAGGACACGACGTATATCCTCGAATATTACCGTAACGGGACAGGCTTCACCGAACAGGAAATAGGGGATTACTTCACCTTCATACACAACTCGTATGACTCCTACCTCACGACGGGAAACGATGCACTCCTGCGGAAAGCGGCTACCGTGACCGAGAAGAGCTACAGCAGGTCGAATGCCGGGCGGGAATATCTGTATGTGCGCATTAGCCAGAAGGATCCCTTCGGCATTCTCTATTGGACGCCCGCGCTGACAGCGATCATGAACGCTGAGGACGGAAGTTATTCGCTATCGCCGGAAATCTCCTATACCGGGATCACGAACCTTGAATTGCGGCTCAAGGGGACCCTCCTGGCCGGAGACTGGCTGAGCGAATTCGGCGAGAAGCCGTACGATTATCGCGTGGAGTTGAGGGCGCGGTATTACTTCTGATCGGGCTAGCGTGCACCTGACACCCTACAGCTTTCCTCTCAAATTAGAATATTACGTTGACGCCGGTTTCTGCTGCCCGTATAGTCAGCGTAATGAGGCGTACACTGCTATTGATCGTTTACTCTCTTGTCCTTTCGCTGGTGATTCAGAATACCTGCCCGTTCGGCGCAGCGGGGAAGACAGGCATTGTTCGGGCGTATGGACACTGCGGGATGAAGCATTGCCCGCTTTCGCCCGGGGGAAAGAAGGAGCCTCTTGACGACGCCAAACCGGATCGTTTCCCCTTGTTTGCCTTCACCATCGCGGACGAGAAGCCTGCTTTTCAGCTCGAACTTTGCGACTGTTCTGAAACGGTATATCGGATCGGTCTCCATGAACTATTTCCCGTGGAAATCCTGAAGCCGCCCCGAAGTTTCGCCTGATTTTCAAACAAGCCAGTATTGATCGCCGGAATGCGGCCTTTCGGCCGCGCACGCAGGCGCACTGCGCATTATATCAATGGAGGAATGAAGAACATGAAACGAACTATACGATTGTCATTAACGGCAGCGATCGTGCTGCTGATGGGGGCGATTGCCTACGCCGCCATCGTGGGAGCGAAGAAGGAAGGCGCGGTGGAATATGTGGGCGCGCAGAAGGAGATCTTCAAGACCGGCAAGGCCGCGAGCGTCGTGAACCTGGAGGATCTTGCGGGAAAGAAGGGGGTCTTTGCCATCGGCCCGATCGACGGTCTCGACGGCGAGATCACCATTTTCGATTCAAAGCCGTACATCACCAAGGTGCGGGGCAATGACTATACCGTGGACAAGACGCTCAAGCACGGGGCGATCTTCCTTGTCTGGACGGAACAGGCAAACTGGGTCGATGTTCCGCTGCCCGCGTCGGTAAAAGGCTATGTGGACCTGCAGAAGTTTATCAGGGAGCAGGCGCAGAAGATCGGGGTTGACGTGACCAAGCCGTTTCCGTACCTGATGGCCGGAACGCCGCTGGAGATCAAGTGGCATATCAACGTGGACCGCACGGAAGGCAAGACGATCACCAAGGAGCTGTTCGTGAAATCGAAAGAGCCCTATGTGACGAAGAACGAGCCGGTCGACATCATCGGCTTCTACTCAGAGAAGCATTCCGGCATCTTCCTTTCCCAGTATGCTCCCGCGATCAAGGAAGGGTCGGGCATGGAGAACTATATCCACCTCCACCTTGTTTCGAAAACGAGCAAGGCATCGGGCCACATCGACGACATCACGTTCGGCGAAGGCATGGTGCTGCGCTTGCCGAAACCGTAAAAAATCCGTCTGATTGACACGGAAGCAGGTCAGGAATATAATGCAGCCCGACTCTTTATAAAGAGTCGGGCTTTTTATTCATAGCGGAGGCAATTGAATGGATATATTCAACATGACCTTTCCCATATCCGGCGTCACCACGAATGTCCTTCTCCCTCCGCTGATCTCCCTCGTTATTTCCTTCTTTACCTCCATGGGCGGCATATCTGGCGCTTTCCTGCTCCTGCCGTTCCAGATGAGCGTGCTGAACTATACGGCCCCATCCGTGAGCGGCACGAACCACGTCTTCAACATCGTGGCGATCCCGAGCGGCGTGTACCGGTACGTGAAAGAAGGCCGTATGGCCTGGCCTCTGACCTGGGTGGTCATCGCGGGGACCCTGCCGGGCGTGTTCATCGGATATTACCTCCGGGTCCTGTATCTTCCCGGTCCGAAAATGTTCAAACTCTTCGTCGGCTGCGTGCTGTTCTACATCGGATTCCGGTTGTTCAAGGAGCTGCTGTTTCCGAACAAGGCGCAGTCCGCTGCGGCTAAATCGCTGGAAGAGAAGTTCAAGGCCAGGACTGCAGAGATCAGGAAGGACCAAAGCTCGAAGATGGCAGCGGGCATTCCCACTGACGCGGTCGTGAAAACCATCAGCGTCTCGATGAAACTGGTAGAATACGAGTTCTGGGGCGAGCGGTTCAGCTTCCACACCATCGGCATGTTCAGCCTGGCGTTCATTGTCGGCATCATCGGCGGGGCATACGGCATCGGCGGCGGCGCGATCATCGCGCCGTTCTGTGTTGCCTTCTTCAACCTGCCCATCTACACCATAGCGGGCGCGACGCTCATGGGGACGTTCATTACGTCGGTCGCCGGGGCGCTCTTCTTCAGCATACTGCCGGCAACGAACGGCGCTTCCCCCATGCCGGACTGGCCCCTGGGGATATTGTTCGGCGTGGGTGGATTCATAGGCATGTATCTTGGCGCGAAGACGCAGAAATATATGCCGCAGAAGTTCATCAAGGTCTTCGTGGGCAGCGCGATCATGTTTCTCGCGATAAAGTATATTGTGCAGTATTTTTATTGATGCACTAATGTCGTACGAAGACGGTATTAGCCCAAAGTAGTCTTCTGAACAAGCTCTATCGACTTCAGGAAGTGAACGCAAATGGCATACAGAGCTAATCAGTGGATATCTTCGATGCTGATATAATGCCCTGTTCAGCGTAGCTTTCGCCATCCTCGGCTGATTCCAATAAGGAATCAGCTTTTTCTTATTACAAACGCCTTGAAAAGGGTCTTAAGAAGATGGGGGAGGGAGCGGAAAATAATTCTTGACATATGCATTAAAACATAATAATATCTGAATATGTTTATGCAATAGAGTGTATTCTTGGTGTCTACTGCCGTGTTTAAAAGGAGAAACCGACAAAATGATTCCCATTGAGAAAAGAATCGATCTCCTCAAAGTCATTGCCCATCCCGTCCGAATCAAAATCCTTGAGGAACTCACTCAGGGCGTCAAGTGCGTGAGCGATTTCGAAGATTCCCTCGATATAAGCCAACCCAATATCTCCCAACACCTGACCTTGCTTCGGACGAACGGCATCGTCGATTTCTTCGTCGACGGCAGGCTCAAGTGTTATTTCCTCAAAGAACCTCTCATCCCCGACCTGCTTCAGTTGTTGAAAAAAGAATACGAAGAGGATGTCCCCGCGCCGGCATGCTGTCCGGTGACGAAAAAAGGAACCTATCCAGGCGAAAGACGACACTGATTGATCCTGGCAGTTGCATTGATCCATTTAAAATCTTCTGCGGGAGCCCACCCTTTCACTATGAAAAAAAATACTGATGCAAGCCTGAAGACGGCACTTATAAGCGATAGCGATCTATAAAAAGGAGGTTGCCATGTCGAAAACGATCACTCTCTATCTGTCCACGTCGCCTTACTCCTACGAGAACACCCTGACGAGCGCCCGCATTGCCGAATCGGCCTTGAACAAGGGTCACACCGTCAACCTCATTGCATCGGCGGACGGCGTCTATTGCTTTCTCACCAAGCAAAAGGCAAAGGGCATCCTGAACGGCGAGGAAGAGTTCGCGAGGCTGATCCAAAAAGGTCTGAAGGTGTATCTCTGAGGCGGCTGCCTCAACTTTCGCCGTGCTGCGAAAGACGATTACCTTGCAAACACCGAGGTCGGTTCTCTCAAAGGACTATTTGCCACCATGGGCAAGACCGATATCTGGCTCAATCTCGGGGCCTGAGGGAATTGCGGATTGCGGAATGAACTTTATGGGAGGTGAATATGGCCACTGTTGCGATGATCTTAAAGAGGTCTCCTTACGGCGATATCAACGCAGCCGAAGCGGTACGGCATGCGCTCGGCGCGGTGTCATTCGAAATGAGCGTTGACCTGATCCTGGTGGACGGCGGGGTGCTGCTTGCGAAAAAGGGGCAGGACGACACAGGGACCGGGTTCACGAATCTTGAGGCCACCCTCAAGGATTGCCTGGATATGGGTGTGTCGGTGTATGCCGACGACGATTCTTTGAAAGCGCAGCGTTTGGACCGAGGTGACATGGTAGAGGGCGTAAAATCGGTCAGCGCACAGGTGATTGCAGGTCTGGTGAAAGAAGCAAGATCGACAATGCTATTCTGAAGGAGGCTGCCATGATCGTGATGATAAAAAGCGCACCTGACACCACTGATGGAGCAACTGGCTTAACCCTTGCGAAGGAAGGCGGGGCCGATCTCGTTCTGCTGCAGAATGGTGTTTATTTCGCTCAAAAGGACAGACTGGGGAGCTTTTCGGGGCAGGTCTATCTCCTGGATGACGACAAGAGGCTGCGGGGTCTCAAGGATTCGGAGCTGGATGCAAGGGCAAAGACCATTGACTTCGATAAGCTGACAGATCTCATAACGGGAGGCAAGAAGGTCGTCGGGATGTTCTAAGGTTGGCAACGAGAAGTCAGACGCGCGAAGACTATAAAATCCCGGGGAGGATAGTATGTCGAAGATCGTTGTTTTGGGAGGATCGTTCGGAGGATTGACGGCAGCCTTTGAACTTAAGCGGCTGTTGGGGAACAAAGCATCAGTGACCGTGGTGAGCGACGATGACCGGTTCGTGTTCCTGCCGTCGCTGCCCTGGCTCATCATGGGCTGGCGGAGGCCGGAGGACATTACGCTCACGATCGGCGAGATCCTGAAGCCGAAGGGGATCGAGTTTGTTCACGATTCCGCGAAGCAGATCGATGCTGATTCATCGAAGGTAATTACCTCCAAGGGGAGAACGTTTCCCTACGATCATCTCGTCATATCAACCGGTCCGCATCTGGCCTTTGACGAGGTCCCCGGCCTCGGACCGGATAAAGGCTATACCGCCTGCACCTTCACCCTCGATCATGCCATAAAGACCGGAGCGACGTGGCGGAGCGTTCTCGAAAATCCCGGGCCTGTCGTCCTCGGTTCATCGCAGATGGTCAGCTGCTTCGGTCCGTCCTATGAGCTTGCCTTCGAGATGGACGCGGAACTCCGCCGCAGGAAGATGCGGCACAAAGTACCCATTCTCTATCTCACGTCAGAACCGTATCTCGGTCATATGGGCGTAGGCGGACTTGGCGCCTCAAAGACCTTCATGGAGCATGAGTTCGCCGAACGGGACATCAAGCCGCTGGTGAGCCAGGCCATTCAGGAGGTCGCGCCGGGAGAGATACGCTTGAAGGACGGCAATAAAGTACCGTTCAGGCTCGCCATGATCGCGCCGCCCTTCAAGGGCGTTCCCGCTGTCGCGCCGCTGGGCAATCCGCGGGGCTTCATCCCCGTGGACAGGAACTATCGCCACACCAAACACCAGAATATTTTCGCGATCGGCGTCGCGATAGCCATAGCGCCGCCCGAGGTGACGCCGGTGCCGACGGGTGTGCCCAAGACCGGGTTCATGACCGTCAAGATGGCGAAGACCGCCGCCGCGACCATTGCGTCGGATATTGCCGGGAAGACGCCGCCCGTACCTGATGAACTCGGTGTGGTCTGCCTTATGGACATGGGGAATACTGCCGCCCTGATGAAGGCCTATCCGGTCCTTCCGCCGAGGCAAAGTTCCTATACCAAGAAAGCCGTATGGGCGAGATGGATGAAGGTCGGGTTTGAAAAATACTTCCTGTGGAAGATGAAAAACGGGGTGAGCAATCTGCCATGAAAAAAGAAGATTTCTACGAATTGCACGCTGAATTCTGCAAGACCTTTACCAACCCGAAGCGGATCGAGATCCTGGACCTGCTTCGGGGAGGAGAGAAGACCGTGTCCGATATCCAGAAGGAAATCGGCATAACGAAAGCCCATACGTCGCTGATGCTGAACTTTATGCGGATGAAAAATGTTCTGAGAACGCGAAGGCATGGCAAGCATGTCTACTATAGCCTTTCGGATGACAAGATCGCCCATGCCTGCGCCGTTATGCAGGAAGCGATTACCGGAATGATGGAAAAGACGGCCCGGGCCGCGAGCGTTAAAGAAAGGAGACGATCATCATGACAAAGATAGTCAAGAATGTATCGATCATGTGTTTTCACGAGGAGCTCTGTCAGGTCTACAACGCGCTCATGACCGCGTTGAGCCTGCTGCGCGAGGGCTCCAAGGTCACCATGTTTTTCGGATCACGGGGCATCAACGCGGTGCACAAGGAAAAGGTAAAGACGCTCAAATGTTTGCCCGACCAGCCCAAGGAAGAGGGCGAGGCGGTGATGAAAAAGATGGAGGAGATGGAACTTCCGAGCGTGGAAGACCTGTTCTTCATGCTGATCGCCGAGGGCGCGACGGTGCTCGCCTGCCCGCTGAATGTTTCCCTCTTCGACATCAAGAAGGGTGATCTGATCGATGGTGTGAAGGTGGCCGATCCCGCGCGCTATTACAAGGAAACCGTGATACCGGCTGATATGAACCTGACGTTTTAGCCTTTTTTATTTAGCCGGACATATGCAAGAAGTCTAATATATTAATATATCCTTGACTAAGGAGGAGCATGCATGAAGAAATTTTCTCTGGTCGAGTTTTCGGTCGACCACCCGAAGCTTATTGTCGTTCTGTCGGTCGTTGTCACGGTCCTTTTCCTGACCCAGTTCCCGAAAGTGAGGACCGACACCAATCCCAAGAACATGCTGCCGCCCACGTCCGCTGTCCGGGTCGGGAACGACGAGGTTGAAAAGACCTTCGGCCTCTATGAGGATATGATCGTTCTCGGCATCCAGAACGAAAAGGGCATCCTGAATCCTGAAACGCTCGGCAAGATACAGCGGATCACCGACGAGATCGTGAAGATCAAAGGGGTTGCGGCCCGCGACGTATCGAGCTTCACGACCATCGACAACGTGACCGTCGAGAATGAGACGCTGAACGTGCGCCCGCTCATGACCACGGTGCCGAAGACCGACAAAGAGATGGCTGTCATGCGCAAGGCGCTCTTTGAAAACCCGCTTTTCATCGACCGCATCATCTCAAAGGACGGCAAGACCACGGCGATCTATGTTCCGCTCGAAAAAGGCGGCAACGGGAAAGAGATCGCAGACAAGATCAGGGAGATCATCAAGTCCGAGAAGGGCGACGAGAAGTATTACGTTGCCGGTGATCCCGTGGCGCGGGACACCTTCGGAGCGGACATGTTCAAGCTCATGGCGGTGTTCGCGCCGATTGCCGGGATGGTCATGCTGCTGGTCCGGTTCCTCATGTTCAAGGACCTGTTCCTTTCCCTGACGCTCATGATGGATGCCATGATCAGCATTGTCTGGAGCATGGGCCTCCTGATCGGACTCGGCTTCCCGATCCACATCATGAGCTCCATGGCCCCCGTGTTCATGATGGCCATCGCTACGGACAGCATGCACATCTTCAATGAATTCTACTTCCGCTACCGCGAGACGAAGGACAAACGCGCTGCGATCATCGCGACCATGAACGCCGTCAGCAGGCCTGTGCGCAATACCGCCCTGGCAACGGCGGTCGGTTTCGGCGTGCTTCTGTTCATGAACATCATCCCCGTCAAGGTCTTCGGCGGGCTCGTGGCGTTCGGGACCATCGTTCTCCGGGTCCTGAGCTTCAGCTTCATCCCGGCCATGTTCACCTTTGTGAAGAATGAGAAGATCGAGAAAATATCCCGGTCGGAGGATTCCGAGGCGGGCGGGTCGTCGGTCCTGAGAAAGCTTGCCGGGCTCGGCATACAAAAACCCGCCACGACGGTTCTCGTCGGCGTTGTGCTCGTCGTCGTGGCCATCGTCGGCATATCGAAGACGGTCGTGAACAACAACCTTGTGGAATGGTTCAAGAAGGGCAGCGACGTGCGCGTGGCCGACACGGTCATGAACAAAGCCCTGGGCGGAACGTCTCTCGGCTACATCGTGGCGATATCCGATAAAGACGATTACATCAAGACGCCGGAAGCCATGCGCTCCATCGAAGGACTTCAGCGCCGCCTGGAAAATCTCCCGGTCGTGGGCAAGACAACTTCGGTCGTGGATTACGTGAAGCGCATCAACCGCGTGCTTCATAACGACGATCCGAAGTTTGACGCTGTCCCCGAGAACAAGGAGATGATCGGCCAATATCTGTTCCTCTTTGCCATGTCGGCAAAGCCCTCCGACCTCGACAACGTTGTTGATTATCCTTTCCGCAAGGCCAATATCTGGGTGCAGCTCAAGACCTGGGACGCAAAGGCGATGGAATCGGTGATCGCGGCGGTCGAGGAATACCGGAAGGAAAACAATGCTCCCATGCAGTTCAAGCCCGCGGGCATCGCCTACTTTAACCTGGTCTGGAACCATGAAGTTCTCTGGGACATGGTGAAGGGCCTGATCCTGGCGCTGATCGCCGTGTTCGCGATCCTTGCCTATGACTTCGGCTCGGTCAAATGGGCGATGATCGGCTACATCCCGCTCCTCTTCACGATCATTCTCATTTACGGCGTCGTCGGGTTCATCGGCAAGGACTTCGATATGCCGATCTCGGTCATGAGCTGCCTCTCGCTCGGCATGGCTGTTGATTTCGCCATCCATTTTGTGAGCAGGCTGCGTCAGAGGATGAAGGAAGCACCCGGAGAATCGCTGGCCGACGCCCTGCTCTGGACCGCCGCGCGGCCGGGCAAGGGCATTATGCGGAACGCGATCCTCTTTGCCGCCGCTTTCGCGGTCATGCTGTTCGCTCCGCTTACGCCGTATATCACCGTGGGCGCGTTCATTGTGAGCATGATGCTCTTGAGCGCGTTGATGACGATACTCTATCTGCCCGCCCTTATTACATTGACACAGGGCTGGCTATTCAAGGAAGGAGCTAAGGAATGAGAAAAGGGAATGTTCTTGCCGCACTTATGGTTTTTTTGCTGCTGGTACCCGCTGCTGTTTATGGCGCACGGTTTTCCGAGCCTGAGGAGCTGGACCGGCTGGTCCGGAAGATCAGTGAGCGCCAGTCGAAGGACATGAAAACCTTTGAAAAGAAGACCCGCGCGTATTTCTTCGAGGAGCAGAAGCCTGAAACGATCGCGGCCGTGATCAAGCAGGTTGCTCCCGGCGAAGCTATTACGGTGATCGTCCTGTCGAACCTGTCGAAGAAACCGGCGCAGGAGATCATTGCCATGAAGAAAGCGGGCAAGACGTGGCAGGAGATCGCGGACAACAACAGCGTAAAGCTCAAGGCTGTGGTGAAGGACGTGAAGGATTTCAGGCTCGGGATCGGCTGAGAATAGCATCATCAGGGTCGTGACCCTGAATGAGAAAAACTTTAACCAGCAAGAGGGGGAGGAAAGAAATGAAAAAGGTCATGGTGTTCATGGTTGTGTCGATGGTTGCTCTGTTTCTGGTCGCACCGGTGTTCGCACAGGATGATCTTGCAAAAAGGCTGAATGACGTATTGAACAAGGGGCCGGAAGATGGCCATTGGTGGGTAAGCGCACAAGAACTCTCCATGTGGATCAAGACCGGCAAAACCGATTTCATTGTCGTCGATGTGCGGCCGGGCGAGACCTCGTTCAAGTTGGGGCATGTCCCCGGCGCCATCCATATTCCTTACAGCAAGATCCTCGTTCCGGAGAACCTTGCGAAGCTGCCGAAGGACAAAAAGATCGTACTTGTGTGCAATACCGGTCAACTGCAGAACCTGCCGGTCGTGCCTCTGCGGGTCCTGGGCTATGACGCAGCCACGCTGACGCTCGGCTATGCATCATGGATAAAGGATTCCCAGGGCGCTCAGCAGATGAAGTCGGTCATGGATAAAGCAGCAACCAGGAACTACCCCGTTAAATCGGAAACCGTCACGCCTGCGGAGGAATGATCGATGCCTTCCATCCTTACACGGCCCTGGTCGTTTATCTGGGGCGGGTTCCTTGTGGGTCTCGCCGAGGTCCTGTACTTTCTCAAGTACGAGACGCCGATCCCTATCACAACCGGGCTGGCGAAGATGTTCGGCACCCTTGAGGCAAATATCACGCATACCGATTTCATCACGAGAACCTACAGCGCCGACATCCACTGGGTCCTGATCGGGATGATCGCAGGCGGGTGTCTGGTCACGCTCATTGAGCGCGAACGCAAGACCTGGGTAAAGTATCCTCCCCGGGTGGCCATCCTAGCCTTTGTCGGCGCCATGATCTTCGGTTTCGGAACGCGGCTTGCCCAGGGCTGCACGGCGTGGCACTATCTGGGCGGCATTCCGGCAATGAGCCTTACCTCGCTTGTTGTGGCGATCGTGAGCATTCCTTTTGCCTACCTTGCGTTCCTGCTCATGGCGAAGCTGAATGCCGGCGGGTTCATGAAGCACCACGAGGTAAAGGCAACGGTCCAGAAATGCGTTGAGCTGGAATACCAGACCGAAACGCTGTGCTACGACCCTCAGCACAAGCCGTATAGAGATCCGGTCAGGCTTGTTCTGACCGCGTTCTTCCTTCTGGTCATTGTCTCGGCAGGATGGACCGCGCTCCAGGGGACTTCGCCAAACAGCATCGGCGGGATGGCGTGGACGGAGATCCTTCTGAAGGGACTGGTCGGTTTTCTCGTAGGATTCGGCATCGCTAAATCCGGTTTCGGGACAGAGTGCGCGGTCATGTCGCCAAAGTCTCTTCTCATGAAACCGAAGCATTTTGATGCAATGAAAGTAGCCAAGATCACCCAGACCATGTTCACGGGGATGATGCCTTTTGCCGGTCTGCTCGTGGCGGTATTGATGTTCAATCTGACGATCCTGTTCACCTGGATCGTGCTGGGCTGGGACGTGCCGGTCGTGGTGGAGGCGGGCAGATATAAGTTCGGGTTCCATTTGGGCCATCTCATAGGAGGTCCGATGCTGGGCATCGGCAGCGTCATGATGCTGGGTTGCGAGATCCGGACCTACGCCCGGCTCGGGATGTCCTATCTGACAGGTCTTGCTGCGCTCCCCGGATTCATGCTGGGATATCTTCCTTACTCTCTCTACAAGGACCAGATCGATGAGATCTTCTTCTCACGGGGTTTTATGAAGGAAAAAAATATGCTGGAGCTCTTGCCGGACAATCCCTACGTCCAGTACGCTTTTGCTCTGGCCTACACGGCTGTTCTCATCGGGCTCCTGGTATGGACCGTCAGGAAGGGTTCTGGGATCGCAAAGGTGAATGCAAAAGACTATGCAATGCTCTCAACGGATGAAATATTCCTGCGCGGGCTTCACACACAGAAAAAGGAGGCATTACCATGAACCGTATATATGTGTTTGTCCTGCTGCTGCTGCTTCCCTTGAATGCTCTCGCAATTACAGCTGATGAGGCCATGAAAAAATCACAGGCGGCTTTTCTCTATCCGGGCGCTGATTTCAAGGCCAGGGTTATGATGAAGCTCATCAGCAAAGGCGGCCAGGAACGGGTGCGAGAGATGATGATGCTCAGAAAGAACTTCGGCCAGCCGGGCGGCGAACAGAAGTATTTCATGTATTTCTTCCAGCCGGCGGACGTGCGGAATATGACCTTCATGGTCTACAAGTATCCGGGCAAAGATGCCGACCGGTGGCTCTTCGTGCCCGCCATCAATATGGTCAGGCGGATCGCGGCGCAGGACAAGAGGTCGAGCTTCGTAGGCTCCGATTTCACCTATGAGGACATCTCGGGCAGAAATCTGGAAGATGACACCCATGCAGTCGTGAAGGATGAGAAGATCGGGGATCGCGACTGCACGGTCATCAAAAGCACACCAAAGGCTGCGGAGATGGAATATAGCTACAAGCTCTCTTGGATTGACAAAACGACCTTTTTGCCGATGAAGGAGGAATATTACGATAAGAAAGGTGAACTGTACAGGGTTTTCAGCGCTGACGAGATCAAGGACGTGAAGGGCCATCCGACGATCACGAAGAGATCGATGAAAAACCTCCTGAGCGGGCACATGACCGAAGTGTCGTTTCTCAAGGCGGAATACAACGTCGGGATCGAGGACAGTCTGTTCACCGAACGGTATCTCAAACAGCCGCCGAAGAGGTGGATTGAATGAGCAGGAAGCGGACGGAGATCCCGGCATTGGCTGCCTGCTGCTTATTCTTTCTTTTGCCGCCAATGTCCGCTATGGCCGCGGATGTTTCCCTCCACGGTTTTGTGCAGGGAAATTATTCTCTGAATACGGCGGAAGACAATCCCGACGGAAAGGACTTCAAGTGGTCCGAGGAGCGAGCTCAGCTCAGGCTTGAAGCCGCTGCTGATGCGTTCAGCCTGTTCATCAAAGGCGACGCATTTCATGACAACATCGACAAGCATTCTATCATGGAACTGCGGGAGGGATACGCTGACTACACATCCGAGAAATGGGATGCGCGGGTCGGCAGGCAGGTCATAACCTGGGGCGTCGGCGACCTGCTGTTCATCAATGATGTCTTCCCGAAAGACTTCGCAGCGTTCTTCTCCGGCAGGCCCATGGAATATCTGAAAAAAGGTACTGACGGAGCGAAGCTTGGATTCTATCCGGGGTTTGCCAATTTCGAGTTCATTGCCATCCCCTATTTTGAACCGAACACGTATCCTGACCCGAATAAATTCTGGATGTTCGATCCGATGCCGGGTATCTCGAACAGGGAAACACAAGATCCATACAAGGACTTCCATAAAGCGGAGGCAGCCTTACGCGTATACCGCGATGTGGCCGGGTACGATGCCTCGCTGTATTATTATCGAGGATTCTCGCGCCAGCCCTCGATAATGCCTGACAATCCGCTGGTGCCGACAAAGCTCACCTATTTCTATCCCGAGCTATCGGAATATGGCGCGAGCGTTCAGGGCAGGGCTCTGGACGGCGTTCTGAGTCTGGAGGCGGGTTATTACGATTCGCGCCAGGACCGGCACGGCATTGACCCGATGATTCCCAACTCTCAAACCCGGTATCTTATCGGATATCAACGTCAATTGTGGGAGGACTTCACGCTGGGACTCCAGTATTACGGCGAGTACATGCAGGATTATTCAGCCTATGTTCAGAACCTCCCGTCCGGTTTCCCGCAGGAGAAGCGTTTGCATCAACTGACTTCCATTCGCTTAACGCAATTCATGATTCATCAGACCTTGAGGCTGTCCTTTTTTGCATTCTACGGTCTTTCGGACAGAGACTACATGTTGAATCCGGAGGTGAAATACAATATTACGGATTCGGTCTGGATAGCGCTCGGCGGCAACATATTCGGGGGCGACAAGCCGTTTAACCAGTTCGGACAATTCGCAAAAAACGACAACATATATACGCAGATACGATATGAGTTCTGATAAACACAGAATAATCAGCGCCTAATCGTCTCATTAAATTGCTCGTCACCTCTTACTTTGCATTCCTGCCAACTCTAAACCCTTTCCGTCCAATCAGCATCGCTATGGATGTCCCCGCCCCTCGGGGCGGGATAGTTTCCTCAAAATCCATTGGCGGGCATCGTGCCCAACGAGAGGGAGTCTTCGACGCGCATGGGAGGGCGGGAGATGGGGCTATCCCATTGGAGTGTTGCGGCAATGTCTTTACCCGGCCAAGAGAAACTTGGAACCGAAACAAAAATGCGTGCGAAAGCTAAGCGGGGCAAAGATTCATGATTTGTGCAGGGGGTGGGCACAAGAGTCCAGGTCGGGAAAAAAAGTGCAGCGAGGCAAAAAAGGATTAGCTCTCATAGCTAACCCTTTGTAATTCTTGCTGCGAAAAACCGTTCAGATCACTCGAGTACAAGACTCTGGACAAATTCAACAGCACAAATACAGCACAGTTGAAACGAAAAAGGGCTGACCGGTGTAGGTCAACCCATTGAAATTCTTGGTGGAGCTGAGGGGGAATCTCGCGCGCTTCGCTTCCACAGGAGGCCAGCCCCTATGGTGGCCGATAAATCCGGCCTGCGACCCCTGACCCCAAGACTGCCAGGGTAAACCCTGAAATCCGCATTCGTTCCCCGCCTTTCCCTTTCCTTGCTATTTCATACTCTTAGCGCACAGGACGGAGCAGGGGTTTTCCGTATTTTACCGCCTGTTCCCGCCCTCTACTGCACAATCACTGCACAATGGAACAATTGGGCTCGGGCGAACGACGCCATGTCAATTCGTGCAGAATGAGATCCGTGACGCCTCATCGGGAGAACGAAATTGAGAACAATGGGGAAGACGGTCGAGCGCAAGCCTCCACCT
Source organism: Nitrospirota bacterium (assembly GCA_020052615.1). Classification (GTDB taxonomy): domain Bacteria; phylum Nitrospirota; class UBA9217; order UBA9217; family UBA9217; genus JAAXXJ01. The sequence continues at coordinate 38,004 of JAGVOT010000038.1, read as the reverse complement.
GTACATTCAGGGGATAATCAAAGCCTCATCATCGATCACACGAATAAGTTCACCGTCGTCGAGAACTGGCTGTTCGATCGCGGCGATCTCAGTGCCGGCGACAAGCTTATTTACATCGTGCTCAAGTCACGGGCCAACTGCGAAAGTATCTGGCCGTCTCATAAAACGATAGCCAGGAAAGCCTCTGTATCCGTTGCTACGGTCAAACGCACGCTTACTTGCCTCATCAAAAAAAGATTCTTAGTGGTCGAATCAGGGAAGGGGAGCGGTGGCTGTAATATCTATCACCTGTGCGGACCCGGCGGAAAGAAGGGTATCATAAGGGGGGTAGCTCACCGGGAGCTACCCCCCTTGGCTCACCTTGAACTACCCGGTAGCTCACAGAGAGCTACAACAAAAACAAGTATAAAAAGACAAGATACAACAACTGCGAACGCTGTTGTCAACGATATAAAAAATCTCGTTACAGGTACTCCTTTTCAAAATATCGACGAACAATCGTTGAAGAGGTTCATTGCGAAATACGGACGCGATTACGTATTAAATGCGCTCGACATGCTCATAGCGACATACAGACAGAGCGATAAGTGGTCAATAATCCTGTTGCGATTCTGGCCAGCGGGCTCTCGAAAGGTGTCATTACGCCGCTTGGTTATGTCCCGTATCATGAACGTGCTGAAAACGAACGAATGGCAAAAGAAGCAATGGAGCTGAGGCAGAGAGCTGATGCGGCAAAAAGAAAGGCTGAAGAGGAGGCATTCGATGCACTCCCGAATCCAGAGCAGGAGAAATGGTTACAGCGGGCGTTTGCTGAATTGTCGCCAGTGCTGAGGGGATCTAAGAAAGCCATCAGGTGCATGGCGATTGAACTGTTCAGCAGGGGACTTTTAGATATGAAGAATAAAGCTTATGAAGGTAATGGTCATGAATAGAATCATGGTCATATCAATAATCGCAAAAAAAAACGCGGAGGAACAGAAGGCGTTTCGGCAGCCAAAGAGTTTACGAAAATATATAGAAATGAGAAAATATCTTGACAGCAATAATCAGGGATGGTAATATCATCCCTGTTGATAATGGAAATCAATATCAAACATGAAGAAAACAGCTGGCCTTCAATTGTCTGAATACCTTGCAACTCAGGGGCTCAGGTCCACGAGTCAGCGGGATGCAATACTTAAGGCATTCATTGAGGTCGGAAAGCATCTGAGCGCGGAGGAACTGTACGCCCGCGTAAGGAAAACACACCCAAGTATTGGATATGCAACAATATACCGCACCTTAAAGCTACTGGCAAAAGCCGGGCTCGCAGAGGAGCGCAGGTTTGAAGATGGCTTTACTCGCTTTGAATACAAGAAGCCAAATGCTCACCACGACCACCTGATCTGCACCGGTTGTGGTTCAATCATCGAATTTGAGAATGAGGGAATAGAAGCACTGCAGCAGGATGTGGCCAGTAAAAATGGATTTAAGGTTCAAAGCCATAAACTGGAGCTCTATGGACTGTGCGCAAAGTGCCAGCAGCGGAAGCAGAGAATTGCTCTCTAGGGCAGGGATTTAGAGCGCGAGACAGTAAGAACCGCGTTCCGCACTGAGATATTAAGCGGGCATACGAGGGTCGCTGATCAAAAAAGCGGCCCTTTTATCAGAGTTCCTATTGATAATGAAAATCATTATCTGTATAAATATGACGGCTGGTATTTCGACAAATAGTGAAAAATAATTACTGAATTCACATACGTTAACATATTGATTCAACGGCATAAACATAAAGTAAAGGGGGGATAAATGATCGGAATGGTTCGGACAGCGGTTTTGTTAATCGGGTTAATGATGTCGCTCTTTGTCTCGGGAAGGGCTTTCGCCGCCCATCCGCTTATCACTGACGATACGGGAACGCAGGGCAAGGGGAGGGCGCAGCTCGAATTCATCGGCCAGTACGGGATTGAGAAGGAAAACGGGGTCACAGAGAAAGGTCTGGAAGTGCCGACTACTCCTTTCCTGTCCTACGGACTAAGCAATACCATGGACCTCGTGTTCGGCCTTCCTTATGCTTCTGTAAGGGTTGAAGACACGGGAGCCACCACGGCGGTGCGGGGGGCCACAGATATGTCCATTGAACTTAAAGCGCGGGTCCATGAAAAGGACGGATGGAGCTTCGCCGTGAAGCCTGGAGTAAGTCTTCCGACCGGCGACGAGGAAAAAGGGCTCGGTAGCGGCAGAATATCCTACAGCGCTTTCGTTATCGCGACCAGGGAAGCGGAGCCCTGGGCGTTCCATGTGAACGTCGGTTACATGCGCAACGAATATAAACTCCAGGCTGACGAGGACGCCAACAGAAAGGACATCTGGCATGTCTCTGTTGCATCGCAGGTGGAGGTTGTCAGTAACTTAAACCTGGCGGTAAATGTCGGCATGGAGCGGAACCCGGACAGAACTTCAGATACAGATCCCGCTTTTGCTCTGGCCGGGTTCATTTACTCGATTACCGACAACCTTGATATCGACCTTGGCATAAAGAAGGCCCTGAACAAACCAGAAACGGACACCACCATCCTTGCGGGGATCACGTGGAGACTGTAGGAGGCATACAGATGATACCGCTGGGACTATTGGGAACGGAGGAGCGCGCTGAGATCATGGAAGTGCGGGAAGATAAAAGATGCGTTTTAACATCTGTCGGAAGCAATTCGCAGCGAAGTTGTCAGGACCGCATCGAGGACATGGGAGTTCGCGTCGGGAAGATAGTGGAGGTCTTGAGCAACGGGGGTCGCGGGCCGATCCTGCTCAAGGTGGACGAGTCGCGGATCGCCATGGGACGCGGGATCGCGATGAAAATACTGGTACGGAGGTCGGAGAAATGAATCTGGCAATGCTGAAGCCCGGTGAAAAGGGAACAATCACGAAAATGGGCGCTCTCGGTCCGCTCAAGCGCAGACTGATGGACATGGGCCTTCTCGTCGGCGAAGAGGTGCAGGTGGAAAAGATCGCGCCGCTGGGAGACCCCATCGAGGTGACGATCAAGAATTATCAGCTTTCGCTCAGGAAAAGAGAGGCCGAAGGCATAGCGGTTGAGGTGGTGAAATGAGCGTAGACGTGGCGGAATTGAATTCTGAAACGAGCTCGGGTCTCGGTCTTGGCGCTGCAAAAAGGTCCGTAACTGTCGCAGTGGCGGGAAATCCGAACTCCGGGAAGTCGACGCTCATTAATGCCCTTGCAGGGACCCGACTCCATGTGGGCAACTGGCCAGGCGTTACTGTGGAGAAAAAAGAAGCTTTGTTCTCGTTTGATGGGAAAGAGGTCAAGCTCGTGGACCTGCCCGGAACCTACAGCCTGAGCCCCTATACGCAGGAGGAGATCATAGCGCGGGATTATCTGGTGCACGAGCGGCCCGACGTTATCATCAATGTCGTGGACGCAACGAACCTCGAGCGCAACCTGTATCTTACGGTCCAGCTCATGGAACTGGGAATCCCGATGGTCATGGCGCTGAACATCTACGACGAGGCGGAGCAGAAGGGCTACCGGATCGACGTAAAAGCCATGGAGCAGATGCTTGGGATGACCATTATCCCGACCGTGGCCACGAAGAAGGTCGGCCTTCAGGATCTTCTGGATGCGGCGCTGGAAGCGGCTGCTGATCCGGCGCGCCGTCCCAAGGAACTGCGCTACGGTGAAGACCTCGAAGCGGCGGCAGCGGCTGTGGAAAAGGCGGTCATCGGCGCTCATCACGGACTTGTTGAACGGTATCCCAAACGCTGGCTGGCATTCAAGATCACGGAGGGCGATGAACGGGTTTTGAGCGAAGTCAATCTAGGCGGTATCGATGCAATTGTTAAGCACGCTACCGCGCATTTGGCGGAGGTACATGAGTCGGATATGGAGACACTGATGGCCGATGCGCGGTATGCGCAGGCGGCCGGATTGACCCGGGAGGTGCTCCGCAAGCCTGAATCGAAAAAGAAAGAGCTGACCGAAAAAATCGACCGAATCGTATTGAACCGTTTTCTCGGCATTCCCATATTTTTAGCAGCCATGTGGCTCATGTTCAAGCTGACCTTTGATGTATCAACGCCGTTCGTCGATTGGATCGATGCCATGACGGCAGGACCCTTCAAGCGGTGGATGGAAGTCCTGCTCGGATTCGTGGGCGCATCAGACTGGATGGTCTCGCTCGCAACCGACGGTGTGATCGCCGGCGTCGGATTCGTGCTGGTCTTCGTGCCGGTCATTTTCGCGATGATGTTCTTTATCACCTTCCTGGAGGGCAGCGGATACATGGCGCGGGCCGCGTTCGTGATGGACCGGGCAATGCACGCCATGGGCCTGCACGGGAAATCCTTTATCCCCATGCTCCTGGGCTTCGGGTGCAACGTCCCCGCGGTATATGCCACGCGGACGCTCGAAAATCAGCGGGACAAGGCCTTGACGGCGCTGCTCATACCGCTCATGTCCTGCGGCGCACGCCTCCCCGTGTACGTCGTGTTCATAGGGGTATTCTTCAGCGCCTATGCCGGAACGGTCCTCTGGTCGCTCTATGTCATGGGGATCGCCCTTGCCGTGCTGATGGGCATTATCTTCAAAAGGACGCTGTTCAAAGGCGATGCGCCCATGTTCATCATGGAGCTTCCGCCCTACCGCATGCCGTCATTTCGGAGCCTGATGATCCATACCTGGGAAAAAGGCAAGCACTTCCTTATCAAAGCAGGAACGTATATTCTCGCGGTTTCGATCCTCGTCTGGTTTCTTCTGAATCTACCTTGGGGAGTGGAGCAGAGAAAGGACTCCTACCTCGGCAGAATGGGGCAGGTGATCGCGCCGGTATTAGAGCCGCTTGGATTCGGCACTTGGGAAGCGGCATCTTCTCTGGTATCGGGCCTCATTGCAAAAGAGATCGTGGTCGGCACCATGGGTGAGATCTATGTGCCGAAGGCAGAGGAAGAAAAGAAAAACATCCCGACATTTGCAGAGGATGCGAAAGAGGTCGGTACGAGCTTTATTGGCGCTATCCGTGACTCAGCCGTAAACGTTGTTTCCGGGATCGGAATCTCAAGCATTACCGCGCAGGAATCATTGAATGAACAGGAGGAACGCTCGCCGTTGCGTGAAGTGATCAAAGACCAGTTTACCCCCCTCAGCGCCTATGCGTTCATCACATTCGTCCTGCTGTATATGCCTTGCGTGGTCGTAGCCATCGCCATGAAGCAGGAATTCGGGACGTGGAAGTGGTTCGGCATCGCTTTCGCATACCAGATGGTATTGGCGTGGGTCGTGGCATTTGGGATATATCAGGGCGGAAGATTGCTGGGATTGAGCTGAAACCGAATCGTGGCTTCTCTTATCTTGGAGAATTCACATAACAGGGAGGAAAAATATGGATCGGATCAATTCAGGAGAATGGATGAGAGGTTTATTGATCAGCATGGGGTTATTTGCGAGCCTTGCGATCGTCGCGAATGCGGAGGAGATCACCTATACGACGCACATCAAGCGGATCATCGACGTGCAGTGTCTTTCCTGTCACGGCAAGAATGCGCCGGAGCATGGCGATTTCAAGAAGGGCAAGGAGGGATTTACGAAGCGGGGTCTGGGGCCGAAGATGGACAGCTATGTACACCTTGTAAGTTATGCGGGCTGGCCGGACAGCGGCGCGATCATGCGCCGCCTCGATGATGGAAAAAACACGAAAGACGGCAAACCAGGCAACATGTACCACTATTTAGGAGTAACCGAGGATGAGCGGCAGAGAAATCTGCAGATGTTCAAAGCCTGGGTGGGCAATTGGTCATTGAAGCGGTTTCCGGAAATGACCAGGGAAGACCTTGTCGGGATATCGGTGAAATACTGACAGTGGTCCGGTCGGCGTGAACCATTCCAGCATTCAGAGGAGCGGACCGCACGGTGATGTGCAGTGCGGTACCAGGTGTAAATACAACAGGAGGTCCTATGGGTTTCGCTGATATTGTTGTCATGATCCTGATCATTACCGGCGCTTTCTATCTGCTCTATCGTTCGGTATGGAAGAAGCAGGGACACTGCCCGGGCTGCGACGCGGGAGCGTGCAATGCCAAAGGTGGTAGCAAAAGAGCAGATTCGCGACAATGTTCATCCGTGTTATAACGTTCTTACCTCAAAAAATAGAGAGGCGCAAACGCTGAACTTTCTTAATGCCCTACAACGCAGAAGGGGGAGAGGGGGCCGGCCCCCTCGTGTGCTCCCCCGAAGCATGAGGGACATCCTTTCCCTCAAACTCCCTTTGGTTCGATCCCCCTCAGGGCGATAAAAAAGGCTGGCGATATTTCGCCAACCTTTTTGAGTCATCTTGGTGGAGCTGAGGGGGATCGAACCCCTGACCCCAAGACTGCCAGCCTTGTGCTCTCCCAGCTGAGCTACAGCCCCATGTTTTTCCTGCATCTGCGATGGTTACTGTAACATCACGCCCCGGTGATGTCAAGAAAAAATGCGGAATTCCGCGGTGTTGACACCCAGAGGACTATAGTATAAGCTCTCGTAATGAAAGTGCTATTTCCCTTCCTCCTGGCGGCCGTCTTCGTACTTCCCGCGTACGCTCATCCCGGCAAGACCGACCGGGACGGCGGCCACAAGTGTTATAAGGAATGCGCTGAGTGGGACCTCTACTACGCTGAATACCATATGCACGACAAGGACGGCAAGGCCGTCAAAGTGGCACGGAAGAAAACGGTCAGACGGAAGCCTGCGAAAGAGCCCGTCGAGGGGAAGGCGGTAATATCCGCCGACAGTCCTGCAGAGGCAGCGCCCTCGCAGCCTGCTGCCGCAGCGGCATTAGTTGAACCCGGCGTCCCGTTTTTGCCATGGATTCTGCTGATGCTGTTCCTGCTCCTGTTTTTCGTTGTACGACGCAACCGGAAAAAGACATCCGGCGCGAAGCAGGCGGCTGCAGGTAGATAGTGAAATAGATCGAGAAACCGGATATACTCCATCATGTCTGAAGAACGGGACAGGAATCCGCCAGCCCACGCCTCGCAAAAGCCGCCGCAGCCCGCGGAGCGCGAGATCCCGATCGATACGAAACTGCTTTCCGACGCGGTCATCGAACTGAACATCTCCCGAAAGAACGTCAGCATCTACCCGCCCGGCCATATCCAGATCACCAAGAGCATCGATCGCGCATACGAGGTCCTGGTAAAACTGTTCGAGATCCGTCAGGAGATGACGCTCGGCGTGGCGAAGGACACGCTATTCGTGGGCCAGGACTATCTGGACCAGCGGAATCCCGTGTACCGGGATTTCGCCCTGTCCATGAACCAGCAGGGGATCGCCGCGGTGACCTTCCTCCGGGGGCTTGACCGCGAACAGCTGGTCCGCTTCCATCGCATCATCACCACGAAGCCGGACGAGATAACGGCCATGGGCGGGATCGCAAAGGTCGTGGAGAACGCCGGCATCCCGAACATCCGCGTGATGGCCATCGACTACGGCAGCTTCCACCTCACTGAGGAGAATGAGATCTTCAAATCCCGGCAGAAGCCGGGGGAAAAAGCGGGCGACAAGCCCGGGGCGGGGGTATGGCAGGATTTTGTTTCGCTCCTTTCCACGGGGACGCTGGCCGCATCGGGCGAGGGAGTTTCCCTGAAGGACTCGTCCCAGATCGACCCTGCAGAGCTTGCCAGGCTCCTGAACGATCGCAAGCTCGATCCCGGCGCCGCTGTCCAGAGCTACGACCGCATCATCTCGAGCTATGTCCGGACGTCGGCTGAAAAGAGACAGCTTACCGAGGAGCAGTCACAGACCATTGCCAACCTGAACAAACTGCTGAAGGACCTTCACCCCGGCATCAGGAAACAGTTCCTCTCCACGGCGTTCAAGAACGTTTCGGAGAACGCCGCGAGCCCCGGATCCGAAGAGGTGCTGGGCGGCCTTGGGGACGACATGATCATCGACATGCTGAGGCAGGCGAGCTCGGAAGGACGGGAGATATCACCAACGCTGACAGGGCTTCTGGGCAAACTGGCGAGCGTGCGGGACAAGACGACGACGGCGCAGCCCGGCGGCGGCAAGGTGACCGCTGCAGGCGGAGCGGGCGGGGCCGCCAAGGGGTTCGGCAGTGTCGTGGGCACCACCTGAGGCACGGGGACCGGTTCGAGCTCGGCGGGGAAAGACGGCGCGGGTCCGGAGATCATGCCCGAGCACATGGCAAAGCTGTTCGACCGGGAAAAGTATGAGGGCTATGTTGAGAAGGAGTACGACGACATCCTGAAGAGCGTATCGGGCCGTGCGGAGACCATGGCTGCCACCGCCAAGGACCGGTTCTTCGCCGAGACGTATCTCAAGGATCTGGACGACCAGCACCTCGACTTCCAGATCGGCAGGGCGGTGCTGGCCTTCATGGAGGAGAACATCGACGAGGAGGATTACCGGGAGTTCTCGAAGAAGCTCATCGCCATCGTCCCGGACATGCTGACGAGCGGCCATTTTCCCCTGCTCCTGGACACCCTCCAGACCCTGCGGTGGCACCTCTCGGACAAGAAGGGCGAAGGCATCCGCGCTGCCGCAGCCGAGGCACTGAAAGTGTTCTGGGACCCCGCCTTCATCGACAAGTCCCTCGATGCGTTCAACACCTGGTCGCGCACCCGGGCGAAAGATTCGCAGGCCTTCATGCTGGCGCTCGGCCCGATCCTTGTCCCCGGTCTCCTGGAGATCTATTCGTACGATGCGGCGCCGGGCGGTCGGCGGGTCCTGTTCGACCTTCTCTGTACGTTCGGCAAGGACACCGTGGCCGAGGCGGTCAAGCGGCTTCAGGACCCGCGGGTGTACTACGTGCGGAACCTCCTGATGCTGATCCGGCGGGCAGGCACATCCGATGTGATCGCGGCGGTCAAGCCGCTCCTGCAGCATGTTGACCCGAAAGTGCGGATGGATGCACTGGCGGTGCTGCTCCGGTTCAAGGACCCCTCCGCCGCGGGGATCCTCCGGCAGGAGATCAACTCCAGGGACCCCGATGTGTCGTCCACTGCGGTTCTCCTTGCCGGCCAGTTCCGTGTTGCCGAAGTGGTCGGCGATATCCTGCCCCTGATCAAGCGAACGATCCTCTTCGAGACCGACTACGACGTGAACGAGGAGATCATCCGGGTGCTCGGTGAGATCGGCGATGTCCGGGCGGTCCCGGACCTGGAAAAATTGGCGAAGGCGGGATGGTCGCTGTACCGCAAGAGCCATGCCCGCATGAAGGTCACGCTCTTCGAATCCCTTGGCCGGTACCCGAAGGAGAGCATCGCGGAGCTTGTCAAGATCGGTGAACGGTCCGACGATGACAAGATACGGATGCTGTGCCGGAAGCTCGGTGAAAGAAAGGAAAGTAAATAGTAATCGGTCATTTGTAATTGTGTTGTTGAAACATAATTACTTAATCACTGAATCCAGGAGCGAGCTCAGCCCCTCAGTTTGGGGCTCAGCGAGCGATTAGAATAATTCATTATTTCCCTGCGGATCGAAGCTTCCTTGCCGTTTGTTTCTGGGAGCTTCAATTACTTGATCACTTACCATGGCTGAGATGGACGTCCAAGAGGAACTGGTAAAGGTTGTCGTGCAGCTGACCGCGGCGGTGACGAACATCGGCCTTTATTCGGCAAACCACCCCCAGGTGGGCCAGTATGTCGACAAGACCCATAGTGTGCTCGCAGGCCTGCTCCAGGCAAGCCCGGAAGTAACGGTCATGCTTGTCGGAAACGATCTTGTGGCAGGGGGCCGCCCGTTTCCCTCGGACAGCGCCTATGCGGCGAACTTCATCCGGATCCTCCGGAGAAAATCCATCGAGCGTGTCACTTTCGTGGCGGGCCTCCCCCGGGCCGAGCTTCAGACGTTCATCCAGGACCTGGCAACACCCGAAGCGGCATCCATCAAGGCGACGAGCTTCATCAAACTGGGCAAGGTGGAGCTCCGGGTCAAACAGGCAGGCGGGGGCGGACAGCGCGGATGGGTCGGCGCCGAGGAAGCGCCGACCGAGGTGCTTGAAGAGCTGGTCAAGCTCACCACGACCGAGCTGGATGAGCTCAAGGACCTGTACCTGCGCATCAAGAAGCACAAGCAGATCGACGTTCGGGGCGTTGACGAGATGGTCAAACGCTTTATCAAGGGCTTCCGCGAGGAAGTGAACCCCCTGCGCATGCTGGCATCGCTCAAGTCGTCCCACGAATATACCTTCACCCACGTGGTGAACGTGGGCATCCTGACCATGGCCCAGGCAGAGTCCCTGGGCTTCACCGGCGAGCACCTGCATCAGATCGGCGTTGCCTCGTTCCTCCACGACATCGGCAAGCTCTTCGTACCCGAGGAGATCATGAACAAGCAGGGGAAATTGAGCGCAGAAGAACGCATGATCATCGAGACCCATACCACCAAGGGGGCGCGGTATCTGATGGGCACGGAGGGGATCCCGAAGCTGGCGGTCTTGGCCTCGCTGGAGCACCACCTGAAGTTCGACGGGACGGGATATCCCTCCATCAAGGGCGGCTGGACGCCGAACATCGCGAGCCAGATGATCTCCGTCGCCGACGTGTTCGACGCCATGCGCAGCCGCCGGTCCTACCAGGAGCCCCAGCCCATGAGCAAGATCGAGTCGATCCTGAAGGGCGGGGCCGGGAAGTCCTTCAATCCCAAACTGGTGGACAACTTCTTCCGGCTGATCAGGACGTGAGCGCCCGGTCGCGGCCGTCCGTTGCTTGACCATGGACAGGATTGCGGGTATGATGATCCTATGACGATCCTTGTATTCCTCGCCTTTCTCGCGGTTGTTTGCGCCGGCTATTGGCTCAAATACCTCAATCTGTCCCACCTCAAGGTCCACGGCCATACCGTTCCGCCGGAGTTCGAAGGCGCCGTGGACCCGGCGACGCTCGCGAAAATATCGGACTACACGGTGGAAAACAGCCAACTGGGCCTCGTCGAATCGCTCGTCGACAACATGGTCCTGATCGTCTTCCTGTTCTGGGGCGTTCTGGGGCGCTATGATGAGTGGATCGCGTCCTTTACCGGGTCGTTCCTGGGGAGCGGCGTCCTTTTCTTTCTCTTGCTCATGGTTGCTCAGACGATCATGGGCATTCCCTTCAGCCTGTACCGCAACTTCCGGATAGAGAACAAGTACGGCTTCAACACGATGACCGTGAAGCTCTGGCTAACGGACCTGATCAAGGGACTGGCGATCGGCGCGGTCGTCAGCACGCTCGTGGTCCTTGGCGCCCTCTGGCTGGTCACGTGGAGCCCGGGGCTCTGGTGGCTCTGGGTCTGGCTGTTCTTCCTCGCCTTCGGCATTTTCATGATGTACATCTCGCCGACGGTGATCGAACCGCTCTTCTTCAAGTTCGAACCGCTCAAGGTCGAAGGCCTGGAGGAGCGCATCAGGACGCTCATGGAGAAAGCGGGGCTGAAGGTGAGCCGGGTGTTCCAGGTGGACGCGTCGCGCAGGAGCCGCCATTCCAACGCCTACTTCACCGGCATCGGAAAGGTGAAGCGGATCGTGCTGTTCGACACGCTGCTCGCGCAGATGACCCAGGAAGAGATCCTGGCCGTGCTGGCCCACGAGGTTGGGCACTGGAAGAAGAAGCATGTCCTGAAACGGATCGTCATGACCGAGTCCCTGGCGTTCTGCGGCATCCTGGCGGCCTTCTGGCTTCTTCGCGGGAACTGGCTGCCGAACATCCTGGGCCTGGCGCATGCCTCGTTCTACGCAAAGGCCCTGATCCTGGGATTCCTCCTCTCGATCGTGACCTTTCCCCTGACGCCGCTCTTCAACTGGCTGTCGCGGCGTGATGAACGGGAATCCGACCGGTTCGCCGCCGACCTGACGGGCGGCACCGGGGCCATGGCTTCGGCGCTGGTGAAGCTTTCGAAGGAGAACCTGTCCAATCTCCATCCCCATCCGCTCTACGCCGCGTTCTATTACTCCCATCCGCCGGTGGTGGAGAGGATACGGGAGCTGAGAGGAGCGGGTAAACAGTAGACGGTATACGGTAAACGAGGGGAAGCATAATGTCGTGGGCATGCCGTGTGCTGTTTACTGTATGCCGTCTACTGTCTGTTGTCTACTGCAATCCCCACTTTCCCGTTGACCATTCTCCGTTTCTTGTGATATTTTAAGGACATGGAAAATACCAACAATATCGAACGGTTGAGCCAGAAGGTCAAGCGGCTCCATACTCTCATCGAGGTGAACGAGATCATCAGTTCCTCCCTGGAGATCGACACCATCCTCGAGAACGTCATGACCATTTCGAAGAAGGTGATGAACGCCGATGCTTCGAGCCTCATGCGCATTGACGAGAAGACGAACGAACTGATCTACCAGGTGGCGCAGGGATCGGTGGGCGAGAAGCTCAAGAAGGAAGTGCGGCTCAAGATGGGGCAGGGGATCGCCGGAACGGTGGCGGAGGAGGGCAAGCCGCTCCTGCTCGAGGACGCCTATACGCACCCGAAGTTCTTCCGCGGCAATGATGAAGCGACAGGGTATCGGACGAAGTCAATGATCACGGTCCCGCTCAAGGTGGGCAACCGCGTCACCGGCGTGGCACAGGTGATCAACCGGCTCGACGGAAAACCCTTTGACCAGGACGACCTGGAACTGTTCATCTCCCTTTCGAGCATGGCCGCCATCGCCCTCGAGAACGCCAAGATGCACCAGAAGATCCTGGACAAGCAGCGGCTGGTGAAGGACATGGAGTTCGCCCGTACGGTGCAGGAGAGCTTCCTGCCGCAGCAGGCGCCGGACGTGAAGAGCTATCGTTTCAGCGCCCACTACACGCCGGCCCTCGAGGTCGGCGGGGATTTTTACGATTTCATCTACCTGGACCAGAACCGCACCGGCATCGTGATCGGCGACGTTTCGGGCAAGGGCGTTCCCGCGGCGCTGTACATGGCGAAGCTGGGAAGCGACATGCGTACGCTGGCATTCACCGAGCGGGTGCCGGCCCAGGCGCTCATGAAGCTGAACGATCTCCTTGCGGGGCGGAGCAGGCGCGGGATGTTCGCGACCCTGCTCTATATCGAACTTGATGCCTCGACCGGCACCATGACCCTGTCCAACGCGGGGCATCTGCCGCCGATCATCAAGAAGGCGGACGGTTCGCTGGTGAAGCTCGAGACCGCGGGCGGCGCTCCGCTGGGCATGCTGCCCGGTATGAAGTTGTTCCAGGAAGAGGCGAAGCTGGAGCCCGGTGATACAGTGATCCTGTACACGGACGGCATCGTCGAGGCCATGAACGCGAAGGAAGAGCTCTACGGCTATGAACGCTTCGAGACATTGCTCAAAAAGAGCGGACCGGGGCCGAGTGCGCTGAAGGAAGCGATCATCGCGGACGTGAACCGCTTCACCGGCCTCAGCCCGCAGCATGATGATATGACGCTGGTCTGCTTTGGCGCGGCCAAGTGAACGGGACAAGTCTTAGACAGGATAATGAGATCGACAGACAAAGGCGGTCAATACATTGAACGCAGATTTTCGCTGAAATACTTATGAAAAACTATGAAAGATTGAGGTCTTTACAGAGCAAATCATGGGTATTTTCTCATAGCTTTTTCAGCATTGAATGATTTTTGATCTTATCCAATCACGTCTGTATGGAAAAGGCGTCCATGGCCGAGGACAGAAGAAGAAAAACCGATATGACCCGGAACGAGACCGGCCCGGTCACGCTCATCGTGCCGAGCCATCCGAAGTACCTCTATGTCGTCCGGAGCGCCCTCTATCCCATCCTTACGGACGCGGGATTCGGCAGGAAGGATGCGCGGAGGATCATTCTTGCCGTCGATGAGGCCTGTTCGAACATCATCAAGCATGCCTACGAGGGGGACCCCACGAAGTCCATTACCATGACCGTTGCCGAAGATGCCGATCGTTTCATCGTCCGCCTCAGGGACTACGGCAAAAAAGCGGATCCCGCGAAGATCGCGCCGCGGGACCTCGCGAATATCAGACCCGGCGGGCTGGGAACCCTTTTTATCGGGGCGGCTTTCGATACCGTGACCTATGATACGAACCAGGAGCAGGGCACGCTCCTGACCCTTGAAAAGAAAAAACAGCGGGTGAACGTATGAAGGTGGAGATCACGACACAAAAGTTCGGCGCGGGGTCCATACTCCTGATCAAGGGCGACGTGGACATGAACTCCTCGCCCGATGTCCGGAGCAGCCTCGACGAGATATTCAAGCAGGGCGGCGCAAAGGCGCTCCTGATCAACCTGTCCGGCGTCCGCTACATGGACAGCTCCGGCATCGCGACGCTGGTCGAGGCCATGCAGAACTGCATGAAGCAGGGCATGAAACTGCGCCTCGTGGAATTGAGCCCCCCGGTGCGCGACGTGTTCGAACTGGCCCGGCTCTCCAGCATCTTTGAGATATTTGCGAACACAGGGGAAGCGCAGGCGGGCCTGTAGAAGTGCGGAGTGCGGAGTGTCGAGTGAATGGTTCTACAGCAAGGCCTGCCTTTTCATGGCCAGGAAATGCCCGCATTTTTTATCTTCGTCCGGGGCCGCTATCAGCACGCGGCGAACGGGGATGTAGATGACGAATCTCTTCGGCTATGTCGGCAGGATGTTCATTACCTTCCTGCAGGACCTCTCCAGCATCTTCTCCCTTCTCCTGGAGACCGTGCTCCAGACGGCCCTCCTGTTCAAAGACCGGAAACGGCTGAAAAAGGCGAACATCCTGTCCTACGTGGACGCGATCGGATCGTTCTCGATCCCCCTGGTCCTGCTGGTCTCGGCACTGATCGGCATCGGTCTGACGGTGGTGATCGCCTACAACCTCGATAATCTCGGCATGCTCAATGCGCTTCCGGGGGTCGTCGTGGTGGCCGTCTACCGGTTCCTGGCGCCGCTCCTCACGGGGATCATCGTTGCCGGACGGATGGGGGCCGCGTTCACCGCGCGGATCGGCACCATGAAGGTGTCCGAGGAGATCCTCGCGATCGAGACCATGGCGATCAATCCGGTGCGGTTCCTGGTCGTGCAGCGGTTCCTGGGAATGCTCATCGCCCTTCCGGCCCTGACGGTCCTCGGCAGTTTTATGGCACTGTTCGGCAGCTTTTTGTATTGCATAAGCCGCTTCGGCATGGGGCCCAACGTGTACATCGTGGGGATGCTCGATATCCTTACGCCCACCGATGTGGTATCAGGCATCGTGAAATCCCTGTTCTACGCCGTTGTTATCGTCATGATCGGCTGCTACCGCGGGCTGATCGTCGAGGGCAGCGCCGAGGAAGTGGGGAAGGCGACCATGGTGACGGTCGTGTGGTCGACCTTGACGATAATTGTGCTCGATACGGTCCTGACAACGGCATTCTATGGGTAAGTCAGTTATTATAACAAATTAGTAAGTTACGAATCAAAATCTACCCAAAATGGCAAGAATATTTCTCGCAACCAGAAGTAGGCGCCTCGAGGCGAGCACGCAAAGGTCGCAAAGAAAGTCCAAAGCTTTAGCAAAGCCGCGCCTGCTTTTCTTGGCGTTCTTTGCGAGCTTTGCGAGAGATGCCTTTAGGTTTTGCTTTTTGTTCCGGCTTGTCCGGGTTAGGTAATTGAGTGAGTGAGATCAGGCAATGAACGAAAGACCTCATAAAAAACTCAAACTATGGGAAAAGGTGATGATGGTCATTGAAGACGTCTATCAAGCTTACAAAGAGCCGAAATCTTAATCACTGTTTCTGCTGATTTGATGTAAAGAACTCATTACCAAATCACTTATTACTTAATTACTTTTACTCAACTATGTTTTCAATCCGAAACATCATCAAGCGATATAACGGCCGTGCCGTTCTGGACGACGTGTCCTTTACCGCTGAGGACAGGAAGATCACCTATATTCTCGGGACGAGCGGGAGCGGGAAAAGCACGCTTCTCAAGACGATGATCGGGGCCATCAAGCCTGATGCGGGCGAGATCCTCTTCGGCGATATGGACATAACGAAACAGACGGAACGAGGCCTCGATCCCTATCGCAGGAAGATCGGCATGCTGTTCCAGCAGGGGGCCCTCATCAATTACCTGAACGTCTTTGACAATATCGCACTGCCCATGCGGGAACATACGACCCTTGACGAGAACATCATCAAGATCATGGTCAAGATGAAGCTGGAGCTGGTGGGTCTTCGGGACTTTGAGGAACTCATGCCTTCTCAGCTGTCGGGAGGGATGCAGAAACGCGTCGCCCTTGCGCGGGCGCTCGCGCTGGACCCGGCGATCATCTTCTTCGACGAGCCCACGTCGGGCCTCGATCCGATCGGCAGATCCGTGATCACGAAGCTTATTGCAGACCTGAACCGCCTTATGGGCATCTCCTGCATCGTCGTGTCTCATGCCGTGGAAGAGGCCCTGCGGACCGCCGACAGGATCGTCATCCTGTACCGGGGAAAGGTCATCGCCGAAGGGACGCCCCAGGAGATCAGGCAAAGCCCGGACGCGCTGGTCCAGCAGTTCATTACGGGCAATGTCGAAGGCCCCATAGCCTTCCGGGCATCGAGCAAGGATTTCGGTGAAGACCTGCTGGTGGGATAATTAAACTGCGGAGTGGCGAGTGCGGAGTGCGGAATTGAAACATCCGTCGTATGAGATGCTTTTACGACGCCTCTGCTCTGCCGCGGAAGTTCATCTGTAATATTTGTGAGAGGTAATCAATGGAATACCGCAAGAATGAGATACGCGCCGGGGCCTTTATCCTGACGTCCTTTATCATCGCCGTCGTCATGCTCTTTTCCGTCAGCGACCTTCAGGGCATGTTCAAGAAGCGAAAGGAATACAAGGTCCTGTTCCTGTCCAACGAGGGCCTCGAAAAGCACGCGAACGTCCGGATCTCAGGCATCCGGATCGGACGGGTAAGCGACATGCGGGTGGTTCCCGAGCTTGGCGGCAAGGTGGAGCTGACCCTGAACGTGTTCGAAGAGGCCGTGATCAAGGAAGACATGAAGGTCTCGATCAAGACCCTGGGACTGGTCGGGAAAAAGTATGTCGATTTCAGCGGGGGCACCCCGGAATCCAAACTGCTGAAGCCGGGCTCCACGCTCTACGGCGAGGAATCCCTCAAGCTGGAGGACCTCACCCGCATGGGGCTCGAGGTGGTGAACAAGCTGAAGGGCGTGGCCCAGAACATCGAAAAGATCGTGCAGAACGTCGAACGGACGGTCGGGGACCCGGCGCTGTCGAAGAACATCAAGGGCGCCGTGCAGAACGTCAACGAGATCACCGAGAACGTCAAGGTGATGACCTCGAGCAAGGAAGAGGTCGCCGAGACGCTGAAGAACCTGCCGGAGCTTATGAAGAAGGTCGATGCCAGCGTCGCGAACCTCAAGGAGATCACCGAAAAGACCGACAAGATCATGGGTGAGAACAAGAAGAACATCGACGCGACCATGGAGAACGTGAAAGAGATCACGAACAACCTGAAGGAAATGACCGACGATATCAAAAAACACCCGTGGAAGCTGATAAGAAAGCCGTGACCGATTGCGGATTGGGAATGTGGATCGCTGATTGAAGGATAAAAATCGTTATTTATGTTTTGATATTAGTCTTAGAAAAGTACGGTATTATTCTTGCAGGCTGGTAAAAACCGCAAATTCGTTCTTTTCTATCCATATATGGATAGATATACACTGGTTAGCTCATGCTTGGAGTCAAGCTATGCCACGCGTGGTGTTCGTCCTTGGACTCTGTGGGTCGGGTAAATCATTCCGAGCGAAAGAGCTAGCGGATCAGGGGTTCAGATCATTTGATGAGAAGATCACGGGGCGACCGGTCCATCCAGATTGGCCCAATACCGCGTATTTTGAGTTCGTGCAAGCTGTTGTTGACGGCGAGAACTGCGTTGTGACCGACATCG
The DNA here is from genome assembly GCA_020052615.1 of Nitrospirota bacterium. Classification (GTDB taxonomy): domain Bacteria; phylum Nitrospirota; class UBA9217; order UBA9217; family UBA9217; genus JAAXXJ01. Next base: position 20,160 of record JAGVOT010000038.1, on the reverse strand, counting down.
CCTTCTACTCCAGAGACCTTCGCCAGCGTGTTATTTCCGAGCTTAAATCGAAACGCTCTGACGCCGTCATTGAATGGGAGTGCTTTGATATAGTTGATCGTGAGACCGCTAATTATAATTGCGAGCATGATCCAGAACGTACCATGGATGACATCAAAAGGAATCTGAAGCAGAATCAGGAAACATTTCAATACCTGCAAAATGATAGAGACGCTCTGCCCGCCGACTGCAAACGGTTACCGACAGTTCGCCGAGCAGGGGGGTAAGATGTGAAGCCCAGATCGTATGACCGACTGAACCAAACTAAATTCTAACGAAGCGGGTCCACAGCGACGCGCCACGAGGCGGCGCGTGACCCGTGTCGTTGGTTTTTTGATCGAATCTGAATATGATCGGGGAAAACAAAACGTGATACAGGCGATAAAAGGAGTCAAGGACATCCTTCCGGACGATATGCCGGCGTGGCAGCACCTGGAGGCCGTGGCACGGACGATCTTCGAGGAGTACGGCTTCTCGGAGATACGAGTCCCCGTGTTCGAATACACCGATCTTTTCGCGAGAAGCATCGGCGTCTCCACCGACATCGTCGAGAAGGAGATGTATACCTTCGAGGACCGCGACGGCAGGAAGATAACGCTCCGTCCCGAAGGGACCGCCGGGGTCGTGCGGGCGTTCATCGAACACAAGATGTACGCCGACGCATCGCTCGTCAAGCTCTACTACCTGGGGCCCATGTTCCGGCATGAACGTCCGCAGAAGGGAAGATACCGGCAGTTCTACCAGGTCGGCGTGGAGGCATTGGGCGGCACGCATCCGCACGTTGACATCGATATCCTCGTCATGCTGCACCGGTTGTTCGCAAAGCTGGGCATCACCGGCCTGACGCTCCAGGTGAACTCCCTCGGCGACTCCCAGTGCCGCGACGCCTACCGTGATGCGCTCAAGGCGTACCTGAAGGAAAAGCTCCCGACGCTTTGCGCGGACTGCCAGCGGCGGTATGAGACGAACCCGCTTCGCGTGCTCGACTGCAAGGTGGACGCCGCGAAGTTCAGTGATTCGCCGATCATGCTCGACCATCTCTGCGGCCCCTGCAAGGACCACTTTGCCATGGTGGAAGGCGGGCTGAAAAAGCTCGGGATCCCCTTCGTGGTCAATCCCCGGCTGGTGCGGGGGCTGGATTACTACACGAGGACGACCTTCGAGCTCGTCATGGACCATGAAGGGGCCCAGAACACGGTGGCCGCGGGAGGCCGCTATGACGGTCTGGTGAAGGAGATCGGGGGGCCGGCAATACCGGGGATCGGGTTTGCCCTGGGCGTGGAGCGGGCGATATCCCTGATGGACACCTCGCGTCTGAAACCCGCCCGCCCGGCGCTTTTCATCGCCGCATTGGGAGATGAGGCGGTCGCGCTGGTCATGCCGGTCATCCACGCCCTCCGGAACGACGGCATCCGGGTCGAGACGGACTACGGAGGGGCGAGCCTCAAAAGCCAGATGAAAAAGGCCGACAAGTATGGGGCCGCATTCACGCTGATCGTCGGCGAGCAGGAGATGCAGTCGAGGACAGCAGTGCTCAGGAACATGGCGACGAAGGAGCAGGTTGCGGTGTCGCTTGACAACGCTGTTGAAGAGCTTAAGACCAGGTTGTCGGGAGCTTGATGAACGCGGATGGACACGGTGTTCTCAAAATATGATAACACTTGACCTAAGAACTGCATTTGACACTGATCAAATCGGATAGATAAGGGTCGGATAACGGCGGATACTTCCTTAACCCGGACAAGCCGGAACTAAAAGCAAAACCTAAAGGCATCTCTCGCAAAGTTCGCAAAGAACACCAAGAAAAGCAGGCGAGGATTTTGTTATGAAATAAAGGCTAAAGCATTGGACTTTCCTTGCGACCTTTGCGAACTTTGCGAGAAATATTCTTGCCATTTTGAGTAGAGTGCTTCGCTTTATTAATTATCCGATCTTATCCGGTGTTAATCCGCTTTTTCTGTGTCTAGGATCTTGTTCCAGATGAAGTCCCCTGCGTCCTCGCATGGAAGCGCCTGCTTTTACCGCGGTAAAATTCAGATCCTGAGGTTGTGAATGAAAATCGGCATCATCTCCGATACCCATGTGCCCGGTGCCGCGCCGTCGCTGCCGCCCGCGGTCTTCGAGATATTCAAGGACGTGGACCTCATTCTCCATGCCGGAGACATCGTTGAGCTTTCCGTGCTGGATGAGCTCCGTGCCATCGCGCCCGTGGAGGCCGTTGCCGGGAACATGGACGGTCCGGACCTGCAGACAAGGCTTCCCCGCAAGAAGGTCCTGACCCTCGGCAGGTTCACGGTCGGCCTCATTCACGGAAAATACCGGATCGATGTACAGAAGGAAATGATCCGGAAGGAGTTCGATGACGTGGACCTGATCGTCTATGGACATTCGCACACGCCGTTCTGGGGAAGGGTCGGCGATGTCCTGTTCCTCAACCCCGGCAGTCCGACGGACAACCGGTATGCACCCTATCATTCGGTCGCGGTCCTGACCGTCGGGGATTCGTTGACGGCGGAGATCGTGCGGGTATAGGTTCTTGTCGAAGATCACGCAGTGTTAGCCGCCAATCATCCTCCATTTAAGTTGCAAACGATGCCTATTTGTGATATTTTTTGAACATATGGCGATCATGAAGATAAAATTCGGCACATCGGGATGGCGCGGCGTCATTGCCGATGACTTCACCTTTGCCCGCGTACGCGCGGTCACCCAGGCGATCGCCGATCATCTCGTGTCCCAGGGGCTCAAGGACAAGGGCGTTGTCGTGGGATATGACACGCGGTTCCTGTCCGAGAAGTTCGCTGCCGAGGCGGCAAGGGTCCTGGCCGCCTGCGGCATCCATGCCTGGCTTTCCAGCCGGGACGTACCCACGCCGGTCGTATCCTACGAGATCATACGCAGAAAGGCCGCGGGGGGCCTGAACTTCACCGCGAGCCACAATCCTCCCGAGTACAACGGCCTCAAGTTCTCACCGGCATGGGGCGGACCGGCCCTGCCGGAGACGACGAAGGACATAGAAACGCGCGCCAATGCATTGCTCGAGAAGAACAGCATCGCAGTCATGGCCTTGAGCGAAGCGAAGGAGAAGGGTCTGGTCGAGGACGCCGACCTGAGAAAGCCCTATCTCGATGACATCCGAAAGAAGATCGACGTTGATGTCATTCGCAAGGCGAAGCTCAAAGTGGCGTCAGATCTTCTTTACGGGACCGGAAGGGACTATCTCGACACGGCGCTCCGGGACGCCGGCTGCGCCATAACAACGATCCATGGCCATCGTGACCCCTTGTTCGGCGGCCATGCACCGGAACCGTCCGAAGACAACCTCGCGGAACTGACGGAGATCATGAAGAAGGGCCGCTTCGATATCGGCCTTGCCGTTGACGGGGACGCTGACCGGTTCGGCATCCTCGACAACGACGGCGCCTATATCGACCCGAACCAGGTGCTCGCGCTGGTGCTTGACTATCTCTGCCGCTCGCGGGGATGGAAGGGCGGTGCGGCACGGTCCATTGCGACCTCGCACCTCGTGGACGCGGTCGCGAAAAAGCACGGGATCGAGGTCTACGAGACCGGCGTCGGGTTCAAGTACATAGGAGACCTCCTCGTGCAGGGGAAGATCATCTTCGGCGGAGAGGAAAGCGCCGGGATGACGATCAAGGACCATGTCCCCGAGAAGGATGGGATCCTCGCCTGCATGCTCGTCGCCGAGATGGTCGCGAAGGAACGGAGATCGATCAAGGACCTTCTGAAACGGCTGTACAAGGAGGTCGGGGTGATCCTGAACCACAGGATCAACATCCATCTTACCGAGGCGAATCGGAAGGGGGTCGCCGACCGGCTCAGCCAGCCGCTGACCGAGCTCGACGGTCTCCGCGTAAAAGGAAAGAAGACGACAGCCGACGGCACGAAATACATGATCGAGGACGACAGCTGGGTGCTCATGCGCGCTTCCGGGACCGAGCCGGTGGTGCGCCTGTATGTCGAGTCCTCGTCGGAAGAAAAGATCAAGGTGCTGCTGGAAGCGGGCAGGAAGTTCATTGTGGGGCAGTGATCATACACGAAGTTGGGAAGGTAGGAAGTTGGGAAGTTATGCGGCGCTGTGGTTCTTCTCAGCCTCCCATCCCCCTAACCTCTCACCATCGGATTATAAGGGGGTTTCATGAGCGAGATCATTGATGTCTATGCGCGCGAGGTCCTGGATTCGCGGGGCAATCCTACGGTGGAAGCGGATGTAATCCTGGAGAGCGGCGTGATGGGACGCGCCATCGTGCCGAGCGGCGCATCCACGGGCGAGCGCGAGGCACTGGAGCTTCGGGACGGCGGAAAGCGCTATATGGGCAAGGGCGTCCGCAAGGCGGTGAACAACATCATCGAGGTCATCGGACCGGTGATCACCGGCATGGACGCAACGGAGCAGATCGCCATCGACCGGGCGATGATAGCGCTGGACGGGACGGAGACGAAGAAAAAGCTCGGCGCCAATGCGCTCCTGGCCGTGTCGCTTGCCGTGGCAAAGGCGGCCGCCGAGGAAGCAGGCCTGCCGCTCTACAGCTATCTGGGAGGGCCGAACGCCAAGGAGCTGCCGGTTCCCATGATGAACGTGATGAACGGCGGCGCCCATGCCGACAACAACGTTGACTTCCAGGAATTCATGATCATTCCTGCGGGTGCGAAGAACTGCACCGAGGCCATCCGTATCGGAGCCGAGGTGTTCCACAGCCTCAAGGCGGTGCTTAAGAAGAAAGGCTACAACACTGCCGTGGGCGACGAGGGCGGTTTCGCGCCGAACCTGAAGTCGAACGAAGAGGCGGTGCAGGTGATCCTTGAGGCCATCCAGAAGGCGGGATACAAGGCGGGACGAGATGTATTCCTCGGGCTCGACGTGGCATCCAGTGAGTTCTACAAGAACGGCGTCTACGATCTCGCAGGGGAAGGCAAGAAGTTGACGGCCGACAAGATGATCAAGTTCTACGAGAGCTGGATCCGCCAGTATCCGATCGTCTCCATCGAGGATGGCATGTCGGAAAAGGACTGGAAGGGCTGGAAGGTCCTGACGGACCATCTGGGCTCCAAGGTCCAGCTGGTGGGCGACGACATATTCGTGACCAACACGGCGATCTTCAAAAAGGGCATCGACGAGGGCATCGGGAACTCGATCCTCATCAAGTTGAACCAGATCGGCACGCTCACGGAGACGCTGGACGCCATCGAGATGGCCAAGCGGGCGGGATACACGGCGGTGGTATCGCACCGCTCCGGCGAGAGCGAGGACGCCACCATCGCCGACCTCGCCGTCGCGACGAACGCCGGCCAGATCAAGACCGGATCGCTCTCGCGGACCGACCGCGTTGCCAAGTACAATCAGCTCATCCGGATCGAGGAGGAGCTGGGAGACGCGGCGCAGTATCGGGGAAAGGGCGTGTTCTACAGCATAAAAAAGTAAGCGAGCGTTCATCAGGGCCGGAAGTCTTCGTGACTTCCGGCTTTTTTCTTTTCTTCGGGAGGAGCCGCAAGGCTTGCCATGAAAAAGGTGCTGATCGCGAAGGACTTGAAGAGCCTCTTGCCCGGGAAAGACAGTTTTCTCGATCGGCATGACATCAAAGTGTTTGTTGCGTCGACGAACGACGAAGCGCAGAGAATATGCGCAAAAGAGACCATCGATCTGATCGTGACGCTGCTCGACCTGCCCGGCGGAGCCCCTGAATCCCTCTGCGAGTTCATCAGAACAAGACCGGCACTGCGAAAGGCCTCCATCATCATGGTCAGACAGGACACGTTGGCTCACCGTGAGCGATGCAAACGCTGCAGGGCCAATGCGGTCCTGACCATGCCCGTCGATGCCCTGATCCTGCATATGAAGATGCAGGAATTCCTGAATGTGGCGCCGCGGATGCTGTATCGTGCGGCGCTTGCTGTCGCCATCGAAGGGAAGTTCAGAGACCGGCCGGTGCCGTTCTGGACCGAAAACCTCAGCGCAAGCGGAATGCTCATCAAGGCGCCGGAGCCGCTGTCGAAGGGGGCAGGCGTGTTCCTCTCATTCTTCCTCCCTGACGGGACGCATATCAGCGGATACGGAGAGATCATGCGGGTCGAACGGCATCAGGAAGAGGCCGATATGTATCTGTATGGCATAAAGTTTACGAACGTTGACGAGGAGGTACGGGCGGCGATCGACAAGGTGGTAACGCTGAGGCGCGGGAGGGGGGCAAGCTGAAAGATTGTCCGGGATCGTAGTTGCAAAGAGGATAAAAAAAAGAAGCGCGTCGCCTTATGATTATCTATTCCAGCAATGCGCCGTTATACTGCAGAGGCGGGAATCCAGGACAGGCCGGCACCGGGAATCGTCCCGAGTGGATTTGAAAGAGAAGCGGAGACATGCATGGACCGAAAGAAGTTCGAACAGCTCGTCGAACGATCGCTCGGACGGCTTCCGAAGAAGTTCCTGGCCGCGCTTAAGAATATCGCGATCGAAGTCGAGGACGAGCCTCCGGAGGACGTGCTCGACGACATGGGGATCGAGGATGATGGCCTGTACGGCCTGTACCAGGGAACGCCGCTGACCGAGCGGGAGTGGAACTACGGGAACGTCCTGCCTGACCGGATCGTGATCTACCAGGGGCCGATCGAAAGGGATGCGCGAACAGCCGAAGAGATCGAGGAAATCGTGCTCGATACGGTCGTGCACGAGATAGGGCACTATTTCGGGTTTGATGATGATACGCTGTATGAGATCGAGGACGAGAAGGCAGAAAAGCGGGAACGTGGGAAGGGGGGAAGGTTGGAAGGTGGGAAAGAGCACGAAAAACGTCAATAACAGAACTTTTCAGCGCTTTTTTCCATTACATTGAGCATTGATTGAACACTTTCGTATTCAGCATCGAGCTTGTCAAATACATTCTTTCTGATGTAGTCACATGATAGGCTGAACTCAAGCCAGCATTGAGTTTCTGATGCCTCCTGCATCGAGTCTGTTAGTTTGTTCTTAAAAGCTGCCGGATATCTGCGTTTTCTCCATGCTTCAGAGAGATTCGAACAAACCGAACGCGATGTTCTTCGTATCTGGTCTACAAGGGAATATTTTTCATCGGCAGGGAAATTCTTCGTGAGTTGATAGATGTTCATCGCGCCTGCAAAAGCCATCTGATATACTTCAAGGTCTCTGAAGTGGCGAAGAGACTTCTTCCGTTCGAGGGGCTTATCTCCCACCTTCTCAACCTCCCACCTTCCCACCTTCGCCGTATATCCTTACGATCCTCTCAATGATCCCCGTTGTAGAAGCACCCTCAACGTAGGGCACGTTCACGACCTTCCCGCCGCGCGCTTCGACCACGTCCCTCCCGATGATCTTCTCGATCGGCCAGTCGCCGCCCTTTACCAGCACGTCCGGCTGCAGCGCGGAGATCACCCGATGCGGGTCCGGCTCGTCGAAGATGGTGACGAAATCGACCGATTCGAGCGCGGCAAGGGTTTCGGCGCGTTCGGCCTGGGAGCTGATGGGCCGCTTCTCGCCCTTGATCGTGCGGACGGATGAGTCGCTGTTCACGGCGACGACCAGGATATCGCCGAAGGAACGAGCGATGGCAAGGTAGCGGGTATGGCCGGTATGGATGATGTCGAAACAGCCGTTCGTGAAGACGATCTTCCTGCCTGCCGCCCGAAGGATAGTGAGAAGAGGCTGGAGCTCCCGGATGGTCTTTATCTTGGCGATCATAAGGAACTATACTATACAACCAGGCGGGAAGGCAAGAGGCAGATCATGATATGTTCGTCTCGAAGATCGCGTTGAAGACCGGGGCCAGTTTCTTGAACGCCTGCAGGATCTTCGGATCGAAGTGGCTTGGCATCGTACGGACATCGCCGCGGGTGATGATATTGCAGGTCTCCTGGTGAGAGAACCCGGGCTTGTAGGGCCGGGGGCTGCGCAGCGCGTCATACTGGTCCGCGAGCATGACGATCCTGCCTTCGATGGGGATATTCTCTCCTTTGAGACCGCGCGGATAGCCTCCGCCGTCGAAACGCTCGTGGTGGTTCAGCGCGACGGAAGCGGCGAGCTGGATCGCCGGATAATCGGAGCCCGAGAGGATCTGTTCTCCCATCGAGGTGTGGGTCTTCATCAGTTCATATTCATCCCTGGTGAGCGGGCCGTTCTTCAGGAGTATGTTGTCGGGGATGCCGATCTTCCCCAGATCGTGCATGGAGCTGGCAAAGGTGATCTTTTCAACGAAGTCGGCCGGCAGCGACAGCTCTTCCGCGATCTTGTTCGAATAGAGCCCGATCCTCGAGATGTGGGCGCCCGTTGCCGTATCGCGGTATTCCGCCACCACCGTGAGCCTGGTGATGACCTCGCGGCTCATGTTCTTCACCTGGATAAGCGCGTCGGACAGCTCCTGGGTCCGTCTCCGGACGGTCTCTTCCAGGTTCTTCTTGTAGTCACGCTCCATCTGGATCAGTCCGGAATATTTTACGGCCTTTTCGATGGTGTGGACCAGGTAGTCGGCGTTGTAGGGCTTGGTGATGAAATCAAAGGCTCCCTTTTTGATGGCGTCCACGGCAACATCGAGCTCGGCATAGGCGGTCATCAGGATGACGGGGATCTGCGGATCGAACTTGTGTATCATGCCGAGAAGGTCAACGCCCGTCAGAACGGGCATTTTGATGTCCGTCAGGACGACGTCGACCGCGGTACGCTGGATCTCCTGGATGGCGCTGTTCGCGTTATCGCAGGTGTTCACCACGAAGCCGAACGCCCTGAGCAGCGTCGAAATGGATGCGAGCACGTAGGGATCGTCGTCGACCACAAGGATGGTATTGTGTTTTTGCGTCATGTGTCCAGCACCTCTCTGATCTTGGTGAGCAGGTCCCTCGGAGAGACCGGCTTGGCTATGAACGGCACGTTGTCGCTGAGCAGATGCTTTTGCCTGATGATATCCGCGGTATACCCGCTGGTGAAGACGACCCGTGTTCCCGGGCGCAGCCGGATGATCTCGTCACAGACCTCTTTCCCGTTCAGGACGGGCATAAAGATGTCCAGCATGACCAGCCGGACCTGGTCCGCCTGTTCCTGAAACAGGCGAAGCGCCTCCCCGCCGTCGGAGGCCTGAAGCACGCGGTACCCGAACCGTTCCAGGACGGACGCCACGACCTTTCGGGCGCCACCCTCGTTGTCACCGATAAGGATCGTTTCTCCTCTGCCTTCGGGACAGAGGGAGGCTGCTGCGGAAGCGTGCTTCAGGCGGTCGCCGGATAGCGGCAGATATACCCGGAAGGTCGTTCCGGTGCCTGGCTCGCTGTAAACGTTCACGAACCCGCGATGGCTTTTTATGCTCCCGTACACGATCGCCAGGCCGAGCCCGGTGCCTTTCCCCGGTTCTTTGGTGGTGAAGAACGGCTCGAAAACCTTTCTCCTCGTCCGTTCGTCCATTCCCCGACCGGAGTCCGTCAGCGCGATCACTCCATAGGAACCCTTGACCCCGTATCCATGGATGGAGATGAAGGTGTCCTCCAGTTCCATGGTCTCTGTCGAGATGCTGAGGGTTCCCCCTGAGGGCATGGCGTCCCGCGCGTTGGCCATGATGTTCAGGAGAGACTGTTCTATCTGGCCTTCGTCCACCATGCCGGCAAGGCGCGCAGGGGCCAAATTGAGCGAGACCGTTATGGCGCCTCCCGATTCTTTTTCGAAGATACCGGTGGCATTCCTGACGATATCGTTGAGGTCAACCTGCTCCAGGTTCAGTATCTGTTTGCTGCCGAAGGACAGAAGTCCCTTGGTGAGGCCGGATGCCCGTTCTGACGCCGCCAGGATCTGGAGGGCCATGGGCCGGAGAAGGTCATCCTCCGGGAGCTTCATTTTCATGACCGTGGCATAGCCGATGATCGCGGTCAGAATATTGTTGAAGTCGTGGGCTATGCCGCTGGTAAGGGTGGAGATGATCTCCATTTTCTGATCATACCGTGTCTTTCCCTCGCGCTGCACCCGCTCCGTCGTATCACGGGCCACGGCCAGGATGTACCTGTCCGGGCCGTTGGCGTAATGGAAGGGAACGGCATGGACGTCGAGCCAGCGGCGCGTGCCCTTGAGACCCGTGATCTGGTATTCCAGCGAGTCGGTCCCGCCCCCGGCCACTTTCCGGACAAGTGCCTGAAAGGATGAGCGGAACTCGGGGGCGACGATGTGATGGTAGGGCTTGCCCCGGATACGTTCAAGGGAGTCGGCTTCCACCATGGCGAGTCCGGCCGGATTCATATCCCGCAGTGAACCATCTGGAACAAGGAGCATTATGCAGACAGGAACCGAGTCTATGATCCCGGCGCGATGGCTTTCACCGTTCATCTGCTGTCCTTCATGCGTGCCGCTGTACTATCACACCTCACGAATGCGGACATCGGTTCGCTCCGGCCGGGACCGCCGTTCGCTACCGGATGTACGCTTCCGTTACATACCGTCGCATCATCCGGTGGCTGTTGAAGTAATAGGCGTTTTTGCTGATGGCGTTGTTCATCATCCTGGCCCAGGGGTCCTTGTCGGGACTATAGTATTTCGGGATGATGATGTTCTCAAGCTTGTTATAAAGATCCGCGGCATCGTCGGCATCGGCGTCTCCGGGCTTCGAGTATTCCGTCGGCGGTCCGCCGATTGACCAGCCGGTGAACCCCTCGATATGCCCCTCGATCCACCAGCCGTCAAGGACGCTGAAGTTGAGGACCCCGTTATGGGCCGCTTTCATGCCGCTCGTACCGGATGCCTCCAGGGGGCGGAGCGGCGTGTTCAGCCAGATGTCCACGCCGGACACGAGCTTGAGCGCCGTGTCCATGTTGTAGCCCGGAAGGAAAACGACGGCGACCTTGCCCCTGAGCTTTTCGCTGTATTCGTAGATCCCCTGGATCAGTTTTTTACCGGAATCATCATGGGGGTGTGCCTTGCCGGCATAGACCACCTGGATCGGTCCCTTTTCCGCGATCTTCAGCAGCCGGTCGATGTCGCGAAAGAGAAGGTGGGGACGTTTGTACGCCGTGGCGCGCCGGGCGAACCCGAGGGTCAGGACATTCAGGTCCATGTCGACGCCCGTTGTCTGCTTGACCGTGGCGAACAGCTTTCGCTTGGCCTCGCGGTGGGCTTCCCAGAGCTCCAGATTGGGGATATTGCCGCTCCGGACGAAGAGCTCCGGCTCGTTCGCCCACCCCGGGATATACTTATCGAACAGCGCCGCCATCTCTTCGCACGTCCAGGTGAAGGTGTGCACGCCGTTCGTGATGGCATGGATGTGGTATCCCGGAAACATGTGCTGGGAGACTTCGCCGTGCTTCTTGGCAACGCCGTTGATGTATCTGCTGAGGTTGAGCGCGAGAAGCGTCATGTTGAGGCTTTCCTTTCCGGCGATGTCCTTCAGGACGTCGAGGGGAAGGATGTCCCCGAGGACCTGCTTCACCAGGGAGTAGGGAAACTTGTCATGACCCGCCTCGACCGGCGTGTGGGTCGTGAACACGCAGAGGTCGCGCACCCGGGCCAGGTCCCAGACCGACCGCTCGTCCCAGACGCTCTCGATGTCCCGCTTGAAGCGAAGCAGGAGGTCCAACGCGAGAAAGCTCGCGTGGCCTTCGTTCATGTGATATTTCTTGATGTGGAATTCCAGCGCATGGAGCATCCGCACTCCGCCCATGCCCAGGACGACCTCCTGCTTGATCCGGTAGGTATGGTCCCCGCCGTAGAGGTAGTCGGTGATGCCGCGGTCTTCCGGGGTGTTCTCGGGAACATCGGTGTCGAGGAAAAGGATCGGGATCCTGCCGCCCGTCGGGCTGGCGACCAGATAGACCCACGCCTGAATGGTGACGTCGCGGCCCTCGATCTGGACCTTTACCTTCACGGGAAGGAGCTTCATATACCGGGCCGGGTCCCAGACCACCGGCTTTTCCTGCTGCCAGCCCCGCGGATCGATCTCCTGGGTGAAGTACCCTTTTCGGCTGATAAGCGTTACCGCGATGACGGGCAGCTTGAGGTCAGCCGCGGACTTGATGGTATCGCCGGCAAGGATGCCCAAGCCGCCGCTGTAAGTGGGGATGTCGTTCTTGACGCCGATCTCCATGGAGAAATAGGCGATCATCGGCTCGGCGGTAAACTCATGGAGACTGTTCATGCTATTCCTCGGAGGTGTTCACAGAGCGTGCTGGAACCGTTTGACGAATGCTACCCTTGAAAGATACCAGAAAGAGGCCCCCGTTTCAATGCTATTTGTGCGGTCAATGGCGTACGGAACACCGTTCTATCGGCCAACGGCGGGCGGGGGCGACGGGATCTCCGTGGGAGAGGGTGTTCAGGGGCAGGTGTGTGTGCAGTCTACCGGGAGAGGGTGCGGCGGGCAAGCTCGATCAGGCCGAAGACCTTCAGGTCGACGAGCACTCCTCCGGCCTGGGCGCTGACCAGGTATTCGTTGACGTTCTCGATGGGGACCTCGATGACCTCGATGATCTCATTGTCGTCACCGCCTGCTTTTCCCACATGCTCGAGCCCGGTGCAGAGATAGGTCCTGATGATCTCGGTGGATGCGCCGGTGGACATGGGGCCTTCCACGAGAAAACGGAGCTCCCGCGCAGACCATCCGGTCTCTTCGATGAGTTCCCGCCGCGCTGCGGCTTCCATGGCCTCGCCCGGGTCTACGAGACCCGCGGGGAGTTCGATGACATCCCGGCCGAGGGGCGGCCTGAACTGTCGTTCGAGCAGGACGGCGTTCGCCGGCGTGACCGCTACCATGACGACGATCCCGCCGATGTTGACGCGTTCTATGGCCTCCCAGGTGCGTTCCACACCCTTCGCGTCGCGGTAATGGATCTCCACGGCGCTCATGAACTTGCCTTTCCAGCGGACTATCTTCTTGATGATTTCCATAGTACAAGAAACGGTATTCACCACGGAGGCACTGAGTCACAGAGAAAACCAACTGCATGTCGGAATGGAAAACGACTGCCAATTCAGGAGTGCGGGGCCGGGGAATAAGCCCGCGTATTCGCATTACTCTTTGCCCTTCTCCGTGTCTCTGTGTCTCCGTGGTAAAAGGCTCTTACAGCCACTTCTCCAGGTCCAGGGCGATGGCAGCGGGGATGATGGTGTCCACTTCGCGCACCCGCTTGCGTCCGGCCTTGAGGAACATTGCCTTGAGCATGGCCTCTTCATCGCCGTAGTTAAGAAGGATGGGGAAGTCCGTCTCCGGTATGTCCCGGGTGAAATAGCCGCAGCCTTCGAGGCGGACGGCGCGGCGCGGACCGCGGACGGTAGGCCCGAAGATGCGGCAGATATGGGGCCGCTGGTCGTAGATGAGACACGCCCCCCGGTCATCAAGAGCGGGACAGCGCATTTTTGCAGACCTGCGGGAAATGGAGTCTATGGACGCCAGCGTCTTGAGAAGGGGGTCCTTTCGGGAGAACGCGCTCTTTTTTTCCAGGATGTCGAGCTGCTCGTTCGCTTTGGCGATGACGCGTTTTCGGATGGGGGCGGGGACCTTTTTCAGGCGGTCCCGGATATGAAGGGCGTCGAGAAGCGTGATGTCGAAGAAGCCGGTCGCACAGCACTCATGGCACCCCCGCGCGCATTTCACGCCGTTCTTTTTCGCCGCCGCGTTGAACTGCTCGCTCGTCTGCTTGAGGAACTTAGAGTATTTTTGGACGATTTTTTTCATAGGGACAGCTGCCTTTCCTGTGATGGTGTGCAGGATTATACGGGCTCGGCACGCTGTTTGTCAATGATAAGGTGGAAGGAGGCGGGAAATGCCCGCTCCCCGGACCGGAGCAGGGCGGCAATGCCGTCTTGATGGACGTCAGCGCGCTGCAGATGCAGAACGGCTGCGCATGCACCCCGTTAAAACCGAAAAAAGCCTGAGTCTCTCTGAAACTCAGGCTTGCGAGCATCTATCCCATAGGGCGTCTTTCGACGAACAGTTATGGCCTATCTGCCCTCAAGAGGTGCAGCTCCCATTCCCGGACCCTGGCCGGGTCCGCGGCCCGGGGCCAAGCCCTTGCCGGGTCTGCGGCCGTCAGGATTCCTGCCGCCCCGGGCACCCTCCATCATCCCGCGCATCTCCTGCTGGAATTCCTGGTTGAAGATGATATATTGCGCCGTCTGCGCGATCGTGAGGTGGCTCCGTGCCGCATCGAATTCCTTGCTTCGCTGGGCCGCTATTTCCTGGCGGTTCCTCTCGATCCTGCTGATGGCTGTCTTCAGCTTTCCCTCATCAGGCTTGGACGCCTGAAGGATGAGCTTCATTTCCTGCATGATATCGCGGTTCTCTCTGTAGAGTTCCCGGCGTTTTTGCTCCAGGGCGGTTATGGCCGGAATGAACGCTGCCGCGGTCTTTTCGTCGAGCTTCAATGTTTCTGTCAGCCTGACGATCTTGACAGCATACATCTTCTTTCTGACCGCTTCGCGCTGCTCGTCCGACGGCCGGTCCCTCCGCGGGCCCGGCGCCTGCTGCTGCGCGATGGCGCTGGTTGCCGATGCGGCGAGAAATGCCGCCACGATGATGCCGCGTACGATCGTGTTCATATTAACCCTCCTCCTGGGTATCGAGTATGCTCATTAATCGTTCCAACTCCCGGGCATTCAATTCCGCAAGCCTGTCGTCAATGCTGATGTCCGTGCTGGTCCTGAAGCTGTCGATGACCTCCTCGCGCAGCAGGGAAAGTTCTTCCGTCGCCCAGAGATCCACGGAGTCGATCTCGATGTCGGTGAGTTCCGCCATGTCGACCGTCTCGGAAGAGAGAAGGTCTCCGTAGGATGATCCGTTCTCCGGCACCGTGGTGCGGGCGATCTCAGGGGTCTCCGGGCGGTCGAGAAGCAGGAACGCGGCGGCCACCAGGAATACCGCGGCCGCTGCCCAGGTCCAGCGGGGAATGATCGTCCACCCTCTGCCGCCGGGCAGTCTCTGCAGCATCGTCGGCGGTTGCTGCGCCTGGACCTCGCGGAAGATCCTGCCCGGCATTGCCGCCCAGAACGCTTCTCCGGGATCGGGAACAGGCTCACCGGACAGCATGTGGAGGAGGGAAAGCTCGGTTCTGCAGTCCTCGCATCCTGACAGATGCTTCTCGATCCGGCCGGTATCTGCCGGAGAGAGCATTTTGCCCTGGTAGGCGGGGAGAAGCCCCTTTATGTTGAGGTCATTGCACGTCATTGTCATTCCCTGCTTTTTTGAACAGTTCCTTGAGCTTTTGCACGCCGTGGTGATAATTCGCCTTTGAAGTGCCGACGGAGCATTGCATGATCCCGGCGATCTCATCGAACGACTTCTGTTCCTGCACCCTGAGCATCACGGTAAGACGCTGCTTTTCGGGAAGTCCGGCCATTGCCCGGAGCAGATTCCCCCGGGATTCCTTGTGGATGAGCGATTCCAGCACCTTCGGGTCCCTCCGGATGACCACGTCGTCCAGGGGTACCAGCGCGGCCCGGGCCCGGTCCCGGTAGACGTTCTTTGCCAGGTTTATGGCGATCTGGTACAGCCAGGTCCGGAAGCTCGAACGCCGTTCAAAGCTGCGAATGCCGGTGAATGCCTTGATAAAGGCCTTCTGGAGGATGTCCGCGGCGTCCTCTTTGTCGCTCACCATGCGGTACAGCAGGGAATAGAGCGGTTTCTGGTGCTTGAGCACCAGCGCATCGAAGGCCTCCCGGTCGCCGGCAATGTATCTATCAATAAGTGCGAGGTCCTCGTCCATAGGGCGGCCGTTCGTCATACTATGAGACCCGGAAGCTCAGGAAAGGTTGAATCTAAAGTGAGCGCAGCCATCGTGGGTTCGTGAGCGACTGGAATGGCGGTATTGCTGCCTTGCTATGTCTGGACCCGTCCCCGGTGGAGCCGATATTCAGGACTGCACCTGCTGGACGGGGTTTTTCAGGGAATCACGGTACAGACTGACGCGGTTCCTGCCCGACCGTTTCGCATGATACAGGGCCTCATCGGCGAAGCTGACGAGATCTGCCATCTTATCGGTGTCCTCGGGGAACGATACGACGCCGATGCTCAGCGTGCACCGGAGCTCGCCGTCATGCACCCGGGTGATCATGGTCTTTTCCATGATCGACCTGACGCGCTCCGCCATCAGCTCGGCGCCGCGGATATCGGTCTCGACCATGCCCACGGCGAACTCCTCGCCGCCGTGGCGTGCTACGAAGTCCGTGCCCCGGACGGTATCGCGGAGGACCTGGGCGACGGCCTTGATCGCCACGTCTCCCACGGGATGACCGTATTTGTCGTTCACCAGCTTGAACTTGTCTATGTCCATGATCAGGAGGGAGAACGGCCGGGGCGTGCGCTCCAGCTCACGGTACTTCTCGGCGAGCTTTTCCATGAACGTCCGGTGGTTCAGAAGGCCGGTGAGTCCGTCGGTCCTCGCCATGTTCTCGATCTTCTGGTAAAGCAGGGAGTTGTAGGCGACCATCGCCACCTGGTTCATCAGCGTGTCGAGGAGGCTGTCCCGTTCGTATTTGGTGAAGGCGTTCGGCTGCCGCGAGGCGAGGAAGAACGCGCCGACGAAGGTGCCCTTGGCGACCAGCAGGCTTCCATAGAGGGTCCGCATGGGCTTCTGGAACGCCTTGAACGGAAAGAGCGCGATGTCCCTGCCCCGATCCCCGTAGTCACCGGTGTAGAAAAAGGGGACGCCGGTCTCCGCCCAGTGCCGGTGCATGAATGATACGACCGCGCTGTCCGAGAGCGGGAACTTTACACCGACCAGTTCGTCATCGTAGCCTTCGAGGGCGATGAACTGGAGGTGCAGTACGCTGTCGATCTCGGTGCTCAGGACGCAGGCGCAGTAGTCGTAGGGGACGAGTTGGGTGATCCGGGGGATCACCTTTTTCATGATATTGCCGAACCAGAGGCTTTCGTTCAGGTCCCGGCTGATCTCGTGGAGAGCGCTGAAGTGCCTCACCCGGGCATCGAGTTCGAGCGTCGTCTGGACCTTGTCGCTGAAGTGGATGAAAAAGGTCGACAGCCGCTCCAGCACATCCTGCGTCCTGCGGGGGAACGCGTCGGCCTGCAGACTGTCCACGGCGAGGACGGCCAGGGTCCGGTCCTTCTGCACAATGGGGAGCAGGAGCAGGGACCTCACCGGCACGCCCCGGCCATCGGAACGGTAGTGGTCGAGGCCGGTGATGGTCTCCTCGGGATCGGTCAGGTACAGTACCTCCTGCTGCTCCGCGCATACGTTGATGCGTGTTCTCGCGTGGGGGGCCAGGGCCGCACCCGGCGGCAGCACGGAGCCGGGACTCTCCGTCCTGACGGCCCGCAGGGTGAATGCCTCGCCGGCATCGCGGCGCTCGCTCACGAAGAGCGCATAGGTGTGGGCCGGAACGAGATCAGAGGCCATTTCGACGAGTCCGCTGAACCAGCTTTCGAGTTCGCTGGCGGCTTTCACGTTCGCGGCCTGTCGGTGCTCCCGCGTCAGCGATTCGAGCTTGTCAGTGTCGGCAAGGGGGTTGTAGGCTTCGGCGTGGGCGATAAGACGATCGTGGGCGTCACGGACCTCCTCCGCCTCGCTGCGGATCCGGTGCATGACGTGCGATGCTGTGGCAGAGACGCCCGCAAGGGACAGGCCGGATCCCGCGTAGACGTGCCAGCGGCCGGCGACGTCCTGGCCGGTCAGCAACAGATTGGCCGATTCGATGGCCAGGATGACGGCCACCATCCCATAGGCGCGCCGGGGCGGCGAGAATGCCGCAACGACGACGGCATAGAGGAAATAGACAGGCCAGAGGGAGGAATGCACCCCTCCCGTCACCTGTACCAGGAAGTTCACCAGGATAACGCCCAGAACGATGAACGGGAACGGTTTCAGGGGATCGGGAATGACGTAGGCATCGTAGGAGATCCGGAGGGCGAGGAAGAGGTAGCCGATGACCCAGGGGAACAGAAGGGGACTGGACAGTCCCGGGCTGATGAACAACCCCAGGCCGGAAACGATGCAGGCGATGACCAGGCCGGGAGTGGTGGTCTTGCTCAAAGCTTTCGTCTCCTCCTCAGTTCTTCTTCCCGGTATTTCTGGTACAGGACATCCCACTCGCGGCTTCCCTCGGGTATCCGGCGCGAGAGGGACTGGATCGTGCGGCGGGCGGCGTCGTCCGCTTCATCGTCGAAGGTGAGCTCTTCGGTGATGGTGCGTTTGATCTCGCGGAGGACCCGTTCCTCGGGCTGGAGGGCGTCGACATTCCTGTTCTGCATCAGCATGTCCAGGATCAGGTGGGAGATATGGGAGATGCGGTCCTCGCTCAGGCGCATGGCTGGTGATCCTTTTTTGCGGCGTTATCCCGCAATCCGCAATCCGAAATCCGCATTAGAGTACTATCCCCCGGTCCTTGGCGAGCTTCTGCTTGGTGAGCTCGAACACCTTGCGGTAGTCCATCTGGCCCCTGGCGATCTCGTCCTCATGAGCCGACAGGAGCTTTTCGACGTCCTTGTTGAGCTTTTCCTCGGCCATCATGTCCGCGGTTATCACGTCGGCGATTTTCGAGGCGACGGCCTCTTTGGACACGTCGTATGTTACCGCGCCTTTGCTTTCAAGGTTCGCGGCGATGGAGCCGGCAAGATGCTGGATGAGGTCTTTCGTGAGTCGCATATTGATGGGCATTATACCAGAAAAACGAATAGAGGAAACGAAAAGATTTGGTCCGTAGTAAATCAAAATCTTTTTAAAACAGGAAGCATATATCTCGCAACCAAAAGTAGGCGCTTCTAAGCGAGACGCCAAGCTCGCAAAGAACAGTCAAATCTTTTAGTTTATTTGACCAGGATTTAAGATTTCTTTGCGTCCTTTGCGGCTTTGCGAGAGATGGCTTTGCTGTTACTGGTTTCGGCTTGTCCAAGTCAGGTGTTCTGCGCCGGCGTCCGGACCTTGCGGAAATCCGCCCAGATGTCCACGACGCCAAGGGCGATCACGGGCACGATCACGGGGAGGGCAATGATGATCGTAATGATGAGATTCCTCCAGATCGTGCCGACCCTGGCTTTCCGGAGCGTGAACTCCACCAGGGCGATGCCCTGGACCGAGTAGATCAGGAGGCAGACCAGGGCGATGTTCATGCCGATGAAGCGGATGGTCGTGTCCGGCAGGGCGACGAGTCCCAGTGCGGCGATGAGTCCCCAGACCCAGGCGTCCGGCGCGTGCCAGGTGGCCAGGGAAGGTTCCGGGAGGATCGCTGCGGAAGGGTCCTTCCGGAGAATGAGGGCCCGCGCCATGCCGTAACAACAGGCGGCCTGCAGCAGGGTCGCTACCACGATGATGCCGGGGAGAAGCCGCACGAGGTAATAGACCACCCTATCGGAGACCTGGGCCATGGCCTGAGCCACGTCGACGAGCCCCAGCTGCGTATAGAGCTGCTGCGCTTCGGCGATGCTTGTCCGAAGATATTCCTCGATGACGGTCACGGGGCTTTTTCCGGTGCCATGTACTAAAGGGGCCAGTACGACGACCAGGGCGACGATGGTGAGCATGCCGCCGATAAGGACGGCGTTCTCGGGCTTCCAGCGCCACCGCAGGCCGTCGGCCAGGCCCATGGCCATGAAGCCATAGCTCAGGAAGATGACGACAAATACCGCATGGCCTCCGGCGAGGACCGCGATGACGGCCGTTGCGAGCCCCAGGGCCAGCATGCCCGGCATTTTCCCCTCACGCACCATGATGAGGATGAGCGGCACCGGTGCGATGAGCAAAGCGATCTGTCCGAGGAGCGGAACGATGAATCCCGCCAGCATCAGCCCCGCGGACTGGAGGGCGGCGGTAAGGATGGACCGGAATGGCATATGTTCTCCAAAAAAAAGGGAACCCGCAACCTGTTCGAAAACGGCCGGGGTTCCCTTAAGGGTATGCTGCGTTAGCCCTGCGGTCTAGCCGGTCTTTTCGCCGGAGAACGGCAGGAGCGCGATGTTCCTGCCGCGCTGGATCGCCACGGTGATCTCGCGCTGATGACGTGCGCAATTGCCGGAGATGCGGCGCGGAAGGATCTTGCCCCGCTCGGTGATGAAGAACTTCAGGGTCTTGAGGTCCTTGTAGTCGATGAACGGCGTCTTGTCGACGCAGAACCTGCAGACCTTCTTTCTGACCTGGAACCGCTTCTTGCGGTCCCCGCCGGGCCGCGTGTCCCGGGGCCTG
>JAGVOT010000122.1 GCA_020052615.1 Nitrospirota bacterium | reverse complement strand
TTCGAGCGCCTCTGCGCCGATGCCGAGAACGGCGCCGGAGACACGCGGCGCGACCTGCTGGAGCGGGCGGTCGCGCTCTATCAGGGCAATCTCCTCGACCATGACGGGGACCGAGACCGGGATTGGGCCCTTTCGCCCCGGGAGCGGCTCCGCAGCAAATTTCTGCGCGCCGTGACCGCCCTGGCCGAGTCCCAGGAACACGCGGGCCGGACCCGGAAGGCAGTGGAATGGTATCTGCGCGGCCTCGAGGTGGACGATCTCTCAGAAGAACTCTATCTCGGCCTCATGCGGGTTTACCGGACGCTCGGCCGCAAGGCCGAGGCCATGCGTGTCTACGAGCGCTGCAGAAAGACGCTCGCAGCCGCGCTGGGCGTCGGTCCCTCTCATGAACTGGAAACCCTCTGCCGGTCGCTCAGGCAATAAGGGGCTGCTGAAAGAACGCTATCGCAGACGAAACCGGCCGCTGCCGGACCCGGGGCAATGCCCCTGAAGGACGTTCGAGGAGTGCCAGGCTCATGCGGATCAGAAATCTTTCAAAGCGGGACGCGATACTTCTTCTGGAACTGATCAGCGACAGCCGCGACTGCGCCTCGACGGAGGACCTGATCAGGCTCATGAGCAGGCTCAGCGGCCTGCTGCCCTACCAGGCGGCGCTGGCTTGCATGAGCGCGATCGGGGCGGACGGTGCGATCGAGGACCTGAAAGTCGTCAATGTGGATTACCCGGAAGACTACCTTGCCGAACTGGCCCGGCGGGAACTGGTGATGAAGGACCCCGCCGTGAGGGAGAACTTCAGAAATTTCGGGCTGCAATACTGGGCGGATACGTTCAGAAAGCATCCCTTTTCACGGGATACGCGCGCGATCCTGTCCCTCGCGGAAGACTACGGATTCCGCGCCGTGCATAAGGGGCGCGGCTATGGACATGGCGTGCGAAACCTGAAAGGAACGGAAGGCAGCTTCTTCTGCTATCACGGCCTGGACCGCAGCAGCCGCACCGAGGAGATCCTCGATCTTATCATCCCCCACTTCCATGAGGCTTTGCGCCGCACAGGAAGCCAGGCAAAGGACCGCCCCGTGCTCACCCCGAAAGAGGCCGAGGTGCTCAAATGGCTCAGGCAGGGCAAAAGCACCTGGGACCTGTCGGTCATCCTGGGGATCAGCGAGCGGACAGTGAAGTTCCACATCGGCAACATCATGCGAAAGCTCGACGCGACCACCAGGACCCATGCCGTGGCCATCGCCCTGGAACAGAAGCTGGTGGATATCGAATGATGTTCGCGCTCCGCCCAGTTTGCTGAAAAAGTCCTGAAGCTGCGAGTTTTGCTTCGCCTCGTTCGCAAAGACAACGAAAATCGTTTTTTCAGCGGCCTGCTAAACTGCTCGACGAAACTTGTCGGCCTTTTTTTCTCCTGCGCCCGTTCCCCCTGCAATTTACCGCAACGCTTCCCAACCTGTCCTATCGTACAGGTGTCAGATCCGGCATTTTATTGTATCTTCTTCCTGGTATTCAATGAACGTCCGCCTCAAGGCGGCGGAGGCGCGCGGGAACATGCCGGAATCGAATCCAGAGCTCACGGACCGGGAAAAGGACGTCCTGCGCTGCCTGAAGCACTGCAGGACCTCCCGTGACATAGGCAGAACGCTCGGGATCAGCGGACGAACGGTGAAATTCCACCTCGGGAACATCTTTCGGAAGCTTGGGGCCGAAAGCAGGGCGCAGGCCGTCGCGGCGGCATTGGAAAGGAAATTGATCGACTGAGTGCAGGGCTTTCGGACGCGCAGAAAATCCGTACCCGATCTGTAACCTCCTCCATGGTATGGTCCGTCGCAGAAAACGGACTGGTCCGTCCTGAGGGGAGACGCTCGTTATGCAGAGCTTCATTGTCCGTATCTACCGCACCGCGGAAAAAGACACGCGAAGGATCGTCGGCGTCGTCGAAAAGGCGGGGGAGGCGGGCAGGCAGGCCTTCACGCGGTACGACGAGCTGTGGGATATCCTGACGGAGCCTAAGCGGCCGGGGTCCGGGATGAAAAAGAGGTCCAGTTTGAAGGCAGGTTCCGCCCGGCGCTAAGGAGACCGGAGCCGCATTGTCCGGGGAGCAGATGGATGATCATTTTGAGAATGGTCCTGAGAACAGTGCTGGCGCTTTCGGTCTTGACAGACGGGTTCTGTTCCTGATCGGGGTCGAAGCATACAGCAACAGCGAAAAAGCGGAATACGATCTCAAGGTGAGCTGGTAAGGACCGCCGGGTACGGCGGACCGGACCGGCGTCAGTCAGAGGGAGCGCATGGCGCGCTCGGGAGGAATTGGCCATGAGAACAGTCTATCGGATGTGCATCGGATCGCTGATGGTGACGCTCGTTGCCTTCATCTCCGCCTGCAGCGGCGGAGGCGGCGGCGGCGATAACGGAGGCGCTCCGTTCTTCTTCCTGGTCGCGGATAGCGGGTCGACCGGCATGGAGCCGTACCGGACCGACCTGACGCGGAGCGGCACAACGCTGCTCCGGGACATCAATACGAACAGCAACAGCTCGCCCGGGAACTTCGTCAATCTGGGGCTCTATACCTACTTCTTTGCCGATGACAAGCTCGCCGGCAGGGAATTGTGGAGGACCGACGGAACGGCTGCCGGAACGACGCTCGTGCTGGACCATCGTCCGGGACCGGAAGGTTCCGTGCCGATGTTCTCCCGGCTCTTCGCTGCCGGCGGGAGCCTGCTCTATTTTCTGGCTGATTCGGACGGAGACGGAAATCTGGAGCTCTGGAAGAGCGACGGCACGTCCGGGGGAACACACTGGATAACGGAGGGTGATTCTTCCGGAGCGATAGAATCTGTTGTCGCCGCGGGACAGTATGTGTTCTTCACCCTGTACAGTCCGGACTACGGCAGGGAACTGTTCGCCACGGACACTGCGACCACCGCATTCTTTCCCGTGAAGGACATCAATCCCGGTACTGTATCAAGCTCCCCGGAATATCTCACCGCTGTCGGCAGTACGCTCTTATTCAGCGCCTATGACGGTGCGAACGGAGCCGAACTCTGGAAGAGCGATGGCACCGAAGCGGGGACCGTGCTGGTGAAAGACGTCAATCCGGGGGCGAACAGCAGCGCACTCGCGTATTTCACCGCGGTCGGCGGCACACTCTTCTTTCGAGCCGGCGACACGACGAACGGGACCGAGCTCTGGAAGAGCGACGGAACGACGGCGGGCACGGTGCTGGTCAAGGACATCAATCCGGGCTCGGAAAGCAGCTATCCAAATTCTCTTACAGCGGTCGGCAGCACGCTGTACTTTCAGGCCTATGAGGATGCGAACGGCAACGAGCTCTGGAAGAGCGATGGGACGCCGGCGGGAACAGTGCTGGTGAAAGACATCACCCCGGGCGCGGGCGGCAGCTATGTGTGGCAGCTCACTGCTGCTGGAGACAAGCTCTTCTTCCAGGGATATGACAGCCAAACGGGGTACGAGCTCTGGATCAGCGACGGAACGCCGGGAGGAACAGCGCTGCTGAAGGACATCAATCCCGGCCCGGCAAGCAGCAATCCTTACCGTATCACCGCTGCGGGCGGCACGATCGCCTTCCAGGCAGATGACGGCACGAGCGGGACGGAACTCTGGGTGAGCGACGGCACGCCGGCGGGAACGCGGATGGTTAAGGACATCTACCCCGGCCCGGCAGGAAGTCATCCATCCTCCATTGCCGCCTCCGGCGTTTCCGTCTACTTCATGGCCAATGACGGCGCGCACGGGAGCGAGCTGTGGACAAGCAACGGCACGGAGGGCGGAACGCTGCTGGTAAAGGACCTCAATACCGTCGTCAGCGAAGAGAGCGGGATCCAGAATGTCCTGCGCATAGGCGGCTTGGTCTATTTTACCGCATATCATGCTGAAACGGGCGAGGAGCTGTGGCGCTCCGACGGAACGAGCAGCGGCACCTATATCCTGCGGGACATGCGGCCGGGCCCCGGCAGCGGCAATCCGGCGTATCTCACGGCAGTCGGAAGCATGCTGTACTTCAGCGCGGATGACGGAACGCACGGGTATGAATTGTGGAAGAGCGACGGCACGCCGGCGGGCACCAAAATGGTGCAGGACATTCTGCCCGGACCTTCCGGCAGCTATCCGCTGCAGTTTACCGCGGCGCGCGGGGCGCTCTTTTTCCGCGCCCATGACGGGACGCACGGGGAAGAGCTCTGGAAGAGCGACGGCACCGCAGCGGGAACGGTGCTGGTGAAGGACATCAATCCGGGCGCCGCCGGAAGCTCTCCGGGCGCTCTCGCCGACCTGGGCGGGACGCTCTATTTCGCCGCCGATGACGGCGCGAGCGGCTTCGAGCTCTGGAAGAGCGACGGCGCCGAAGCCGGAACGATACAGGTGAAGGACATCAGGCCCGGACCGGCAGGAAGTTACCCGGGATCTCTCCGCGCGGCGGGCGGCTCGCTCTTTTTCCAAGCCGATGACGGCGCGATCGGCGCTGAGCCCTGGAAGAGCGACGGAACGACGGCGGGCACCGTGCTGGTCAAGGACATCAATCCGGGCGCCGGGAGCAGCTACGCGTTCCTGCTCGCCGAAGCGGGCGGCATTCTGTACTTCCGGGCCGATGACGGCGCGAACGGCATGGAGCTCTGGACGAGCGACGGGACAGCGGCGGGAACGGCGCTGGTGAAGGACATCAATCCGGGCGCCGGGAGCAGCGCTCCCTACGCGCTCGGCGCGATGGGCGGCGCGCTCTATTTCGTTGCCGATGACGGGTCGAACGGCGGAGAGCTCTGGAAGAGCGACGGAACAGCATCGGGCACGGCGCTGGTGAGGGACATCAATCCCGGCAGCATGGACAGCAAACCGCTGTTCTTTACCATTGCCGGAAGCGCCGCGTATTTTACAGCGGTGAACGCCGCCGGCGGGGAGCTCTGGCGGACCGACGGCACGGAAGCGGGAACGGAGATGGTGTTCGATCTCTTTGCAGGACCAGGCAGCGGCATGAGCGGGATCTATTGACGGGGATGTTGACATCTATCCCCGAAGAGAAAGGAAGATATCATAGATCATACACGGCGAATATCGTGCTGGGGTTCTTTCAGCCGGAGCTGGAGGCGGGGCTGAGCGGGTTCTTTTCCGCCGTGACGGACGATATGATCGCGGACCTGCCGCCGTACGAGCCGTAGAAAGATGGCTTGTTCGGCCGCGGTTTCAGCGGAATCCCGGCTGACCGGGCAACCGTGGGGCGTGCACCACTGCTTACAAACCGGATCATAGGGGGCGCTTGTGCAGGGCCGTCATCCGGCAATTCAAAAGGAGGGGCAAGCATGAAAAAGAAAGGGTACGCAGCAGTCGCAGCATTGTTGTTCGCAGCTCTTACGGCCGCCTGTGGCGGAGGCGGGGGAGGAGGCGGGACCACCCCCCTGAGTCCGCCGGCGTTCACGAACCTTGCAGGAACGAGTTGGGACATCACCGACACCGTGTCGAGCGGAAGCAACACGTGCGGCGTTCCCCTGGGAACGTGGGATGGCTGGACAGGCGTCGTCGCCTCGCAGTCAGGGAACAGCCTGAGCGTCTACGATACCCGGGCCGGTGCGGCGAACGCGGTCCCGGCCACGATCAGCGGTTACGTGGTGACCTTCAACGGATCGCGCTATCCGGTCGGCGGGTGCAGCAATATGCGGGGGTCATACAACCTCACGATCAATGCCGCGGGCACGAGCTTCAGCGGGACCGCGACGCTGACCTGTCTTGACGACGGGTGTACCGTGCCGGTGAATGTCGTCGGGATTAAGAACTGAGCGCAACGCACCATGATGCTGTGAAGAAGGCGGCCCGCAAGGGCTGCCTTCTTTTCCCTGGAGCAGATTCCAGCCGGAGCGCAGATATAGCGTGCCGCCTTGCTGTCTTCCCTGCAGCCCAAGGCAGGGACTTGGTCCCGGTTTTACTCTTCGATCACCTCCTCCCTGCTTACGGGCGCTTTCTTTTTACCGTCGTCATGGCAATAGTTTACTCTTCCTGCTATGAATGGTATAATGAACGTCATTATGGGAGAGAGGCCTCGCTCTGTCTGACGTTTTTCGCATTCCAACACCATGCTCACCGCCATCCTCATACTTCTTGCGCTCACCCTGCTCCTCCTCGTCTGGTTCATCTTCCAGTCGCAGAAGAAGACCGTTGACCCTGCCGTGAATCTGCTGCAGCAGGAGGTCCAGTCGCTCCGCGGCCAGCTCTCCGACGCCATGATCAAGAACCAGGATGCGGTCAACCATCAGCTCGGCCATGTCATGCAGCAGGTGAATACCCAGCTCGGGCAGATCACCTCGCAGGTGAACACACGGCTCGGCCAGGTCACCGATCAGCTCCAGAAATCCACGGGCGACCTGAACACGCGGCTGGACAACGCGGCCAAGGTCGTTTCCGAGGTAAGCAAAGGGCTCGGCAGCCTGGGTGAGGCGACGAAGAAGGTCTTCGAGGTGGGCAAGGACATCGCGAGCCTGCAGGAGATCCTGCGTTCACCGAAACTGCGCGGCGGCTTGGGCGAACTGTTCCTCGGCGATCTCCTGGCCCAGATCCTGCCGCCCGCCCACTTCACCCTCCAGCACCGGTTCAAGAGCGGCGAGGTCGTGGACGCCGTCATCCGGCTCGGCCACAACCTTGTCCCGGTGGATGCCAAGTTCCCGCTGGAAAACTTCAAACGCGTGATCGAGGTATCGTCGGAAGAGGAGCAGCGGGCGGCAAAGAGAAAGTTCATCGCCGACGTGAAGAAGCACATCGACGCCATCTCGGGGAAATACATCCTGCCGGACGAAGGGACCTTCGACTTCGCCCTCATGTACATCCCGGCGGAGAACGTGTACTACGAGCTGATCATCAAGGACGAGGCCATGGACACGGACAAAGGCCTTCTGAACTACGCTTTCGCGAAACGGGTCATCCCGGTCTCGCCGAACAGCTTCTACGCATATCTCCAGACCATCCTGCTCGGCCTCAAGGGGATGCACATCGAGGAGCGCGCCCAGGACATCCTGACCAGCCTCGCGAGGCTGTCGGGGGATTTCCGGAAGTTCCAGGAAGAATTCGACCTGGTGGGAAAGCATCTGACGAATACGAAATCGAGATATGACGAAGCAGACAAGAAACTCGCAAAATTCGAAGACAAGCTCCAGTCCCTGAGCGATGCATCACCGGCGCTTGAGGAAACGAAGAAACTGCCGCTCTAGACGGCATTTGTTGCTTTTTCCTTCCTCCTTCTAAATTCGCACATCTTACTTTTCACCACGAGCCCGCACGACAACCTGGTTCTTCCCGCCGTGCTTTGCATCGTACAGCGCCTTATCGGCCTCGGCGATGACCTCCTTGATGCTCTCAGCGCTTGCCGGCCAGGAAGCAACGCCAATGCTCACGGTCACCTTCAGGACGTGTTGATCTGCCTTGAACGGGTAGTGCTCGATCAAGGCGCGCATTCGTTCTGCGACCACCTTCCCGGCTGGAATGTCGGACGCGGGCAGGATCACGGCGAACTCCTCGCCGCCATACCGAAATCCCAGGTCCGGCTCCCTGATCGAGCTCAAAATGCATTTCCCCACTTCCTTCAGGATCGCATCGCCTGCGGGATGGCCGTAAGTATCGTTGATCCTCTTGAAATTGTCTATGTCGATCATGAGGAGCGTCATCTTTTCCCCGAACTCATGGAACAGGGAGTATTTCTTCCCGATGGCCTGCCTGAAGTGACGGCTCGAATAGAGTCCCGTCAGTTCGTCCGTGATGGCCATGCGGTATAACAGGGCATTCTCAAAGGCCACGGAGATGTGGTTCGCCATTCCCCGGACGAGGGTAAGCTGGTACGGCTCGAACACGCCGGACGTGCTGCGTATAATAATGAAAGCAAGACGATTACCGGCTTTGGCAACTGGCATATGGATCTCTTTTCCATTGTTGACGATGGTGTGTTCCGTGATCCTGCCTTCCACCCACCCATAGATGATATCATGGAGCGCTGATGCGACCTCGACCTTCTTCCTGACCATGGCGCTCCTGTTCCTCGTCCATACGATCACGCCAAGCTCGCGGTATTCGTTCGGGAGGACCATGTCGATCTCGTCGGCGCCCAGTGCATCACTGATGATCTCGATGACTATCTGTTTCAGCTCCTCAAATTCTATTGTCGCGCTCAAGCGGTCGACGATGCTGTAGAGGATCAGGAGTTCAGCCGATTTCATGCGGATCTCATTGATATAGGTATTGACGCCTTTTGACAGGGTCCGCCACAGGAACGGGATAAGGACGGCCAGACAGGCGAACGAAGAACCGAGGATGATCAGGATGACCGTACGGATCAGGGAATCCGTGGGTTCCAGGGAGCTATCGATGACGAGTTTCCCGTTTATCCGGACCCCGGCCGGATGGCACCGGTGGCAGGAGGGACGGTTCTCAATGATATGGACATGCCGCAGGACCCGTTTGTCATCAACGGTCACGGTCATGGTCCTGTCATGGGGCACGGTGACCGGACCATTGTGGCAGCCCGTGCAGGAAACATCCGAGAACCGGTCGATGGTGACGCCGATGTCCTGTTCGTGCGATGAGTATGCCACCTTCCCCCTGTTGTCAAGGATGAACGCCCTGACGATGGCCGGGTTCTCTTTCCCGATGACGACAAGCGCGTCCTGCATTTTTCCCGGATCGCGGGACTCCATGAGGTGATTGAGACTCGAGTGGAGTATGGTCCCGAGCTCTTCCGCCTGGACCGCGCGCTCCTCCAGGAGCCGGGAACGCATGGTGCAGGCGATATAGATCATCGTGACGGTGAGGCTCAACGTCATGAGAGCTGCGATCCCGAGAATGATCTTTTTCTTGTATCTATCGAGCCATTCATGGTTCTGGACGTCATCATTCCGGGTCATCAATGATGTTCTCCTTCAGCGTGGCCTCCTGCAATGACATGGACGGCTTCACCATCGCCCGGATTATCAAGCAGGCAGGATTCCTCGCCCCGGAGATGGAGCGCTTGTCCCTGCCTGAGCGCGCCCGTAAAGTGCCCACGCGAGGAAATATCGCCGCGGAGAACAAGGATGATCTCCTCGTGCCCTCTCCCGGGCTTGATCACTCTCCCCCGCTCGCCTGCCTTCAGTACCCCGTAGATGAGATAACAGGCATGACTGCCCGTCTGCCCGGCGCCGGGGATGTACTCTCCCGACAGGGATACCTTGCTCGTGACATCGAACGTGTTCATGTCCGTTTCTTCATTATTGTCGTCGTGACACTGCGTTTCCTTTTATAAAATGTATCATAGTGAACAGATTATTGCAATGCGAGGAAAAAACTAAAGGGCTACATGGCGTAAACACGACACCAGGAATTACCGTATTTTCAATTAGGGCTTTTACTTTGGGGAGGGACGTGTATACCAGAAGTAGGCGCTTCTATTTAGCTGCGGATAAGGATACGATCAAAAGCAGAATTGCGATCAAGAGAAGGCTTGCATAACATATAATTCGTTCTTTTAAACTACCTTTATCGCTTCATTGAAGCCTTTTTTTAGTTCGCAAATTGTTCTACTATAATCACATCTCCACCCTCGTCACCACGCCATGCAGTTTGTTGGCCGGGAGCTTGAAGAACTGGACGATGTTCGGCGTCAGTTTTTTGATGACCGAGAAAGCCTGCCAGCAGATATTCGTTGCCGTGATGTCCTCGACGCCGTAGAAGATGGTCTTCTCCCGGATGTCGGCCTCCCGCAGGATCTCTTCCACATCAGGGATCTCCATGTAGCCCACCTGGATCTCGAACGACCGGAGCCCGGGGGCAATCTCCTCCTTGAAATAACCGGTCACGCCGAACGGGTCGTCCCGCCGGACAATGGATACGATGATATTGTCCTCATAGAGAATGTTGTTCTTGAACATGGTATGAACGACATAGGGAGGGACCTCTTTCGCGTCCTTGGCGAAGAAGAGGGCCGTACCGCTGATCTTGTTCACCGCCTTGTAGATCTGGTTGTAGCTCGGCAGGAACACGTCCAGCGGCAGCGGCTGGAGGGCATTGTAGAGCTTCTTCTGCCCCCGCGTGTACAGCATGATCATGCTGAACGGTATCGCTGCAATGATGAGCGACCAGTAGCCTCCGTGCGGAATCTTGTAGGTGTTGGAGATGAAGTAGGCGACCGACACAATCGTCACGAAGAACGCAACGCCCGCACGGAAGAATTTCCGTCGCAGGGAATAAATCCCGATCATCATAACTCCGGTGATCGTCATAGTGCCGGTCACGGCAAGTCCGTAAGCCGCTGCCAGGTTGCTCGATTTTTGGAACTCGAACATGATGAACAGGACGGCCAGCAGCAGGAACCAGTTGACAACCCCGATGTAGATCTGTGACTGGCGCTCGCGAGATGTATAGTCGATCTTGAACATGGGCATGACGCGGGTGGCGATGCCCTGGT
Organism: Nitrospirota bacterium; assembly: GCA_020052615.1. GTDB lineage: Bacteria > Nitrospirota > UBA9217 > UBA9217 > UBA9217 > JAAXXJ01. Next base: position 26,164 of record JAGVOT010000122.1, on the reverse strand, counting down.
ACACGATGGAGAACATGCCGCTGATCATGGCTTGGGACGCGATGACCGTAGCCATGATGCTCAGCAGCAGGAACGGGATGTACAAAAAGCTGGCCTGGGAATAGACCATTTCGAACAGCACGTTCTTTGAATCGGGATTTGCCAGGATGAATGCGCCCTGGCCAAAGTAGTTCAGCACTAGCGCGATGAAGACACCGGACCACGCGCGTACGATAGGCGTTCTGCCCAGATGCCCCATGTCGGCATAGAGCGCCTCACCTCCTGTAGCGCAGAGGATGACCTCGGACAGGACAAAGAAACCCGCTACGCCATTGTCGAGAAAAAATCGGATGGCGAACCAGGGGTTCATCGCTTTCGCCACGCCCGGCACCCGAACAATCGCGGCCACACCCGAGACTGACAACACCAGGAACCATATCAACACGATTGGTCCAAAAGCGCCGGCAACCTTATCCGTCCCCTTTTTCTGGAAGGAGAAAAGCACGATCGCAATGATGCCGGCAATCAAGATGAGTGCGGTCTGGGGAGTCTGTTCCAGTCCCGGAATCAGGAGCAGACCTTCCACGGCCGAGAGAATACTGATAGCCGGCGTGATCACGCCATCGCCGACAATCAGCGAAATCCCTATGAACGACAGGAGCGTGACGAAGGCCGCAGTGCGACTGGATTTCAGAAGAGGGACGAGAATCTCTCGTAGAACGATCGTGCCGCCCTCACCCCGACGACCAAGGCTCATGGCAAGCCACGTGTACTGGACTGTGACAAGCAGGATGAGTGTCCAGAAAATGAGTGAAAGAACACCGATCACATTCTTCTCATTCCGTTCTGCGAGCATAAAGATGACCGTGAGGGTGTAAATGGGGCTCGTGCCGATATCGCCGAAGACAAGACCGAGCGATTGGATGATCCCCCGGAAGGATGGTTTCTTCTGAGTCATGGCGTGCTGGTCGACCCTTGCGTTTTCAGGTACTGGAACACCTGGACTCGTCCGTTCATTTGATCGGCAACGTAGATCCGATCGTTCTCGTCAATGGAGACCCCGCCGGGGAGATGAAAATCACCCCGCCGGGGACCAAGTTGTCCTATAAAGAGAAGGACATTCCCCTCACGATCAAATATCTGAAGGTTGCTGAAAGCGGCATCGGTCACGTATATATGGCCCTCGGAATCGACAGCTATCCCCTTGGGATTGGCGAACATGCCCGGACGGTCGCCTACCGACCCGAACTTGGACAGGAACCTGCCTTCCGCCGAGAAGATCTGCACCCGGAAGTTGCCCGCGTCAAGCACATACACATCGCCGTTGGCGGCAACCGTAATATCGAGAGGGTAATTGAACTTCCCGTCAGCGCTTCCCCGCCCTCCGAACTCAAAATGATGACGTCCATCAAGTCCAAAAGCAACGACACGATGGCCCTCACGGTCCACGGCGTACACCCGTCCCAGTGCTTCGTTGAGCGCCACGGACACCAGCCTGCTCCCCTTGAAGATGTATGCCGTCCGATAGGCCCCATCGGGACCATAGACAGCGATCTTGGACCCGCCGGTATCGGCGACATAGATGGTTCCGGAGAGGTCCGTCGCGGCGGACGCGGGCGTCGTTATAGCACCGTCGTCTCCCAGGACACGAAGCCGCTTGTTCACCAGATCGAAGAGAAGCACCCTTCGCCGGGAAATGTCTGAAACAAGCATAATGCCGCGCCGCGTATGAACACCGTACGGCCTGGTCAGACTGTCCAAGTAATCCTTGCCGAAGAGCTTTTCCTTCAGCGTATAGACACGGCCGATATCGTCCTCATTGTAGATCGACTTGACATATTGTATTTTCGGAAGATCCGGAGGCAGCGGCCAGAACAGGTCGGTCGGCTCCGGTGGCCGGGGGGGAGGTCCGCAGGAAGCAAGGAACATCAATGCAAGCGCAACAACTACCGATGCATACGCGCTGAGACGGGTCGTGTTCACAATCATTTTATGAATTGATAGACTTGGACACGGCTGTTGGTTTGATCTGCAACATAGAGCATGTCGCGTTCGTCAATGAACAGACCCTGGGGCGACCAGAAATCACCCTTCAAGTTCCCGGTTTTGCCCCAAGTTCTTAAAAAACTGCCGTCGGACTCGAAGATGAGGATATTGTTATTGACGCTGTCCGTCACATAGATATGTCCCGCCGAGTCCACAGCGATCCCCCCGGGCTTCACCGAGTCGCCGGCGCCGCCGCGAGACAGGGGGAACGACCTCATGAACCTGCCTTCGGGATCATAGATCAACACGCGTCGGGACCGGCTGTCGAGAACGTGGATCCTCCCCTCCCCGTCGAGGGCGATCCCGGCCGGAGACTTTGGCCGCTGGTCGGCGGGACCCGCCACGCCGATCTCAAAAAGCCGTTCTCCCAGTATCGTAAAGGTCTTGACCAAATGCGCATGGGAATCCGCAATATGGATGCGATTCCTTCTTTTATCGATGGCAATTCCCGTCGGATAAGCAAGGTCGCCGGTTTTCCCGAACGTCAGGAGCAGCGCCCCGTTCCTGTCGTAGCCGAATACCTTTCCCTGTTGAGCATCGGCGACGTAGATGACGCCGTCGATGTCCACCGCAATGCCCAGCGGATTCACGAGCGATCCTGCGGCGGGCGGGACGGGGACGGCAAGGATGCTCGCCGTGCGGTCGCCACGGTCGAAGATGAAGACCCGGGGCGGCTGCGCCTGATCGGTCACATAGACGCGGAACGCGTCGGCGAACACGCTGTTGGGCCGCTGGAGGGTCGTCGGAGTGCCCGCCGTGTGAACAACGTCAAGGAAGCCTTCTCCGCGAAGGCTGGCCTGGTTCCTCAGCGTCTCGACATAATTGAGCCGGATGTGTTTAACGCCCTCGCCGGGCGCGCCGGGGTCGTCCTGGCCGGCAATAAAGGCACAACCAGCGCTGCTCACCGCAATGAGCAGGGTCGTTATGAGTAATCGGCAGCTGAGCATATCAAGTCAACAGGGTTGTTTGCTACAACAAGGAATTAGTATACCACAAAAACCTCATCGTTGGCATATCACTTTTGGGCGTGGCAATATCTGCACGACTCATATTTGTTCCGGACGTCGAAAGCCATGAGTTCCTTCGTTTGAGAGCTGTGCGGTGAATGACAGCTCACGCAGGTGAGGCGCTTTCCCGGCCGTGATGGATCGGGCCATTTTTTCGTGGGATGGGAGACCCCATGAACAAAGCCCGCGATCAGGTGCACACCGGTCTTTTTCTCAGCGTGGCAGGTCGTGCACAGGCGCCAGGACTGGTTACGGGTCCATGAAGGGTACTTGCTGGCATGGGGATCATGGCAAAGCGTGCAGTGACCCGCTTCAGCGGGACCATGCTTGACGGGATATGCAAGCAGGCTCATGTGGCACTTTTCGCAGGTCTCTTTGACGGTAAGGCCGGGTTTGAACGGCTTTTCCGGATCGAACGTCAATCGCTCGTCCTTTTGACCGATCTTGAACGAGAGATTCACGACCGGGCTTAACGGAGCGGTGACCTCTTTCCCTTTTTTAACGATGAATGACAGGGTCTCCTGGAAATTCGTGCCGAAATTCCCGAGCTGCCAGGTCAGATCGCTTCCTTTGACCTGCGGGTTCTTAATGGCGCCGCGAAATACCCCGCTCCCCTGCATATAGAGAAATCCCTTCGGGAGGTGTTCCGTGACCGCCAGTTTTCCGACCTCGGCACCCCGCTGATAACTCATGGTTACGACCACCCGCTCCCGGTCTTTGAGGACGGGAAGTTTCATGCTGTTCTTGATCTTGACGTCCGGCGGATAGACGACGATCTCAATACGATTGTTCAATTCCCTTCCCTCTTTGCTCGTATTGGGCGCCTTCGGCAGGGTGCTGCCCATGCCGGCGGCCGCAACGCGGTTCTTCCCGGCGACACCATAATGCTTCAGCAGTTTTACAAGGGCCTTTGCCCGCGCCGCGGTCAGTTGCACATCGTTCTTGAATCCCTTCGCCTTCCCTTTTGCGGGCGGAAAATGGCCGGAATCTACATGGGCCTCGACCAGTATCTTGTCCGCTGGATTCAATTTGATGAATTCAAGAAAATCCTTAAAAAGTTCCCGCTGTTGTTCGCGCTTTAATGCCAGTTCCGCCGCCTTTGCCCTGTTAAACTCCTCAAGCTTCTTTTTGTTCTTCCGATCTTTCTTGCTGAGCTGAAGTGTTGACGTTTCGCTCACGAACAGGGCCGATTTGGGTTTGAAAAGAACGTCAGAGGACAAGGTGAACACGGCAGGCTCCACGGACTGCGTCGTTTTGGTGACCGTCCATGGATTGTAGGATATGAACTGGTACTTCACCGGATAGATCTCGGTGTTATGGCATGACAGGCAGTTCCAGACCGCCGTCGGCCCATGGATGTGCCTGCCGGTCGGGATCTCGCGGTGGCAGGCATAACAGAGCATCTCTTCAGGCTTCGCCGGCTTGAGATCCTTCGGTTCGGCCTCAAGACGGTGACACCCCGAGCACTCGCCTTCCTGCTCCCGTGAATGGAAGTGTTGTGCCGTGAATTGCGGCGGAGTGGTCGCAAAGCTGCCCTCCCGGTTAAAGACCGTAATCGAGCGCGACAGGACCTGGGTATACTTCTTTTTCGCAGAATCCTTTGCTTGCTCTTGTTCCCGGTTGTTTCCCTTTGCCTGATCCGGACCGGGAACAACGGCGAGCACCCTGACCGTTATCGTATTGGATCCCGTCTCCAGAGAAAGACCCTGAACTGCATGACGGCCGGCGGATGTGTCGATCACCGGGTATTCGGTGTTGCCCACCACGACCTGAAGAAAAGGAGCCGCTGTCCAGTCGGTCGCCGGGTCAACGACGAGATTGACCTTTTTCCCGACCAGGGCATTATGCTTCGGATACAGGATCGAGATCGAGGGTGATGTCGCCGGTTGGGCCGCCGAGAATGAATACGCAATGAGGATAACGGTAAGCGCAATTGCCGCCGCCATCATGATTGACCATGGTCTGTTCAAATTATTCCCCCGACATCGGTCTGCTGCGCTGTTATTAGGACCCACGTATTCTTTCCTGCCTGGACAGGACCGCCAAACGCCGTTTACCTGTTGTACCGTTTTTCCCCATGACACCCCGGCGCACAGGTCCCGCCGTCCTTGCCCTGCGTGAAGTTCATGGGCATCGCCCACCCGCTGAATCCAACGAATTGTTTCACATGTGCATTCTGTCCGCTGTCCGCGTGCACCTCGTGACAGGCTTTGCACGTCCTCCCCTTGTTGACCTTGTTCACGTGAACGAAATGGAGGTTCTGTTCACCATCACGGAAGCCCGTGGCCGTTTTCGTGCGCCGCTCCGTGAATGCCGCCTTATCGTGGCAGGAGAAACACAGTGCATACTTCCCCTCGGAGTAGGACGCATAGAAATCCGGGGGATAATACTTCACCAGGATCCTCCAGTAGTCCGAGCCGTGCGGATTATGGCATGAAACACAATCGTCGCCCTTCAGAGGGCCATGGGTGTTCTTGTTCGCCTCGAGAAACGCCTTCATGTTCATGACCTTGCCCTTGCCGGTCTCGAGCTCCTTGTCATGACAGGCAAGACACAGCGCCATCTGCGAGGTGACGAGAAGCCGCGGCTGATCGGAGAAATGCGGATCATGACAGATGCGGCAGCTCTTTTGATCGGCCATGGGCCCGTGCTTGGTGGCGGCCCGTTGACGCAGCATCACTTCGTTCGGATGACAGGTTGAACAAAGCTCCGGTACCGGTGCGGTGAGCATGGCCTTCGCGGACGATCCATGGGGATTGTGGCACTGGGTGCAGGACTGCTTGACGGGATAGTGGGCTACCTTCCTGGTCTTGAGGCCCTCTTCCTTATCGGGATGACACTGGAAACAGAGGGCGTTCCCCTCATTGACCAGCCGTTTGGGAAAATCGCTCTGATGATTGTCATGACAACCCGAGCAATCCCCTCCCGCCACCGGCGGGTGCATGACGGCATGCTTCACCATGCTGTCCGGATGACACTGAAAACAGATATTCGGCATGACGTCCTTCAGCATGCCTTTGTTCGGCGACTGATGAGGGTTATGACAGGACGTACAATCCCCCCCCTGGATCGGCGCATGGACGACCTTTTTCTTGTTCTTTGGCTCATGACACATTGTGCAAAGGTCCGCCACCGGCTGCACGAGGGAGATGACAAGATTGCCTGGATGCCTGGTCTTCTTGAGAGGATCATCCGCGGCAAGATGGCAGGTCGTGCACATGCCTTCCTTTACGGGATTATGGACGACCTTCTCCTTGCCCATGGTGACGTGACAATTTGCGCTGACGCAGCTCTCCGAAGCAGGAGCCGGCGTCTGGGACGTGCCATGGCCGGGAAAAGCAAAAATGATGAGCAGGAATCCGATCAATCCTACCAGAGAGATCGTTCCCAACGCATTTTGTTTCCTCATATTCGTTTAACTCCTTGATGTTCAAGGTGAAATAACAACAGGTAGTTATCATTTAATTGCAATAAACATGCCTCCTGCAACATAGGGATATCAAGCATAACTACATGATTTTATGAACTAATATTATATAAAAAAAGTGCGTTACGAAAACAATGAGCATATACGCTCAAAAAGTGTTCATAAGCGCTCTTAGCACCACAACTAATTATCGTGGTAATCGAACATTAGATGCTTATGGGAAATTGATGTCCGGTTCAAGCGACAGGTCGGTCAAATATGTCTCTTGCAGAGCTGCGGCCTTACCATGAACACCGAAAAGAAAAATTAAAGATATAGTTCTTGACAGAAAATGTATTTTTCGATTAAATATATGCCATGAAAAATAAAATAAAGACAGAACACATGATACTTGGACTGGCAGTGATGCTCCTGCTGACACTGGCAATGTTCCCGACGCCTTCGGCCGCCGGGAACTGGAAGGACTCTTTTAACGATATCTGTTCAAAAACGCAGGGGTCCGATACGTTGAGCATCAAGGAACTTTCTTCCCTGATAGAGCGGTCGGACAAGCTGATGCCGGAAATACAGGCATCCGATGATCCGTCGAAAAAGATCTACCTGCAGCGGTTGAAAAAGTGCAGGGCACTCTTTGAATTCATGATCGAATCGAAACAGGGTGCGGAGAAATAGCCTTTTTTCGGTCACTGCACGGCAGATTTTCCGCCGCTCAACACGACCGTATAGAACCGTCCGGCAGCGACATCGTTTATCCCGGCAACATCCCATATCCGTACGGGATAGGGTTTCAACGGCTGGTTCTTCAGGTCCTTGCCCCATACCCAGATCGTACCGTCCGTCATCACAGCGATGGAGTGGTACATTCCCGCCGATACCTTCTTGATGTTCCCCAAGCCATCGATCTTGATCGCCGTTGATCCGCTTGCCGACTTGTTGCCAAGCTGGCTGTATTCGTTCCCCCCCCATGTCCAGACGCTCCCATCGGACCTGAGCGCAATGGTGTGATGCAGTCCCGCCTGGATGTCCACGATGTCGGCAAGGCCCTTGACCTGCACCGGCTTGAACTGATCGGTTCCCGTCCCGTCACCGAGCATGCCGTTGATATTCCAGCCCCATGCCCAGACGGTCTTATCGGATCTCAGGACCACCGTATGATGAAGCCCCGCAGTGACGTTCACGGCTCCCGATATCCCGGAAACCTGACCTGCACTGTTCCGGTCCTTGTTCGAGCCGTCGCCAAGCTGACCGTACACGTTCCTGCCCCAGGCATGGACCGATCCGTCGGACCTGACCGCGACCGAGTGATACATCCCCGCGGAGATCTTCACGACGCCCGACAGACCGCTGACCCGCACCGGTGTTATGCTGTCCTCGTTGGATCCGTTCCCGAGCTGTCCGTAGGAATTACGCCCCCAGGCCCAGACCGTTCCATCGGACGCAAGTGCGAGCGTATGGAACATGCCCGCCGCGACATCGGTGATCCTCCAGAGGTCCTTGGCAGCGACCGGCACCCGGCTGTCTTCGACGGTGCCGTTCCCCAGCTGGCCCCGGTTGTTCCGTCCCCACGTCCAAACAGACCCGTCTGACTTGAGCGCCACGGCATGTTCAAGGCCCGCGGAGACCTTGACCACGTTCTCCAGGCCGCTTACCGGCAGGAATGCGTCCCGGTCCCCCGTGGAGCCGTCGCCGAGCTGGCCGAATTCGTTCAGGCCGCCGGTCATGACGGTGCTCGCCTTGGCGGTCGTCGGCATCCAGCTGCTCCTGACCGGCCAGAGGAACTTGTAACTGCAATAGGAAACATAGTCCATGGTCATCTCGCCCGATGCCAGGTCCACGATCCATACGTAATCGAGAACATCTTTCCCCGTCGACGACGACCAGTAGAAATGGTTCTGCACATTCGTGAACGGGTGGCCGACCGGAAGCGCCGGATAGAACCGGGATTTCTCCACGAGCGTCTCGATCTCATTGATGGTCGGCAGGCGCCAATCGGAGTAGCCGAAATTCGGTTTTTTTCCGCTGTTCATTTCCTGAAGATACTGCTTTGCGCCCTCGCCGGGCAGGGGCAGATTGCTGATATTGGCATCTTTGAGCCAGATCAGGCCGGTGTTCTTGTCAAGGATCGTGCCGTCGCCCTTGTCGGTATAACGCTCGTTGAGAGGCACAGACGTCTTCTCCGCTTTTGCGGGAGCACCCGCCGCGCTCCTGTCCTTGACTGCCGGCGCCTTGTCCTTGGGAGTTGCCTTCCTGCTTGTCGCTGCATTTGCGCCGCCGACGGTCAACAGAATGAACAAACCCATAACGATCATCGCTATTTTTTTCATAGGTCCCTTCCCGCTGATCTTTGCCGGTGGATTTTACGATACAGAGCACCGAAATCCTGGCCAAAGAACAGCCGACACATGATCTCTGAACGGAATATCATACACACTCTCGAAATAAAAGACAAGATTCCACTTTACAAATAATCTTGCACTGTGCTAATTTGGGACGCTTACTCGTAAACATTAGAGAGCACTAACAAGCACCGGGTGAGCACATTCGCTCGGTTAAATATTTGTTAAATCCCATAGAGGCGCAAATTATTTTTTAATTAATTCTTATTTTTCACATACTTGAATATCACATCCAACAATTATTAGTGTGAAACTACAGGTACATATATTGCATCGATATTCTGGTTGCAAAATTGACGCTTGATCGACAATCGCCCTTGCCGACATCGTTCCATTTTCAATAATTAATTTAATAGGGGATACAAACATGGTTCGAACAATCACTCGCAGTCCACTCCTGCTTCTTCTCGTCATGTTTATTCTTCTCACGGCCGTCCCGGTGTCGCACGCCGAGGTAAATGATGATTATGCTCTCAAGATCTCCCTGGAGAGCCAGCTTGAACGCAAGCTCAAACAGGTCATCCAGGAAATAACCGGTACGGACAAGGTCGTCATCTTTGTGAATGCCGAGCTGGTGTCCGCGCGAGGCGGCAGCGACCAGCTTCTCGAAAAAAAGAAGACGAACGCGCTGGTGCTCCCCGGCGTTCCGCAAAAGAAGGAGTTCGGCGCCGGGCAGTCCGAGATGTTGTTCGGCGCCGGGAGCAGCAAGTACCGGGTCAACAAGATCACCCTTTCCATCTGGATCGACAGCAGCGTTCCGGGGTCGATCGTGGAACTTATCGAGGACATGGCGAAGAACGTGATCGGATTCAGCCAGACCCGGGGCGACCAGATCAACGTAAAGAAAGTTGACTTCGAATCAAAGGGCTTTTTCCGAACGCTCTTCGCACTTCCGAACTTCCTGTGGCTGATCCTGACCATCGTTGGCGGCTTCATGATGGTCATGGCCGGACTGTTCCTGATGGATCCGCTTAAGAAAGTGATCCCGGCCCTCAAGGAGATCGACTGGAGCGCCATCCGGGGCGGAGGTGCTACGGCACAGACCGTCAACGTGGAGCATACCTCGACCTATGAGCGGGAGGTCATGGCAGGCAGCGCGGTTGCGGCCGCCGCAGCCGTCTCCGCGCAGGAAGCGGGGCTTCCCTTCTCCTTCGTTCGCGAGCGCGACCTCCCTGGCCTCGCGTTCCTCCTGAAGGACAAGGCGGCGCAGGACATTGCGATCGTGACAAACTACCTTGACCCCGTCCTTGCCATGCGGTTCCTCGAGCTTTTCCCGAAGGAGAAGCAGGTCGAGGTCGCGATATCCCTCGGCAAGGAAGAGATCAGCGTCGAGAAGGTTACCGCCCTCGAAGAGATGGTCAAGAACAAGCTCACCTACGTCGTGGGCGGCGAAAACAAGCTGGTCACGCTGCTCGATATGACCAACGAGGAGGTCCGCGAGAAGATCGTCAAGACGCTCGAGGCGAAGGACGCCCCCACCGCCGCGCGCCTGAAGCAGCGCATCAGGAGCCTGGAGAACATCATCCGCGACCTTCCGGCACAGGGCATCCAGACGCTCACCCGGAACGTCGAGGCCGCGCTCTTCGCCCAGATCCTGAAGACCTCTTCCGAGGACATCCAGCAGAAGGTCCTCTCATCCTTGAGCGCCGGTGCCGCCGAGCGGCTCAAGCAGGAGATGGAATTCAGCCGTCCCCTCTCAGCAACACGTCTCCGGCGGGAGAAACAGAACCTGATGGTCGTGGTACGCCGCCTGATCAACGAAGGCCTTGTGGAGGTTGAAAACAACTAACATGGAAAAAATGGATAAAATGACAATTGTCGGGCTCGTCGCGATCCTGCTGACGATCCTGTATGTTCTGGCGGTAGGCAACATCCTGCACATGCTGTTCAATCCCCTGGCGCTCGTCATTGTCTACGGCGGCACGTTCAGCGCTACCCTGATAGCCTATCCCTGGTCGGTCGTGCGGGAGATCATTCCGTCCCTGCGCATCATGCTGTTCCCCAGCAAGCACTCCGACAAGGACATGGAGGACAAGATCGATTACCTTGCCTCGCTTGCCGAAAAGGCGCGTCGTGACGGCATCGAGACCCTTTCCGCCGAGATACCGAAAATGGAGGACAAATTCCTTGTCCATGGCGTCCAGATGCTCGTTGACGGTCTTGAACACGACGTCATCAAGGACAATCTCGGCCGCGAGATATTCTATACCCGCCACAATCAGCAAAAGGTCTCAGGGGCCTTCCGGACCATGGCCACGGTCGCCCCCATCTTCGGACTTCTCGGCACGCTCATGGGCATTGTGGAAATGCTGAGGAACCTTTCCAATCCCGCCAGCATGGGCGCCGCGATGTCCAATGCCGTCACGGCGACCTTTTACGGGATCTTCTCGGCGAACGTCTTCATCCCGATCGCGACGAAGCTCACCGACCACAGCGAGCGGGACATCATCAGCAAGGAGATGATCGCTGAAGGCGTCATGTCGATCCAGCAGGGCGACGTCCCCCTCATCCTGAGGAAGAAACTGACCGCTTTCATCATGGCGCATATTCGGCAGAAGTAGCCGGAAGAAGCTACACGGGATCGGACACGGGCATGCATGCACAGACTGAAAAAAGGAAAGAGTTCGGCAATATCTGGCTGATCATCTTTTCCGATATTACGACCAACCTCATGCTGTTCTTCCTTATGCTGTTCTCCATGACGCGCATGACCGCCGTGGAAAAGCAGATGGTGGTCGCCGGCATGGAAAGCACGGTGGTCAACCAATCGGCGCGGGAGCAGGCCGAACTGGAGCGCCAGGCGAAGATGGCAAGGGAAGAAGCGGCGATCAAGCGCATCGAGCAGGCGGCCTCGGATGGGCAACTTTCCGGGAAGGCGACCATCGCGGTAACGGACAAGACCGTCAAGATCGCCCTGAATCCCGAAACGTTCTTTTCCATCGGAAGCGCCAGGCTCAATCCCGGCACGGTCAATGTCCTGGAAAGCCTCGTTGGATTGATCGAGGCGTTCCCCAACGACATCATCATCGAAGGCCACACGGACGCGATCCCGGTCCGCGGAGGCGCGTACCGTTCCAACTGGGAACTGTCCATCGCACGGGCTGTCGGCGTCGTCAATTTTTTCACCGCCTCCGGCATGGACCCCGGGCAGCTCGTGGCAGCAGGGTACGGTGAGTTCCACCCGGCATATCCCAACGACTCGGACGTGAATCGGGCCCGGAACCGGCGCATCGAAATCACCCTGGTCCGCCAGGCGAGGAGCACGCTGTAATGTCGGTACTCCGGAAGTTCGTACAATACACCGAAGAGCACCTGGAAGAGACCGAGCTGTGGATGCTGCCCTACAGCACCCTCATGCTCACGCTGGTCATCCTCTTCATCATGTTCTACGCCTTTTCCTATTCCGGTTCCGTGGAATACGAGACCGCGCTCTCCGACCTTGCCGAGACGAATCCGAACGATCCGCGGGTGAAGCAGATGAAACAGGAGATCGCGCTGGCGCAGAACATCCGGGACTTCATCGAAAAGAACAGGATGACCGACAATATCCAGCTCGTCATCACCCCGCACCACATCAAGATCAAGATGGAGAGCTTTGCGCTCTTCGACAGCGGCAGCGCCGAGCTGAAACCGGGGATCGGGGCCTTTCTGGAACATCTGCACGGACAGCTGAAACCCATGAGCAACAGGGTCATCGCCGAAGGGCATACGGACAATATACCCATACACACCGCTCAGTATGATTCAAACTGGGAACTGTCGTCTGCGAGGGCCTTCAGCGTCATTTACTATTTCATCAACAAGGGCATTGCCCCTGAGCGGCTTGTCGCCCATGGGCTCGGAGAGTTCAGGCCTGCTGCGTCGAACGAGACCGACGCAGAGCGGGCAAAGAACCGGCGCATCGAAATCACCATCGTCAGAGGGGCAAACGGGTGAAAAACTTCCTTACACTTATCACAATACTCGTTCTCGCCGTCGCAACCGGGGCGGACGCTGTCACACCGAAGCAGCTTGAACGGATCGAACAGCTCAAGAAAGAGGTCGTCGTCCTTTTCAAAGAGGGCAAGTTCGATCAGGCGGGCCCGCTCCTGAACGAGATCCTGGCGATCGATCCCTTTGACAAGACAGCTTCCCGGTACCAGGCCATCGCCAGACAGCAGGTCATGGAGCCCTTCTGCAAGGACGCCGCCGAGGCCTTTCAGAACGAGAATTACGCGGCGGCGATCGAGGTCTGGGACAAGCTTCTGAAGATGAACCCCGATGACCGGCGCTTCGCGAACCTGATCGACATCACCAAGAACCTCATCACCGACAAGACCACCAACGAGATGTACCAGCACGCCGAGCAGTTCATCAAGGATGGCGACTACAAGTCGGCATTGAACGAGCTGGAAAAGATCCTCGTGGTCCGGCCCTATGACGGCAAGGCCCGCAGTCTGTACAACAATGCAAAGAGCAACGTCGTCGATGTGCGCACCAAGAAGCATTACGACCAGGCAGATGCATACATGAAGGAAAAGAAATACGATCTTGCCATTGCCGAATGGAGGAAGATCCTGGAGATCGACGGGTCGCAGGAAGCCGCATCGCGCTATATCGCATCCGCTGTGAAAGAGAAGATGGGAACGACTTACGCCGAAGCGAGGCAGGCCTACGAGCGGGGCGACTACATCATCGCGCGGGACTATTACAACAAGATCCTCTCCGACAACCCGACCGATATCGATGTCAAGACCATGCTCTCTCGCCTCGACGATGTCGTCAAGGTCGCGCTCAGGATCGATGAAAAGGGCCAGGCCGGCGACATGATGCGGAAAGCAATGAGCAACTATATCGCCGCTGACGGCAACCGCAAGGCTTCGATGGCGGGAGCCTGGTACGCATTCCAGCTGAACCCGTCCTCGCTCACCATCGCCGTCAAAGGCTTTCTTGAGCTCAAGTATGTGTCGATCCTGAGCACCATGGAAGCGCCGGTCGGCGACATGAACATCGTCGACCAGTACCTCTTTGCCGCCTTGAACCACATCTATGAAGGAAGATACGACCTTGCGATCCAGGAGTGCACGATCGTCATCGAACTTCAGCCCGACAATATTCTCGCCTGGAAACGCCTGGGCTCGGGCTACTACGCGATCGGGAAGAAGGACAAGGCCCGCGAGACATGGGAAAGGGCGCTCAAGATAGCTCCCAACGACGCTGAGTTGAAGCAGTTCATCAAGCAGATCAAATGATCGGGCGAACCATTTGATTTTTTTCGTATATTCTGATAGACTTTCGTGGCTTTTCGGACAAAACCTATGAACTTCAAGAACCTTCCGATAGTATCAGCGTTCCTCTGCGCTGCCGCAATGCTCCTGTTCGCGGAGGTCGCCTTCGCTGCCGATGAGGACTGCAACAAGTGCCACCAGGCAATGAGCAAAGGCAGGGTGCTGCACGGGGCCATGAAAAAAGGCTGCGGTGTCTGCCATGTCGCGCCCCATGCGGGAGGCACGAACAAGGGCGTTCTCTCCCTCAAGTCCGAACAGCCCGACCTCTGTTATGATTGCCACAGCAGGTCGCTGTTCCTGAGGCGCTACCAGCACAAACCGGTAACCACGGGGAAATGCACCGGCTGCCACAACCCGCATTCCTCCAACAACGTCCGCCTGCTCAGCACCGCCATGCCCGATCTCTGCTACAAGTGCCACGACAAGAACATCTCGGCCAGGAAGAACATCCACTTCCCGACCGCTGCCGCCCTGTGCGGGTTCTGCCACGACGCGCACAGCTCGGACAACAATGAGAAGCTGCTGACGTTCAACATGCCCGAGTTGTGCTTCAGATGCCATGACCGGGCGAGCATCGCCGACAAGACCGCGATGCAGCACCAGCCGGTCATTTCGGGCAAGTGCACCGCCTGCCACAATCCCCATTCGCAGAATGCAAAGGACCTCCTCGTCGCGGAATCGCCGGGGCTCTGCTACACCTGCCACGACAAGAATGCATACACAAGCGGTATCATTCACGAACCCGTTGCCCAGGGAAATTGCCTGTCCTGTCACAGTTCGCACCAGTCCCGGACGGAAAAGCTCCTGCAGGCAAAGCAGCCTGAGCTCTGCTATAAATGCCACGATAAAAAATCCTTCACCGGCGGCAAATACGGCCACAAGCCCGTTGCAGGCGGACGGTGCACCACGTGCCACAAGGCGCATAATGCGAAATCAAAGTTCCTGCTGACCAAATCTACCCCGGGGCTCTGTTTTGAATGCCATATGAACGAAGAGCTCATGGGCAGGGAAAAGCACGGTCCTTTCAAGATCGGCATGTGCAGCAGTTGTCACTCGTCCCATCAGAGCCAGTCCCAGAAGCTCCTCATCGGGAAGTCCCCCGACCTCTGCTATACGTGCCACAGCACGGAAGGGTTCACGGGCAAGTATGTGCACAAACCCGTCGCCGACGGCAGATGCTTCGATTGCCACGGCAACCATACCTCTCCGTTCAAGGGCCTCGCGAAAGCCGAAGGCAATGACATGTGCCGGAAGTGCCACAGCAGCGCGTTCAACGGCCAGCACCCGGACACGCCCCTTCCCGGCGACATCAAGGTAAAGCCGAAAGGCGGGAAATCCGGCCATCCGATCGACAAGGTGGACGATCCGAAACGCGCCAACAGGACCATGGCCTGCATCAGCTGCCATAATGCGCACAGCTCCGACTGGAAAGGCCTTTTCCGGTATAAGGCGGAAAAGCCCGCCGATCTGTGCCAGCACTGCCATCGATAGTATCTTCCGTGTCAAAGAAAATCAGGATCCTGGATTCTTTGACACAGAAGTGGCGGATGACTTCTTATGAAGAGGCATGATAATGAATCGATGTATCCGCAGTTATCATAGCCGTTCTCAGGGTCTTCAGTGTCAAAGATCTTTTAAAGGAGCATAAGGCATTTTCGTATCCGCATCACGGGAGTCTGCGCGCCGGGCCCCAGCGTCCTGCCCGACAATTGATCGTGTTCACGTTATCACGCCGCACCAATTAGGCAATTAGGAAGGAGAACCACAAAATGAATCGCAAAGTCCTGATCATCGCTCTACTGTTGTTCGTGTTCGCATCCATAGGCATCGCCGCCACCAGCAGCTTCGGCACGAAGAAGAGAATGCCGCGGCCCGAAGAGTTCGGCAATGTCATCATCAATAACTATTCCGAGAAGAACAACATCGCGCCGGTCGTATTCAAACACTGGATCCATCGGGCCAAATACACCTGCAGGGTCTGCCATGTCGATCTCGGATTCGCAATGGAGGCCGGCGGCAGCGATATCAGGGAAGCCGACAACACGAACCACCTGTACTGCGGGTCTTGCCATAACGGCAAAGAGGCCTTCGGTCCCACAACGCGGGAAAAGCTGGTAACCGAGGTCCAGAACTGCGAACGCTGCC
Source organism: Nitrospirota bacterium (assembly GCA_020052615.1). Classification (GTDB taxonomy): domain Bacteria; phylum Nitrospirota; class UBA9217; order UBA9217; family UBA9217; genus JAAXXJ01. The sequence continues at coordinate 9,897 of JAGVOT010000122.1, read as the reverse complement.
ACTCCTACGGCAAGGACGTGAAGAACCAGAAGGATTTCAACGAATTCCTGAAGGGCTTCCCGCCGGCACGGTTCGGCAACCGGGTCGACTGGATGAAGGCCGCTGACAAGAACCTCATCAAGCTCAGCGACCAGGTCGAAGGAATTTCCATCAAGCGGCAGGACATTCCCCGGCCAAAGGACTTCGACATCAAGTCCACGATCCTCGGCATGCCGGACATCATCTTCTCCCACAAGATCCACGCCGACATCAACGGATGCGAACTCTGCCATCCCGAGATCTTCGGAGCCAAGAAGGGCGCCACCAAGTACAATATGCAGGACATCTTCGCCGGCAAGTATTGCGGCAGCTGTCACGCCAAGGTCGCGTTCCCGTTCTATGACTGTCAGCTCTGTCATCTGAAAGAGGTCTATTGATCCATTCGGGACACTCCGGGCATGAAGAGGCGGTCTCACGAACAAAGGAACGCATGCGAACGATAGTCATTGTCCTTGCCCTGTTGCTTGCGGGAAGTTCGTTTTCCTGCATGAGCGACAGCAGGGAACCGGTGCGGGGGACCCAGTTCGACACGGTCTGGAGCCTTCCCGCGCTCCTTCCTCCCTCGCAGTACGGGAATGTCCTCATCAGCAGGCTCACGTTCAGCAGCACCCACCCGCCGGTGGCCTTTTCCCACTGGGTCCACCGGCGGCGTTTCACCTGCCGCGTATGCCATTTCGAACTGAACTTCGCGATGAAGACGAACGCCACGGACATGACCGATGCGAAGATCCGGAAAGGCGAATACTGCGGGGCGTGTCATAACGGCAAGATCGCCTTCGGGATAACGGAACAAACCTGCAAGACCTGCCATACGGGCAACGTCGGTTCCTCGGACGCGCGGTTCAAAGAGCTGCAGGATTTTCCCAGGGCCCGGTATGGAGACCGGATCAACTGGGTCAAGGCCCTGAAAATTGGCCTTATCAAGCCAAAACAGAGCCTCTTCAATCCGGATTTTGAGTCCCTCCCTTTTGACAAGAACCTCCGCCTTGAACCGGAATGGCGCATGGTCAAGACGCGTGCTTCGTTCCCCCATCAGAAGCACACCGAATGGCTCGACTGCGCCGACTGCCATCCCGACATCTTCAATATCCAGAAAAAAGGGACCAAGCACTTTCGCATGGACTACATCAAGAATGGTAAATTCTGCGGCGTCTGCCACCTCACCGTCGCCTTCCCCATCCAGGATTGCAGAAGATGCCATCCCGACCTGAACTGACCTTTCATCGGACCTCTTTAAAGCGAACGCGCAACGGAACACGATTGTGCAGCAGGTCACGATATAGGTCCTATTGCCGTCTTTGCGAGCAAAGCGAAGCAATCTCGGCTTGAAAGAAATCCATACCTGCAAGATTGCCGCCCCTGCTTGAACCATGCCGGGGCAGGCTAGCGAAAGCGCTCCTCGCAATGACATTTTGAGAGTCTTCAGAAGCCTTCAAGAAACTGCATGACGGGAAGTATGGCGCGGGATCGTCGCGGTGTTCGATGTTCCAGGGAAGGGACTGCGAATCCATCGATATATCATCGGGAGATGAACAGATAACAGATCAATGAGGATCGATCTGTTTGTAGTTTCGTCATGCCGGTGGAAATGCCAGAGTGATCTGCTGAGCAAGCGGCCGTGCGGACGTGCCTGCGACGGCATTCACCTCCCTCAGATCAGTCCAAACCGCTTCATCCTCCGCCGGAACGCGTCGCGGGGCATCCTGAGCAGCTGAGCCGCACGCGTCTGATTGTCTCCTGCCATCTGCAGTGCCTTCTTGACCAAGGCATGCTCGACATCCTCAATGGATATCCCCGTCTCGGGTATGACGAGACAATCCAGCGAGATGGCAGATTCAGCATGCACGACCGGTACCGTCCCGGACTCCATGATCTCCTGGGGAATGTGCTCCGGAAGGAGCTCCTGTTCGACATCGAAGATCATGGCCCGCTCGATGACGTTCTTGAGCTCCCGCACGTTCCCCGGCCAGTGGTAGGACAGCAGCACACGCTCCACGTCCTTGGATATCCCCTTGACGCTCTTGTGGCATTCCCGGCTGAAATAATCGGTGAAATGCCGTGCGAGAAGAAGTGCATCCTGTCCCCGCTCCCGCAGCGGCGGCAGAAGGATGGGGACCACCTGAAGTCGGTAGTAGAGGTCCTTCCGGAACCGGATGTCGCTCCGGGTAGTCGAAAGATCCTGGTTCGTTGCGGAAATGACCCGTACATCCACCTTGATATCCTTGACCCCCCCTACCCTGCGAAAGGTCTTTTCTTCGAGAATACGCAGAAGTTTGGCCTGCATGCTCAGGTCCATGTCGCCGATCTCGTCAAGGAACAGGGTGCCGCCGTCGGCAAGTTCGAACAGCCCTTTCTTTGCCGCCTTGGCGTCGGTGAACGCCCCCTTTTCATGGCCCATGAGCTCGGTCTCCAGCAGCGTGACCGGCAGCGCCGCGCAGTTGATGGCCATGAACGGCTTGTCGGCCCGTGCGCTGCTGTAATGGATCGCCTTGGCCACCAGTTCCTTCCCCGTACCGCTTTCACCCTGGATCAGCACCGTCGTCGCGTCGCTCTTGGCGATCTTGAGGATGAGGTTCTTCACCTGCACCATCTGGTCGCTCTCTCCGATGATCGTGTTGACCTTGTCCCGCAGCTGCCTTACCTGGTACCGGAGCGACCCCGCCTCCATGGCCTTCCGGATCACGAAGGTGATCTCTTCGAGGTTAAAGGGTTTGCTGATGTAGTCGTAGGCGCCCAGTTTCATCGCCCTGACCGCTGTTTCCACAAGCCCGTACGCGGTGATCATGATGACCATGAGGCCCCGCTCCGGCACATTCAACTGCTCCAGGAGCTCGAGACCCGTCATCTCCGGCAGGCGGTTATCGAGAAGGATGAGGTCCGGAGCATCCTCATTGATGATCTCGAGCCCCTTCTCCGCGGAATCCGCGGTCACCACCTCGAACCCTTCCTTTGCAAGGTGCTGTTCCAGGGTCCAGCGGATCAGTTTTTCATCATCAATGACCAGGATCTTCTGCGGCATAGTCCCTACGCTCCTTGTGCCTGCTCGCTCACGGACAACGGGAGGCTGATCGTGAAGGAAGTCCCCCGTCCCGGAGTGCTCATCACGCTGATCTCCCCATTATGCTGCTCGACGATCCGCTGGGTAATGGCCAGTCCCAACCCCGTACCCTGTTGGCGCGTCGTAAAGAACGGACTGAATATTCTGCCCAGGTTCTCCGGCAGGATCCCCTCGCCGGTGTCCGAGAAAATGATCCTGATGGCGCCCTGACCCGTTCCTTCCGGCAGTTCCAGCCGGGTTTCAATGGAGAAGCTGCCTCCTTCGGGCATGGCCTTGATGGCGTTCAGGGAGATGTTCAGAAGGGCCTGCTGCAGCAGGTCGGGGTCCAGAGCGAGCCAGGGCAGTCCCGTGCTAAGCTTCCGTTCCGCCGCGATCCCATGCTTCGCGAACTGCGGAGCGAGAAAATCGAGCAGTTTGGCGATGAGTTCGTTGACATCCACGAGGGTCATCTTGGGTTCCGGAGGCCGGGCGAAGGACAGGAGGTTTCGGACGGCCTTGTCCATGCGCTCCACCTGGGAAAGCACTTCGTCCAGCACGGCCCGCTTCGGTTCCCCCGGCGGGAGGTCCTTCTTCAGCACCTGGATCACGCCGGCAATGCCCGCAAGGGGGTTCTTGATCTCGTGTGCGATGCCGGCCGCCATCTCGCCGATCGACGCCAGGCGGTCAGCCCTCTTCATCTGCTCGTAATGATACCGTTCAACGCGGCGGCGCGCCCGCTCCAGCTTGGACAGGAGCGAATTGAACGCCTCGCCCAGCCGTCCGATGTCGTCGGAGCTCTTCACCTGCACCCGCGCCTCCAGCCCCCGCTCCGCACGCTCCATGGTGGCGATCAGGTCCTGGATCGGCTTCGTGACGAACCTGGTCAGGAACATGCCCAGCGACAGGGCAAGCGTCGCCGTGATGCCGAAGGCCCAGAGGACCATGGTCTTGCTGAGCTCGCCGACCTTCGCCTGCGTCTGCGCCATGGACACGTCCACGGACAGGATGCCGTTCAGTTTCGCCTTGGAGCCGTGACAGTGAAAGCACCGTTCCGTGTTCTCGATGGGGAACAGCACGGAGAAGACGCCCTCGTCGCGGCGCTTGATGGGCCGCTTGAACTTGCCCTCGAGATACCACTTCTGGGTCGTGCCGTCCACTTTTCTGCCGATGAGACCGGGCTTTGAGGCCTTCAGGATCACGCCGTTGGGGCTGAAGATCTTCAGCTCCTGGATATTATGATAGGTCCCGACGGCTTCGAGGATATGCTGCACCTCCTTGCTCTTCCCGTCAAGCATGGCGTTGTCCAGGCTCTTCTCGATCGTGTTGGCAATGATCAGGACGTTGTCCTCGAGGGCGCCCTCCATCTGGGACCGCTGGTACCCGATGTTGATCCACGTGCCGGTCCCGATGATGACCGCCAGGATCGCGGACACCGCCAGGATGATCTTGCTTTTCAGGCTCGAGACGAACCTCATGCCACGCACACCTTTCCCACCAGTTCCCTGACGCTGCCGATGCCTTCCTGCACGAGGAAGGCTTCCATGCCCCCGATGATGTCCAGTGTCGCGCGGGGATTGACGAAGTTCGCCGTCCCCACGGCCACGGCCGACGCCCCCGCGAGGATGAACTCGAGGGCGTCCTCATGGGTCATGATGCCGCCCATGCCGATGAGAGGGAGGTCCACCGCCTTTGCCGCCTGCCAGACCATGCGAACGGCGACCGGCCGGATCGCCGGGCCCGACAGTCCCCCGGTGCAGTTCGCCAGCCTCGGCCGTCTGCTCCGGATGTCGATGGCCATGCCGAGGAGCGTGTTGATGAGCGAAAGCCCGTCGCACCCCGCGTCGCGGGCCGTTCTCGCGAACGCGGTGATGTCCGTCACGTTCGGAGAAAGCTTGGCGATGACCGGCAGCCGGGTGGCCTTGCGGACCGCCGAGAGCAGTTCGAAGGCCGCCTTGAGATCCGTGCCGAACACGATGCCGCCGGCCTTCACGTTGGGGCAGGATATGTTCACCTCGAGGCCTGACACGCCGGGGACGCCGTCAAGCCGCTCGGCAACGCCCACGTAGTCCTCGAGGCAGTACCCGAATATGTTCACGAGGACAGCGATATCATAGTTCCGGAGGAAGGGAAGCTTGTCCCGGAGAAAGACGTCCACGCCCGGGTTCTCGAGCCCGATGGCGTTCAGCATGCCCGACGGCGTCTCCCAGATGCGCGGCGGCGGATTGCCCGTGATCGGTTTGAGCGAAATACCCTTGACGATCACGCCGCCCAGCCGGTTCAGGTCGATGATATCGGCAAACTCCTCGCCGTACCCGAAGGTCCCCGACGCGGTCAGCACGGGGTTCTTGAGCCTGATCCCGGCGAAGTCCACCGAGAGGTCGGGCTTTGTTTTCTTTTTTGATGGCATAGGTATGCGTCAGCAAACAAGGACGATGGTAAGATGGTAAGAACGTAAGAAGGCAGGAAACTTCAATAACAACTTGTCTTGCCTTCTTTCCTTCCTACCCTCCTACCTTCTGCTTTTGTTACCTTCCCACCTGCAAGATCGTTTTCCCGCCCCAGTCGATCTCCCGCGAATCGAACACCGGCCCTTCCTTGCAGACACGCTTGTAGCCGCCCGACTTCATGGACACCGAGCAGCCCATGCACACTCCCAGGCCGCAGGCCATGCGTTCCTCCAACGAGACATAGCAGGGAATGGAATGCTCCGCTGCCAGCCTGCTTACCGACGCGAGCATGGCGTTCGGGCCGCAGGCGTAGATCACCGGCGACTCGCCGGCCGCGGGACGGGCAAGGTAGGCTGCCAGGGTATCGGTCACGAAGCCGCAGGCCCCCCGGCTTCCGTCCTCGGTGGCGTAATGAACTGCCTTTGTCCGTGAGCGAAGGTCCTTCATCACGGCGGCAGGCGGCAGGCACTCTTTGTCCCGGGACCCGACAAAGAGGCGTGCCTGTTTTCCGTACCGGGAGGAAAAGTAAAGAAGCGGAGGAAAGCCGCTGCCCCCGGCCACCAGCAGAGGTGTTGCCGCCCTGTCCGGGACCGGGAAGCCGTTCCCGAGCGGACCGAGCAGGTCGAGCGTCCGTCCCGGCTCCACGGCCGTGAGCAGGGTCGTTCCCCTCCCCGCAACGCGATAGTACAGTTCTATGGACCGTTTCGCAATGACCGAGGAAATGCCGAAGGGGCGTGCGAGCAGCGGGTCCAGGTTCGCCGAGACCCTGAGCATGACGAAGTGGCCGGGAGCCGCCGCCGCGGCCAGGCCAGGCGCCAGCAGCACAAGGCGGTAGTACCCTCTCCCCGCGGGGCGGTGCAGGAGGACCTTTGCCCGGTGCAGTTTATTCGACGGCAATCTCGATCTCCTGGATCTCGTATTCCACGGTCTTGGCGGGTGTTTTGATCGTCACGACATCGCCGACCTTGTGCCCGATCAGCGCCTTGCCCACCGGCGATTGCACGGATATCTTCCCTTTTTTCAGGTCCGCCTCTTCCTGGCCGATGAGCGTGTACTTTTTCGTTTCTCCCGTATCGGTATCGGCGAGCGTTACCGTCGCCCCGAACACCACTTTTTCGTTCGTCAGCTTCGAGATATCGATGATCTGGGCGTTGGAAAGCTTGTACTCCAACTCGCGTTTTTTGGCGTCGATATGCCCCTGGCGTTCCTTCGCCGCGTGGTATTCCGCGTTCTCCGAGAGGTCTCCGTGGCCCCTGGCCTCCTCGATGTCCCTGATGTTCTTCGGACGCTCCACCTTCATCAGGTGGTCGAGGTCCTTCTTGATCTTGTCGTAGCCCTCTTTGGTCATCGGGACTTTTTTGGTCATCGCTGTTGATACTCCTGGATCGATCTTACCTGGATCGGGTTTGCCCTGAGGGCTTCGATGCCGCGCACCGCCGCTTTTGCGGCGGACATGGTCGTAAAATAAGGGATGCCCTGCGTCAGCGTCGTCCGGCGGATGGAATAGGAGTCCTTCTGGGACTCCGCGCCGTAGACGGTGTTGATCACCAGGTCGACCTCGCGGTCCTTGATGCTGTCAACGACATGGGGCCTTCCTTCGAACACCTTGTTCACGGTCTCGACGGCAATGCCCCGCGTCTTGAGATACTCCGCCGTGCCGCGGGTGGCCACCAGGGTGAACCCGGCCCGTGCCAGACCGGCGGCCACCTCGTAGGCGGCCGGTTTGTCCTTGTCCTTTACGCTGATGAAGACCCTGCCGGACACCGGCATGGAGTTCCCCGCGGCGATCTGGGACTTGGCGAAGGACATGCCGAAATCAGCGTCGATCCCCATGACCTCGCCGGTGGACTTCATTTCAGGACCGAGGAGCGTGTCCACTCCCGGGAACTTGGCGAAGGGGAACACCGCTTCCTTCACGGCGATGTGCTTGATGGCCACTTCCTGCGTGAATCCCAGTTCGGCAAGCGACTTGCCGCCCATGACGCGCGCCGCGAGCTTGGCAAGCGGGACGCCGATGGCCTTGCTCACGAACGGCACGGTTCGCGAGGCCCGGGGGTTCACCTCGAGGACGTAGATGAGGCCGTCCTTCACCGCGTACTGGATGTTCATGAGCCCCACGACGCCGAGATCGAGCGCCAGCGCCTTGGTCTGCTTGACGATCTCCCGGATGATGTCCGGCGGAAGCGAGAACGGCGGGAGCGAACAGGCGGAGTCGCCCGAGTGCACCCCAGCCTCCTCGATGTGCTCCATGATGCCGGCCACGACGACGAGCTTCCCGTCGGAGATGGCGTCCACGTCGATCTCCACGGCGTCCTCGAGGTAGCGGTCCACGAGGACGGGTCGGTCAGGCGAGGCCTTCACCGCGCGGGTCATGTAGTTCCGGATGCTCTCCTCGTCGTAGACGATCTCCATGGCCCGCCCGCCGAGCACATAGGACGGCCGCACCATCACGGGGTACCCGATGGTATTCGCCGCGTCGACAGCCTCATTGCAGGACACGGCCGTTCCGCTCTCGGCCTGCCGGAGACCCAGCCGGTCCAGGAGCTCCTTGAACCGTTTCCGGTCCTCTGCCCGGTCGATGCTGTCAGGCGACGTGCCGAGGATGCGCACGCCCAGTTTCTCAAGGGGCACTGCAAGCTTGAGCGGCGTCTGGCCGCCGAACTGAACGATGACGCCCATCGGCCTCTCGCGTTCTATAATATGGTAAACATCTTCGAGAGTCAAGGGTTCGAAGTAAAGGCGGTCCGACGTGTCGTAGTCGGTGCTGACGGTCTCGGGATTGCAGTTCACCATGATGGTCTCGTAGCCGTCCTCTTTGAGCGCGAACGCAGCATGGACGCAGCAGTAGTCGAACTCGATGCCCTGGCCGATGCGGTTCGGTCCGCCGCCCAGGATGATCACCTTCTTCCGGTCCGTGGGCTCCGCCTCGCACTCGGCATTCCCGCCTTTCCCCTCATTCCGCACTCCGCACTCCGCACTCCGCACTTGATAGAATGGTTTTTCATAGGTCGAATAGAGGTACGGTGTATGGGCCACGAATTCGGCGGCGCAGGTGTCCACCTTTTTGAACACCGGGATGATGCCCAGCTCCTTCCGCGCCTTTCGCACGGCGTCCTCGCTGGTCGTGAGGAGCTTGGCGATCCGCCGGTCCGAGAAGCCGTATTCCTTCGCGGTGCGAAGAGGATGGTCGATCCCCGGTGCGCCGGCTGCGAGCAGGCTCGCGCCTTTTTCCTTGATGTCCTTCTCCATATCCACGATCTGCTTGATCTGATGCAGGAACCAGGGATCGATCTTGGACAGGCTGAATATCTCGTCGACGGTCATCCCGGCGCGCAACCCGTCGGCAAGGTACCAGAGCCGCTCCCAGTTCGGCACGCTGATCTTCTGCCGGATATCGGCGAGGCCCGTGTCAACGTCCCCGTCCCGGTCGCGCCGCGATTCAAGCCCGTAGCGGTCGATCTCGAGGGACCGGAGCGCCTTCTGGAGCGATTCCTTGAAGGTCCTGCCGATGGACATGGCCTCGCCCACCGACTTCATCTGCGTGGTGAGCGTCGCGTCTGCCTGGGGGAACTTTTCGAAGGCGAAGCGGGGATACTTGGTGACGACGTAGTCGATCGTCGGTTCGAAGGACGCCGGCGTGGCCTTGGTGATATCGTTCAGGATCTCATCGAGCGTATACCCCACGGCGAGCTTTGCCGCGAACTTCGCGATGGGAAATCCCGTGGCCTTGGACGCGAGCGCCGAGCTCCGGGACACGCGGGGATTCATCTCGATCACGATCATCCTGCCGTTCTTCGGATCGACGGCGAACTGGATATTGGAGCCGCCCGTGTCCACGCCGATCTCCCGGATGATCTTGAGAGACGCGTCGCGCATGATCTGGTATTCCTTGTCGCTCAGCGTCTGGGCGGGTGCCACCGTGATGCTGTCGCCCGTATGGATGCCCATGGGGTCGAGGTTCTCGATGGAGCAGACGATCACCACGTTGTCCCTGGCGTCGCGCATCACCTCGAGCTCATACTCCTTCCAGCCGACGGCGGACTCCTCGACCAGCACCTGGCGGACCGGGCTCGCGTCCAGGCCCCGCGTGATCAGCTCGGTGAACTCCTCCCGGTTGTAGGCGATGCCGCCGCCCGTGCCGCCGAGGGTGAAGGCGGGCCGGAGGATGGCCGGGAATCCGACCTTTTCGAGGATCTCGTAGGCCGATTCCATGCTCGTCGCGAACCCGCTCTTGGGCACCGAGAGGCCGATGTCCTCCATGGCCTTCTTGAACAGTTCCCGGTCCTCGGCCTTCTTGATGGCCGGCAGCTTGGCGCCGATGAGCTCGACCTTGTATTTTTCCAGCACGCCCGTTTCCGCGAGCGCCACGGCGGT
>JAGVOT010000119.1 GCA_020052615.1 Nitrospirota bacterium | reverse complement strand
TCAAGTTTCTTCCTGCGGCATCGGTTGCCCAACAAACCGTAATGCCTGATTTTCACAAATCGGTCCGGCAGCACGTGAAGCAGGAACCGCCTGATAAACCCGTCGGCGTCAACGGACGCCGGGGTAGATGAGTTTGTCCTCGACGCGGAGCTTTTTCAGATAAGCGATAAACTTCCCGTCACAGTTTCGCCACCCACCTGTTGCAGGCAGGCTACGGCCTCCGCACGATCCAGACCCTGCTTGGTCATGCCGACATTCGGACCACGATGATCTATACCCACTGCGTGCCGAGCAGGACGATCAAGGAGATCAAAAGTCCTCTCGATTTCTGAACCCTGGCAATGATGAACGACAGCTCTACGCGTGATTTCGGAGCATGAGCTCAAGGGGATGGGGGTTCAGGTAGAACTGCCGGGCGAGATAGTCTTCCTTGTATTTACGCACATAGTGCCGCAGCAGGGTGATGGGGACGATGAGCGGGACCAGGCCGTCATGGTAGTTCGTTATCACTTCCAACAGTTCCTTCTTCTCGTCAGATGATAACATATCCTTGAAGTAACCCGCCATATGCTGGAGCACGTTGGCGTTCTTCTTCGGCGCGGCGAGGATCTGCAGTCCTTCCATTAACATGCCGATATAGTTCGCGTGGAGTTCGCCCTTCCGCATCTTCTTCGCGCCGGCGATCAACTTTCCGAGGGCCGAGTAGTGCTTCTGGCTGTGTGCCATGATGAGATATTTGTGGTCCGTGTGGAACGCGACCAGGCCGCCAAGCGAACCGTCTTCCTTTATATACTCCCGCCACTGCCGGTATACGAAGACCCGCTCGATGAAGTTCTCCCGGAGCCCGGGATCATGCAGCCGTCCCTCATCTTCCACAGGCAACAAGGGGAAAGCATCCATGACGGCCTTTGCGAAGAGTCCCGGGCCGCGGCTCCGTACGCGGCATTTTGCATCGAAGACCTTGGTGTCCCGCAGCCCGCAGCTCGGCGATCTCGCCTTGAACACGAAGCCGCTGACGTCGATGTCTTTAAGGACCCTCAGTTCTCTTTTGATCCACTTCTGCAAGCGCGCCGTATGGTCGATACCGGTCCAGACGGTCCTGATGCGCGGAGAACGGGGATCGCCTTCGAGGGCCATGACCTCGCGCGGGACACCCAGTCCGCAGGCCGCCTCGGGGCAGACAGGTACCCATTCGACATATTGACCGAGGGTCCCGGTCAGGAACGGGTCGAGCTTGTGGCCGCCGTCGTAGCGGACCTTGTTGCCCAGGAGGCAGGAGCTGATGCCGAGGGTGATCTTGTTCATGGGGTTAAGATAAAAGATTAAATGATCTTACCACAGAGGCACAGAGACACAGAGGAGATCAGGAATAAAAAATATTTTTCTCGCAAAGACGCAAAGCGCGCAAAGAAACCAGGGAATGTCTTGGATAAATCATTACTACTTCTTCATATGCAATTCTTGAATAGGAACAAATTACCACTTGCTCGGGTTTCCTCTGTGCCTCTGTGTCTCTGTGGTGAAAAGATATTTCTTATTGCTCTTCTTCTATCGTGTTATAGATTAACACAGCGTTGTTATATTATCAAGGAAGGGGTAAAGTGCCGCGGGTAAACATGGTATAATGTTTTGCACGAATACCGAATTGAAAGGTCAAGAATTCATGAGCGTATTGATCGGGAAAGAGATAGCGAAAGCCTTAAAGGACAAGCTGATCAGGATCGATCCTCTGGAAAAGTCGCAGATCGGGCCGGGGTCCATCGACCTCACGCTGGGCAACGATTTCAGGGTCTTCAAAAAACAATCGAAGATCTACCACGTCAGGAACCATTCGGACTTTCAGGACATCACCAGGGCTGTTCACGTCAAGGACGGCGGCTCGATCGTCATCAAGCCCGGCGAGATGGTCCTGGGGATCACAAAGGAAAAGATCACCCTTGCCGACAACATATCGGGCAGGCTCGAAGGACGGAGCAGGTTCGCGCGGTTCGGCCTCGCGGTCCATGTCACCGCCGGTTTCATGCATCCGGGCATCTCGAACCACCAGGTCCTGGAGATCGTGAACCTGGGATATGCGCCCCTGGCCCTGTATCCCGGCACCAGGATCTGCCAGTTCATATTCGAAAAATGCGACGGCCACGCGAAATACAAGGGGCGATTTGTGAAGCAGATCAAACCATGACCCTCATTCACCTTCCCCGGGGGAGGCCATGACCGTCATGACAGGGGAACAACGCGAGTCTATTGTTCGGCCGGAAGGAGGCCTGGAATGAGCACTGCTGTCGTGATCGTGGGAGGCGGATTCGGAGGACTGGAGGCGGCCTTTACCCTCAAGAGCCTCGCCGGCGATGCCGTTACGATCACCCTCATCGACCGCGACGGTTTCCACTCCTTCCTCCCTTCCATCCATGAGATCAGCTCCGGCAAGATCACCAGCCGGAGCATCCAGATACCGCTCGAGACAATGCTGGCGCCCGCAGGCATCGGTTTTGTCCGTGATTCGGTCAGGTCGATCGATCACACGAACCGGCGTGTGGCGACCGCTGCGCAGGCGCTGGACTACGACTATCTCGTTCTGGCCGCGGGAGCAGAGAACCATTTCTTCGGCGTGCCCGGCGCGGAGGAGCTCTCCTTCCGCTTCCGCACGCCGGACGACGCGGAGAGGATCCATGCACATCTTGTACGCCTGGTGGAGGAGGAGCGAAGGGACGTGCACCTGGTCCTGGCGGGAGGCGGTACGGAGGGGGTCGAGATCGCGGGTGAAGTCCTGGACCTGATCAGGGACAGCAGGAGCGAATACGGCCCGGCAGGGGGAGCGGTCGCGATAACGCTGGTCGAGGCTCAGCAGCAGCTCCTTCCCGGATTCCCGCTCGAGGCGCGCGCCTTCGCGGAGAATTACCTGCGGGAACAGGGGGTCACGATCATCGCCGGCCAGCGCATCACGGAGGTGCGCAAAGATTCGCTCGTCCTTTCATCAGGCACGGAGCTTCCGCAATCCATGCTGATCTGGACCGGCGGCATCAAGCCCTCGCGGCTCATCGACGACCTGCTCCTGCCGAAAGACCCCGGTGGATGGCTCGTCGTGAACGACAGGCTCCATGCACCGGTCGACGATCACCTCTATGCCATCGGCGATATTGCGGCCATTCAGGGTCCCGGCGGCCCCCTTCCGCTCCAGCGGCTCGCCTACCATGCCCAGGACCAGGGAGCGGTGGCGGGCATCAACATTTCCTATGCCCTGCGCGGCAAGTCCTTAATGCTCTATGCGCCCCGGTACAAACCCCGGCTCGTCTCGATCGGGAGGGAAACGGGGATCTATTCCCGGGAGGACGCGTTCAAGGCAGGGGCGTGGGTGGTTGCGATGAAGAAGGCTGTGGAAAGAAAGCATCTGATGTCCTGTCTTAGCAGGCCCCTGTTCTCAAACATCTCGCGGAAGGTCCCGGGCATCGATATGCTGAAGCGCCTTGGGCTGAAACTGCCGTTCTGAGAGAGTGGCCTCGAGGATCGAAGATTCCCCGTCCCGCCCAGGCGGGACTGCAGGGAGCTTCCACTACAATCCACCCAGCTCAACAAATGTTCCGGGAGGAGTGCATGTCCATTGCGAAGGAACAAACTGCCGTTGCCGGCGTAAAGGCAGCGGTCCCCTGGCTTGTCATATTTTTCTCGGTCCTGCTTTGGTCCGCGATCCGGCCCCACGACTATTTCACCTGGTTCATGGAGGTCCTTCCGGCGCTCATAACAATTGTCATCCTTGCCGCGACCTACGACCGCTTCCGCCTGAGCAGCCTGGCCTATTGGCTCATCCTGGTCCACGCGGTGATCCTGATGATCGGGGGCCATTACACCTACGCCGAGGTCCCTTTGTTCGACCGGGTCAGGGAGGTCTTTCATCAGGGCCGCAATAATTACGACAAGGTCGGCCACTTTGCCCAGGGATTTGTTCCCGCAATCATCATGCGGGAACTTCTCCTGCGGAAGACGACGCTCAGACCGGGGGCGTGGCTTTCGTTCATCACCGTATCCATATGCCTTGCGCTCAGCGCTCTCTATGAACTTTTCGAGTGGGCCGTGGCGGAAGCGACAGGCGAGGCGGCGGAGGCCTTCCTCGGGACCCAGGGCTATCAGTGGGACACCCAATCCGACATGGCCTTCGCGCTCTTCGGCGCCGTCACGGCGATCGTCCTGCTGGGTCGGTATCACGATGCCCAGCTGGCACGGATGGGGCAAATCGGAGGCGATCGATGAAAGCGGCCGTCTTCAATCGAAGACAAGGCGGCGATTCTACGCCAATGCATTGGATCAGGAGCCTGACATTTTATTTCATCGTTTTTCTTTTGTCTCTACTGCTGGCGGCCTGTACCCAGGGAAGAGTGGTCGCAGCCTCTCTTCGTTCGACCGGCCATTTTGTCCCCCTTGTTTCCGATAAGCGTGTTCTCTACGAACCAGGCGCTGAGGCCTATGCAAAGGAGATCGCGTTGCTTCTGCCCGGGGCTCTGCGCAAGGCCGAGGCTGTCAACCCCCTGCCCTTCAAGGATGCCGTCGAGGTCTACGTCTGCGCGACCAGGGAGAGCTGCTACCGAATGACGGGGCATAAAGCGCCTGCGATCGTGACGACGAAGCTTTTCATTTCCCCGGCTCTCATTCACGATACTAAGCCCGTGGACCGCTACCTTGCCCACGAATTGTCCCATCTTCAAGTATTGCAACGGCTTGGCGCTGTAAAATCACTAAAATTGCCATCTTGGTTCAAAGAGGGGCTGGCCGAGCTCGCTTCCGGCGGCGCGACGGGGTCGTCCATTACCGATGCTGAAGCAGAACAAGCGGTCATCGAGGGCCGCAGCTTTACCCCTGATGCCGGAAGGAATATCTTTGCGTCCTTCTTCTCCCCGCGATACGGGAGCTATTGGAGCCTGACGCAGCCCTTGTTCTATCATCAAAGCATGCTGTTCGTGAAATACCTGCAGGCATCGAATGAAGCGGCGTTCCGCGAACTGATGATCTCGATCCAGCAGGGTGAAGGTTTCGGGACCGCCATGACAAATAAATACGGCAAGGACCTGTCCTCGATCTGGGAGGAGTACCTGCGGGATTTGAGACAACGTTCAATTCCGGGAACAGAGGAAAAACAGGCAGGGTGAGTGAGGTGCTCGATGAAGGCAGCGGTCATCAGCAGATACGGCGGCAATGAAGTGGTCGAAGTGAAGGATGTCCCCGCGCCGGTCCCGGCGCGCGGCGAGGTCCTTGTGCGCGTCCATGCGGCGAGCGTCAATCCGGTCGACTGGAAGGTTCGGGAAGGACAGGTGAGGATCTTCACCGGGTCGAAATTCCCCAAAGTGCTGGGGTGCGAGTGCGCCGGCGAGATCTTCGAGACCGGGCCGGGCGCGACGAAGTTCCGGAAGGGCGACCGGGTGGTCATGTACACCAGCGTCAGGCGGCTCGGCGCCTTTGCCGAATACGGGTGCACGTCCGGGGACAGAGTCTATCCTGTCACCGACGGCATCCCGTTTGAGCAGGCCGCTTGCCTGCCCATAGCGGGCCTGACGGCGCTCCAGTCGCTCCGGGACCACGGCAGGATCGCCGCAGGTCAGAAGGTGCTGATCAACGGGGCCTCGGGCGGCGTGGGGCACTTCGCGGTCCAGATCGCGAAGGTCTTCGGTGCCGAGGTGACCGGCGTCACGAGCGGCAGGAATGTCGATCTGGTGAAGGGCCTCGGCGCTGACAAGGTGATAGACTACGGGAACGTGGACTTTACCCGGGGAAGCGAGCGGTACGATCTCATCTTCGATGCTGTTTCCCGATCATCCTTCTGGAAATGCAGGCGGGCGCTTGCGCCTGCCGGCATTTATGTGAGCACCCTGCCGAACGCCACGATCGTCGCCCAGATCGTTACGACCATCCTGCCCGGAAGGAAGGCCCGCCAGATGTGGGTCAAACCGAACGGCGCAGATATGGCATGGATCATGGACAGGGTCAGGGACGGCAAGGTCAAGGTGGTCATCGAGCAGCCCTATCCGCTCGATAGGGTCAAAGACGCTCTTGCGGCAAGCGAAAGCGGACGGACGAGGGGGAAGATCGTGATCGAGGTGATGTCATGAAGAACGTATTCGAACCATGGTCCCTGGGGACCCTGCGCCTCAAGAACCGGATCATCCGTTCGGCCACCCATTAGCACGATGCCGCCGCGATCCGGCTCCTCCAGGAAAGCTCGTGCGATGCCATCGAGGTTTCCTGCGGGTATGGTGTTTTCCATACTGTGCGAATGCCCAAAATGCCGGTCGATGCCATTCTCGGCCTTATGCCTGGCTATCGGGACCGGCCGGCATTCCAGAAAGGCCTGCTCAGGATGGTCGCGCCCTTCCTCGCCAGGGAGCACAAGCCGCTGCACAATTACACGTGGCCGCCGCTGAGCGTATCAAGCGGGGCGGTCACCATCCCGGTGATCGTGGTGGGCGGGATCAGGAACCTTCGGGACATCACCGAGATCATTGCCCGGAAGGACATCGATTGCGTGTCCCTCTCCCGGCCCTTCATCATCGAGCCTGTATCGTCGAGCGGCTCAGGCAGGGGAAGCAGGACGGCTCGCGGTGCATCGACTGCGGCTACTGCCTGATCGGCTCGGCGAGCCGCCCCTTAGAGTGCTATTACGGCAGGCTCCCGGAGCGGGGATAGCCGTCAAGGGCCGCGGCGCTCCTGTTGGAAAAGATATATTTCCCGGTGGTATAATTCAGTGCGGGGAAGGCCGCCGCCGTTGACGCCCACCTTCCGGAGAAGGAGCCCATCGCATGAAAAAGATAATGATCGAAAAGAACCTGTTCTGCCTTCCCTGGACCCAGACGATCCTGGGCACGCTGCGCAACGGGAAACCGAACTTCATGGCGCTGGACTGGGTCACGCGGGCGAACTTCGATCCGCCCATGATGGGCATCTGCGTGAACAACGGCCACGCGTCCAACTCCGCCGTGCGCGAGACGGGCGAGTTCAGCATCAATGTCCCGAATGTGGACATGGTGGAGGTGACGGACTATACCGGTCTGGTCTCGGGGAAGAACACCGACAAGTCGGGCCTCTTCGAGGTCTTCTCAGGCGATCTGAAGGCGGCGCCGATGATCACGGCCTGCCCGGTCAATCTCGAATGCCGGGTCATCCGGACCGTGGACCTGCCGACCAATACGTTCTTCATCGGCGAGATCGTCGCCATCTACACCGAAGACCGGTTCCTGACGGACGGGAAACCCGACGTAAGGAAGGTGAGGCCCTTCCTGCTCACCATGCCCGATAACGGATACTGGGCCGTGGGCGGGAGCGTGGGCAGGGCTTGGCAGGCCGGCAAGGCCTTCAAGGAAAGGCTGAAACGATGACGGGACAGCTTGCAGCACTAGTCTTTTTTGTCCTGACCGCGGCTGTGGCGAACGCGGCGCCGTCGCTCGCGGAGCGCAGCGAGGACTATGCTATCACCGGCAGGACGGCAGCTGAGCTGCGCGTCCAGATGGACCGGTTGGGCCCGCGGGCGGAGGACGGAACAATCTACGACGCGAACACGCGCTCGGAGCTCTCGTGGCGGTATACTTTTCAAGCGTCCCTCGATGGATGCCGGATCTCGACTGCCGACATCGGGCTGTCGGTCGTGTATGTGATGCCGAAATGGGCCGATTACAACGGCGGCCCCCGCGAGGTGCGCGATTCGTGGGACCGGTATTATGGAAGGCTGACCATCCACGAACAGGGGCACCGGGATGTGGGCATGCAGGTCGCCGCGGACCTCGAACGGGACCTGCTGGATATGCGGCGGCGCTACTGCGACGAGCTGGGAAGGGACGCCGAGGAAATGGCTCGAGGGTCCCTGAAGACCCTGAAGGACCGCAACCGGGCATACGATGACCGGACACGGCACGGTGCCGACGAAGGCGCCGTGTTCCCGTGACGAGGTGTGCCTAGGGCTTGTAGTACATGAGTTGGCGGGCGAAGGGGGCGGTGTCGCCGACGAACTTCCGCTGTTCGCCGTCGGACATGGGCGCAAAGGCGCGTGCGAGCCTGATGTTCTCTTCGAGCTGGGCGATGTCGTCGCAGCCGATGACGACGTTCGTTACGGGCTGGGAAAGGGCGAAGCGCAGGAAGGGCTCCATGCCGGTGTACCACGGGAGCTTCGTCGCAAAGCCGCGGAAGTAGACCTTCATGCCGATGATGCCCATGTTCTTCTCGCGGGCAAGCGGCAGGACGTCGGACTGAAAGCTCTTATACGACGGTTCGGCCGGATTGACCGGCATCAACACCGTGTCGAAGCTGAACCGTTCCAGGCAGATCCTTATGATCGATGGATCGTGATGGCCCGTGACGCCGATGAACCGCGTTTTCCCCTGCTGCTTGGCCTCGATAAAGGCCTCGATGGCGCCGCGGGGCCCGAAGATTTCCGCGATCTCCGCTTCCTCCCTCACGTCGTGCACCTGCCAAAGATCGAGATGGTCGGTCCGCATGTTCGCCAGCGTTTCGTGCAGGTGGGCAAGCGCTCCCCGCTTGTCCCGGGCGTGTGACTTGCTCGCGAGGAAGATGTCCTTCCTCCGCTCCTTCAGCGCCTTCCCGTAGTACGCCTCGCTTCCTGAGTAGGCCCGCGCCGATTCGCAGTAGGTGATGCCCAGGTCCAGCGCACGGTTGACGAGGTCATAAGCCTCTTTGTCACGGCCGAACGTGCGGAGCACGCCCTCTCCGCCCAGGCCGAGGATGGTCACTTCCCGGCCGGTATTGCCGAGAATGCGCTTCGCGATGGTCATGAGGCGATTATAGCACAGGCAAATCCTTTCTTTCCTTTACATTCCCCCCGGGCTATGCTAAAAAAATCCCATGATCTGTTCCAGACCCCTGCTGGTGCTCCTTCTGCTGCTCTGTATCCCCGCGGCCGGTTTTGCCGCCGACCTTTCCGGATTGCCCGTTACCACCATCATCCTGAAGGACGACCTGGGCAGGCCCCTGCCCGATGTCGACAGCCTGCTGCCGCTGATCGAGGTGAAGCCGGGCGACCTGTTCTCGCGCCAGGTGGTCCGGAAGGGCATCGGGTATCTCTACCTCGAAGGAAAGTTCCGGGACGTCCGGGTGGAAGCCTTCCCTGAGGAGGGGGGGGTGCGGCTCGAATACACGTTCGTTCCCATCATCATCGTGGAAAGGATCGTGCTCCGGGGGAACTGGGCCCTCTCGAATAACGCTGTCCGTGACGCGGCGCGGGGGATCGAAGGAAAGGAGCTTCGCGAGGACACGTTCCCCGATATCCGAACGAACATCCAGGCCCGCTATGAGGCGGAAGGATACTACAACGTGCGGGTGAACTTCCGGCATGAGCCCGCTTCCGATCCCCACCGGGCGGACCTCTATATCTATATCAAGGAACCGAAGCGCACCGTGATCGAGAGCGTCCGGTTCAAAGGCAACACGGTGTTCAAGGAACGGGACCTGCACAAGGTCATGAAGAACCGGCCGGGGAGACCGCTGCTCACCAACGTGCTGCTCGAGGACGACATCGAGGCCATCAGGGCCGCCTATGCCGACGCGGGACATCCCGCCGCGTCGCCCGGTCCGGTCAGCATGAGCTTCCGCGACGAGCGCGCGTTCATCGAGATCGGCGGGACCGAGGGGCCGAAGGTGACCGTGTCGTTCTCGGGGCACCGCACGTTCTGCGCGCGGGAGTTCCCGGACACGCTCAATTTTGATCCTGACCGGCGAGGGCCGGAGCCCGTTCTGGAAGATCTGTGCGACAAGTACTTTCACGATCTTCTGCTGATCTGGTCCGAACGCGATGTGTCGGATACGATCATTGAAAGCAGCATGGACAAGATCCGGAACGCTTACCGGGACCATGGCTATCCCGATGTGAAGGTAGCCGTGAAAAAGAAGGAGGCGCCGGGCAGCCTGGACCTTGCGTTCTCCATTGACGAGGGCCAGCGGGTGACGGTGGCCGGGATCAACGTGGAGGGGAACAGGGTCTTCACGGCAAGGCAGATCAAGGCCCTCATGGAGACGCGGGAGCCGGGATGGCTCCGGACGCGCCTGTACCGCGAGGATGTTCTGGACAAGGATGTGGAGGCCATCTCCGACCAGTATGCGGCCGCCGGGTACCTTGAGGCGAACGTGAAAAGGACGGTCGCGCGTTCAGCCGACGGCGCGAAGGCGGCCATCGGCCTGGAGATCGCTGAAGGACGGAAGACCCTGACGGGGAACATCTCGTTCGAAGGGAACGCGGCGATCACCAGTGAGGAGCTTGCCGGCGTCCTTACCTTGAAGACCGCAGCTCCCTTCAATGACCGGACCCTGGAAGAGGACCGATACCGGCTCCTGTCCCTCTATTCCGCCCGGGGATATCTCTACACGCGCATCGAGGCGGAGAAGACAACGGCGCCTGCCGCCGATGCGGCTGCCCCTGACGGCAAGGCCGCCGCCGGTGCCGAGGTCCCCGAGTCGATGAACATCCGATTCCGCGTTGCCGAGGACCAGCGGGTCTCCATCGGCAAGGTAATTCTGCGGGGGAACATGAGCACCCGTGATCATGTCATCCTGCGCGAGCTTGAGCCCGGGACCGGCGAGCCGTACAACTATGAATCGATCTTGAAGAGCCAGCAGCGGATCTACCGCTACGGCTATTTCAGTTACGCGAAGTTCGAACCGGTCCATCCCCACAAGAAGGAGGGCATCAAGGACATGCTCTTCACCGTGGAGGAGCGGCCCGCGGGGGCCGTGGAGTTCGGCGTGGGATACGGCACGCTGGACCGGCTGCGGGGGTTCGTGGAGGTGTCCCACCGGAACATCCTGGGCACGGCGCGCTTCGCCAGCCTGCGCTTCGAGGCAAGCGACATCCTGAAGCGGGCGGCATTCACGCTCAAGGAACCCTGGTTCCTGGGCTACCGCTATCTGGAAAGCAAATTCATCCTCGTCTTGTCCGATTCCAAGAACATCAACGAACGGACGCGGGAGATCTACTACCAGACGAGGAAGGCGACGGCATCCTACGGCGTTGAGCGGGTCTACGAGGAGCTCAGGGTATCACTGACCTACCAGTTCGAGAACGTCGATAATTACAACGTCCAGCCCGCCGCAGTACTGACGCCCGAGGACTCGGGCAGGGTCCTTATCAGCAGCCTCAATCCGGCGGTCATCCTCGACAAGCGCGACGATGCCTTCAATCCGACAAAGGGCAGTCTCCATGGCCTCAACATCAAAGAGGCATTGCAGGAGCTCGGATCGGAAGCGGACTTCACGAAGGTCACGGTCCAGAGCACGTGGTACCTGCCGGTTGCCCTGCGCACCGTCTTCGCCCTTTCGGGTCGCGCGGGGATGGGATGGCCGCACCATGAGACCCTGGAGATCCCGCTGCATGAACGGTTCTATCTGGGCGGCAGCACCACCGTGCGCGGCTACACCCAGGACTCGGTGGGGCCTTACAATCTGGACGCCTCGGGGGACCGCGTGCCAACGGGCGGTTCCGGCATGGTCCAGTTCAACGCCGAGGTCCGCCTGAATACGGCCGGCGGAAGCGGCTTCGTGGTCTTTGCTGACGCGGGCAACGTCTGGGTCGACCAGTCGATCCGTATGGATGACCTTCGCGCTTCCTATGGAGCGGGTTTCCGGTATCACACCCCCGTGGGCCCCCTCAGGGTCGACTATGGCCAGAAGATCAACCGGAAGCCCGGTGAGAGCCCGGGCGAGCTTCATTTCAGCATCGGCCAGGCGTTCTGATCCAAGGGGTCAGCACAGAAGAGGGACAGTTTGACAGGATAACAGGATAACAGCGGATGAAAAGCATAAGCAGGCTGTTCTTTAAAGGGAGCATTGATCTGGACCGTCACGCCGTGCGGGGAGAGATTAATTTCTCCATATCCTTTTAGAACATCCTGTCAATCCTGTTATCCTGTCAGGATTTTGATCTGCTCTGACTGCCGCGCGCTGGACGAAAGCACGACGCGGTGGTATTATTGAATACGCACGCGACCTGCACCGGGCGCGCGTTGTTTCTACGGGAGCCCATGAACATTCATAGAAGACTCATCGTACTGGTCGGCCTGGGAATGTTTCTCATCATGACGATCACGGTCCTCTCCCTGCAGAGCATCACCGCCGTTTTCTCGCAGACCACCCGCCATGTCGGAACGATATCCCTCGAGGTCCGGAAGATCTGGAACATCGAGCAGAAGATCGGCGATGCCGTCCGAATGGTCCGGGAGTACGTCCGGACCGGCGACAAGCAGTTCCAGCGAAACTATACGATCCTGCACGATGCCGCCGCCGGCATGCTGAAGGAAATGAACTCACTTGACCTGGGCAGGAACGAGGTCGTGGTCCTCGGTGCGCTTTTGAACGACCTGAACACGATCGAGAGCAAGGTGGACAGCATCTTCACCCTGGACCTGTCCGATCCCGCCGCCCTTGCCCGAGCAAATTCGCTGCTGGACGATCTGGACGGTCTCGCCGTCTGGATGCAGCATGATCTGGAGCGCTATAAGGAAGAGAGCACCGTCCGGCTCGATGCCGTGGCGAAGGAGATCCAGAGAACGAAGCTGAGGATCAACATCTTCTTCGGCATCATCCTGTTCGCGATGACGGGATTCCTCCTGGTGTTCGGCATCTACCTCTACCGGAAACTGACGATGCCGCTGGCCCAGTTGTGGGAGGGGGCCGAGGAGATCAGCAAGGGCAACCTGGACCACCAGATGCAGGTGCGCGGTGAGACCGACATCGCCATGCTTGCGGGCCGGTTCAACGAAATGGCCCAAAAGCTCAAGGTGTCCTACGCGGACCTGGAGCGCAGGCTGCTGGAACGGACGCAGCAGCTGGCAGCCCTGAACTCGGTATCGCTCATGATGGGCAGGACCGGTTCCCTCCGGGTGGTGCTCCAGGATTCCCTGAGCACGATCCTCATGAGCTTCTCGGACATGGACCCCAAGGGCGGCATCTTCCTGTGCGAGCCCGACGGGGAGTCCCTGCGGCTCGTGGCGCACCTGGGCCTGACGCCTCAGTTTGCCGCGCAGGAGGAGAGGATCCTGATGGGCGAATGCCTGTGCGGCATGGTGGCCAAAACGGGCGAGATGCTGTACACGGAGGAGGGCTGCGCCGATGCCCGCCATACCCGGAGCGGGTCCCATGAGGGGCACGCCCATATCGTCGTTCCCATAAAATCGCGGGGCATCATTCTCGGCGTGGTATTCCTGTATCCCGCGAAGAACTTCAGCCTCAAACCCTCCGATATCCAGATGTTCGATACCATCGGCGCCCAGCTTGGCATGGCGGTGGAGAACCTGCGTCTCTACGGCGAGGTCAAGGAATCGAGCGAAAAGTTCTGGGACCTCTTCGAGAACTCCCGCGACATCCTGTTCACGGTCGATATGCGGGGCGATATCACCGCGGTGAACAAGACCACGGAACGGTTCCTGGGCAAGGCGAAGACCGAGCTCATCGGCACGAGCGTCTTTGATCTTCTGACGGACGAGGGACGGGCCCTGGTGAAGGGCATCCTGTCCGGAGAGGTCCCCATGGGCGACCGGATCTTTGAGCTCGAAGCAAAACGGTCCGACGGAACGCTGGTCCCGCTCGAAATAAGCGGCAGGAGCATCTTCCTGATGAACAAACCCGTGGGGCTGCAGTTCGCGGCACGCGACGTCACGGAACAGAAGAACCTCCGGCAGCTCCTCGTGAAAGCCGAGCGGCTGGCAGCCATCGGCCAGGTCGGGATCGCCATGCGCCACGAGATCAACAATCCGCTGACCACGATCATCGGGAACACGGAACTGCTTCTTGACCGCCTCGAAGGCGCCGAAGGGGAGCTGAAAAAGCGGCTCGAGGTGGTCCTGGACAACGCGCTCAGGATCTCGGAGATCGTCAAGCGCCTGCAGGGGATCAAGCAGGACAAGACGATCGAATATCTTAAAGGCGTGAAAATGACGGACCTGACGAAGGAGTAAGGACTGACACGGTGCCAAAAGTAGGCGCTTCTAAGCGACACGGGGACGCGGAGACAACGATATTGCGGAAAAAGGCGAAGGGCCGGACCGTCAGTGCGGCCGGCATGGTGCTATGGGTATTCTTGTCGCTGGCGGCGGCGGGACGTGCCGAGTTGATCGACCGGGTGGTCGCCGCGGTGAACAACGATGTTATCACTTTGAGCGAGCTCCGTCAGGCGGTTGCGTTCAATGCCGCGCTGGGCGGGAAGGGGAACGGCAGGCTGCTTGAGCTGGAGACCCGGGAAGGGCTCATAAACGGCAAGCTGCTTCTGCAGGAAGCCTACCGCCTGAGGTTCGCCGAGGTCTCGGAAGAGGATGTTGCCGCCGAGATCGGCAGGCTCCGTCAGCGGCTGGGGTCCGACGATGCTTACCGGGAGTTCCTGGCCCGGACCGGCCTTACCGAAGAGCGTCTCGGCCGCATGCTGGGAGACCGGCTGCTTATCGAACGGTTCGTGGAGAAGAAAATAGGCCTCTTTGCCCGCGTGACCCGCGATGAGGCCCAGAGCTATTTCCAGGACCATCCCCAGGAGTTCAAAGACAAGCGGTTCTCCCAGGTCCAGAAATCGATCACCGCGCTCCTGTCGGAAGAGAAGGTGGGCCAGCAGCTCGATCTGTACATCGCTGAACTGCGCGACAGGGCGGTGCTGAGGATCAATCCGCTGAGGGAAGAGGACAAGTAAAAAAGTAAGAGTTAAGAATGAAGAATCAAGAAACAAGAGATTCTTTCCCTCGACCATTCGTCGTATCTCTGCAAGGAGTGCTTGTCCCATGAAGAAATACTTCCTATCCATCATCATTGCGTTTCTCTTTCTCATGCAAAGCGGCTGCACGTTCCTGAAGGTGAACGTTATCGACGAGGTCCAGCCGTTCACCGAAAAGGTCGTGTCGGGCGAGGGCCGTGACAAGGTCCTGCTCCTGGACTTAAGCGGCGTCATCATGAGCGGCGACGGAGAACCGGTGCTGGGAGGAAGGAAGAAGCCGGGCCTGATCGCGCGCATGCGCGAGGCGCTGGACCGGGCGCGGCGGGATAGGCGCGTGAAGGCGGTGGTGCTCAGGATCAACAGCCCCGGCGGCGGCGTCACGGCGTCGGACACCTTGTACCATGAGCTCAGGAAGTTCAAGGAAGAGACGGGCGTCAAGATCGTGGCGCACATCACCGATGTCGGTGCCTCGGGCGCCTACTACGTCGCGCTGGCTGCCGACGCCATCACGGCGCAGCCTACCAGCGTGACCGGCAGCATCGGCGTCATCATGTACAGCGTCGACGTTACGGGCCTGATGCAGAAGGTCGGGGTCCGGACGGTGGAGATCGCGTCGGCCGAGAAGAAAGGGATCGGGTCGCCGTTCAGGACGCTTTCCGTTGACGAGCGGAAGATCTTCCAGGATTTCATCGACAGCCTGTACGGCCGGTTCACGGGGCTCATCGCAGAGGAGCGAAAGATGTCGCCGGAGGCCGTGCGGAAGATGGCCGATGGGCGGATCTTCACCAGCGCCGAGGCGAAGGCAGGGGGGCTGATCGACGGCGTCGGCTACCTCGAGGACGCCATCGAGCTGGCAAAGAAACAGGCGAATCTTCCTCAGGCCAGGGTCGTTACCTATTTCCGCCCCGGCGAGTACAAGGCGAACATCTATTCCCTGAGCCTGATCGATCTTGATCTGGGCGACCTGGCCGACCCGGGGGCGAAGTTCCTGTACCTCTGGTGGCCGTGAGGGAGTGACGGCAGGCCGGCACCTGCGGTTTTCAACAGCGATACTGAACGGGCTGTCAGAGTCCCTGGCTGGTCACGATCTGAATTGCAGGGCAGAGCGAGGGTGCTGTGAACGGTTGGGCGAAGATAAAAGGGAATTTATTGTATTGCGCGCTCTTTTTGCTGATCTTCAGCAGGGGCTTCTATTCCTGCATGGGCCCGGTTCCGGTCGATGTGATCATGGCGGACAACGAACTGTTCTTTGTCTTGGAGGAAAAACAGGAGATCAGCGCCGTAAGGGTGTTTGTTCGTGATCCCGGCGCCGGCGCAAAGGACAGAAAGACGGTTTGGGCCCTTGGCCACGATGTGACAACTGAGGTAAATAAAAGAAACTATCCGCAGATGAAGCAGATAAAATACGGACAGACCATCGAGGCGTTCCCTGTGGCAACAGGGCCGTTCGCATTGCAGAAAAATGTGGAATATATGGTCGGAATTGACATGGGCGACAAATTCGCAAGAGAAACATTTATTATCACCGATGACAATAAAGCGATCATGCCTGAGCCGGTCTTTGAACGCCAGAAGGGCCGCAGGTATTCAGTTTCGGTGGACAAGGATGGCAATAAAACACTTGTGCTGGAGCCTGCTTCGAAATAAGGACGGAGGCTGAGGTTTATGTGTCCTGAACGAGTCATTCGAGCCGTTGAATAGGGCTTACCTCGAAGGAATGATCCCCATACAATTCAGCATTCGAAAGGAGCAGAATATGAAATGCGGGAAAATATTCTTATTCGTTGCGGTGTTGTTCGTTGCGGGCATTATTACTGCGGGCGCAGAGGAAAAATTCGGCGTCAAAGTATACGATGGCGCGAAATACGACGCTTCAACATCCAAGACCTTATCGGAATCCATGTCGATACATGCGGCTTGTTACCGCACGCATGACGGCGTTGTAAAAGTCGTTGCGTTCTACAAGAAGCAGGCCGGTCTGGAATCAATGGGCGAGAACAAGGAAGGCGCGATGTTCAAAAAGGGCGATGTCGATATTACCGTCCAGAACCCATGGATGGACATGAAGAGCGGAAAGATGATGAAGGACACGCTGATATCGATCGTGAAGCATTGATCGTGCAATAAAGCGCGCGCGACCCCCCCCTCCTCCCATCGCGGCATCGGATCATCTGGGACCTGTGCTCTGCAGCCTGCATCCTCCCCGGGTGATCACGGCATGCGCTCGCCCTGAAGCATCCCCAGCAGCTTGTCCCGCAGGGTGTCGATCCAATAGGGCTTTTGTATGAAACCGTCGGGACGGTCCTCTCTGAACGCGGAAAGGGCGGTGCTTTCATCATAGCCGCTCGAGATGAGCACCTTGATGCCGGGCCTGAGCTTTTTGAGCCTGCTGAAGAGGTCCGCTCCGCCCGGTCCAGACAGCTGGACATCGAGAATGGCCAGCAGGACATCGTCCTTCTGTTCCTGGGCGAGCTTCAGCGCTTCGACGGCGTTCCTGGCGATGAGCGGCCGGTAACCCAGATCGGCGAGCATTGTCCTGAGCAGCGAGGAGACATGGGTCTCGTCATCAACAACGAGCACTGTCCCGAGAGGAACGGACGCCCGTTGCTTTCGGTCCGATGCTGTTTCCCCCCCGCGGGGCAGATACATATGGAAAACGGAACCTTTTCCTTTTTCGCTTTCCACCGACAGGCAGCCGCCATGGTTCTGGACGATCCCCAGGGAGGACGCCAGGCCGAGACCGCGTCCCATGAACTTGGTGGTGTAGAACGGTTCGAAGATCTTTTTCTGCATGTCCCGCGGGATGCCCGGTCCCGTGTCGCTGATGCTCAGGTGGATATAGTCGCCGGAGGGATGCCGGCTGAGCGGACATTCCCAGGAAGCCCTGGCGGGAACATTTTCAGTCCCGATCTCGATCCTCCCCCCGGTCTTTTCAGTGGCCTCCACCGCGTTGGCGATGATGTTCATGATCACCTGGCCCAGCTGGTCTTTGTCGGCGATAACGGGCCAAAGGTCGTCTGCCAGCGTCACGGTGATCTCGATGCCCGCCGGCAGGTCCTTGCGTATCAGGTCGATGGTGCCCTGGATGATCGCATTTAGCTTTGTTACTGTGTGTTCGTAGTTCCCTTGCCGGGAATAATCCAGGAGCTGGTGCGTGAGGGCTGCCATGTGCCGCGATGTTTCCATGATGGTAGCGGCGAACTCCCGCTCCTTGCTCGCAGGGGGGAGTTTTGCCTTCAGCAGTTCGGCGCTTCCCAGGATACCCATAAGCATGTTGTTGAAGTCATGGGCGATGCCGCCTGCGAGGGTGGCGATGGACTGCTGCCGCTGCTGCTGGTGCTGACGCGTTTCAATATCGCGCTGCCGGGCTTCACGGCTTAACTTTTCGGTGATGTCGAGGAGCGTTCCGATGATGGCCGGTTTTCCGTCTATCTCCGTGCGGCTCCCATAGGACTCGATATCGATGATCGTGCCGTCCTTCCGCAGTCCTTTGAGAGTGTGGTGGATGCTCTTTTCCTCGCCGGCCATCCGCTTCCGGTCATTTTCGGCGACAAGTGCGCGGCTTTCCGGCGCGATAAGTTCATGGGCCTTTTTCCCGAAGACGATCTCATCGGGGCTCGCGTAGCCGAAGATCTCGGCCAGTTTGGGATTCACATAGAGGAACTGGTCGTCCCGGAGGATATAGATGCCGACGAGGCTTTGCTCAACGAGGCTGCGGAACCGGGCTTCCGACTGCCGGAGCGCGTCTTCTGCATTCTTGCTGTCCGTGATGTCGCGGGCAATATGGACAGAGCCGCAGACCTTGCCGTTCCGGTCGAAGAGCGGCGAGGCCGTGATCAGGTAGTCGCCTCCAAGGTGTTCGATGTGCAGATCACCAGAATGGGTCTTGCCGTCCTTGAGGGTTCGCAGATGGGGACAGTTCTCCTCCGGCCCTTCCTTGCGGCAGATGAATTGGTAGCAGGGCTCTCCGAGAATGTCCTCGGGTCGCCTTCCGAATAGCTGCGCGAAGGCTTTGTTGACCTTTGTCAGCCGCATTTCCTGATCAATGAGCGCGATCGCGTCAGGAATGGCGTCAAAGGTCAGTGCCCATTCCTCGAATGGATCTATTCTGCCGGCATTGACCGCAACATTATGTTTATATAGTGCCTTTTGGTCTTTCATGACTGTCGCAATTATAACAGACCAATTATGAACTGTAAGTTCTGAAGACGAATAGAAGTCGAATAATCAGGAGTGCCGCGGGACAGTATGTTGCAATGTGGGGATATCGCTCCAAGAATAACCCTTGAATAGGCAATAGCCTTGTGTTAAATTTGACACAGTCTTTTCGGGAGGACGGTCATGAAAAAAGGGCTCATCTTCGCTGTACTCGCGCTCGCCTTGCTCAGTGGGCGGACCTTTGGCGTCGAGTCGGCCTCGGCGGGCTATTATCGGGCCGCGAACAAGATGGTCGAAGCGAAAAAATATGATGAAGCGCTGGCACTGTACCGGAAAACGCTTTCTGCGCCGCCGGACGATGTCGCAGCCGGGGACATCCATGCCAAGATGGGCGATATACATTTCAGGAAGGCCGATTATCGAAGGGCCCTGGATGAATATCGTTCCGCCCTCCGCGACCCGAAGCACGTGGACCGGCCGCAAACACAATACTGGATCGGGTTCTGCTGCTTCCTGGTCGGCCGCGATGCCGAGGCGGTGGACGAGCTTTTAAAGATCCCCGCGCAATATCCGGACGCCGGGGCATGGGGTTCCACGGCGTATTACTGGGCAGGCAGGGCCAGCGAGCGATTGGGAAAGAAGGAGCAGGCGGCCGAGTATTACCGGAAGGCGGGCGGCAGCGGCAAGTCCACGCAGAGCAAGTTCGCCCGGAAGAAGGCGGCGGCGGTGAAAGGGAAGTAAACGGGTGAGACGAACCGAAAAATCGTCTCTCGCAGAGCGCGCTGAGAACGCAGAGTTACAACAAAACCCTTTAGCCTTGGTTCTAAACCGGAATAGTTAATTGGTTCTCTCTGCGAACTCTGCGCCTCGCTTAGAAGCGCCTACTTTTGGCTGCGAGACAATTTTTTCGTCTTAGAAGAATTTGATCCTCATTTGACCAACGTCATGACGGGTTTTGCCTCTCTATGCTGAAAGAACTGAACATAAAGAATTTCGCCATCATCGACCAGCTTCGCGTGGAGTTCGGGCCGGGGCTGAACGTGTTCACCGGCGAAACGGGCGCGGGCAAGTCCATCGTCGTGGACGCGCTGAACCTGGCGCTGGGAGAGCGCGCCAGCACGGACCTCGTCCGCACGGGCAGCTCCGAGGCGGTGGTGGAGGCGGCCTTCGAGCTGAACGGCCTCGGCTCCGTCGCGGCCGCCGGCATCCTCGGGGAACAGGGGATCGAGACTGTGGCGGGCGAGGACCTCATCGTGCGCCGGGTCATCTCCACGACGGGAAAGAGCAAGATCTACATCAACGGCAGCCTCGCGAACCTCGCGACGTTGACCGCCCTTGGCGCGCATCTCGCCGACATCCACGGACAGCACGAGCATCAGTCCCTCCTTGCGGTCGACCAGCAGATGGACATGCTCGATTCCTTCGGCGGCCTGCTGAAGCATCGCGAGGCCTTTGCTACTACCTATAAGCAGCTGCACGACCTCCGCAGGCAGCTCGCCGAGCTTGAAGCGGGCGAGCGCGAAAAGGCCCAGCGTGAGGACCTGCTGCGCTACCAGGTGAACGAGATCGATGCCGCTCGTCTCAAAGAAGGCGAGGACGAAGCCCTTGCGCATGAGCAGCGCGTGCTGGCGAACTCCGAGAAGCTGGCAGGCCTCGCGGCGGCAGCCGACGAGACGCTCTATTCCTCCGATGGATCGGCACTGGCGGCCCTCAAGCGCGCCATAACGAACGTGCGGGACATCGCTGCGATCGACAGCAAACTTGCGCCGGTGCTGGAACTGCTGGAGTCCGGCAGGGCCCAGGTCGAGGAAGCGAGCCGCGAGGTCTCCTCCTATGCCGAGCGGGTGGAGTTCGATCCCAACCGGCTCGAAGCGATCGGCGACCGGCTGGACCTGATCCAGAAGCTCAAGAAAAAGTATGGCGGAACGATCGCCGAGATCATCGGCTTCGGGGCGAAGGCCGCTGCGGAGCTTGAAAAGATCGAGAAGAGCGGCGAGGAGATGGAGCGGCTCCGGAAGGAGATCGACGGGCTCAAGACCGGGATCACCACGAAGGCGAAAGAGCTGACGAAAAAGCGGACCGCTGCGGCGAAGGACCTGGAGAAAAAGGTCGAAGGAGAACTCGGCCACCTGGGCATGAAAAAGACGACCTTTGTCGTGAAGATCGTCCAGGAACCGGGGGACGATACGACCGACGGGCTGCGCGTCGGCCCCCGCGGCGCCGACAGGGTGGAGTTCCTGATCTCGCCGAACCCCGGCGAAGAGCCGAGGCCGCTGGCGAAGATCGCCTCGGGCGGCGAGCTGTCGCGCATCATGCTCGCGCTCAAGACCATCCTGGTCGAGGGCGACCCCATCCCCACCCTGGTCTTCGACGAGGTGGACGCGGGCATTGGCGGCGCCGTTGCCGAGGAGGTCGGGAAGAAGCTCAGGAAGATCGCGTCCCGCCGCCAGGTCTTCTGCATCACCCACCTGGCCCAGATCGCGAGCATGGCGATGAGCCATTACGGCGTCGCAAAGGCCGTCAAGAAGGACCGCACCAGCACCGAGGTGCGGCTGCTCGACCGGAAAGAGCGGGTCGAAGAGATCGCGCGCATGCTCGGCGGCAAGACCATCACCGACGCCACGATCAGGCATGCCGAGGAGATGATCGAGCGGGGAGCGGGGTAAACGGCAGTGCGGAGTGTCGAGTGCGGAGTGCGGAATAAATTCAGACGAGGAAATGCTGAGACCAAAAAGATCTATCACGAATGCCACGAATGGGACGAATGACACGAATAAAGAACAGGGTATAGATTTTTTCTGGCCGTTCATTCGTGCTATTCGTGGTCATTCGTGTAATTCGTGTTCGCTCCGTTGATTTGGAGTTTTGGGGAGGACTGAGATGAAACGCGTCAAGAACATCCTGGACATGATCGGCAACACGCCCATGATAAAGCTTGCCCGCATGAGCGGTCCGTCCGACGCCGAGGTGTGGGTAAAGCTCGAAGGCTTCAATCCCGGCGGGAGCGTTAAGGACCGCATCGCCCTTTCCATGATCGAGGACGCGGAACAGCGCGGCAGGTTGACGAAGGGCATGAAGATCGTGGAACCCACGAGCGGCAATACCGGCATCGGGCTCGCCATGGTCGCGGCGGTGAAAGGATATCCCATCATCCTGACCATGCCCGAGTCCATGAGCATGGAGCGCAGGCAGCTCCTCTCGGCCTACGGCGCGGAGCTCGTCCTGACACCTGCGGCTAAGGGCATGAAAGGCGCCGTTGAAAAGGCGGCCGAGATCGCCGCCTCGGGCAAGGAGTACTTCCTGCCGCAGCAGTTCGAGAATCCCTCCAATCCCATGGTCCACCGCCGGACAACAGCGCGGGAGATCATCGATTTCATGGGCGGGAAGCGCATCGACGCCTTTGTCGCCGGCGTCGGCACGGGTGGAACGATCACGGGAGTGGGCGAGGTGCTCAGGAAAAGGTCCAAAGGCACAAGGATCGTTGCCGTGGAGCCGGCCGCGTCGCCGGTCCTCTCGGGCGGGCAGCCTGGTCCCCATCCCATCCAGGGCATCGGTGCGGGTTTCGTGCCGAAGGTCCTGAACACCAAGGTCTATGATGAGGTCATCCAGGTGACGGCTGACGAGGCGAAGGGGACGACGAAGCGGCTGGCCATCGAGGAAGGACTTCTTGTCGGCATCTCGTCCGGCGCCGCCTGCTTCGCGGCACTCCAGGTCGCGGCAAAGCTCGGCAAGGGCAAGCGCGTGGTCACGGTGTTCCCCGACGGAGGCGAGCGGTACCTGTCGATGGGGGTGTTTGGAAGCCCGCAGGCCTGATAGGGGGCAGAAAAAAACCAAGGCGTCTCTCGCAGAGCACGTAGAGTACGCAGAGGTAAATCAAAGCCTTCAAGTCTTGGTGTCTAATCCGGAATGTTTTATGAGCTTTTCTCTGCGAGCTCTGCGTCTCTGCGAGAAAATAGCTTTTCATGTGCCTTGAGTTGGAAAGCTGATCTATGAATCGCATCTACCTCGACTATAACGCCAGCACCCCCATCGCTCCGAAGGTCCTCGAAGCGATGATGCCCTATCTTACCTCGAAGTTCGGCAATCCCTCGTCCTCCCACAGCTTCGGCGTCGAATGCCGGGCCGCCATCGAGCAGGCCCGCGAGCGGGTCGCGAACCTTCTTGGCTGCGAGGCGTCGGAGATCGTTTTTACCAGCGGCGCCACCGAATCGAACAACATGGTGATCAAGGGGATCGCCAAGGCCGCGGGCAAGGGCAATCATTTCATCACCTCGCAGATCGAGCACCCCGCTGTGCTGGAGCCCTGCCGCCACATCGAACGCTTCGGCTACAAGGTCACCTATCTCCCCGTTGATAAATACGGCCTCGTGGATCCCGACGCTCTTGCAAAGGCCATCATGCCGGACACCGCGCTCATCTCCATCATGCACGCGAACAACGAGGTCGGCACCATCCAGGACATCGCGGGCCTCACGAAGATCGCGTCTTCACGCAACGTTCCATTCCACAACGACGCCGCCCAGAGTGTGGGAAAGATATCCTGCCGCGTCAGTGAACTCGGTGTGGACTTCCTGACCGTGGCAGGCCATAAGTTCTACGCGCCCAAGGGCGTCGGCGCGCTGTACATCAAGAGGGGAACAAAACTGCCGCCGATGATGCACGGCGCGGGCCATGAACACGGCATGCGGCCGGGCACGGAGAACCTCGCGAGCATCGTTGGCCTCGGCGCGGCATGCGAGCTTGCGATGCCGCTGCTGGAAAGCGAAGGACCGCGTCAGAAGAAACTGGGACAGCGTCTGTTTGAAGGCCTCAAGAGAGCCGGGCTCAACGTCCACCTGAACGGACATCCGGAGAAGAAGCTTCCCAATACGTGGAACATCAGCTTTGAAGGGCATGACGCAGCCGCTGTCATGGAAGCCCTCGGGAAGGACATCGCCGTCTCCCCCGGTGCCGCGTGCCACGGAGATACTGTGAACGCGTCCCATGTGCTCGTCGCCATGGGTGTGCCGGACAAGCTCAGCCGCGGGGCCATCCGGTTCAGCCTGGGGAGAGAGACGACGGAAGCGGAGATCGATACGGTTGTAGAAAAACTGAAGCAAAATTTAAAAGGCAAGTGATCTCATGCGAGGCACTCGTTTTCTCAATTGAAAAGTTAGGCATTGTTCTTGCTGAACCAGTAAAGCACGAAAATCCGTTGTTTACTCTCCCCCTCGTAAACAGGTCCTTTACTAGGGGGGAGAGACAACTACTGGTTAGTACGAAGAATTATCTAAGGAGATATAGGTTTATATGACCTCACAGGTAATGAAAAAGGCCCTTGCCCTGTATGGCGGAATATATGTAATTTCCTATACTCTAATCATTGCGCTCTCCTCAATATTTCGTACATACTTTCCACAAGTAACAGTTCCTTTGCTAGTAGCGCTATATGTGTCAAATTACTACGCGAAAAATACTGATACCGCAATGAATACAACCGAAAAGATTATGTTTATTTCAATGACATTCTTTTTCACTCTGGCAATAAACATCATGTTTACGGCAAATGTAATTGGAGAAGTGCGCTCAATTGATCAAATAGGGCTTGATTTTGAAATTCGCCAATTAATGCAATTAACGGCGCTATCAATTACTTTCGGATCGAATGATTTCTATGCTTACATGAAAAGGAATGATCATTGGTGGAATCTGCGCGACTACGAGAATAAAGACTGACGCTGCCAGAACGAGTACCAACCTGCGCCTCGACGGCGACGCGCCAACGGCGGCGCGTCAGGCGCGCGTAAAATCGAAACAAAACGAAACGCTATGCCGACCGACACCATTCTCATAGTTGACGACGAAGAGAGCATCCGGAAATCCCTCAAGGATATCCTGGGTGACGAAGGATACGAGGTCGTGACAGCGGCCTCGGGCCGCGAGGCGCTGGATGTACTCTCCGAGGCCCAGCCTTCGCTCGCGCTGCTCGATATCGCCATGCCCGACATGGACGGCATCGAGACGCTTCGCCGTTTCAAGGAGACGCGGCCCGAAATGCAGGTGATCATGATCACGGGCCACGGCACGATCGAGACCGCGGTTCAGACCACCAAGATGGGGGCCTACGATTTCATCCAGAAGCCCCTCTCGCTGGAGCGGGTATCCCTTGCGGTAAAACACGGACTGGAGGAATACCGCCTCCGGCAGGAGAACGAGACGCTCAGGAAGAGCATCGAGCGGCGCTACGAGATCGTGGGTGAAAGTTCTGCTATCAGGTCGCTCAAGCAGCAGATCAACCTGGCGGGACCGACCAACGGCTGGGTATTGATCCACGGCGAGAGCGGCTCCGGGAAAGAGCTGGTGGCCCGCGCCATCCACAAAGCGAGCAAGCGCAGTGCAGGGCCGTTCGTCGAGGTCAACTGCGCCGCCATCCCGCAGGAGCTCATCGAGAGCGAGCTCTTCGGGCATGAGAAGGGGTCCTTTACCGGCGCCACATCGATGAAGCGCGGCAAGTTCGAGCTCGCCGACAAGGGGACCATCTTCCTCGACGAGATCGCCGACATGAGCCTGGCGACCCAGGCCAAGGTGCTTCGCGTGCTCGAGGGCCAGGAGTTCCAGCGCGTGGGCGGGACGAAGACGCTCAAGACCGACGTGCGCGTCGTGGCCGCGTCGAACAAGGACCTTGCAGGCGAGATCAGGAAAGGATCGTTCCGCGAGGACCTGTTCTACCGCCTGAACGTCATTCCCCTGGAAGTGCCGCCCCTCCGGATGCGGAAGGACGATATCCCGGTCCTTGTCCGCCATTTCCTTCAGGAGTTCGCCGCTGAATACGGCCAGAAGCCGAAGACCATTGACGCAGCGGCGCTCGACCTCTTCCGCCGGCATCCGTGGAACGGCAATGTGCGCGAGCTCAGGAACTTCATCGAGCGCATGATGATCATGGTCCCCGGCCCCGCGATCACCGCGGCGGAGGTGCCGCAGCC
>JAGVOT010000037.1 GCA_020052615.1 Nitrospirota bacterium | reverse complement strand
CTCCTGCACCTCGCCATCGCCCGTCCCATCCCCACGGTCGTGACCCTGGGCGGCGTGATCGATGTGACCTACCTGCTCGATATGCCCCACGGGTTCACGTGGAAGGGCGTGTATCTGGATGCGGATATGAGGAGAATAGAAGCAGTGCGGAGTTCGGAGTTCGGAGTGGGGAGTGAAGGCGAAAGAGAGAAGTTGTTCATGCAGCCCTCGGGGCTGCAAGGGTCAGCGCTGGAGCATCAGATTTTTGAAGACGACTGGCAGG
This sequence comes from Nitrospirota bacterium, assembly GCA_020052615.1. Taxonomy (GTDB): domain Bacteria; phylum Nitrospirota; class UBA9217; order UBA9217; family UBA9217; genus JAAXXJ01. The sequence goes on along the minus strand of JAGVOT010000037.1, from coordinate 71,086 downwards.
TCCCAAGTATTTCGACGGCAAAGTTGTTTCAGATCGTTAAGTCTCAGCCGACAATGAGCATTTTGACGATTGACAGAACAAACATCGACGTCATGCTTCCGACATTATCTTTCTCGGAGACCATAAAGCAAGACATGAACAATGCCGTCAACCAGGGCTATGAACTGAGCACCGTGAACTCTGAACTAGACTACTACGACTGGACAGGGATTGGCTATCGGACGGAAGCACCCGCGACCGGCGAGTCCGGCTGGATGCTCAGCGGCAGCATCGCCGGCGGCATGACAGCGGTATCTTCCGGCAAATGGGACGGCTGGATGTTCGACAACATCCTGTCCGCTCCTTACCAGGACAGTTATAAGACAGTAATCATCATGGAACCTAAAGACGGCACTGTCCTGCCGGTATCGTCCATAGGCGTAAGCGGCTATGTTATAGATCCAAAAGCGAGAGTGACAATTAACGGAATCCAGGCATATGTGGAAGACAATCTCTTCACGGCTCTCGTGAATCTAAAGCCCGGGATGAACAAGATCACCGCCATTGCCACCAATGCCGCAGGCAAGCAGACATCGGACACCGTCATCGTCAAGTACAGCATCCCCCTCAAGACTTTCATTACATTCCCCTTTGACGGCGCGGAGATCTCTGTATCACCCGTATTCGTGGAAGGCCTGGTCTCCGATCCTACAGCGACAGTCAAGGTCAATGACATCACAGCGACTGTTTCGAGCGACGGCAAGTTCACGGCTATGGGAATACCGCTCATCGAAGGACCTAACCGGATTATCGTCGCGGCAATGAACCAGGACGGAGCAACTGACTCGCAGACCATCACGATGAACTACAAGGCAAATCAGACCCCGACACCGATCTCGATGTCCATAACCTATCCCGCACCGAATGAGGTGATCAACAAACCAATGACCATGGTCGTCGGAACAGTAACGACAACGGCCAATGAAGTATGGGTCAAGGTCAACGGCGTCCCAGCGGTCATTTACGGGAATCAATTCGTCATCAACAACGTACCGTTTGTCGAAGGAAGTAACCGCATTGTGGCAGACGCCATGGACAGCAACGGGGCTATCGGAAGGGCGGAAGTGAATGTGAATGCGAAAACGACTACGCCCCATGTGATGCTTAGCGCGAATATCACGAGCGGGATAGCGCCTTTAATGTCAAATTTCTCGGTCTCAACAGCACTTCCGAACCCGATAACAAACTACCAGCTGGATTTTGAGGGGGATGGGGTAATTGACTTCACTGGAATAACATTTAATAATCTCAACCATACATATGTGAATGAAGGTATTTACCATGTGAAAATGACAGTGACGGACAGTAAAGAAAATGATTACTCAGATACAATGGCCATAGTTGTGCTAAATAGAATAACGATGGACAACATCATTAAAGCAAGTTGGAATGCCATGAAAAACCAACTCGCAGGCCAGGATGTTGATGGAGCAATAAAATACTTCCACGATGCAACAAAGACAAAGTATCACGGGATATTACGTAAGCTCATGAATCGTCTACCGTCAATAGCCGGGAATATGCAAGAAATAAATATGGATTATGTGACAAACGATGTCGCAGAATACAGAATAAGTAGAATGGAAAGTATCGATGGTCAAATGATCGACATCACTTACTTTATCTATTTCATAAAGGATGAAAATGGACAATGGAAAATAGAAAGTATGTAAAAATGGGCGTTTTGCTTTTCTTGTTTATATATCTCAATCTGAGTTCGGCAATTGGGGTAGAGGACAAGATGTCGCTCTTAATAGAGGGACTCAATAGCCTCGACACAAACGTAAGGGTAGAAGCTGCATTGTCGCTTGGCAGGATGGGTGATGCCAGGGCTGTTACGCCGCTTTTGAAAGCGCTGCAAAAGGAAAAGGATCTCAGGGTGAAGCGAGCCATTGTGGAATCTCTGGGCTCTCTCAAAGATCCGCGGGTTTTTGAACCTCTCGTTAGGGAGTATCGAACAGAGGGGCAAAATGACTGGACACTGCGCATGGCTGTTGTTGAGGCGATAAGCAAACTGCAGGATCCCAATGTTGCATTAGAGCTCATTGCTATATTCAAGAAAGATCCATATTTTATGGTTAGAGATAGCGCCGCAAAGCAATTGGGTAGATTAAAGGACCCTCGCGCTGTGCCAGAACTCGTCGCTGCCATAAATACCCAAGTGGGCGATAGTAGCATCGATGGAGCGGTGTGGGCTCTGGGTGAAATTGGCGATAGGCGTGCAGTGCCCGTTCTCATAAAGGCTTTGGAAAACAAAAACCTGCTGATAGACGGTGTGGGGATTGCGCTCGGAAAAATCGGGGACAAGAGTGCTGTGCCAGCATTAGAAAAAGCATTGAAAGACGGTAAACGCGGGACATGGGGGGTCATGCAAGGTCTCAAGGTGCTGACAGGAAAAGACTACAAATGAAAAAGTATATTTTATTGCTTTCTATCATCATTTCTATATCTCTGACCTTCGTCACTGCACAGGCTGCAACCATACTCCTTGTGGAGAATGACAATATAAATGCTGAGCAGTTGAATATTATGGTCTTAACAGAGTCGGGAAGAAACAAGCTGACCGACAATGGCATTAATCCAGTGTTTTCGCCTGACAAAAAAAAGATTGCTTTTCTTACATTCAGGAAAAATGGCGAACAGTTGGATTTAGCAGTTATGAACCAGGACGGTTCCGGCCGCACTGTCTTAACAAATGCGTCCGCAGAGAGTTTTTACATAACTCATCCGACATGGTTTCCTGACGGAAAAAGAATTGCCTACATAGTAAATGCGGGAACAGTAAGGAATGTAAAGAAAAGTAAATTGAACGTAATTGATCTTTCTGACAATAAAGTATCCTTACTATTGTCAAAAGATGGAGTGAAGATCAGCGACTTAGCAATTTCTTCTAAGGGCGACAAGATCGCATACGTATTGGACTATGGGGCTGCGAGAGAAATATTCATTCTGGACTTATATAACAAAGCAACACTAGCAATAAAATCCGGTGGAATACGCGATGTCTCGCCCATGTGGAGCAGAGACGATGAAAATATATTATTTTATTCTACCAAAAGCTTGGAGCTGCTTTTAAAAGACTCTAATACGGCAGCCTATAATATTTTGGCTGCCGATACTAAAACAGGCGAGATCGAAATTGTGATGCCGAATATTTATGGAATATCCAATTACCCGGATTTCCCCTTTCTTTCCCCGGATGGTAAAAGAATCATGTATTTTGCCGATCAAACTGACATGCAAGGAAGAAAGCTGACGCTGAAAGAACTTGGAACGAAGAGAACCGTGAAGCTAACGTTAGACCATTTGCTTATGTTCGGAAACATAGTATGGTCTGGTGATGGGAAGCACCTCTTATATATATCCGCTGAAGAATCGCAAGGACTCTTCGTAAAACAAGTTTCTATAGACCATCCGAAAGCCACTCAATCGTACAGATATGAGGTCAATCCGCAGATTTTCCCCATGAAGATGTTCATGCCTATTAAATTTATAGACTGGTAAAGGACGGTATTCAAAATGGACGACAATAGAAACTTGTCAATAAAGAATATTGCATCAAATATCATAAGAAAACCCCGGGTACGGAAGGCTGTCATTATACTCATAACACTATTGGTCTTTACAACAGGAGTGAGCTTACTGTTGGGTGGGCAGTGGGTAACGTTCTATGGAAATAGCATACACGGAACCGTAATTGATGCCGACACAAATCAGCCAATTGAAGGAGTGATAGTCGTCGGGCTGTGGCGGTTGTCGGAGGTCCCAGGGGAGGGTTTCGGCGGGTATGCAAAGGTAAGCATGGTAAAGACAAATAAAAAAGGAAACTTCACGATCCCCTGCTGGATAAGGTTCAAACCCTGGAAGTTCTATATGATTATGCACGAACTGGCGCCTGATTTAGCGATATACAAGCCGGGATATAAATTTCACTGGTCGCACAAGATATCTCGAGAGGGGTTTCCGCACGATATATCCATGACGGAAGATGAAAAGCGGATGATGAGGGAGAAATACAGCATTAAACCCGCGAAGCTGCATAAGGTGAATACGGATGAGGAAAGGATTCAAAATTACCATGATTGGGGCAAGGCCGGTTTTCCAGGTGCAAATTTCCCATTTAATCATTTTACAATTTGGCAAACTAACACAATTGTAGGTGCACTCAAGGTAGAGTTATTGCAATTATCTGACAAAAATATTGACAAAAAACCAATATTAAATCGACTTGATAAATTAAATTAATTGTGGAGTTAATAAATATGATAAAAGTGCTGCTATGCTTGCTCATAACTCTTATTCCGCAACCGTGTATCAGTTATGAAGTCAATGTCCACGAAACAATTTCTGAACACGCGATGTCATCATCTAATGTGAAATCATACATGTTGAATAACTTGGGTGTTTCTTCTGAAGATACATTTAAAGCAGATATGATATTTAGTAAAACTGCTATTGAGTGGATAAAAGCAGGTAGCAATTGGGAAGATAACACGTTTGAAGGGCTCAGTCTTGTCGCTCGATATTTGAATCATTTTTTTGATCCAACAACAGGGATGGGGTTACATGATGAATTTACGGGTAAGCCATCGAAACAGTGGGGCTATCTTGATTTGGGAAACGACTTTAGCTGGCGTTGGGCCAGGTCGAAGTATTATACGGCTTTGGCAGATAGTGATCCAAATCTTCGAGCTAAAGCGTTTGCACATGTATTTCGGTCATTAGGGCAGATTATGCATCTTGTCCATGACAAAGCTGTTCCCGCACATGTAAGAAATGACGCGCACAACCCGTTCGCTAACTATTTTGTTCAGCAGAGAGATACGTATGAGAAATATACAAACAAAAAGGCAAATGACATGAAATATGATGGATATCCGCCTGTTGATAATCAAACATTCAACCAATTTCAATCATTTTGGATAAACAGCGGAAAGGGCCTTGCAGAATTCACGAACAAAAACTTTATTAGTCGAAATACTAATATAGATGATCACAGATATGCGTCGCCTTCTGGAACGCCAAGTGCTTCAGTTGAGATTGAGAGCGTTACTGTTCCTGTATTTGGTGCGATTAATGTAGCAGTAAAATATATCACAGGAACAATTGCTGACTCATACAAATCTACATCATCTCAGATACTACATCTCTCTGCATTTTCATATTTAGATTTTGAATCAGAGCATTATATTAGTCCGCCAGCTCCAACATATTCTTTGAATGATAGAGTTCATGCAGACTACGCGAGATATCTTCTTCCTCGCGCCGTGGGCTACTCCGCTGGTCTTCTTAATTTCTTTTTTCGTGGAGATATCAATCTCGAACCGAGCACGACGAGCCCATCCAAATTTATCATCGAAAACAACTCCGACGAGGATATGATCGGAAAATTTGCGATCTATTCCGATAGTTCAAACGGTGAACGCACTCTCCTCTATGGGTTAGATGTTATGACTGTTAATGCGCACAGTAATAGCATTCTGCTAACTTTGGACGAAATTAGAAATTCTGGCACATACATTCTCGTATTCAAAGGCAAGATGGGCAACGAAGAAGGCGCTGTCGTTGGCCGTGTTGTCAAGTTTGCACCCCTGACCATTTCAGCGCCTGACCGTTGTCTCTATGGTCTCATTGATGGCGCGAGGCTACCCCAGCAGTTCAACAAGATCAAAGCAAACGTTAAAAGCTCCTTCACGCCGGAACAGGCCGTGCAGTCCGGCACCTTGTGGGCCGTTGCAAAATACAAAAGACGCATGGACTACCAGCCGGACCTGTCAACCGATCCGCCGTCGCCCGGCGTGATCGACCCGGTATTTACCTATTCCGTTTCCGCGCCGAAAACAGTAAACACTTCTGATCTGGCGGCGATGAACTCGACGAAAGAGTTCACCTTCGACTTCTCCGGCAGTCCCATCCCCGCAGGGATCACCGATCTGTACCTCAAGGTCGTCTTCCGGGGGGCAACCGGAACACCTCAGGACTTGATCGCCATGGGCTGGAAAGACCTCGGCGAGCCCATGCATCATGTGTACTGGAATGCAACTGACCGGTTCTCTCTTGATGGCGTCCTGAGAACGGAGCAGGAGATTCTGGACAACGACGCTCTCCGGGCTCGGGCCGGACAATCAAGTGCTACGTTCCGCCCTCTTAAACTTGATACAGATATAGCATATTGCCGGTCCCTGGAAGATGAGCCAAATCCCCACGTGCAATACAAGGCCCTGGATGCCGGGAGCTTTGGCAGGGTCATCACAATCACGGAAGCCGATCAGCCGGAGTTCGATGTGCTGATTCGCAGAAAATTGACGGCTTCTCCCGATGCAATGATAATGATGGCGATTTTGACTTCGCCAACGGTCATAAACCAGACGAACCAGAACGGCGTGCTCCAGATATTCCCCGTATCTTCCTTCCGGGGCATTGCCTCGCACGCCGGGAGCCTATATGTGCAATGCTATCCCTCGTGTCCGGCAAACGTGCTGACACTGCCGTGGCCCAACGTACCCGCGGGTACTGCGCCGAAACCTGCAGATCATATCGCCCCCTAGGAGAACGAAAATGAGCCGACTGTTCATGATCGTAGCGATCATTTATGTGATGACGAGCGTGGCTTTTAGCGCAGAGGAACTGCTGCTCACGGAAGTGAAAAAGGTCAGATTGCTCGGCATCAAGGATGGAAGGGCCACGGTCCAGGGCTTAGGCAACTCTACGGCCGAAGTGGAAGTAGGGGATAGTGTCGGGCGTGAGCGCGGGAAGGTCGTCGAGAGTGGAAACAGAAAATCTAAGGATCAAGATACCGATGGGATTCAGGGTGGAGCAATAGGCCGCCGCTTAGTGAAAACGCAGTTGATCTGAAATTTATTGGGGGAGGTAATGGGGTCGGGGGAAGAGTGGTCCTCGATATCCATGACAACAGCATCGGGCTGGAAGGCAAGCGGACGAGCGGCGGGGCCTTCCGAACATGAATAGCCGCGCCGGGGACACGGGCGGGTCCCTCGACGTTACCTCGGACAATGGGTCCCGGATCCGTCTCGTACTGCCCATACCCTGAAAATACCCCATCGAAAAACTGGCTTTTATTTGTCCGAGTGTGATAAAGTCCTGACATGAAGATCTCGATCGTAGAAGACGACGTGCTGTTGCGTGAAAACCTCAAGCTGCTTCTGAGCGGGGAGTCGGGGATCTCCGTGGTCAGCGCCTATGGATCGGCCGAGGAGGCCCTCCAGGGCATCAAAAAGGCCCGTCCCAATATCCTGCTGGCCGATATCGGCCTCCCCGGCATGTCGGGCATCGAGCTCATCAGAAAGGTGAAGGACCTGATGCCGGACCTTGAGATAATGGCGCACACGGTGTTCGACGACCGGGAGACCGTGTTTTCGGCCATCAAGGCGGGGGCATCAGGATACATCCTGAAGGGCAGCACGCCGCGGGACCTGATCGACGCCCTGCACACCCTTGCCAAAGGCGGATCGCCCATGAGCCCCAAGATCGCCCGCAAGGTCATCCGTGAGTTTCAGGATGAAGGGGTCGATGAACAATACCTCCTGAGCCACCGGGAGACGGAGATCGTCAAGGAGGTCGAGAACGGCCTGACCTACAAGGATATCGCAACAAAGCTCGGCATAAGTCCCCATACCGTCCATACCCATATCAAGAATATCTATGAAAAGCTCCACGCCAAGGACCGGCCGGAAGCGCTGGTCGCCGCCAGAAGAAAGGGGATCATTTAGGACAGACACCACAGGTCAAAGCCTGAACTCTGCAAGAATACTATCTGACTTCTGATCAACCCTCCTTTATATCAATATCATTATCCGCGATGCCTCATACCCCAAAAATACCCTGCGCGGGCGATTCCTTTCCTGTCGGAAATCTTGTAATCTTCTGCATCTATATGATCTTATGAGGCAGGCATCTGACAGGACGATAGTGCATGAAACTTCCCCCCCAAGATACGCTCTATCCGTGGCTTGAGTCACAAGAGGAATTGCTCTGGGCCGGTCGTCCCGATCCGCTTCGCATGGCGAGGGCGCGGATAGGGTTTGCCTTGACCGGACTGGCTATCGTTCTCCTGCTTTTTCTGTCACCCTTGGGCCAGTATTTCACGCCATACTCGTTACCTGCCGGAGAGGCACAGGCGGCTGCATCCGGCCAGGGTGATATCCACATTGCAGAGGCCATACCCTTCTCGATCTTCCTGGCCGGCATCGTCCTCATCATACAGCCGTTCGTTGCATACTACTATGCCGGCCGGACGACCTATGCCGTGACCGGGAGACGATTGCTCATGATCAGGAAGGATATGCTGGGGATCCTGGTGAAGACCGCCCGCTATGATGCCATCGAGGCTCCGATCCTGAACCAGAGCTTCGGCGAGACCGGTGATATATTCTTTTTTCGCAAAGAGAACATTTCCCAGAGCGGCCCTGGACAGTCGCCCCTGTCAAGGTTCCTGGGGGTCCGGGAGGCCGAGCAGGTCCTGCAACTGATCCGCAGCCGGTTCCCGGCATCCGGCTACAGGCATGCGACGGCCGAACCGGTTCAGGATTATATTCAACTCCTGGTCCAGGGAGAAAGACGGCTTGATGATGGAAACGACCGGTAGCTAGCTGGATCCAGGCACGGACGCATTCCCCCTGGTTTCTTCCAGGAATGCGTCGGCATTTCGAACGTTCCCTTGCTGCCCGCGGCCGTCTTTGCCCCCTTCTCAGTGACATCGCTCCAATTCTATCTTGACTCTTGCCGCCTTGATAGGCATACTAGTCATTCTTCTTTCTGACATCCATGCCCATGCAGACCAAAGAACAATACATCAAGGAGAACCGGGAGCGCCGCTACAAGATCTGGCTGGTGCGTTTGTGTTTCTATGGTGCGTTCCTTTTCATGATGCTGAGTTGCCTCGATTATCTCGCTACGCCGGAGAATTTCAGGACCTTCTTTGTCTACCGGGTCTTTATCGCCCTCCTGCTGGTGGCGATCGCGTTCGTCGCGAAAGAGACCGACATCTGGGGGATACGATTTCACCAGGCCATGGGCGTCTTCGCCGTCGCCGCGTCCGCGGGGACCATCGAGCTCATGATCCTGCAGTTCGGCGGCCATAATTCACCTTATGCCGCGGGTCAGATTCTGCTCGGCGTCTGCGTTCTGGGTTTCATTCCGGCACGGATGTCTTTCCATGCGCTCAGCGCCCTCCTCATTTACTCCCTCTATGTTGTGCCGATCCTGTTCTTTGACCGGCCCGGGCGGTCCTCCCTGTTCGTGAGCGCCAACGGTTTTCTCATCGCTTCGCTTGCTTCCGCACTGGTCCTCCGGTTCCTGAGCGAACGCTCACTCGATACGGAACTGGCCCTGCAGTATGACCTGCTGCAGTCGGAGCAGAAGTATCACGACCTCTTCGAACATGCCATCGATCCCATCTTCGTTGTCGACCAGGACCTGCGGTATATCGACGTCAATCGGAAGGCCGTCGTACTCTCCGGATTCACCAAGGAGGAACTCAAGCGCCGGACCATCCTGGATATGATCCCGCCTGAACAGGCCCCCCGGTCCCACGCAGAGTTCGAAAAGCTTCGTCAGCACGGCGCCTATGAGAAGTTCGAGGGCAAGATGGTCACGAAGGACGGCCGGGAGATCGACATCGAGGTCAGCTCCGCGGCGGTCGTCAGGGACGGGACGATCGTCGGTTCCCATGATTTCGTGCGGGAGATAACGGACCGGAAGCGGTACCAGAGCGGACTGGAGGAACGCGTCCAGGAACGCACCGCGGCCCTTACCGAGATGAACCGGGTGATGGAGCGGGAGGTCGCCGAGCGCCGAAAGGCGGAGCAGAAGATCGGCGAACAGCTCGAACGTCAGCGGGCGCTCACTGCCGTCGAGAGCGCGATCACGTCGAGCCTTGATCTGAGCCTTACGCTGAACGTGTTCATCGAACAGGTCATGTCCCAGCTCCGGACGGACGCGGCGGCGGTCCTGCTTTATGACCCTGAGTTCCAGGAACTGACCTTCGCGGCCGAACGCGGTTTCCGTTCGAACCGCATCAAGAAGGTTACCGTGCGCGCCGGCCAGAGCCTCGCCGGCAGGGTGATCGCGCTGCGCGAGAATATCATCGTCCCGGACTTCGATCGCGAGGACAGCCGGTACCCCATGCCGGAGGGATATTCGTTCAAGAACGCGTTCATGGTACGGGATGAGGGCTTCCGCTCCTACATCGGGGTCCCGCTGATCGTGAAAGGGCAGGTGAAGGGGATCATCGAGATCTTCCACCGCCGTCCGTTCGATCCCCCGGGCGACTGGCGGGAGTTCCTCGAGGCGCTGTCCCGCCAGGCGGCCATCGCCATCGACAACGCGAGCATGTTCGAACAGCTCCAGCGTGCCCACGGGGAGATCGTCCACGCCTACGATATGACCATCGAAGGGTGGTCGCGGGCCCTTGATATCCGCGATAACGAGACCCACGGCCACTCCCAGCGGGTCGCGGCCCTGACGATCATGACCGCCGAGATCCTGGGGATCAGCGGGAAGGAGCTGGTCAATGTCCGGCGGGGCGCGCTGCTTCATGACATCGGCAAGCTCGGCGTGCCCGACAGCATCCTGCTGAAACCCGGCAAGCTCACCGATGAAGAGATGGCCGTCATGAAGCGACACCCCACGATCGCCTATGAGATACTCTCGCCGATCCCGTTTCTCCGGGAGGCGCTCGATATCCCCTATCTTCACCACGAGAAATGGGACGGCAGCGGCTACCCGAAGGGCATACTGGGGGAGGCGATTCCCGTGCCGTCGCGCATCTTTGCCGTCATCGACGTATGGGATGCGCTCCGGTCGGACCGGCCGTACCGCCCTGCTTGGAGCGAGGAGCGGATCGTTGAATATCTGAAGGCGGAGAAGGGGAAACATTTCGATCCCCAGATCGTCGATGTGTTCCTCGCAAAGGTCCTTCCCGGCGCGTTCAGCTGAACTCTGTCGCCTGGTTTAGTAGACCCGCTTCGGTAGAAGGGTGTTCGCTCAGAATGGGACGGCGTGTACGTGATGAAGAAGAAGTGATTCGGCGGTCCTGAGATCAAGAATGAAATAGTAAGGCCCCCTTTCCGGCAGCATCGAAAGGGGGCCTTTGTTACGAATGGTCGGACGCGCTGCCTGGCAGCGGCGAATGTCGCAAACGCTTCATGCTCTGACCGGCATGCAGCACTGCTGTGCGCCGGTCATCGGGCGGCACCCTTTAAAATGGATTCATATTGCTTGAATTCGGGCCGCTTTTCCATGCCTGAAAAACGCGGGTCCGAGGCAAGGGCAAGGAGTTCCTTTTGATACTCGGGCTTTTTTATGACACTCTCCAGCCGAGCGCTGGCATAGGCATAATCGCCCGTGAGGTAGCCGGCCTGGAACGAAAGCCATTCAAGATTGGCAGAGGAGCCGCGGGCGACCTTCTTTGCGTCCCGCAGATAGGCGTCGGCGGCCTGATAGTTCTTCTTCTCCAACTCAGCCTCGCCCAGGATCACGTAGGGGACGGAATCCTTGGGCTTCGTCGCAATGTACTGTTTCAGGAACCCCAGCGCCGTTTCGGTGTCCTTCGAGGCATAGATGAAGTAGAGCCCCATGTAGGCCGAGGTCGAGCCGTACTCCAGCGCCTTCCTGCAAAACTGCTCTTCCTGCTCGGGGGTGTTGGTCTCCCGTCCGGCGATCATGAGATACGCCTGGCCGATGATGTTTCTGGAGGCATCGGAGTAAGTCTTTTTTGCATCGACAGAACCAATGATCTTGTCATACTGCTCCGCCTCGGCGAGCCTGGCGAGCTCCCGGCACTGGTCATCCTTTTCGGGACAATGAGTTTCTGCGGCGATGATGCCTGAAGGGGCGGCAAGAGAAAGACCGAGGACGATGAACAACAGGATCAACTGCGTGCGCATGGAAAACCTCCGGCAAAAGGAAATAGCATGCGCCAGGCACGTTCGCCGGGCGCCCGTTCGGAAGATGCGATCTCGTCGACAGGATGGACAAAATACAGGAATTACCTGAAAAAAGCAATAGTCCATACGATGAAATTTATGTACAACGAGGAGAGCATGAATGGGTAAAAAAAAGGCGGAGCACATGCTCCGCCTTGAGTGGTTAGAGGACCGGGCTACTGAACTACGCCGCCGATGACAGCAGGCGGCGCGGTGACCACCGGTTCGCTGCCGATCACCGGGTCGATCCAGGAACTCATGCTCGGGAGTTGATAGGGGATCGTGGAGAGATTTGCGTCAGTGCACGACGATGGTACGTCAGGCCCCAGACGCTGCTCTTTTTCAAGGGCTTTGACAAAATAGGTTATGGTCGGCTGGCCAATGTCCGTTACCTCCGTCAGGATGCCCATTCCGTTCTCGGCGGGGATCGAGAACTCCGGCACCCAACGGATCGCCTGGTTCGTTCCGCCCAGACTGCAGTCAGCATCCAGACTGGTATCGAGATCCACGCATTTACCCGGGATGCCGTGAAGTTCGCCGAATCCCGAGTATTCGAGGAAGAAGGTCGCTCCGTCGTATTTATTATCAGGCGCAGTGGCGGTTGGCTGGCTGTGAAGGTACTGCACTTGGAGCGGCGGATCGAACCGTACCGGCGTTCCACCATTGTTCAGGACCGTCACGAACTGATTCCAGGTGCTTGGCCCGGTTTCCCAAACATAGAATTCAGGAAGCAATGCCCACGCCAGTCCGGCGCAGGTATTTCCGGCGTTCCAGGGGCAGGCGAGCAGATCAAGGTTAGCGGGAGTAGGCTCGGTCAGAAGGCCGCTCGTGATGCCATTCTCATAAGCGGAGGTGGTCGTTGCGGCCGTGACCGGCGCTCCCGTGGAACTGTCGGTCAGAACCATGGCCGTCGGAGATGTCCCTGTTGAAATGAACGAGTAGGACTTGTAGGTAGCGAGCGCGGGGGTCACGGTCTGGAAACTTATCAAGCTCGTATCATAGTAGGGCATTGCCGTTGCGAGATTAGCGGCATCTGGGCATTGCTCAAAGCAGGCAAGCTGCGACGGGACCGGGTCGCCGGGGAAGATGATATTTTCCTTGAAATAGACTACCGGCGTGGTGCCGGTCGCCTTTGCGACGCAATTGAAGGTGTTATTCCCGTTGTTGGAGCATTCCGTGGAAAGCGGTGTTATCGATGTTGGAGCCGGCAGTTTGACTATCACCGACCCGCTCAATGATTGCGAGTAGAAACCAAGATCGACCCAGGGAAGTGCGCTCAGGAATGGATCGAACGACTGAGTGACAGGCTTCCACGATCCATCTGACTGAGCTTGGGCAACGATCGTAAATGCAGCTCCATCCCATATGACCGAATATGCCGTGCCGCTGGCGAACCAGACGAGCGGTATGTTCTTGATATCGTTCAGGGTCACATTTTTCCTCGAGTATTTCTTGAGCTTGCCGCCCCGCTGAAACACCGTGAAGGCCGTATCGGTATCGTTCGAGTAATCATGCTTAAAGACCTGTTCACCGTCACTGACCGTCACCGGGGCGCCGTTGAGCGGGGGGAACCATGCACCCCAATAACCGATGGAACCATACACGCTTCCCTTGCGGACCTGGAAATTCGAGTTCCGTGTCACCCTGGTTCCGAGAGGCACCGATGGATTCGTATCGGTCGTGTACAGCCCATACCGCCACGAGGATTCAACGATGTTGTTGCGGTCGAGGCAGACGGTGCCGGTGCTGTCGGTCCGAAGGAACTTATCGGGGTCGTAGGCGAGATTGAACCGCATGATCTCCGGTTCAGGCAGCCAGGGACCGGTCCGCGCCGTGAGAACGCTGCCGGAGCCGCTATTGTTGGCGATGTCCTTGTCCAGCGTGGCCTTCTGTATCTCGTAGCTATCCTTGTCTTCCGTAGCGAAATAGAGAAGGACCTTTCCGCTGGCGTCCCGCTCGGCATTCAGGAAGCCCCTGGCCAGGATCGTGGTGAGATCAGACGGATCGTAGAACTTGAAGTTCATCTTGAAGACGCCATAGGGGGGGGCGGTGTCAGCGCCTTCCGTTATGACTACTTTGGCGAAAATGTACTGCACCTGGCCGGAGAAGTTGTCTTGCGAATGGACCCAGACCTGGACGATGTGGGGTGACTGAGAACTGCTGCGGCTCGAGTTGACCGTCCAATTCTCGTACAGGGGCATGGTCGCGCCTGATGACTGGTTGGTGCTGGCCTGACCGGCAGACCTTGCGTCGGAACGGTCGCTGCTGCAGAGGTTCTTGTCGACCTGGGCGATGTAGGGCCCCCGGTTCAACATGACATCATACCGGGACTGCCGGACCATGCAGAGGATCTCGCTCACCGTGCGGAAGGAATCCAGGGACCGTTCGTTGACATAGACCGTTGTTTTGTCCGTCATGTAATCGGAGGTCGGATCCAGGTTGGATGAGATCGCCCCGAACAAAAGGGAACCGATCGATTTGGAACTTGGTTTGGCGCCGGATATTGTTTTCGGGTCGACAACGCTGACATTGTCCGGAAGGATAAGGGACGATAGGGTGACGTTCCCGTTCGGATTGAAACCGCTTTTCCCGTCGCCGCTGCACGAGGCGAGAACGATCGCCGCAATCACAAGTATTCCCGATACAGAGAACCTGAATGAACGCATGAGAGCCTCCTGAGACACATTTTTTCTCTGGTACGTCGGTCCACCGATGGCTGAATATGCCCTGTATTATTCACAGGGCGGCATGAAAAGGCAAGGGAATTTTACCCAAGGCCGCCTGTATTATGACCATCATGATCGGTCGATGACCGCTACCGATGGTAGCATTGCCCATCGGGAGAAACGGTTCGTCTGCATCTTGGTGTGAACGATCTTACTTGCCAGGGAAAATGGGTCGCGTGTGTGCTTAATTGACACACCGGGAAGGGAGGAGTAATATCAACTATGCACAAGTTCAAGATAACATCGGAGTTCAATCCCACCGGCGACCAGCCCCAGGCCATCGAGAAACTTTCCGACGGCATCGTCAGGGACCTGAAGCATCAGGTGCTGCTCGGCGTGACGGGCTCCGGCAAGACCTTCACCATGGCGAACGTCATCGAGAAGGTCCAGAGACCGACGCTCGTGATCGCCCATAACAAGACGCTTGCCGCGCAGCTCTACAACGAGTTCAAGGAGCTTTTTCCCGACAATGCCGTGGAGTACTTTGTCTCGTACTACGACTACTACCAGCCCGAGGCCTATCTTCCCACCACGGATACGTACATCGAGAAGGACTCGTCCATCAACGAGCAGATCGACCGCATGCGCCACGCCGCGACGAACTCGCTGTTCGAACGGAATGATGTGATCGTCGTGGCATCGGTGTCGTGCATCTACGGCCTCGGCTCCCCTGAAGCGTACCACGGCATGCTGCTGTTCCTCGAGAAGGGCCAGCACATCGAGCGGAACGACATGCTCAGGAAGCTCGTTGACATCCAGTATTCCCGCAACGACTTCGACTTCCATCGCGGCACCTTCCGGGTGCGCGGCGATGTGTGCGAGATCTTTCCGGCCTCCCACGAGAACACGGCCATCCGCATCGAGCTGTTCGGCGACGAGATCGACGCCATATCGGAGTTCGATCCGCTCCTCGGCACGCCGCTCCGGAGACTCGAAAAGGTCGCCATCTACCCGAACAGCCATTACGTGATCCCTGAGTCGCGCATGAAGGCGGCCATCGACGGGATCCACGACGAGCTCCGGGAGCGCATCCAGCATTTCCGCAGGGCGAACAAGCTCATCGAGGCACAGCGCATCGAGCAGCGCACGATGTTCGACCTGGAGATGATCCAGGAGATGGGTTTCTGCCACGGCATCGAGAACTACTCGCGCCATCTGTCCGGCAGGCAACCGGGCGAGCCGCCGCCGACACTGCTCGATTACTTTCCCAAGGACTATCTCCTGGTCGTGGACGAGTCCCACGCCACGATCCCGCAGATCGGCGGCATGTACAACGGTGACAAGGCGCGGAAGACCACGCTCGTCGAATACGGCTTCCGCCTGCCCTCGGCGCTGGACAACAGGCCGCTCAATTTCGACGAATTCAACGCCCGGGTGAACCAGACCGTCTATGTTTCGGCGACGCCTGCTGACTACGAGACAGAACGGTCCGGCGGACGCATCATCGAGCAGGTGATCCGGCCCACCGGGCTTACGGACCCGCAGATCGCCATCCGGCCGGTCACGGGCCAGGTGGACGACCTTCTGGAAGAGATCCGGAAGCGGTCGGCGGCACAGGAACGCGTGCTCGTGACGACGCTCACGAAACGAATGGCCGAGGACCTGACCGAGCATTACAAGGAACTGAACGTCAAGGTGGCGTACCTGCACTCGGACATCGATACGCTGGAGCGGGTGGATATCATCCGCGATCTGCGCATGGGCAAGTACGACGTCCTCATCGGGATCAATCTATTAAGGGAAGGGCTTGATATCCCCGAGGTCTCGCTGGTTGCCATCCTGGACGCGGACAAGGAAGGGTTCCTTCGCTCGGCCCGGTCCCTCATCCAGACCATGGGCAGGGCGGCGCGCCATGTGAACGGCGAGGTGATCCTCTATGCCGACCGGATCACCGATTCCATGCGGAAGGCCATCAGCGAGACGAACAGGCGGAGGACGGTCCAGGAGGAATACAACAGGAAGAACAACATCACGCCGCAATCGATCAAGAAGAACATCCAGGCAACGCTCCGCACTGTGTACGAGCAGGATTACTTTACCGTGCCGATCGCTGCGGAAGATGCCGGCGAGTACGTGCCGACGGTGAACATCCCGCAGCTCATCGCCCGGCTGGACAGGGAGATGCGCAACGCGGCAAAGGAACTGGACTTCGAGACGGCGGCGGAGCTGCGCGACAAGATCCGGTCGCTCCGGAGGCAGGAAATGGCGGTGGGGGTGAAGGTGGAGTGACGACCCTCTCGGAAAAACTCCAGAACCTCGCGGCCGAGCCCGGCGTCTATCTCATGAAGGACCACGCGGGGCATATCATCTATATCGGCAAGGCGGTGTCCCTCAAGAACCGGGTGCGGTCGTACTTCCAGAAAAGCGCGAAGGACGAGAAGACGGAGCTGCTGGTCCGGAATATCGCCGACCTCGAGACCATCGTCACCCACACGGAGCTCGATGCGCTTGTCCTGGAGTCGACGCTCATCAAAAAGCACCGCCCCCGTTTCAATATCATCCTTCGGGACGACAAGAACTATCCTTACCTCCGGTTCGACCTGAAGGCTGAGTACCCCCGCCTCGATGTGGTCCGGGGGTTGAAGAAGGACGGCGCGGTCTATTATGGCCCCTATGTGCCTGCCGGCGGCATGTGGGAGATCCTTTCGCTCATCAGACGCACGTTCCCGCTCGCTACGTGTAAAATGGAATTCAAGAAGGACAAGCCCGAGCGGCCTTGTGTGCAGCACCAGATCGGACGGTGCGTCGCGCCGTGCTCGGGAGAGGTCGACCGGGAGGCATACCGGGACATGGTCGGCCAGGTGCGGCTGTTCATCGAAGGCAAGAACCGGGATCTCGTGGACCTGCTGAAGCAGCGCATGGAAGCTGCATCGGAGAAGATGGAGTACGAACGAGCGGCGGAGCTTCGGGACCGGATCGCGAAGATCGAAGGCGCTTTCGAGAAGCAGAAGATCATTTCTCCGGGGTTCGAGAACCAGGACGTCATCGGCATCGCATCGGAAGGAGGCCACAGCGACATCCAGGTGCTGTTCATCCGCAGCGGCATGCTGCTCGGCCGGAAGGATTTTTATATTCCCGATGTCCACGGCTTGTCCGATGAAGACGTTCTGGACGATTTTTTTCACCAGTTCTACGCGAAAGAAATGATTGTGCCGGCCGAAGTGCTTTTGCCCCTTGACGTGCCGGACCGTGAAGTGCTCGAGACATGGCTGACCGGGAAGCGCGAAGCCAAGGTCGAAGTGGCAGTTCCGCAACGGGGGAGGAAACGGGAACTGGTGCAGATGGCATCGGACAACGCAGCGCAGTCTCTGAAAGAACATCTCCTGTCCCGCAGGAGCAAGGAGCGCATCCTGATGCGCCTTCAGGAGGAACTGGGGCTCAGGAACCTGCCGAGAAGGATCGAGGCCTTCGACGTTTCGAACATCCAGGGCGCCGAATCGGTGGCGAGCATGGTCTCCTTCGAGAACAACCTGCCGGACAAGAGACAGTATAAACGGTTCAAGATCCGTTCCGTCGAGGGGCAGGATGATTTCGCGAGCATGGCTGAGGTCATCAGGAGAAGGTATTCCAGGGCAAGGGAAGAGGGGGCCCTGCCCGACCTCATTCTCATCGACGGCGGCAAAGGCCAGCTCAATGCGACCCTCGATGCGTTGATGGAATTAGGCATCACTGAGCCTGATGTGATCGGCCTTGCCAAGGCACGGAGCGGGGAAGAGGGTTCCGCGCGGGAGTTCGAGCGGGTCTTCCTGCCGGGCGTCGAGGAGCCGGTCATACTCGACCCCACGAGCGCGACCACGCACCTCGTCGCCCGGGTGCGGGACGAAGCGCACCGCTTCGCCATCACCTACCATCGGAAACTGCGGGAGAAGAAGGCGGTAAGGTCCGAACTCGACGACATTCCCGGGATCGGCGAAACGAGGAAAAAGGCCTTGCTCAGGCATTTCGGCAGTCTGGAGAAGATCAAGCAGGCAACGGTGGAGGATATGGCGGAAGTGAAGGGCATGAGCAAGAAGGCGGCGGAGGAAGTTGGATCGTTCTTTCGCGGCAGGTCTATGACGTGATCCCACGCTCCGGGGAGAGATCATGACGAACGAACAGTGGCTGTCGGTCTTTAAACGAATCGGCAGGAAGATGCGCGCAGGGATCACCGAATTCCTCGGCAGGGAAGGCGGCACGATCGCCCTCGGCAAGGGTGCGGGAGGCGACCGGACGTTCCCCGTGGACAAATGGGCAGAGGACATCATCATCTCCGAACTGGAACAGGCGCATCGGCAGGGGGAATCGTTCACGCTCATCTCCGAGGAGGCGGGTGTACGGCGGTTCGGCGACGGCAGGAACATCGTGCTCGTGGACCCTATCGACGGAAGCAACAACGCCAAGAACGGAGTGCCCTTCTTCGCGACGGCCATCGCGCTGTTGAACGGCGATAAACTGTCCGACCTCACCGTCGGCTACGTCATCAATCTGGCCGTGGAAGACGAATTCTGGGCGGTCCGGGGCCAGGGAGCGTACAAGAACGGTTCTCCCATCCGGACACCCGCGACCGATGAGATCACGATCGTTGCCTACGAAGCATCGAACCCGGGAAAGGACATCCCCCGCATCTTCCCGCTCATTGACCAGGCGAAGCGCACCCGGTGCTTCGGTTCGACGGCCCTCGATCTCGCGTATCTTGCGTCGGGAGCGATCAGCGTGTTTGCCACGGCAACGGCTTCACGGACCTTCGACTACGCGGCGGGCATGCTGATCCTCAAGGAGGCGAACGGCGTGATCACCGATCTCGAAGGGACGTCGCTTGACCACATTACGGCCGGCCTGGACCGGACGGTGCCGCTCTTGGCGAGCAAGAACGATGCGACCCACGTGAAGGCGCTTGATCTGCTTTCGGTACGGCCCGTGAAGAAATAACGCTTCCCCTGATAAAGAGCACCCAGTATTGACATCCCTTTCTTTTTATGTAATTATGGCCACATGGCACTGGTAAATCATACAACACGCGAGATCAACGCGAAGATCGTATACTACGGGCCAGGCCTCTCCGGCAAGACCACCAACATCCACTTTATCTACCACCGCATCTCGCCGAGCCAGCGAGGCAAGCTCATTTCACTCGCCACGGAAACCGACCGGACGCTGTTCTTTGACTTTCTGCCCGTGGAACTGGGGACCATCAAGAACTACAAGGTGCGGTTCCATCTCTACACCGTACCCGGCCAGGTGTTCTACAATGCCACGCGGAAGCTGGTGCTGAAGGGCGCCGACGGAGTGATCTTCGTGGCGGACTCGCAGAGGACCATGCTCGATGCGGACCTCGAGAGCCTCCGGAACCTGCACGACAACTTCTCAGAGATGGGCATTGACCTGTCCGACTTTCCCGTCATATTACAATACAACAAGCGCGATCTTCCCGACGTGATGAGCCTGGACGAGATGAACGCCAAGCTGAATCCCCTTAACGGGCCCTTCTATGAGGCAGTGGCACCCCGGGGCGACGGCGTGCTCAAGACCTTTGCGGCGATCTCCAAACTGGTGCTCCAGGACATGCAGAAGAATCCCGAGCGCCATAACTTTTCCGTCGGTGACATCGTTGCAAAGACCGAGGCGGAGACCCGGGTGTCGCCTTCGGTCCTCCGGGCGCCGGTACCCGAGCCGGAACCCGCACTGCCGGACGCGCCGCTGGTCGATGCAAAAACCGCGATGGCGGCCCTTGAAAAGAAGGTGGACGAGGGGGTCAAGGTAGACCTCGGCAAACCCTCCCTGGAGAACGGCGTGATCGTGCTTCCCTTTGAAGTGCAGAGCAGGAACGCGAAGGAACAATACCAGCTCCGGGTCACCATCAATACGAACGAACCGGCAGCAAAACGGTTCAAGGTGATGGTAAAGGGATTCAAGTAGACCATGGGGTCCTGGCCGCGGTCCACGGGCGCAGCATGAGGCATCCATGTCCAAGGTACTAGCATTGATCCCGGCGGCGGGGATGGGCAAGAGAATGGGGAGGGCGGTGGCGAAGCAATTTCTCCCCCTCGGCGACAGACCCATGCTTGCCCACACGCTCCTGGCCTTCCAGCGCTCCTCCGAGATCGACGAGATCATCCCCATCCTCTCCGAAGAAGACATGGAAACCTGCCTGAAGGACGTGATCGAGGCCTTTCATATCACCAAGGTGAGGACCCTCGTGGTTGGCGGGAAGGAAAGACAGGATTCGGTCTACAACGGCCTGAAGAAGACCGATAAGGACGCTGCGGTGATCCTCGTTCACGATGGCGTGCGTCCGTTCGTGACCCCCGACCTGGTCCGGGAATGCGTTGAGGCTGCCCGGAAGGGCGAATGCGTGGCCGTCGGCGTGCCGCTCAAGGACACGATCAAGGAGGTCGACGACAGGGGTATCGTGCGTTCGACCTTGGAGCGGAGCAAGCTCTGGGCGATCCAGACCCCCCAGGCGTTCCCGGCGAAGGTCCTCCGGAAGGCATACGACGAATCATACAAGAAGAAGATATACGGAACGGATGATGCGACCCTCGTAGAACGCGCGGGGAGCAAGATCCGGGTGATCATGGGGAGCTATGAGAACATCAAGATCACAACGCCCGAAGACCTCATCCTTGCCGAAGAGATCCTGAAGAGACGATAGATGATAAGAATTGGCAACGGTTACGATGTGCACCGCCTCGTGGACGGCAGGAAGCTCATTATCGGCGGGGTGGATGTCCCCTTTGAGAAGGGGCTCCTCGGACATTCCGACGCGGACGTACTGCTCCATGCCATTTGCGACGCGTTGCTTGGGGCGGCTGGGCTTGGCGATATCGGCAGGCACTTTCCCGACACGGACCCTCGATTCAAGGGGATCTCAAGCCTGAAGCTCCTCGGCGAAGTGGCAGGTCTCCTGGAGGAGAAGGGGTTCCGGGTGAACAATATCGATTCCACGATCGTTGCTGAGCGGCCAAAGCTGGCGCCCCATATCCCAGACATGATCGCGAACATTTCCGCAGCTATCCGCGTCGACGCTCTCGCGGTGAACGTGAAGGCGACGACGACCGAGGGCTTGGGATTCGCGGGCAAAGGCGAGGGGATGGCGGCTTATGCAACCTGCTCGATCGTGCGTTCTGCTTAAGCCTTAAGTGAAGGTCGTAGCTGATCAGGAGGTGACCATGTGCTCCAGGTGGTTCAAAACAGGGATGCTTCTGATGACGATCTGGCTGCTGCCGTCCGGACAGAACGTTCAGGCCGCAGATGATCAGCGATATCTCTACCAGTGGAAGGATGACCGGGGCGTCGTGAACTTGACCGACAGCCTGGACAAAGTGCCTCAGAAGTACCGCTCCCAGGCGAAGCAGCTGCTGCAGCCTGGCGCCGGCAAGGAAGAGCAGAGCGGTGAAGAAACCCGTGAAAGGGTACAGTCGCAGGACCTCGATGCGGAAACCTCACTGGACCAGGACGAGATAAAGAAGGCCGAATGGCAGCAGCGAATGCATGAGGCCAAGCGGCGGCTTGCGGATGCCGAAGACCGATATCACCAGATCGAGCTTCAAAAAAAAGAGCTGGCGTCCAAATGGGGGTCCTTTGGAGCAGCACTGCCGACACAGGAAGTGCTCAACGAGATGAACAGGATCGAAGGGGAGCTGGTGAGGGCTAAGTTGGATGCCGATAGGGCCAGGACCGAGGTCGAGGTGACCATCCCCGATGAAGCGAGACGCGCAGACATCCCTCCTGGCTGGCTGCGGGAAGTGCAATAGGAGCTGGCAGGGACAAGGAGGATGCCTTCTTGCAGAAATACGGCTATGAGCGAAACGCTTCGGAAAATAAAGAACGATTTTAACGCGGCGCTGTCCATGGATCCGGCCGCCACGAGCAAGATCGAGGTCGCGCTGACCTATGCCGGTTTCCACGCGCTGCTGTTCTATCGCATGGCGCACTGGCTCGTGAAGCGTCGCATTCCGTTCCTGCCCCGTGCCCTGTCCCAGTTTGCGCGGCTCCTCACGGGGATCGAGATCCATCCCGGCGCTGCCATCGGATCAGGACTGTTTATCGACCATGGGATGGGTGTCGTCATTGGCGAAACAAGCGAGATCGGCGATAATGTCACTCTTTTCCAGGGGGTGACGCTCGGCGGGACCGGAAAACAGCGGGGTAAGCGGCATCCGACCATCGGGAGCCATGTTGTCGTGGGCGCGGGAGCCAAGGTCCTCGGCCCCATCACGGTCGGCGACTATGTCAAGATCGGCGCGAACTCGGTGGTGCTCCAGGACGTACCGGACCATTCCACCGTCGTCGGCATCCCGGGCAGGATCGTGCGGATCAAGGATGAACGCGTGGCAGAAGATGCGCTCATGGACCATATCCACATTCCCGATCCGATCGCGGACAAGTTCATCGAGCTTCAGGTTCAGATCGATATGCTGAAGAAGGAGATGGAGAAATTGAAACAAGCAGGAAAATAGGGGCGTATCGCGGCATGATGCACCTCTTCGTGGTCTATCCTGCCGCACTCATTCCCGTTGCTTCTCATTACTCCTCAAGTATCCTGTAGCTGTGCGTGATCTTGCCCGCTTTACCGAGCGTTGCGCCCACGGAACAGTACTTATCCAGAGATAGATCAAGAGCTCGCTCGACGGCTGCTTTTTCCACTCCCTTTCCTTTTACCACAAATTCGATGTGCACTTCTTTATAGACATGGGGATGTGATTCGGCCCTTTCTCCCTTCACGTTCACTTCAAGACCGGTAACGTGTTGGCGTTTTTTTCGAAGGATGGATATCACATCCATGCCGGAACACCCTCCAAAGCCTACGAGCAGCAGTTCCATGGGCCTGAAGCCTTTATTTTGTCCGCCCGATGTGTCATCTGCATCCATTGTCAGCTTGTGACCGGAGGACGCACTTCCCTCGAAATGCATGTTGGCTACCAACGTCGCTTTCGCCTCAACCATAGCTGCCCCCTTGACCTCTTATTTTGTTTCATGCTTGTCAACAAAGTTGCTCCATTTTACCATAAGAATATATTGGTAAAAATGCCAAAATTATATTATTGAGTGCAGCTTACGTAAAGCATAATAAAAACAAAGTATTAAAATGTTATATGCATAATTATGGCAATAATACCAAAGATAGTTGTATTTCTACCAATTGTAGTTATTTATAAATTTATGATTAATATAGGTTATCTAAATTATTCTTATATACTAATATGGCAATTGATTTGCATATTTATAGCGTTCCATGCGTTCTATTTGAATTATCGGTCGTTAATACAAATAGTTGCGAATGTCAGGGGGAGTTTATAAAAAGATAAATTTTTCTTATTTGACAAAAAAGACGGTTTGCTGAATACTGCACTCCTCCGAAAATACCTTAAGCCATTCTGTTCTAAAGAGTCAACACTACAGCACGACAGTCCTTTTTTTCTGTTCTTTTATTTCCCCCGTTCCTCACCAGAGGCGGGATAGAATCTCATAATCACTCTTCATGTTCAGGAAAGGGGGGTCCGGCAACACACTACAGTTCATATCGAAGAAACATGATCTGTCGTTCATCCGTCATGGACGAACGTGCGTGGTACGGTTCTGATGTGCGTCGCGAATTCTGATATCAGTTTTTTAACAGAAAGAATAATTCCTAAGGAGGGTTCCCTATGAGCAAGGATGTTAAGACACCAATGCTTGACGACCTGGAAAAAGGAGCGTGGCCGAGTTTTGTAAAAGAGATCAAGACGGCCGCAAAGAAGAGCAACACCGCGCATGACCTGCTCGGTATCCTTGAGAGATCGTACCGGGACAAAGTGACCCACTGGAAGCACGGCGGCATCGTGGGCGTTCTCGGCTACGGCGGCGGCGTGATCGGACGTTACTGTGATCTGCCCGAAGAATTCCCCGGCGTTGCGCACTTCCATACGGTGCGTATCAATCCGCCGTCAGGCTTCTACTATACCTCAAAAGCAATGAAAGAGCTGTGCGACATCTGGGACAAATACGGCAGCGGCCTCACCAATCTCCATGGCTCCACCGGCGACATGGTATGGCTCGGCACCCAGACCGACAAGCTTGAGCCAATCTTCGCGGAGATCACGGCCAAAGGCTGGGACCTCGGCGGCTCCGGCTCCTGCCTTCGCACCCCCAGCTCCTGCGTAGGCAAGTCCCGCTGCGAGTTCTCGAACATCGATACAATGGACATCTGCCACACCCTCACCCATAAGTTCCAGGACGAACTCCATCGTCCCGCTTTCCCCTACAAGTTCAAGATCAAGGTCTCCGGCTGTGCCAATGACTGCACCGCTGCGGTCGCCCGCGCCGATATGTCCATCATCGGCACCTGGCGCGACAACATCCGCATCGACCAGGCCGAGGTGAAGAACTACGCTTCCAAGATGAACATCGCGGAAGAGATCGTTGGCATGTGCCCGACAAAATGCATGAGCTTCGACGGTGGCGCCTTGAAGATCAATGACAAGGACTGCAACCGCTGCATGCATTGCATCAACCAGATGCCGAAGGCCCTCCGTCCCGGAAAAGAGCAGGGGGCAACCATCATGCTCGGCGGCAAGGCCCCGATCGTGACCGGCGCGCTCATGAGCTGGGTCATCGTTCCCTTCATGAAGCTCGAGGCCCCCTACGACAATCTGGAAGACCTCATCCGCAAGCTCTGGGAGTGGTGGGATGAGCACGGAAAGAACCGCGAGCGCATCGGCGAACTCGTCGACCGCATGGGCATGAGGTCCATGCTTGAATCGACCGGTCTCCCGCCGGTGCCGCAGATGGTGAAACAACCAAGGACCAACCCGTACGTGTTCTGGGCGCCGGGTGAAGTGCAGTAACGACCGACCAACGAAAATAATTCCTTAGGAGGAAGACCTATAATGGCTGACAAACCAAAGAGAATAACGGACCTTGGTTCACCTGATTATAAAAAATTCCTGCCTCCCGTTATCGCCAAGAACTACGGGAAGTGGAAGTATCATGAGCAGCTCAGCAAAGGTACGATGAAGCATGTCTCCGAGACCGGGGACGAGCTCTACACCGTGCGTATCGCAACGCCCCGCCTCGTGAGCACCGATTATATCCGAGAGATGTGCGATATCTCCGAGAAGTACAGCGGCGGCTATCTCCGATGGACGACCCGCCACAACATAGAGTTCTTTCCGGCGAAGGACCAGATGGACGCCCTGGTCGCCGACCTGAAGAAGCGCGGACATCTCGTAGGCGGCATCGGCTACGGAATCAGCAACGTCGTGCATACCCAGGGCTGGATCCATTGTCATACGCCGGCCACGGACGCATCGGGCGTGGTGAAGGCGGTCATGGACGAGCTCCATGAGTACTTCACCACGAAGAGCCTGCCGGCACGCGTCCGCATTGCGCTGGCCTGCTGCCTGAACATGTGCGGTGCCGTGCATTGCTCCGATATCGCCATCCTCGGCATCCACCGCCTGCCCCCCAAGGTGAACGAGGCGACCCTCGCGAACCAGTGCGAGATCCCCACGACCATTGCTTCGTGCCCCACGGGCGCCATCAGCCCGAACCCGGCGACCAAAACGGTCAAGATCAAGGCCGAGCGCTGCATGTACTGCGGAAACTGCTACACCATGTGCCCGTCGCTGCCGATCGCAGATGGTGCGGGCGACGGGATCTCCATCTACGTTGGCGGCAAGGTGTCCAACGCCCGCGGCCCGGCCCGCATGTCCAAGCTGGTCATTCCGTTCCTTCCGAACAATCCGCCGCGCTGGCCCGAGGTCGTAAAGGCCGTAAAGCACCTCGTGGAGGTATATGCCAAGGATGCGAAGAAGCATGAACGCATGGGCGAGTGGATCGAGCGCATCGGCTGGGAGCGGTTCTTCAAGGTTACCGGTATTCCGTTCACCTACCAGCATATTGATGATTTCACCTTCGCACGCGACACGTTCAGGATGACCCCCACCTTCAAGTGGGAATAACATAGCAAAGTGTATGGATCGGCCCCCCGAACATCCGTCCGGGGGGCCGGTTTTTGCTTTTCACTCACGCATCACTAACCAGGGGGATAATCATGGACGCCCAGGAACTTACCAAGAAGGTATATGAACTGGTTGAGAAGAACCAGGGAAAAAAGAAGATGAAAGCGGGCGATATCACCAAGGCCATGGAGGCCGAGGGCGCTTCGCGGGACGAGGTCAAGGCCGCGATCCGCGAACTCGTTGACGGCGGCAAACTGGTGTATTCTTACTTCGGCGGCAGTTTCATCGAGATCCCGCACACCGAAGGCTCGGCCAATCCACAGTCGTAATAGTACAATGCAGAACATCCCTCGGCTGGTAATTTCAGCCGTCCGGGGAGGGCTCGGAAAAACGACCCTCTCGCTCGGAATCATCGCAGCCTGGCGAAACCAGGGGAAGCGGATCGCTTCATTCAAAAAAGGCCCCGATTTCATCGATGCCGGCTGGCTCGGGGCCGCCGCGGGCAGGCCCTGCTATAATCTCGACCTCTTCCTGATGGAGGAGGAGAGCATCCTTCGTTCGTTTGCCCGGCACGCGAACGGAATGGATGCCGCCGTGATAGAGGGGAACCGCGGCCTCTATGACGGCGTGGATGAGTCAGGGACCTACAGCACCGCCCGGCTCGCAAAGGTGATCGGGTCGCCGGTGGTTCTGATCGTTGACTGCACAAAATCATCCGCCACTGTAGCGGCGGTCGTTCTCGGCAGCAAGCTGTATGATCCATCGGTCGCGGTCCGGGGGATCATTCTGAACAATGTATCGCCGGGAAGACACGAATCGGTCATCCGGAAGGCGATCGAACAGAGCAGCGGGATACCCGTTGTCGGTGCGGTTCCGAGACTGAGGCATGACGAGTTCCCTGAACGGCACATGGGGCTCATGCCCTTTCACGAACACCCGGATGTCGACAAGGCGATCACCGCTTCAGCGTCAGTCGCGGAGAAATATCTCGATCTTGTGGCCTTGTGGCGGATTGCCGGTGACGCTGGTCTCCTGAAGTCCGTGCAAGGACCTGCGGTACCTGCGGTCGAGGCAGACCGACCGACGGTCGGTGTCATAAGAGACAAGGCATTTCAGTTCTATTATCCGGATAATATCGAGGCCCTTGAACAACAGGGCGCGGTCATCCGGGAGATCAATGCATTGCAGGACCTGGAACTGCCGCCGATCGACGCACTGTATATCGGCGGGGGATTTCCCGAGACCCAGGCGGCAGAACTTGCCGGGAACGTATCCTTTGCAGATTCGCTTCGGGCGGCGGTTGAGAAGGGACTTCCGGTCTACGCAGAGTGTGGTGGCCTGATCTATCTCGGCAGAAGCCTTCGGGTGGGCGATACGACATATTCGATGGCGTCGGTCCTTCAGGCGGATTTTATCCTGGAAAAGAAGCCGCAGGCCCATGGCTATACACAATTGGTAGTAACCGGTCCGAATCCGTTCTTTGAAATGTCGTGCAGGCTGCGCGGACATGAATTCCATTACTCCCGCATCGTGAACATTAAGGATCTGGACGGTCTGGCCTTTTCCATGGAGCGTGGTCACGGGATAGATGGATTCCATGAAGGGATCGTATATAAGAACGTGCTGGCGACCTACACCCATCTTCACGCGCAGGGTTCTCCTCTCTGGGCCCAGGGCATCGTGAAAAAGGCCCGGGAATATCGGATGACCAGCAAGCCGGGTGTCCGACGATGAGGACACAGGAGAAAAGTGCGCCACGGTGTCCGTTCTGCGGAGCTGATCTGCCAAGGCCCGCAGAAATTGCGATCAGCGGAACAGAACGAGGTTCGGGTGGGATCTGCTTCTGCGGTGCGCTCTACCTTGTGGACCCCACGGGCAAGGATGTTGGATCCATGATGGCTCAGGCACTCAATTGGGCAGCAGATGCCCTGGGAAAAAGTGTGGGGGACCTTATTCCTGAGGTAGACTACCAGGACGCTATTCTCAGCTATGACTGGAGAACGCACAGTTCAACGGGCATTAGCAGGGGATATATGGACCGATACGGCCGGCTTTACGTCATGAAGACCAGTGAAAAAACAGCACGATGACCGTCAGCTTATGTGATGGCATCCTTAGTCATAACATGGCCGTTGAGCTCCTGATGCATCCATGACGGAGGTGATGCTCAGGCGCAACACGGCCGACAACTATCAGATCAACAGGTACAGTGCCGCAAGCACGGGAACCTAATCACGCAGAGGCGCTCTTCGAAGCGTCCGCTCAATTTAAGAAAGGGGACACAGAACATGGGAACGATCACAGTAGCAGGTAAAACGATAGAAGTTGATGAGGATGGCTTTTTGGCGAACCTGGACGACTGGAACATGGATGTTGCCAAGTATTTCGCCGAGGTGGAAGGGATCGAGATGACCGACCAGCATTGGGAGGTTGTGAACTTCCTGCGCGACTATTACAAGCAGTACCAGATCGCGCCGATGATCAAGATCCTGGTGAAAGAGATCGGCAAGAAGCTTGGTCCCGACAAGGGCAACACCAAATATCTCTATGAACTCTATCCGGGCGGCCCGGCCAAGCAGGCCTGCAAAATCGCCGGTCTTCCTAAGCCGACCGGCTGCGTCTAGGACCGGTCGTTGGCAAATTATCAGGCTCAGCGCGTATTCGGGGGCTGTCCCCGGATACGTGCGGTCTTGTTTGTCCAAGGGGGCTCGCGCCGAGGAACCGCGGAGATACAGGACACCTGCAGAAGATTGCGCTAAGGAGGAAGTTGCGGCATGATCATGGTAACGGTTGACAAGAACAAGTGCGACGGCGACGGCACCTGCGTCAATGTCTGCCCCCAGCAGGTCTTCAAGCTTGAGGGCGGCAAGGCCGAGCCGGTCAATATGTCAGAGTGCATCAACTGCCTGACGTGCGTTGAGAATTGCCCTCAGCAAGCCATCACGGTGCAGGAACTCTAGTGATGGAAAGATAAAGGTTCCATACCGAAAGGGGATAGTTGAAATAAATTATCCCCTCTTTTTTTAGCCGTTTGAACTGAATACCACAGGGAGGTGATCTGATGAAACTGGCCGTGTTTCTAAGCGATCTACGAAGGACCGAAGATACCTACGAACGGTTGAAGGCGGAAAAGCTGGGCGTCATCCTGGTCGAAAACGGTATTTACCACGCAGTGATCAAAGAAGGCGGCAAGGATTCGCCCGTCCTGTCCAAGGCGGGAGCGACGTTCTACGCTCTCACGGACGATCTCGAGACGCGGGGATATACCGCGGCGAACGTGAACCCGAAGGTCAAGCTGGTGAGCTACGGGGACATCGTGGACTTGATTACGAACGAGTACGAGAAGACCGCGTGGTTGTAACCTTAATTCAGGGGTCCATTTTTTCGCGCTGCGACGATGGCGTAGCGCTCAAATCTGCAAGGAGGATACCATGGCTGAACTGACGCTTGGAGTTTTCCCGTCCCTCGTTGGCTCGATGTCGCTTGATTTTTCGTTCAAGCTTGCCGAGGCCGCGATCGCGAAGGGCCACAAGGTCAACATGTGGCTTTCCGGGAACGCCGTGATGATGGCAAAAAAAGGACAGAAAGCTTTCAAAGATTACTCTCACCTGGAAAAGCGGATGAAGGAACTGATGTCCAAGGGTATGGAAATCACGGTGTGCGAGGCATGCGCCGAGGCCCGTGGCTACCACAAGGAAGATGTGCCCGAAGGCATGAAGCGCGCCAGCATGGACTGGTACCTGGCGAAGACCGTCAAGACCGACCGGCTTCTCCACATAGGAGGTGAGTAATGGGTGCAGTCAAATTATTGTTTGTTGTTCAGAGACCGCCGTACAAGAGCGAGAACCCCCGCCTTGCGCTCACCCATGCACTGGCAAGCCAGACCGCCGAGATCTACATGGATGAGGGCGATTCAGTTGTTCCTACCGTCGCATTCGTCGGCGACGGTGTGCTGAACGCTGTCAAGGGCCAGCAGGCGATGAAAACCTATGGCGTGACGAGCACTGAAAGTCACATCAAAGGCTGTCTTATGACCGATGTTCCTATTTGGGTCTGCAAAGAGGATATGGAGCGCCTTGGCCTCAAAGAGGACCAGATAGTCTCCGATGCCGAGGATATGGGTGGAGCGGACATTTCGACGAAATTTGTTTCGTTCGCCGAGATCCAGAAGGAAATGGAGTCGGTCAAACATTTGCTGTTTTTCTAAACTTATGATCCGCCCTGCGCTGTTGCGCAGGGCGGACTTTCTGCTGATCATCACGGGAATAAGAATTGACCATGAACCTGAAGAACCTGCTGCAGGAAAACCGTTCTGCGATCGTCAACCAGTGGTTCGAGACGGTGGTCGGGACCTATAAGGAAGAGACGCGCGGTCCGCTGCGGCGGCAGGGCGCGCCCTTCACCAACCCCGTTGGCTTCAACACCCAACAGGGGCTTGAAGGCCTGTTCGACGGCCTCCTGAAGGGCATGCTGCCATCGGACACGTCCCGTTTTCTGGATGGCATCGTCCGGATCCGTGCTGTACAGGACTTCGCCCCTTCCGAGGCGCTCCGGTTCATCCTCCAACTGAAGACCGTCGTGCGGAACAAACTGGGAGAGAAGGCGCAGGAACCGGCGTTGGCAGGAGAACTTGTGTTCTTCGAGTCCTCCGTCGATGACCTTGCCCTGTTCGCCTTCGATCTCTATATGCAATGCCGGGAAACGATCTATGATATCAAAGCGAAAGAAGCGCGGAGCATGACCTTCCGGCTGCTGCAGAAGGCAAAACTCACCACGGAAAACCAGGAATAGGTTTGAGCAGCACGAGCATTCCGGTTATCTTATACGAAACGAGGTAACGATATGAAAGCTCTGGTATCCTTAATCGCGGTACTCCTGCTGGCGCTCATCGCCTATGCAGGTGCGTCTGTACCGGCCATGCGGTTCCTTTTTGGCGTGGTCATCCCGTATGCCGCATTCATCATCTTTGTCGTCGGGATGGTCGTTCGCATCCTGAAATGGGCAAGCTCTCCCGTGCCGTTCCGCATCCCCACGACCACGGGACAGCAGAAATCGCTGCCCTGGATCAAGCACAGCACCATTGAAAGCCCTTCCACCGGTCTGGGCGTCATCGCGCGAATGGCGCTGGAGGTGCTGTTCTTCCGGTCTCTCTTCCGGAATCTCAAGACCCAGCAGGTGGGTGACGGAACACAGGTGGCCTACGGCGAGGCCAAGTGGCTTTGGGCCGCGGGTCTTGCCTTCCACTGGTCGTTCCTCATCATCCTGGTCCGTCACATGCGGTTCTTCATCGAACAGGTTCCCGCGGCGATCCAGATGATCGAGGGTCTCGACAGTTTCCTCCAGATCGGCGCACCACTGTTCTACATGACCGATGCGGTCATTCTGGCGTCGGTGACCTACCTGTTCATCCGACGCATCGGCATTCCGCAGGTCAAGTACATCTCGCTGATCGCAGACTACTTTCCGCTCTTCCTGATACTCGGCATCGCCGTTACCGGCGTCCTGATGCGCTATTTCACGAAGACGGACATCGTGAGCGTAAAGGTCCTTGCCATGGGGCTCATCAGTTTCAACCCGACGGTCGCCGAGACGATCAGCCCCATGTTCTTCACGCACCTGTTTCTCCTCTCCGTGCTGTTCGTATACTTTCCCATGAGCAAACTGGTGCACATGGCCGGCGTCTTCATGAGCCCCACGAGGAACCTGGCGAACAACAGCCGTATGAAAAGACATGTCAATCCCTGGAATTATCCGGTTCATGTTCACACCTATGAGGAATACGAGAATGACTTCAGGGAAAAAATGAAAGGCGCCGGCCTGCCGGTAGAAAAGGAGTAGACATGGCTAAACTTCCGAAACCAGAAGAGCTTTCGAAGATAGACTTGACTCCGCCGAAAACCGACTGGATGGACACGCCCGTGGTCTTCAAGGAAGGCATGTTCTGCCACGGATCGAAGCCGAAGAGCCTCGAGATCGTTGGATTCCCGAATCCCAGGGAGTGGCGTCCTGCAGATGCTGACTGGAAACTTCCGGAGAACTGGAAGGAGATCCTCCTCGAGGGGATCGCGGACCGGCTCAAGAAGTACCGGTCCTTCCGACTGTTCATGGACATCTGTGTGCGCTGCGGTGCCTGCGCAGACAAGTGCCATTTTTTCATCGGTACAGGCGACCCGAAGAATATGCCGGTGCTCAGGGCAGAGCTCATCCGTTCAGTCTACCGGAAGGAGTTCACGACGGCCGGCAAGATCTTCGGTAGGATGGCCGGCGCGCGGGAACTGACCGTGGATGTGCTGAAGGAATGGTGGTACTACTTCTATCAGTGCACCGAATGCCGCCGCTGCTCCGTCTTCTGCCCCTACGGCATCGACCAGGCGGAGATCACCATGATCGGACGGGAACTGCTCAATCTCCTCGGATTGAACATCGAGTGGATCGCCGGGCCGGTCTCGAACTGCTACATGAAGGGCAACCACCTGGGCCTCGAGCCCCATACGATCGTCGGCAACCTCGAGTACATGTTGGATGACATCGAGACGGTCACCGGCAAGCGGATCAAGCCGACCTTCAACCGGAAGGGCGCAGAGATCCTGTTCGTAACGCCTTCGGGCGACCTGTTCGCCGACCCGGGCACCTACACCGCCATGGGCTACATGATGCTTTTCGAGGAACTCGGCCTCGATTACACCTGGAGCACCTACGCCTCGGAAGGCGGCAATTTCGGCTTCTTCACCTCGAACGAGATGGCAAAGCGGCTCAATTCCAAGATCTACGCCGAGGCCAAGCGGCTCGGCGTGAAGTGGATCCTCGGCGGAGAATGCGGCCACATGTGGAGGGTACTTTCGCAGTACATGGACACCTGGAACGGTCCGGCAGATTTCCTCGAAGTCCCCAAGTCGCCGATCACCGGCACGGTCTTCGAGAACGCGAAATCCATGAAAATGGTCCATGTCGCCGAATTCACCGCTGACCTGATCAAGAACAACAAGCTCAAGCTTGACCCAAAGCGGAACGACCACCTCAAGGTCACCTGGCATGATTCCTGTAACGTAGCGCGCGGCATGGGCATGCTCGAGGAACCACGGTACGTGCTCAAGAACGTAGTGAATAACTTCGTCGAGATGCCGGAAGACACGATCCGTGAAAAAACCTTCTGCTGCGGCAGCGGCACGGGTTTGAATGCCTCGGAAGACATGGATCTCAGGATGAAGGGCGGGTTCCCCCGAGCGAACGCGGTCAAGTTCGTTGCCGACCATTACGGCGTGAATATGCTCGCCAACGTCTGCGCCATAGACCGGGCAACGCTCAAGGCCCTGATGGAATACTGGGTCCCCAGTGTGGGCGTCTGCGGGCTCCATGAACTGGTTGCGAACGCCTTGATCATGAAGGGCGAGAAGGAGAGAACGACCGATCTGCGCGGCGAACCTCTTCCGGGAATCGAAGCGAAGGAGGAAAAAGCCTGATGAAGATCTACAACAAAGGTCCGGTGTTCCTGGGCATCGTGATTTTCCTGGCCCTTGCGCTGTTCCCGTTCTACAACAACTTCGGGAAAGCGAACAAGAAACTCGATATCAAGACCGATACGCCGGCCATTCTGGAATATGAAAAGGTGAACGGCAAGAAGGAATGTGTCGAGCCTAAAGCATACATGCGCGGCGAGCACATGGTGCTTATCAACAACTGGCGCGACGCCGTGGTGCGCGACGACAACCGCGGGTACCTGAGCTCGACCGGGAAGCGCTGGAACATGAGCCTGCAGAACGGCTGCATGCAGTGCCACTCGAACAAGAAGAAGTTCTGCGATGAATGCCACAATTACATGGCGGTCAAGCCGTTCTGCTGGGACTGCCACATCCAGCCGGTCGAGAAGGAGGAGACACAGTCATGAGCATGGACAGGAGAAAATTCCTCAAGGTAGCCGGCATCTCCTCCATCCTGGGATTCGGCGCCTCGGTGGCATCGGCCACGCATCCGACATGGCAGCCCGCCCTCCGGCCCGACCAGATGGACCGGAACAAGGAGGCCCTTACGGCAAAACGCTGGGCCATGGTTGTGGACATGACCAGGTTCAAGACCGAAGAGGATTTCACGAAGACCATCAACGCCTGCCACACGATCCACAACGTGCCTGACTTCCGGAAGCCTGACGGGACCGTTGACAAGAAGTTCGAGATCAAGTGGATCTGGAATACCACGTACGAGAAGGCGTTTCCGGGAATGGAGGAGCGAAAGTACCAGAGCGAGCATATCAAGGACATGCCGTTCATGGTGCTCTGCAACCATTGCACGAACCCGGCCTGCGTGCGGGTCTGTCCGACCAAGGCGACCTACAAGCTGGCGACGGGCATCACGATGCAGGATATGCACCGCTGCATCGGCTGCCGGTTCTGCATGGCGGCCTGCCCGTACGGAGCCCGGAGCTTCAACTGGATCGACCCTCGCCGCGCGGCAAACCTCGATCCCGCGAAGGGCGGGAAGGTGAACAAGGAGTATCCCACCCGCACCAAGGGCGTGGTGGAGAAATGTACTTTCTGCACCGAGCGTCTTGCCGTCGGAAAGATGCCCGCCTGCGTCGAAGCCGCGCCGAAAGGGGCCCTGATATTCGGAGACCTCGATGACCCGAGCTCGGAGATCCGGCAGATCGTATCGAACAAGCTCACGATCCGTCGGAAGCCTGAACTGGGCACGGGGCCGGCGATCTATTATCTGATCGGAGGTGGTGATCATGCTTGAGAAAGCACTGGAAGGGAGCAAAAAATACTGGGCATGGGTGGGTTTTCTCGGCATCTTTGCACTGATCGGTACGTACTGGTACATCCGGCAGTTCAATGAAGGCCTGGGGTTGACCGGTCTGCACCGCGACGTGTCCTGGGGCCTGTACATCGGCCAGTTCACGTTCCTGGTCGGCGTGGCCGCCTCCGCCGTCATGCTTGTGATACCGTACTATCTCCATGACTTCAAAAAGTTCGGGAAGATCGTGATCCTGGGCGAATTTCTGGCCATTTCGGCCGTGACCATGTGCATCTTGTTCATCTTCGTGGACATGGGCCAGCCGATGCGCATCATGAATGTGCTCCTCCATCCCACGCCGGGCTCGGTCATGTTCTGGGATTCCGTCGTACTGTCGGGCTATCTCTTCATCAATGCCCTGGTAGGCTGGGTGACCCTCGGGTCAGACCGGAAGGGCGTGCCTCCGCCGAAGTGGATCAAGCCCTGGATCTATCTTTCGATTCCCTGGGCCATCAGCATCCATACGGTCACGGCGTTCCTGTACTCCGGCATCCCGGGCCGCCATTTCTGGCTCACCGCGGTCATGGCTGCCCGGTTCCTGGCCTCGGCCTTTGCCGGAGGCCCGGCGCTGCTGATCATCCTCGCGCTGATCGTGCGCAAGGTCAGTAAGTTCGACGCCGGCAAGGACGTCATCCAGGCGGTGAGTCGTATTGTGGCGTACGCCATGTTTGCCAACGTCTTCCTGCTCGGCCTGGAGTTCTTCACGGCCTTCTACAGCGGCATCCCGGGCCATCAGCATCCTTTCGTCTATCTCTACAAGGGGCTCGATGGGCACGCCGAGATCGTTCCCCTCATGTGGACTTCGACGATCTTCGCGGTCCTGTCGCTCGTCATGCTCTGGGTGCCTTCGATCCGGCGGAAAGAGGGCCTGCTTTCGATCGCCTGCGTGATGCTCTTCATCTCGCTCTGGATCGACAAGGGTTTCGGCCTGATCATCGGCGGTTTCGTGCCGAACCCCTTCGAGGAAGTGAATCCCTACTGGCCGACACTGCCCGAGGCCATGATCACCCTGGGCGTCTGGGCCATCGGCTTTATGGTTCTGACGTTCCTGTACAAGATCGCCATCACCGTACGTGAGCAGACCGCCGGCGTTGAAATCGATCACTGATCGAAAAAACAGAATAGCGGCATAAATAGATGGATATCAGGGCTCATCCTCCGGGATGAGCCTTTTTTATGGCCAGCGCGGGGGCTTTCCTGTTTGACTTAACGGAGGGGATGGTTTATTATCAGCCCAAGGAGCGCGAAATTTCATGCAGACCATATCAACATTAAAAGAAGGCGACTGGGTGGATGAGACATTCCTGGTTACGGCGAAGCAGATCATGATCGCCAAGAACGGGGGGATGTACCTATCGGTGAAGCTTGCCGACAAGACCGGTGAGGTGGACGGGAAGCTGTGGGATAACGCCGAAGAGGTCGCGGGCAGATTCGAGCGCGAGGATTTTATCCGGGTAAAGGGCGTTGCCGCCAATTATCAGGGCATGATGCAGGTCAAGATGAAGACGGTCGAAAGAATGGACGACTCGAAGGTAGATCTTGCGAATTTTCTTGAGACGTCGCCGAGAAACATAGATGAAATGGTCAAGGACCTGTCCGCTGTTGCAGCAGGCGTCAAGAACAAACACCTGAACCAGCTTATGAATTCCTTTCTCGCCGATAAGTCGTTCATGGACGCGTTCAGACGCGCCCCGGCGGCAAAGGCGCTCCATCACAACTACCTCGGTGGCCTCCTTGAGCACGTCGTGGAGCTGCTCTCGCTTGCAAGGGACGTGGCAAAACACTTTCCCGGCATTGATACGGACCTGCTTGCCGTCGGTGCGTTCCTCCACGACATTGGGAAGGTGCGAGAACTGTCTGTCAGAAAATCCATTGAATACACGACCGAGGGAAGGCTTCTCGGCCATATATCCCTGGGCTACGAGATGCTTGCCGAGAAGATCAAGGGCATCTCTGGCTTTCCGGACGAGCTCACGATGCTGTTGAAGCACATCATGCTGTCCCACCACGGCGAATATGAGTTCGGGTCCCCCAAGAGGCCGAAGATCCAGGAAGCGATCATCATCAATTATCTCGATGATCTTGCCGCAAAGATCAGCAACTTCCGGTCGACCCTGAAAAAGGAGAACGTCGATGCCGGCGAATGGACCTACTACAGCAAGATGCATGACCGGTACCTGTACCGCCAGGCCTCCTATGCGGACACGGATGAGGTCGACACACCGGTGGCCGAAACAGGTAGTGCACGGAAAGGGAAAAAACCAGCCGAAGGTATTGCTGATACGACGGGAAAACTGCCGCTCTAGGTCAGGAATATCCATCGATTTTCAACGCATTACGCGGTGCACAAAGGTCGCATGTTAAACATCATTCACTCAATCCGTGACGGACTGGCGAAGACCAGAAAGAACCTCGAAGATAGAATCGGCAACCTGGTCCTGGGCGAGAAGATCGATGAGTCGTTCCTCGAAGAGCTCGAAGAGGCGCTGATCGCATCCGATGTAGGCACGAAGACGGCATCGCTGGTTCTGACTGACCTGAAAGAGCGGTTCAAGCGGAACGAGCTGTCGTCGCCTGCCCAGGTACGCGAGCGGCTGAAACAGGTGCTGTTCGAGATCCTTACCGACCGTTCCGCGGCGCTTTCGTTGTCTGCAACGCCTTCCGTCATCCTGGTGGTCGGCGTCAATGGTACAGGCAAGACCACGACCATCGGTAAACTTGCGCGCCGTCTGCAGGGTGAGGGGAAGAAGGTGATGCTTGCCGCGGCGGATACCTTCCGGGCTGCGGCAGCGGAACAGCTCACG
This sequence comes from Nitrospirota bacterium, assembly GCA_020052615.1. Lineage (GTDB taxonomy): Bacteria > Nitrospirota > UBA9217 > UBA9217 > UBA9217 > JAAXXJ01. The sequence goes on along the minus strand of JAGVOT010000037.1, from coordinate 32,864 downwards.
GTCTGGGGAGAGCGGAACGGTATCCCCGTTGTGAAGCACAAGGAAGGCGCCGATCCCGGCGCGGTGGCCTTCGACGCGCTTGCCGCGGCAAAGGCACGGGGCATGGACGTCCTGATCGTTGATACGGCAGGCAGGCTCCATACGAAGTCGAACCTCATGGAGGAACTGAAGAAGGTTCAGCGCATCCTCGCGCGGGAACTGCCAGGGGCTCCCCAGGAGACCTTGTTCGTCCTCGACGCGACCACCGGTCAGAATGCCTTTGCTCAAGCGAAGACCTTTCATCAGGCTATCGGGGTGACGGGGATCGTACTGACGAAGCTCGACGGTACGCCCAAGGGCGGCATCGTGTTCGCCATCAACAAGGAACTCAATCTCCCGGTGAAATTCATAGGCGTCGGAGAAGGGATCGACGACTTGAAGGACTTTGATCCAAAGGAGTTTGTGGAAGCACTGCTGTAATGTCCTGGGAACCATTTTGCCACGAAGACATCTGAGTTCATCATTCTTAGTTGCTGGTGTCCTTGATGGCAGGGGTGAAGGAATGGAAAGCGTTCAGGTCGAGATATTTGGTCAAACCTACAGCATCAAGGTTGCGAACGACCGGGATTATATCCAGGAACTCGCGATGTTCGTCGATGCGCGCATGAAGGAGATCCAGAAGAGTACGGGGACTGCCGATGTATACCGCATTGCCATTCTGACGGCGTTGAACATTACCGATGAACTGCATCGATTGCGCTACCAGCACGATGAATTGAAAAAAACAGCAAGTTCCTCCCTTGTCCGATTGATGGACATTACTGAAGCTGAGAAACGAAAATAATTGCTTCTTTAGACGTTCGAATATTGCATAATGCATAACTAAATGAAATAAAACAATAAAAATAGCTCTGCCGGCCTGGTGATCCTAGATTGCCCTTGCCATTTTGAGTGGATTTTGGTATATATAGCGTAGAAAAAAAGTCCCCTGCAATGTGCGTGACTGATATAACTTGTGCCTCGTAAAAAATTTAATAGGGAGCTATCCCCGGAAAAGGGTGTGCATGCCCAGGTAAGACTGGGTAGCCTAACTTTTCTAATGGCGCCCACCTGGTTATGACCAGGTCCAAGTTATCAGCACGGCAAAGCGGGGGATCCTTTTTAAAAGCGTGGACTTGCGATCCTGCTAAGACCGATCCAATAAAAATTAGAACCAGCGCAAAAAGGAGCGTCAAGTAAGGAAGGCTCCAGCGCTTTGATAGTGTGACCAGCAATAGCGGCACCAGAAACACCAGGCATCGGGTCAGACAGCACGATGGATTCAGGTGGTTCCGCAGAAGACCAGAGTCAGCCAGCAGATACGCATGAAATTCATGGGGATATTCACTTATACCACTCTACACCGCAGACACGAGTTGAAGGCGTGTTCTCACGGCGGACGGCACCCGCAGTCCTGTGAGACATTGTCCGGCGGCCTATGTAGTGCGTATCCTGGATAACTGCATTTCTTCCCTGGCCAGATCCGCTCTCGTCGCGTCACTATCATAAGCTCTCGTCAGCCTTCCCGAAGCATCCCCTTGGGCATCAAGAAGCACGCACACCCTATTCCTCCGCAGGACGTTGAAGCGTCGCCGCAGGCTCCGCTCGCCTGGAGAATGCGACCGAGAGATTTGTCCGAGTTTTCCGGACAAGAGCACATTCTCGGTCCGGGCAAACTCCTTCGCAGGTCCATCGAAACCGACCGGTTCATGTCCCTTATCCTGTACGGGCCTCCCGGTGCGGGAAAGACCGCCCTGGCCCATCTGATCGCGGAGCGGAGCCGGGCCCATTTCGTTGCCCTGAACGCAGTTACCGCGGGAGTTGCCGATATCCGGCGTGTCGCGCAGGAGGCGGCCGAGGAGCGGGCGCAGAGCGGGAAGCGGACCCTCCTGTTCGTCGATGAGATCCACCGGTTTACCCGTGTTCAACAGGATGCTCTCCTGCCTGATGTTGAGCGGGGAAATATCACCCTTATCGGCGCTTCGACGCAGAACCCTTTCTTTGCTATCATTCCGGCCCTTTCGTCCCGATCGCAGATATTCGAGTTCAAACCACTGAGGGATGAAGATATTCGCACCATCCTTCTCCGGGCGCTCGCTGACCGGGAACGCGGGCTAGGCTCTCTTGCAGTCACGCTGACCGATGAAGCTCTCGAATTTATCATCGCGCGGTCCGGCGGCGACGCCAGAAGGGCATTGAACGCGATGGAACTGGGCGCGCTGTCCACACAGCCCGGCCCCGATGGCGTGATCCTCTACGACCTTGCGGCCGCAGAGGAGTCTATCCAGAAAAAGGCGCTGGTCTATGACGAGGACGAGCACTACGATACCATTTCGGCATTCATCAAAAGCATGCGGGGAAGCGACCCCGATGCGGCCCTCTACTGGATGGCGAAGATGATCTCCGCGGGTGAAGACCCGCTTTTCATAGCACGGCGCATTGTGATCGCAGCCAGCGAGGACGTGGGAAACGCGGACCCGCGTGCCATTTTTGTGGCGACCGGGGCCTATCAGGCAGTGGAGCGCATCGGCATGCCCGAAGGGACGATCCCTCTTGCCCAGGCGGCAACCTATGTGGCCTGTGCGCCGAAGAGCAATGCCGCGTACGCGGGCATCAAGGCCGCGATGAAGGACATCCAGGAAGGGGCAGTGATGCCGGTCCCCGATCACCTCAAGGATGCGAGCTACAAGGGGGCGGCCAGGCTCGGAAGAGGTAAGGGATACAAGTATCCCCACGACTATCCCGGCCATTATGTTCAGCAGGAATATCTCCCGCAGAAGCGGGTATACTACCGGCCCACGGAGCAGGGTGAGGAGAAACGCATCAAGGAGCGCCTTGCCGGGCTGAGGAACTATCGTCAGGAGGAGACAAAGAATGATTGAGTACGTGGTTATTTTCATAGTAGGAATTGCCTTGGGGGCCGGAATCGGTCTTTTGATCAAGGGCAAGGCAGCAGCCAACAGGGTCAAGGACGCAGAGGCCGAGGCAGCGAAGATCATCTCCAATGCCGAGCGCGAGGCCGAGACCAAACGCAAAGAGGCCATGCTCGAGGCGAAGGACAAGTTCTACCAGGCCCGGACAGATTTTGAAAAGGAGACCCGCGATAAACGCCAGGAACTCCAGAACCAGGAGCGGCGGCTGACCCAGAAGGAAGAGAACCTCGAGAAGAAGATCGATGTTGTCGACAAGCGCGAGTCCGATACGATCCGGCGCGAGAAAGAGGTGATCGCCCGCGAAAAGGTCGCCCAGGAAAAAGAAGACCGGTACGAGGCCGGCCTCCGCGAGCAGCGTCTCCTGCTCGAAAAGATCGCCAATATGACCGCCGAGGAGGCAAAACGCCAGTTGATGCTCTCCATGGAGGACGAGGCCAAGTTCGAGGCGGCCAAGACCATCAAGCGCATCGAGGATGAGGCAAAGGAAGAGGCGGACAAAAAGGCCAAGCATCTCATCAGCCTGGCGATCCAGCGGTACGCCAGCGACTACGTTGCCGAGGCGACGGTGTCGGTGCTGAACCTGCCGAACGATGAGATGAAAGGTCGCATCATCGGCCGCGAGGGCAGGAACATCAGGGCTATCGAAGCGGCCACGGGCATCGACCTTATCATCGACGACACGCCGGAGGCGGTGATCCTGTCATGCTACGATCCTTTCCGCCGGGAGATCGCCAAGCTTACCATTGAACGGTTGATCCAGGACGGCCGTATCCATCCCGCCCGGATCGAGGAGATCGCCGAGAAGGTCAAGAAGGAGCTGGAGACCACCATGAAGGAGGAGGGCGAACGGGCCGCCTTTGACCTGGGTATCCACAATCTCCATCCCGATATCATCAAGCTGGTCGGCAGACTGAAGTACCGGACGAGCTATGGCCAGAACATGCTGATGCACTCCCGCGAGGTCGCCTACTTCGCAGGCATCATGGCCGCGGAACTGGGCGTTGACCAGAAGCTCGCACGGCGTGCTGGCCTGCTCCATGACCTCGGCAAGGCCGTTGACCATGAGGTGGAAGGTACCCATCCCGTCATCGGCGGCGACCTGGCAAAGAAATACGGGGAGAATGCCAAGGTCATCAATGCCATCATGACGCACCATGGCGACGGCGAACCGAACTGCGTGGAATCAGTGCTCGTCGCAGCCGCCGATGCCCTATCTGCAGGCAGGCCGGGTGTCCGGCGCGAGACGCTTGAGAGCTATCTCAAGCGGCTCGAGGCGCTGGAATCCGCGGCGAACTCCTTCAAGGGAGTGGAAAAGTCCTATGCCATTCAGGCCGGCCGGGAGATCCGCATCATCGTTAAACCGGAGGATCTCTCCGATGCGCATGCAGCGCAGCTTTCCCGCGACATTGCCAAGAAGATCGAGGCGGAACTTTCCTATCCCGGCCAGATCAAGGTGACCGTGGTCCGCGAGAGCCGGTATGTGGAGTTTGCGAAATAAGATCAGTCGAGTAACAGTCGATCGTCAGAAGTATTGACTGCCGACTGTCGATTGACAACTTAGTTCGACTCGGAGGTTATTTGAAGATCCTATTCATCGGTGACATCGTCGGCGAACCGGGACGGAAGTTCGTGAAACAGGAGATGCGCGGACTGCTGCAGACCCATACGCCCGATCTCGTTATCGCCAATGGCGAGAACGCTGCGGGTGGTTTCGGCCTGACACCGGACATCGCCGAGGAGCTGTTCTCACTCGGCATCCATGTTCTCACTTCGGGGAACCACATCTGGGACAAGAAGGACATCGAACCGTACCTAGGCAAGCAGGAACGGCTCATCAGGCCGGCGAACTATCCCGAAGGAAGCCTGGGCTTCGGCAGCGTGGTTGTGCCGACGACGGACTCCGTCAAGGTTGCCGTCTTGAACCTCGAAGGAAGGGTTTTCATGTCCAATCTTGATGATCCCTTCCGGAAAGCCGCCCAGGAGGTTGAAAGACTCAGAAAAGAGACCAAGGTGATCATCGTGGACTTCCATGCCGAGGCCACGTCAGAGAAGTCGGCTCTCGGATGGTATCTTGACGGAAAGGTAAGCGCCGTACTCGGCACGCATACCCATGTTCAGACCGCCGACGAGCGAGTGCTGCCCGGCGGCACGGCATTCATGACCGATGTGGGCATGACGGGGCCGACGGATTCTGTCATCGGGGTACGGAAGGACGAGGCGATCAACCGGTTTCTGTATCAGCGCCCCCACAAGTTCGAGATCCCCAAGGGACCGGTCCACCTCGACGCGGCGGTCATCGATGTCGATGCGAAGACCGGTAAGGCGAAGAGCATTGAGCGGATCAAGATAAGAAGCTGAGACGTCTATTGCGGAATGCGGAATAAAATCCTGAAAGCAGACAAATCAGAATTCCGCAATGACACAGGCTGACATCATCTCCAATCCAAAATCCGAGATCCGTATGACGCAGACCCGCGTGTTTTAAAATCCGAAATTCGCAATCCGAAATCCGCAATCATGAACGCCCACATCCTCACCGTCACCCAGCTCTCGCATCAGATCAAGAACCTTCTCGAAGGAACGTTTCCCGAGGTGTGGGTCGAGGGGGAGATCTCGAACCTCACCGTTCCCCAATCCGGTCACGCCTATTTCACGATCAAGGACGAGCAGAGCCAGATCAAGGCCGTCCTCTTCAGGTCCTCCCAACGGCATCTCAAATTCACGCTCCAGCACGGCATGCAGGTGATATGCCGGGGCAGGGTCAGTGTGTATGAGCCCCGGGGAGAGTATCAGATCATCGTCGAGTATGTCGAACCCAAGGGCGTCGGCGCGCTCCAAAAGGCCTACGAAGAGCTCAAGGCCAAACTGGAAAAAGAAGGCCTCTTCTCTCGCGAACGCAAGAAACCCCTGCCGTTCCTTCCACAAAGGATCGGCGTTGTTACCTCTCCGACCGGCGCGGCCATCCGTGACATCCTGCGGGTGATCAAACGAAGACATCCGCGCATGGCAATACTCATCTACCCGGTGCCGGTCCAGGGGCCCGATGCGGCGCCGGCGATCGTTGAGGCGATCGGATACTTCAATAAAGAAAAGAGCGTTGACGTTATGATCGTCGGAAGAGGAGGAGGGTCCCTGGAAGACCTCTGGGCATTCAATGAGGAGGCAGTCGCCCGCGCGATCTTCGCGTCTCGCATTCCCGTGGTCTCCGCGGTCGGCCACGAGACTGACTATACCATCGCTGATTTTGTCGCGGACCTCCGCGCACCCACGCCATCGGCCGCGGCGGAGATGGTCGTGGAGAGCGAGGAACATCTGCGGGAGTTCATTCGCTCCTTATCAGCAAGGCTGGAGATGAGCATCCGTCAGGAACTCGATCGCCGGAGGGATATGGTCCGGCATGCTATGCGTCTCCTCGCAGATCCCCGGAAACGACTTGAGCAATACAGTCAGCGCGTCGATGAATTGCTCGGCAGGATTGTCTCGGGACTGAGGCACCATGTGCGCCGTGACCGCGCTCTTTTGACGTCAATGACCGGCGCCCTGGACCACCTCAATCCGCTTGCTATCCTTGCCCGCGGCTATAGCGTTACGAGAAAGATGCCTGCCGGGACCATCGTCAAAGAGGCGTCCGACGTCAACCCGGGAGATATGCTCAGCACGAAGCTGCACAAAGGCGAAGTGCTGTCGCGTGCCCAGTAATGCGTTTTGCCTTGATTTTCAGCAGGATACCTGTATATAATCAATTCTTAGCACCGGGAGGGATCCCGGTTCCCAGGGAGCCACGGCACTATGGCGGAGAAAAAATTCGAGGCGTCGCTGGCCAGGCTTGAAGAGATCGTCAGGTCGCTTGAGGGTGGTGAATTGCCCCTTGAACAGTCGCTTAAACTGTTCGAGGAGGGAATAAAGCTCGCCCGTATTTGCAATGTACGGTTGGAGGAGGCTGAGCGCAAGGTAGAGGTCCTGCTGAAGGACAAGGCCGGAAAGATGATGGCAAAGCCCTTCGAAGAAGTGGACGAGCAGGAGTAAACAGCATGGCCACGGACATCAAGGCATATCTGGAATATAAGCGGACCATGGTGGACAAGGCGCTGGAGCTGCTGATCCCTCCTGCCGAGACATTTCCTCCCAAGGTCTTCGAGGCCATGCGGTACAGCCTGTTTGCGCGGAGTAAACGGATTCGGCCTATCCTCGCCATCGCGTCGGCGGAAGCGCTGGGCGCGAAGACCACTGGTCTTCTCCCCATTGCCGGCGCCCTTGAACTCATCCATACCTATTCCCTCATCCATGACGACCTGCCGGCGATGGACGACGACGACCTGCGGCGCGGCAGACCTACCTGTCACAAGGTCTACGGCGAAGCCATGGCGATCCTTGCCGGTGACGGGCTGCTGAACCGGGCGTTCGAGGTCCTGTCAGACCCGCGGCGGTTGAAGACGGTGGCGGCCCCGCGGCTCATAGCGATCACGAGAGAGATATCCCTGGCAGCGGGCGCATTCGGTATGGTAGGCGGTCAGGTCGTGGACATGGAATCGGAGGGGAAGGACGTGGACCTTCCCACCCTTGAATTTATCCATACCCATAAGACCGGTGCGCTGATCAGGGCATCGGTCCGGACAGGGGCGATCTATGCCAAGGCAAGCGAGAAGCGGTTGAAGGCCCTTACCCGGTATGGAGAGCGGGTAGGACTTGCGTTCCAGATCGCCGATGACATCCTGGACATCGTCGGAAGCCAGGAGGAGATCGGCAAGGATGTGGGCAGTGATCTGAAGAAGGGGAAGAAGACGTTCCCGAGCTTTTACGGACTCGAGGAATCGCGGCGGCGGGCGAAGGAAGTTTCTGACCAGGCGCTGGCCGCTCTGAAGGACTTTGACCGGAAGGCCGATCCCCTGCGGGAGCTGGCGAAGTATATTGTTACCAGGATCAACTGACTCAGTCACAGCATTTACCGCAGAGAACGCGGAGGAAATCCCGGATGTTAAATAGTTCTCTGCGGCCACAGCGATCTCGCTTAGAAGCGCCTACTTTTTGACTGCGGTGAATAGTTGGTATTTTGATCACGTTTTGAGTAAAAAAGAGGACCCCCATGCTACTTGACACCATCAACAGCGCCGATGACCTGCGGCAGGTCCCGGAAGAGGAACTGCCGAAACTGGCGGACGAGCTCCGGGAAAGGATCATCGAGACCGTCTCGAAGACGGGCGGCCATCTCGCACCCAGTCTCGGCGTGGTCGACCTGACCGTGGCGCTCCACTATGCCTTTGACACGCCCAAGGACAAGGTCATCTGGGACGTGGGCCACCAGGCCTACGCGCACAAGCTTCTGACGGGCAGACGGGACCGGTTCAATACCCTTCGGCAATATGGAGGCATCAGCGGTTTCCCCAAGCGCGAGGAAAGCCCCTATGACAACTTCAATGTAGGCCACGCCAGCACGTCCATATCGGCAGCACTCGGCATGGTGGCCGCGCGGGACATCAAGGGCGAGGAATTCCGGGTCATCGCCGTGATCGGGGACGGGTCCATATCGGCGGGCCTGGCGTTCGAGGGGCTGAACCAGGCGGGTCATCTCAAGAAGAACCTGATCGTCATCCTGAACGACAACGAGATGTCCATTTCGCCGAACGTCGGCGCGCTATCGGCGTATCTGAACCGCATGATGACCGGGAACTTTTACACCAAGCTCAGGCAGGAAACGAAGCAATTCCTCCAGAACATCCCCCGGGTCGGCGAGTCCATGTTCAACATCGCCAAGAAAGCCGAGGAATCCATCAAAGGATTCATGGCCCCGGGGCTCCTGTTCGAGGAGCTGGGATTCCAGTACGTCGGCCCGATCGACGGACACCGCATGGACCACCTGCTCGAGACCTTCCGGAACATCAAGGATTTCACCTGGCCGGTGCTCATCCATGTGATCACGAAAAAAGGAAAGGGGTGCGAGTTCGCCGAGTGCAATCCGTCGCAATACCACGGAACGCCTCCCTTCGATCCGGAAACGGGCAAGGCCGCCGTAAAAAAGCAGAAGGTCATGAGCTACACCGAGGTCTTCGGCCAGACCATGGTCAAGCTTGCAGAGGATAATGACAAGGTCGTAGCGATCACCGCGGCGATGTCCGACGGGACGGGACTGGAGCAATTCGCAGCACAGTACCCCGACCGTTTCTTCGATGTCGGTATTGCGGAGTCCCACGGGGTGACCTTTGCGTGCGGCCTTGCCGCAGAGGGCATGCGGCCGGTGGCAGCGATCTATTCAACCTTCATGCAGCGGGCCTATGACCAGGTAATGCATGACCTTTGCCTCCAGAATCTGCCGGTGACGCTGGCCCTTGACCGCGCGGGCCTCGTTGGCGAGGACGGACCGACGCACCATGGAGTATTTGACATCGCCTATCTCCGGCATCTGCCGAACATGGTCATCATGGCCCCCAAGGACGAGAACGAACTGCAGCATATGCTCAAGACCGCGCTGGAACACAACGGCCCTTCAGCCTTGCGCTATCCCCGCGGTACCGGCCTTGGCGTACCGATGGACCAGGAACTGAAACAGCATCCTGTCGGCAAAGGGGAACTGCTCCAGGACGGCGATGATCTGGTGATCATCGCCATCGGGAACATGGTGAAGCCGGCGCAGGAAGCCGGAGAGCGTCTCAAGGCAGGTGGCATCTCCGCGGCGGTGGTGAACGCCCGGTTCATCAAACCGCTGGATGAGGAGCTCATTCTCCGGCTGGCAAGGAAGACCGGCAGGATCGTCACCGTTGAAGAACACGCCCTTCAGGGCGGGTTCGGCAGCGCGGTCCTCGAGTGTATCGAGGACAACCGGCTTTCCGCCGTCAAGGTCCTGCGGATAGGCCTCCCCGACAGGTTCATCGAGCATGGCACCCAGACGCTCCTCAGGCAGAAATACGGGCTTGATGCCGACGGTATATTCAAATCGGCAAAGGCTTTCGTGGAAAAGACAAGCCTCAAGGCTGTTGCGACGGTGACGAATATAAAGACGAGTTGATTTCTGAGTGAATCGAAGAGCGAGCGCATTCCCCGTAGCTTGTTGCGGGGGTTAGCGAGCGATTAGAATATAGAGTATTACCTTGACGATCGAAGATTCCCTACAGCTTGCTGCAGGGAGCTTCAATGGCATAGCGGACCTCGAATTGCAGATTGCGGATTTGGATCGGAGAAAGGCGCTAAGAGGATCTTAGCGCCTTTTTTACTATCGAGGGGCGCCTGCTATGAACAAAGTCACAGAAAACACCGGATGCCTGAGGAAACGCGTCAGCGGCCATATCCACCGGTCCGTATGTCCACGACCGTGCCGTTTCGGAACGTGATCACGCGCATGAAGCGTTGCGGACCGAAATTGTACGTCCATTCCTCGACGGTAACGACGACTGTTCGGCTGACGGCGTCCTCGAAGCGCTCTTTTTGCTCCTCCTGACGCGAGGTCTTGTAGAACGGCTCGCCGCACTTGTTCAGAATGTCGGGCCTCGTGTCGCCGACGGAAATGACGTGGTCCCCGCATGCCGGACCGGGATCGTCGCCGCCCTTCGTCTTGCCATACGTTCCCGTCCGGACGCCCGCGATCATGCCGTTCCGCAGGGTGACGATGCGCAGGAACTGCTGGGGTCCGAAGTTGTAGGTCCACCGTTCTACCGTCACATAGGTCCTCTGTTTCTGGCCGGGACCGGACCGGTCGACGATCTCTTCCTGGTATGATTCCTTCCATTCAGGCTGACCGCACTTCATGATGAGGTCGACAGCGGACTCCCCGCCGGACACGATGCCCCCGTCGCAGGAGATCGAATCTGCATGAGACAGCGCAGGAAGCAGGCAGATCGCAAGAACGAGTACGTGAAAATAGAACGGCATTATCGGTTCCTCCTTGGAAAGGGGGATGTCCCGCAACTTCCCGGTAGCCGCTGACGTATGAATATCTGACACCGCGAGATCGTCAGGGTTGCATTTGACAGGGACTGATCCATCTGATAATCTCTGCGGCAGGCGTCTGATCAAGACTAACACTCCTATGACGGGAAAATCAACAGACAAGATCGTCAAAATGCGGCTGGATCGCCTGCTCGTTGAGCGCGGCCTGGTGGAAAGCCGTGAGCGGGGACAGGCACTGATCATCGCCGGACAGGTCCTGGTGAATGGTCAGAAAGTGGAGAAGTCGGGTTCGCTCGTGCCGGGTGACGCGGAGATCCGTATCCTTGGCGGCCAGATGCCCTATGTCAGCCGGGGAGGGTTGAAGCTTGAAAAGGCCTTACGCGAGTTCAAGATCGAAGTGAAGGAAAAGACCTGTATCGATGTGGGCGCATCGACGGGAGGATTCACCGATTGTCTGCTTCAGCAGGGGGCGAAAAAGGTCTATGCCGTTGACGTGGGTTACGGCCAGATGGCGTGGAAAGTCCGTCAGGACCCCCGTGTCGTCGTCATAGAGCGGACCAATATCCGCGAGATCGAGCCGACGCTGATCCCGGAAAGATCGGATCTTGCGGTCATCGACGTTTCGTTCATTTCCCTGGAGAAGGTCATTCCTTCGTTAGTACGATTCCTGGGTCCGAAAGCCGACATCATAGCCCTTATCAAGCCCCAGTTCGAGGTCGGGAAAGAACAGGTGGGCAAGGGCGGGATCGTGCGGGACGAGGCGGCACGGGAGGCGTCGAAGGACCGGCTCGCAGCATTTGTTGCAGAGCAGGGTTTCGAGGTCAAAGGCGTTATCCGTTCGCCCATAACCGGCCAGGACGGGAATGTCGAATACCTTATGCACGCGATTCTCCGGCACGGTTGACCTCTTGCGTGGTCGTATCGCGCGAGCGTGTTTCACCCGGAACGACGTCAATTACCCGATCAGGTCCTTTCAAGGCGGTCGTCAGATCAGGCGATCAGTCCCGGTCTTCCGCGCTTGTGCGACAAGGCGATACCCTCCCTGACACCCGGTGCGGCAGGGGTCTTATTCTGCACGCTGTCGTAACCCTTCAGCATTATATCCTTGTTGATCGTAAGCAGGTCCCTCCGGTGAGCGGGTGTGTTCTCGTCCAGGGCGCGAAGTGCTGCATGCACGCCGACTGCCCGGGTAGCGGCGATGAACGCGCCCAGCAAGGCCATGTTCGCGCGGATTGTGCTGTTCATGGCCGAAGCAAGCTCGCCGGCAGCGGTCGTGACGGTCCGGATATCATCCCTCGGTGCAGCGGGGTGGACCGCCGATGGATCATAGATCAGGATGCCGCCCGGAGACAGCTTCTCCGCGAATCGCTGGTAGGAAGCATCGTTCATGACCACCAGTACGTCGGGATTCCTGATGACCGGTGAACCGATCATGCTGTCCGATATGATGACGGTACAGTTCGCGGTGCCGCCCCGCATCTCGGCTCCGTAGGAAGGAAACCAGCTGACCTCGCGTCCCTCGATCATGGCAGCGTAGGCCAGCAGTTTCCCGAAGAAAAGCACGCCCTGTCCGCCGGATCCGGCTATGATGATGCGAAGTTCCATAAAGGTTCTCTATCCCCTGGTCACGTTCGCTTTCCCCGCATCCCTGAATACGCCAAGCTTGAACTCGTTCATCATGTGCTCGCGCAGCCAGATGGTGGACTGGGACGGGGTCATGTTCCAGTTGGTGGGGCAGGCTGATAATATTTCGATCATGCTGAAGCCTTTGTTCTCCAGCTGGCAGCGGAAGGACCGTTCGATGAGGTCCCGGGTGGTCTTCACGTTGGCAGGCGAATCGACGGCGGTCCTGGCGATCAGCGACGGACCTTCGAGCGCTGCCAGCATCTCGGCCACGTGCAGGGGGTAGCCGGCAGTCCCGGTTTCCCTGCCTTTCGGCGTCGTCGTCGTGACCTGGCCCCGCAGGGTGGTTGGCGCCATCTGTCCGCCGGTCATGCCGTACGTGGCATTATTGACGAAGAAGACCGAAATGTTCTCCCCCCGGTTGGCGGCGTGGACGATCTCAGCGGTCCCGATCGAGGCAAGGTCTCCGTCGCCCTGATAGGAGAACACAATGCTGTCGGGACGCACCCGCTTCATGCCCGTGGCGGCTGCGGGAGGCCTGCCGTGGGCCACCTCGAGCATGTCGATGTCGAAATAGTCGTACGCGAAGACCGCGCATCCTACGGGCGCTATACCGATGGTGCGCTCGCGGATGTTCAGCGCGTCGATGACCTCTGCGATCAGGCGGTGGATGATGATGTGCCCGCACCCGGGACAATAGCGCAAGGGCACCTTCTTCAGGCTCGGGGACCTGTCAATGGTCTTATTCATCTGTTATCCTTTGAGCTCATCCTTCAGACGTTCGTACAGTTCTTCCGGCGTCATGATCGCTCCACCGGGCCGACCGTAGAACAGGACATCGGATCTGCCATTGACCGCCAGCCGTACATCCTCGACCATCTGGCCGGCATTCAATTCTACGGTCATGAATCTCCTGTCCGGTCCCGCCAGTTCCCGCAGCTGCCGTTCGGGGAAGGGGAAGAGCGTGACAGGCCGGAAATGACCGATCTTCCAGCCTTCCTCCCGGAGCTTGCGAACCGCGGCGATCGCGATGCGGGCGGCTATCCCGAAGGAGACCACGATAAGCTCGGCGTCCCCGACGTCATAGGTCTGGTACAGGACGTCCCGTGCTTTCATCGTGCGATACTTTTCCTGGAGCAACCCGTTCCGGCGTTCGAGTTCGCCGTCCGCCATGTACAGGGACCTGACGACATTGGGTTGCCGGTTCACGCAGCCGCCGAGCGCCCAGGTCTTCTCAGGCAGAAGGGGCCGCACATAGGGCGTCGGTTCGAAGGGCTCCATCATCTGTCCCAGGATGCCGTCGCCCAGGACCATCACCGGGGTCCGGTATTCGTCGGCCTTGTCGAAGGCGAGCAGCGTCAGGTCCCAGAGCTCCTGCACGTTGTAGGGAGCATAGACGATCATCCGGTAATCACCATGGCCGCCGCCCTTGACTGCCTGGAAATAATCCGCCTGGCTGGCGGATATGTTGCCGAGGCCGGGCCCTCCCCGCTGCATATTGACGATCACGGCCGGGAGCTCCGCGCCGGCCAGGAACGATATGCCTTCCTGCTTCAGGCTTATGCCGGGGCTGCTCGACGACGTCATGGCGCGGGCGCCGCAGGCCGACGCGCCGTAGACCATATTGATCGCCGCCACTTCGCTCTCCGCCTGTATGAACGTTCCCCCCGCTGCAGGAAGCTTACGGGACAGGTATTCAGGGATCTCATTCTGGGGCGTTATGGGATAGCCTGCGTAGAAGCTGCATCCCGCCTGGATCGCCGCCTCGGCAAGTGCCTCGTTCCCCTTCATAAGCACTTTTTCCATGGGGCAATTATATCATTTCCCGTGCGGCAAAGGGAAGATGACGCGAAAATATAAGGAAGGGCCGTACCGCCCTGTCTCCGGGAGAGGCGTAGAAACGCTTTGCAGGCTGCGCTGTCATCCTTCCTGTGTCATAATAAGAGCAGGAGGTGTTCCATGCCTGCACGATTCTCATTGCTATTGCTTGCAGTGATCGTCCTCCTTCTCCTTCCCGGACCGGCTTTCCCTGCCGGGGATGACGAGTATGCCCGATCGCGGCAGCGCATGGTCGAACAGGACATCCGGGGCAGAGGGATACGCGATGCAGCGGCCCTCGGCGCGCTGTCGCGCATTCCTCGGCACCTGTTCGTGCCCGGGGACATCCGGAGCAGGGCGTACGGCGACCACCCGCTTCCCATCGGCGAAGGCCAGACCATTTCCCAGCCCTACGTAGTTGCCCTCATGACCGAAGCGCTGAAACTGAGCCCGGGCGAGCGGGTCCTGGAGATCGGCACCGGATCGGGATATCAGGCCGCTGTGCTGGCGGAGATCGTGAAGGAGGTGTACACCATCGAGATCCGGTGCGTCCTCGCGGACCGCGCCGGCAGGACCCTCAAGGACCTCGGGTACAGGAACGTGAACGTCAAGTGCGCCGACGGCTATTTCGGCTGGCAGGAGCACGCGCCCTTCGACGTGATCATCATCACCGCCTCGGCAAACCACATCCCGCCGCCGCTCATCAAGCAGCTCAAGGAGGGCGGACGGCTCATCGTGCCCCTGGGAAGGACCGTCTATTATCAGGTGCTGACGCTGGCAACCAAAAAGAAGGACGGGCTGGACGTCGTGCAGCTGGGCGATGTGGCCTTTGTGCCCATGGTGGGTGAGGTGCAGCGGGAGCGATGATAATAGAGAGTACTCCTTTGATGATCGAAGAGTACCTGTTTCGCCCCCGGGACTGCCGGGGCTTCAGTCCTTCCAGTAGCGGCCCCTGCCGGTCACCACGACGTCTATCGCTCAGGAACGGATCGTGTCTTGATCAGAACGATAGCGCCGGCGATCGTTCCGCAGATATTGCAGACGAGGTCGGTCGCCGATGAGTTCCTCATCGGAAGCCAGGCCTGCGTAACTTCGATGGCCAGACTGATCGCGGCTCCCGCGGCAGCGGCAGCAAAGACCGCCATCCTTGCGGGGAGCGAACGGCTTTCCCGCAGCAGATAGGTGAAAAAGAAACCGAAGGGAATAAATCCCGCAATATTGATGAAGATATCCCCGGCGTCCGAAAACAACCGCCAGTGTCGCTCCCAGGGAAGTTCGAGCAGAGTGCGATGGACCGGTTGAAAAGACCGGGCGATCACCAGGTCCGGCAGTGGTCCTGATCGGTTGACGGCGAGCGGGGCATCGCGTGGGTTGAAATCGTATTCCGCAATGACGCCCTGTTCCATCGCTGAGGGCGGCATGGCGAGCTTTGGCCATTCACGGGCGTGCAGCCGTACTTCGTGGTCAGGCAGCGCACGGTCGTAGATCCGAAGGGCCAAAAGATCGCCGCTCCAAAAAGACCGTCCGGAACGTGCGTTGCCGACCACCAGGTGTCCCGTAACCCGGGCCGACCCAGGCAGGAGAGAATGCCGGGAGAAGGTTCGGGCATGGTCGCCGTCCAGAAAAACTGCCGTCTCCTGTTCCGATGCCGTCACGGTGATCAAACGGGTCCGACCTTGCTGCAGAGCACCGGCAACGCCGATCTCACGATAGCCCTTCGATGAGAGAGATGACCGTCCGGGGCTCCGTATGATCAAGGTCGATTTCCACTGGCCGATAAAGAGGCGATCAATGCCGCTGCCATCGAGGACGGAGAAAATGGCAGGAACGTCCTCGAACGGTTCTCGATGGGGACGGACCAGCATCTCGAGACTGAATGTCCTGTTCCGAAAGAAGGTGTCGGAAAGGGAGAATGGGTCCCGGGAGATCGCGTTGCCGACACCCGCCAGGCGGAGCCCATTTTCCTCGCGGAGCAGCATCACCCCGTTGCCCGGATGGAAGACGAAGGGCCAGAGGCCGGTGATGACCAGGACTGTGCAGATGAGCAGAAGGATCGTTATGAGGGCTTTCTGGTTCATATTTATAGAAGACTTATGTCATCTGCTGCTTCCGGGGTCACACACTCAGCCTCCGGCTTCCCGGAGCATGCTTCTGATGAGGATGTATCCTGCCGCGTAAAATCCCGCCCCGCACAGAAGCACGACCGTGAATCCCGCTGACAGCGCGATCAGCATTGCAAGAATGGGCGAGACAACGGAACAACAGCCGTTCACTGCCCAGGCCCAGGGGATCAGGTCCGGGTCGCGTTTGCCCAGAAGGGACAGACCCAATGGCATCGGCATTCCCATGAGGACACCGGCGGGGAAGACCATGATGAAGCACGCAAGGACCCTGGCCGCCAGCGGGAGGCGCGCAAGAACAGCAGCCGCGAACGGCAGCGCAAGGGCATACAGGATGATCGCCCCGGCAAGCACGAGCGGCGCGGCCGGCCAGCTCCGGGGCTCCCGCTTCTGGATCAAGTAGCCTCCCAGGCCGGAACCTGCCAGGATCGAAGCAACGACCGTTCCCGCGGCATAGCCGGGGTGTTCCAGGGGCAGCATCATTATTTGCATGAACGCCACCTCGATGAAGAGATACCCCAGGCCGAGCGTTCCGAAGTACAGAAGGGTGCCGGGCAGCCCCGGTGCGGTCCGGGTCCTGTCGGACCGCCCCCGCGTAAGCAGCGGCAGGAGCATCACGGCGAGACTCACGACCAGGACCTGCAGCAAGAGGACGGGGAGAAGATACCCTTCTTCGAAAAAGTACTGCCACTTCCCGCCCATCATCCGGTAGATCTCCCCGATGTTCCTGAACTTCAGGTAATAGTGCGCAAAGGGCGCCGCATCGCGGACCGGATGGATGTCGAAGAGATAGTCCCTGATAAAGGCGGTCCGCGTCTCTCTGCTGATGATGCTCCTGAATGCCTCTGCGTAGTTATCGTTCTGCATCCTGACATACCGGTTGCCCTCGCCGCGCCTCATGCCGGGATAGTAAACGGTATCAAAGCGATTTTTCGCGCAGAAACGCCTGATGGCGCTGATATCGGATCGGCTGAGGGCGCTGTTCTTGAACAGAATGGTCACGGTGTCCCAGCTCCGGACCACGGCAATATGGGACTCCTCGTCCGTGGTCCCTGCTTCCCGCGCAGCCTGCAGGACGGTTGCCAGCAATCTGAGCTCGCTTCGCGCCGGCGGCAGCAGGTAGAGGTCCAGCGAGAGGACCCCGCCGGGCGCCAGACGCTCCAGGTAGGTCCGGAAGGCCTCGACAGTGGAGCCGTAGTCCTCGGAAAGGCCGAAAGCCCCCGGCAAGAGAGAACCGAGGAGCGATATGCTTATGACGTCGAAATTCCCGTCCAGCCGCGCGATCCTGTTCCTGCCGAGACCGGTCATGTTCTGCAGAGAGACCCCGGGAGGCGGCGTTATGCCTCCCCGTTCGTCCACGATCGTCCGCAGGAGAGGATTGGATTCCGCCGAGACGATATGTTTCGCACCGGAACCGATCGCCTGGTGCAGGGAGAGCCCTCCCTTGGGTTCAAGGACCAGGACATTGCGAGGACGGCCGGGTACATACGAGAGGGCGGATGGAAGATGGTCGATGAACTTCATCGAGGAAGGGTCCCCGGCGTGGGTGATCGCATGGATATCGCCGCCATCCGCGGCCACGCCGGTCTGGGGCGGAAGGGGATCCAGGTAGGTGAGGCTCAGGCCGGGAGCGAATCGGACAGCGGGGCTCTGAAAGATATCGATGCGGGCGTAAGGGGTGTACCGCGTCTCCATCGTACGGGCGCCGGGATAGTTGAGGGCGAAGGAAAGCGGCTTATAGGCCGACATGACCGGCCTGATGAATGCCGGCTGGGTCAGCAGGAGGAAGAGTTCAATGCCGAGCAGCAAGGCTGCTGTGAAGCGAACGATCTTTCCGCCCTGGACGAGTGCAGCCGTCGCCGCGAGCATCGACATGAGGAAGAGCGTCTGTTCGGGCCCGCCCGTATACAGCAGTGCGAAGAGAGCGACGGAGCCTGCGCCCGCTCCGAGCAGGTCCGCGGCATAGATCGCGCCGGCCGATCCCGGCAGCGCGGCGAAGCAGGTGGAAACGGCGAGACCGAAGAACAGGAAGGGCACTGAAAGGACGACCGCGAACAGGCCGATGGCGAAGAGCTGCATCCAGTCCCAGGACAGGCGGGCGGGATCAAAGGGGATGCGGGAGACAGCGAGGTAGCTCGCGGGAATGGCGACTGCAAGCAGGAGGACATACAAGGGAACCTTCCGGACGTCCTTCAGGAGGGGGACGACGGACAGGAGCGTTCCGCTCGCGCCGATGCCGAGCATGGCGATGCTCACGACCATGAAGGCGAAATGATACCACAGGGTGATGGAAAACAGCCGGATGAGCGCAAGCTCGTAGGCGAGGCTCGCAAAGGACGCGATGAAAACAAGGGGGAGGATGGTCCGCCGGGTATCGGCATGCACGGTCATGATTAATTGTAGCACAGCATGCCGCGGCGACGTCGCAGGATCACGGCGAACGAATAATGTGCGATACAGGCGGATAGGTCTTGAGCTGCCGGGGGTGCGCCTCACCGTTCAATGCTATAATTAATACAGAGCTGTTACTGTGCTGAAGAAAGTGCTCCCCGCGGGCATAGGTAATGGCCATGAACAGTATCGTACGAAACTCACCCCTTCGCTCCCTCGCCGTCTTCCTGATCGCGGGACTGGTATTGTTTTTCATCTTTTCCGCGTGCAGGGAACGAAAGTCGTCGACCCTGGCGCCGGCGATCCCGGACGTATCCCTCGTCCTGACGGCAGGCGGCTTTGCCCAGCCGACCGGGATCGCCCACGCGGGGGACGGGAGCGGCCGTCTGTTCATCATCGAGCAGGGGGGGACGGTCAGGATCATCAAGAGCGGGACGGTGCTCGCGACGCCGTTCCTGAACATCACTCCCCTTGTCAAATCGAGCGGCAGCGAGCAGGGGCTTCTGGGAATCGCTTTCCCGCGCGGATATGGCCCGAACAAGCGCTATTTGTACACGAATTACACGGGAACGCAGGGCGTGGGAGACACGGTCGTTGCCCGCTTCCAGACGACCATTGACCCCGATGCAGCGGATCCCGCGAGCGGTCAGACCCTGCTCACGGTCGTTCAGCCCTTCGCTAACCACAATGGAGGACAGCTCGCGTTCGGCCCGGACGGCCACCTCTACATCGGCATGGGCGACGGAGGAAGCGGCGGTGATCCGCTCAATAATGCCCAGAACCCTCTTTCCCTGCTCGGCAAAGTCCTCCGCATCGACGTGGAGTCCCAACCCGGAGGATACGTCATCCCGCCTTCCAATCCCTTTGTGGGCAATGCCGCCTACCGCCCGGAGATCTGGGCACTGGGACTCCGGAATCCCTGGCGGTTCTCCTTTGACCGGGGGACGGGCGACCTCTTCATCGCCGATGTGGGCCAGAATTTCTATGAAGAGGTGCATGTCCAGTCCGCGGCGAGTGCCGGAGGGGAGAACTACGGGTGGGACATCATGGAAGGGCTCCATTGCTATGGCGCAGCCACGTGCGACCGGACGGGCCTGACGCTGCCGGTCGCGGAATACGACCACTCGCGGGGCGATTGCTCAATAACCGGAGGGTACGTCTATCGCGGCCAGGAATACCCCGCCCTGCAAGGCATCTATCTTTTTGGCGACTACTGCAGCGGACGCATCTGGGGGATGAAACGGGATGGCGTGGCCGTGCAGACCAGGCTGTTGATGGAGAGCGGCATGCCCATCTCGACCTTCGGCGAGGATGAGGCCGGAAACCTCTATGTCGCAGACCATGGAGGCGGAAACGTCTACCAGATCGTCGTTCCGTAACGCCGGCGCTCCAGTGCCGCGGATAATGAGGGAATATTATGAAAGAATGTCCGCCTGATCGTATACAGATCGCACGTGAGATACTCAACTATCTGTCCGGCCGGCCGGATGGTGAGGATACCCTCGAAGGCATCATGCGGCACAGGCTGCCTGAGAAGCCGACCGGTCGGCAGACAGCGCTTGTGAAGGAAGTCGTCGCCGACCTGGTCACCCAGGGACGGATCGAGAGGATCCTGAAAGAAGACCGTGCACGCTTACGGGTGCGGCCCAGGCGATGAATCGAGGAACGTGCGGTAAACATTGGTCATAATGACCCCGGGCCCCGTGTCCCCGATGTCCCTTCCCGACCTTCCGCACCCGTGTCGGCTGGAACGGGTAACCTCGCGTATGAGAATCGATTTCCCTGCTCTCGACAAGTTGTCTTCGGCCCGGACCGTCTGAGATACCACGGTCATTGTTGACGCCTGCGCCCTCCGGTGCTATGATTCAATAAAGGACTGAAGATATCCTCATTAATCCCTTTCGTGCGGGGAGGGACGTTGTGGGGAGCAGGTATGAAAGATACTGGGGGGATATGCAATGGCAAGCGGGACGATATGGAAGGGGATCATCCATTTTGGAGAGACGGACATACCCGTAAAGCTGCACACCGCGGTCAGGGAGGAGAGGATCCAGTTCCACCTTCTTCACGAGCCTGACCTTGCGCGGTTACGCCAGCAGTTGATCTGTGCGCTCGAAAAGCGGCCGGTGTCTGCGGATGAACAGTCCCGGGGGTTCGAGGCCGGGGAAGGGAGATACATCCTCCTCGATCCCGAGGAGCTTGAGCAAACAGTTCCCGAAAGCGACCGGAGGATCGAGGTCCACGAATTCGTGAAGACCAGCCGGATAGATCCCCACTTCCTCGACCGCGTCTACTACCTGGAGCCGGATGTTCAGGCGAAAGGATATGCCCCCCTTGCCGAAGCATTGAAGGAGCTCGATGCTGCAGGCATCTGCACCTGGACCATGAGAAAACGGTCTTATTTCGGGGCACTGCAGGCGAGCGGGAAGGTCCTGCGGCTGAATACGCTTCGATATGCCGATGAGGTGGTATCCGTGAGATCGCTTGATCTGCAGAGCGCACCCTTGACGGATAAAGAGCTCGCTATCGGGAGCGAGCTGATCGAAAAACTGACGGCTCCATTCGAACCGCGAAAGTACGAGAACGAACATCAGAGGAAGCTGCAGGCAATGATCGATAAGAAAGCCCGCGGAGAGAACATCGTGGTCCTGTCTCCCCGGCGCCTGAAACCCACGGAGCCCGATAACCTGCTGCAGGTCCTCGAAGCTAGCCTGAAGAAGGTTGCCTGACAGGAACAGGGCGTTTTACCGCGGAGAGCGCAGAGAATGCAGAGAGGGAATGGATCTAATACATCGCTTTCTGTGCTTTAAATAAGGAAAATCTCCGCGTGCTCTGCGGTTAAAGAAAGAAAGGCTTTAAGCTCTCAAGAAGGGAGGCCAATATGGCTGTTCAGGGAATATGGAACGGAACGATCGGTTTCAGCCTGGTGGCGATACCGGTGCGAGTGGTCACGGCGGTCGTGCCCGGCCATGTCTCTTTTCACCTGCTGCACAGCAAGGATTACTCCCGCCTTGAGAGAAAGATGTACTGCCCGGCTGATGAAAGGATGGTGACCCCCGAAGAGATCATCAGGGGATATGAGGTCCTGCCCGGAAAGTATATTCCCCTGACCGATGAGGAACTGGAATCGGTGTCTCCCGAGCGGAGCCGGACGATCGAGATCATCGAGTTCATCGATATGAAGGACGTTGACCCGATCTATTACGATCACCCCTATTATCTCGTTCCCTCGAAAGGGGGCGAAAAGGCCTATCAGCTGCTGGCCGAGGTGATGGCCCGGACGAAGAAGGCGGGTCTCGCAAAATTCGTACTGGCGGAACGGGAGCATCTTGTCGCGATCACGAGCAAGGACGGAGCGCTGGCCCTGACGACGCTCCATTACAGCGATGAGGTCCTTCCTGACGGAGAGATGTCGCCGGCAAAAGGAGCGGCCGAATCCGGTGAGGTTGCCCGGATGAAGAAAAGCATCGAGAACATGATGAAGGACTTTGACCCCGGGAAATATGCCGATGGCCGCAGGAAGAAGATCATGGACCTCCTGGAAGCAAAGGTGAAGGAAAAGGCGCTGGTGGATGCCCCGGCGATGACTGAAAAAGAGGAAGAAGGACCAGCCGATCTGGTGGCCGCGCTGGAGGAGAGCATGCGGAAAGTGAAAGTAAAGGAGGGCCGGTGAGCCGAACCTATGTCGAAATAGCCGGGAGGAGTCTCCCGTTATCGAACCTGGAAAAGGACCTCTATCCCTCCTACGGGTTCACGAAGGCCGCGATCCTCGAATACTACCGCAGGATCGCGCCGTTCATCCTGCCCCATTTGCAGGGCCGGGCATTGACCTTGAAGCGATATCCCGGGGGAGTGGAAAAGGAGTTTTTCTTCGAGAAGCGCTGTCCTGCTCACCGTCCGGCGTGGGTGAGCACCGCGGAGGTCGTCCATCATAACGGGGAGCCGATGATGATGTGCGTGGTGAGTGATCTGGAAACGCTGCTCTGGGCGGGGAACCTGGCGGCCCTCGAACTTCATGTGCCGCTGTCCAGGGCTGGATCGCCGCAGACACCGGATTCCCTGGTCTTCGACCTGGATCCCGGCGACGGGGCGGGCATTCCCGAGTGCACCCGGGTCGCGCTGATCCTCCGCGATCTGCTGTTTCAGATGGGACTTGCAAGCTATGTGAAGACCTCGGGCCAAAAAGGGCTCCATGTGCTTGTACCCCTGAACAGCAAAGATACGACCTTTGACGACACAAAGACATTTTCGAGGGCCGTCGCAGGGATCATGGAAAGACATTACCCGGACCTGGTGACCTCAAAAATGGCGAAGAACGAGCGGATAGGAAAGGTATTTATCAACTGGTCCCAGAACGACGCCTCGAAAACGATGATCTGCGTTTATTCACTGCGCGCCCGGGAAAAACCATTCGTTTCCTTTCCCCTTGAATGGAAGGAACTGGAGGATCTGGACGGACAGGGCGACCGGGAAAGCCTGCAGGTCGTGCATTCGGAGGCAGTTCGAAGGGCGGAAGCAAAGGGCGATCTATTCCGGGAGGTGCTCGTGAAAGAACAGAAGCTGCCGCATCTTTGAACCGAAACCGAAAGGGCTTTATGAACCACAGGCGGCTTCGCCGCACACGGTTAAATACCGATCTTAAGCATATGAGATAAGAAACCGTGTTCATCGGTGTTTCCCTAAGGGATTGCCATGATACTCAAAGAATACACAGCGAAACGAAAATTCGATAGTACTCCGGAACCGAAACCGGGGTTTGGGCAGGAGGCTGGCCGTCTTCTGTTCGTGATCCACAAGCACGCGGCACGGGCCATGCACTATGACCTCCGGCTGGAACTGGAGGGAGTGCTGAAGAGCTGGGCAGTGCCGAAAGGGCCGTCACAGGACCCTTCCCTGAAGAGACTGGCGGTCATGGTCGAGGACCACCCCTTTGAGTACAAGGATTTTGAAGGGGTCATCCCGGAGGGCAATTACGGCTCGGGAAGCGTCATCATCTGGGACAGGGGGTATTATCATCATCCCCTCGCGCGCGGGTCCGGCGAGAATGAGAAGCTTCTTCTTGACGGGCTGCGGAAAGGAAACTTGAAGTTCGTTCTCGAAGGGGAAAAGCTCCATGGCGAGTTCGCTTTGGTAAAGACGGGAACGGATGGGAAGACATGGCTCCTTCTGAAGAAGAAGGACGGAGATGCGGCGGTCGGGGACATTCTGAAGGAGAATCGCTCCGTCGCGTCCCGGAAGACCCTCGAGGAACTGCTTGCGGACAGACCGGAGCGTGTCTTCGGACGGAGAAAACTGGACCAGATCCGGCTGCACGAAACGCTGGAGCAGGCCGACCTGAAGGACGCACCGGTCAAAACCATGCCCGAGGCTGTCCGGCCGATGCTCGCCGAATCGGTAAAGGAACCGTTCGATCATCCCGAATGGGTCTTTGAGGTGAAGTGGGACGGGTACCGGGCCATTGCAGAGGTCCGGGAGGGGAACGTAGCGCTCTATTCCCGGCACGGCATCTCGTTCAACAAGAAGTTCCCTCCTGTTGTGGAAGCGCTCCGGCGATTCGGGTTTGACGCCGTGCTGGACGGAGAGGTCGTCGTCGTGGACGACCAGGGCCGCCCTGATTTTCAGCTGCTGCAGCATTACCAGGCCGCCGGAAACGGTCATTTGCTCTACTGCGTTTTCGACCTTCTGTATTTCCGGGGACATGATCTGACGGGCCTGCCTCTCGTCCGGAGGAAAGAGCTTTTGAAAAGGATCCTGCCGTCCGGACCGAGGGTCAGGTACAGCGATCACGTGGTGAAGGAAGGCGTTCTGTTCTACAACGTCTCCAGGGAAAAGGGACTGGAAGGGATCATCGCAAAGCATTCTCAAAGCACGTACGAGGCGGGCAGGAGGAGCCGGCAGTGGCTGAAGGTGAAGACGCGGCTCACCCAGGAGGGGGTGATAGCCGGATTCACCGAACCGGGGGGAGACAGAAAACACTTCGGCGCCCTTGTCCTGGGCGTGTATGAAGAGGATGCATTGGTCCCCATCGGCAGCGTGGGGAGCGGTTTCACGGAAAAGGACCTGGAGGAGATCCGCGGCAAGCTGGATCCCCTGGTCCAAAAGGAAAGTCCGTTCGCCGCTGCACCGGCAACAAATGGGCCGGTCGCGTGGCTGCGGCCCGAACTGGTCTGCGAGGTCAGCCTGTCCGAGTGGACCGAAGACGGCGTCATGCGGCATCCGGTCTTCGTCCGGATGCGCGACGACAAGAGCGCCCGCGAAGTGGTTAGGGAATAACAGTATTATGACACTGAAGAGGCGGATCGGTTAGACGATAAAGGCGGATACAACTTAGATACTGTCATGCCTTATCCGCTGTGATCAGGGTTTTTATCTGTGAAAATCAGTGTCAAAGGTATTTTTAGTCAGGTTGTGAAAAATGGTGATTACCTGTACATGAGGGGGTGAACCATGAAGATATATGCCGGTACAAGCGGTTTCGCATACAAGGAATGGAAAGGAAGCTTCTATCCTGAAAAGATCTCGCCCAAGGAACTGCTGCGGTCCTATTCCGGCCGTCTCAACACGGTGGAGATCAACAATACCTTCTATCATATGCCCAACGGGACCGTGCTCGCATCGTGGGCGGACCAGGTCGGCAGTGATTTCGTGTTCGCGCTCAAGGCGCCGCAGGTCATAACGCATATGAAGCGGCTGCACCATGTGAGCTCTGAGACGGGGTATTTGTTCAAGTCATTGTCGGTCCTGGAAAGGAAGCTGGGACCGGTCCTTTTCCAGTTTCCCAAGACCTTTCATGCCGACCCGGCAGTGTTGAAGGAATTTCTCGCCCTGGTCCCCCGCGCCGCGTTATGCGCCTTCGAGTTCCGAAGTCCCTCGTGGCTCGATGCTGGTGCGCTGGACCTGCTGCGGGAGAAGGGGTGCAGCCTGTGTGTGGCCGACGATGATGAGGCGGCCGCAGGGGAGATCATCAGCACGGCGCCCTGGGGATACCTGCGCCTGCGCCGTTCCGATTACACCGACGCCGATCTGTCTCAATGGGCGGAAAAGGTCCTTGCGCAGAAATGGGAGAAGGCATTCGTGTTCTTCAAGCACGAGGGCGACGGTGCCAAGGGACCGGAACTGGCGATGCGCTTTCAGCAGATCGTCGATCTGCGGGGAAGCGAGTTGAAGAAGGCAGGGTAGTAGAGTATCGTTGGGACGGAAGACGCCGACCAGGTGGACGATAAGGGCCCCGTTATCAGGGTTCTTATCTATGCAGCTGTATGTCAAAATATCTGTCTTAGGTCACTTTTTTCCACTACCCCAAAAATACCCCATCTATTTTCTTGATACAGCCCATGTTGTATAGTACCCTCTGCTTGTGGGAGTCCTTCCATAACGCCGGTGCTTCTCTGCCTGCTCTCGCTTTTCTTAGCCCGTTTCGTCCGGAAAGGGGAGAAAATGGACAAGGAAACCGCTCTTCTGTACAACAACTCCGCAAACGCCTACTACCTGGGAGCTACGATCCTTATGAAGCCGCCGAAGGGGACTGTTCCGGCCCTCTCGATGGCCCAGCCCGCGGTGACCTGCGCAGCCCTGGCGCTCAAGCTCTATTTCAAGTGTCTGCTGGCGCTCGAGGACAACGACAGCGACGATCCCATGCCCCTCGCCGGCATGTTCCGCCGCCTGAAAGAAGGGACCCGGTCCGCGCTCCTCTCCCGATTCGACGAATTCTCCAACACCGCGATGACCTCGGACGAGCTGCTGCAACTCCTCGAATCCCTCGACAGCGCCTTTGACCGGTGGCGCTTCATCCACGAGCTGAACGCCCGGAACGTGAACATTGAGGACCTGGAGGAGATGATCCTGGCGGCAAAGGCGACGATCATCGCCGTCAATCCCCGGTGGCGCTGATGCGATGAGGGTGTTGACCTGGCGCATTGAGAATGGCGGCGCGCAGCTCGTGTGCCGCCACCTTGCTGAACACCCCATTCTTGACCCCCTGCAATTTATTGCTGCATCCTCTTCTCGAAGTAATGCGGTTCTTCTCATCCCTTACTGTAACCTTCTCTCTTTCGGTCTCCAGGCGCGTCCGTCAGAGACTTGTCGAGCAATTCTCCCACCACGCCCTGAAGATCATTGATCTGCATAGGTTTTTCCAGGTAGCGAAGGCTGTTCTTTCCGATGAATGCGATGGTCTCGTCCGTCGGGTTGCCGGCCAGGAACAGAAAGCGCTTGCTGATGCGGGGATCGAACCGGGACGCCGCCGAGAAGAACTGGATACCGTCCATGACCGGCATATTCACATCCGACACGATGACATCGAAGTGCCGTGTTCGCACCTTGTCCAGGGCCTCTTTCCCGTTCTCAGCCGTCTCCACCGTGCCTATTGCCGAGAGAACGGCGCTCAGAAGGTCCCGCACGCCCGCATAGTCCTCAACGACCAGGATCCGCGGCTCCCACACGTGCGGCAGCCGGCGCATCATCGTGACGTAGGCCCTGCCCTCGGGAAGCGATCCGATGAACTTCTCGATGTGCTGTTTGTGCGTCTGCATGATCGAGGCGGTGACGGCGAATTCCCGGCCGGCCTCCTTCAGGGCGTTCAGCACGTACACGAAGAGGTCGTTCCACTCGGAGAATTCCGCGGCAACGACGCAATTGATGATATGCTCCCTCTGCAGGGAATCTGTATCCAGCCTGCTTCCACAGTCCAGGAACGGGGCCTCGATCTTCTCCATGGTGACCGCGTCCAATGAAATATCGGACGCTATGCCCTTGTTATTTCGCAAATAGTCGGCAATGTTCCCCATGACACGGCTGTGCCGCGCCTCTTCCTCTGCAAGGTGACCCAGGAAACCGGCAAGCTGCTCGTCGTCCTTGAACGCGCGGGCGGCGCCGCCGTACAGGTTCTCGGCAAGATGTTCGATGTGGACGAGCCATTCGGCCAGTTCATTCATGACCATCCCTTTCTTCGCGCAACGCTCTTTTAATAACATTATAGCGCGTTTTTCCCCATACAGGATGTGGAGCATCCTGGTTAAGTCCTCGGCGGATCAGGGTACTTGGCAGCGAGCGGATCTTCCCATCAATATCAGCGCGGTCAGACGGGCAGGATGTCCAAACCAGAGGATCTGGTATTTGTTCGATCTAACAGTACGGTCGTTCCTGTAATCTTTTTTCGCCAGCCATTCTTGACCGTGCATGCCTGTCTTCGTTCCGTACCGTATGTTATAATTTGATCAGAACAAGGGGGGTGACCCATGGGAATACCTGTCAAGCTGATCTTTTTTCTGGCGCTCGTTCTTTCTTCAACAGCCCTGAGCGCTCCACAGGAAGGGGTCGTCGAAGGGACGGTAGAACCTTCGGGAGCGTCGGCGCAGGTATCGGCGGTCCGGGAAGGCACATCCGTCGCAACGGTGCAGGCAGGGGGGAAGGATGGGAAGTTCAGGCTGCCGCTCGCGGCCGGGACCTATACGATCATGGTGTCAGCGCCTGTTTCTTCATTCCCGATCCGCCTGGAGAACGTCATGGTGAAGCCCGGAGAATCGACCGTGCTTCCGTCCGTTCTGATCGTGCCGGGGTCGGGCAAAGCGGTCCTGGCAGGCAGGGTCACCCCGCCGCTGCCGGATGGCGAGGTGAAGCTCATCCGCGAGGGGCAGGAACGCGCAGCCAGCCGCATTGACCGGGAGGGCAGGTATGAGTTCAGGAACCTGGCCGCGGGCAGGTACGAAGTGCAGGCGACAGCTCCGGGACATGCCCCGGACGTTGCACCGGTCACGATCCCCGAGAACCAGCGGGTGCGGCAGAACGCTGTTCTTCTTCCCATCGTTGCGACAGACGGCGTTGACTGGGCAGCCGGGAAGATCCGCGCCGCCGGAGTCGGCTCCCGGCCGACGGACGCAGCGAACGCCGCTTCGGCCCGGGCCATGGCCCAGCGCGCGGCCTTTGCCGATGGGCAGAGGAACCTGCTCCGTATCATAGAGCAGATCAAGATCGATGGAGGACGCAGCATCGGGTCCCTGATGACTGACGGGAAATACTCTGAACGGATCCAGGGCTTCGTCAAGGGGTATACGGTGGTGAGCGAGCGGGAACTGGGGGATGGCAGGATCGAGGTTATGCTGGAGCTGCCGCTTACCGGGCCTTCCGGCCTTTCGCGGGTCATTGCTGATCAGCGTTAAACAGACGGGGGTACGGGGTGACTGGCGACTCCGGATCGGAAGATCAAGAACAAAGCAAGGCCGGAGAGATCGTCTCTCCGGCCTTTATATTTCAGAGGGGGGATTACGCTTATGGCAACGCTCCTTCAGCGATCCACTGGCGTATGGCCTTGTAGTCGCCATCGGCCGTTGTCCAGAACCCGCCGCCCCCATGGGTGACCGTGCCTGAAGATTGCAGCAGTGTATGTGCCAGGAGGGGGCTGGAGTCGGGATCCGACTGGTAGCCTGCCGTGAAGTCGCCGATGCCCTTTTTGACAGCCGCTCCCACGGTCGACCCGCTATAGGAGGTAAAATCCTGCCCGTTGCTGTAATCGACCGTCGTCAGCGTCCCTGTCGCTGCCGGGTCTATGTCCGACCTTGTGGCGATGCGCGTTGTCGTGCTGCCGGGGATGTGGCAGGGCGCGCACTTGTTCCTGAAAATGGGCAGGATATGCTTCTTGAAGCTCAGGTTCGACGCCGGGTAGACTGTCAGGGTGTCCTTTTTCATACCCCACAGGCCGCCGCGGCTTCCCATGCCCGCGTGATGCATGCTGCAGCCCATCCTGGCAGTGGTTGCGGAGGCACCGCCGATCGGAGCGACGGTTGCCATGTGCCTCACCTGGTCGCCGTATTTCACCCAGGCCTTGTATTGCCAGGTCCGGGAATCGGAGGAAGGGACCGTCGGCACGCAGACGCCGTTGCTCAGCGTGTAAAGATAGTCCATGGTGGTTCCATGGCTCGACACCGCGCAGGGATTGCTCGCCAGCTCCGCAAAGGTCCAGAAGTTTCCCGCCTCGTTCGATGTCATGCTGATCGTATTTCCCTGCACGTCCTGGAGAATGATCTCCGCGTTTTTGAGCGTCCTTCTCGCGGTGCGATCCTCATAGACCGTTCCGCCTACGGTGAACACGAAGTTCCCGGCCTTTCCTCCGGGGGTGTGGCAGACCCCGCAATCGTCGCCTGCGTTATGCGTGCCGGTCCCCGGGCCATTGTCCTTACCGGGAACATGGCCGGCGGGCGCGGGCTGCAGCAGCCTGCCGGCTGCGGAAAAATTGGACGCATCGTACAGGACTTGGGCCATACTGCCGCTCGTGAAGCCGAGCGAGCAGCACAGCAGGAACAGACCGATGACTATGGTATTGAACATGGATTTGATCTCCTTTGTATCGTGGTCTGAAGCATCGTGACGAAATAACATTAATGACAATCTCCGCTGCCGCCGGTACTGCCGCCGCTGCTGCCGCCCGCAACGGTCTGGCCCGTTGCCGGATCAACCATGGCGGCCCCTCCCGTGCCCGCGTTTGACCGGGGCGCTCCGATGAGGAGCGCGTTCATGGTGCCGGTCGGTCCGGACAGCACTGCGGAAACAAGGGACGTTCCATAGGAGTGGTCCTTCACCTGGCCTTCGAAGGCCGAGCTATTCGCCCACGGGGTGCCCGCGGCGATGTCCTCTCCCTTGAACACATACACCGTTCCGCTCAGGATGTTCCAGTCAACATCGCGCATCGGCGCACCTACGGCAAGGTCGGGCTTCCCGCGGCCATCGATATCGCCGAGCGCGGTTATGGATGATCCGAAGCGGCTGAACAGCGTCTCCCCGTTGAGCCTGGTGATGAGCGGGCCCGAGGGCCCGGGCGTCGCGGTGTCGAGGTTGACCGGCGAAGACCCGCTTCCGTTCGCAATGTACACGCTTCCGACGTCGCGGCTCGTAACCGTGTTCAGGGATACCAGCGCATTGGGCGCGCCGATGGCGATCTCTCCGCCCGCTATGCCGTCAATGTTCCCGATGACCGAAACTGCCTTGCCGAATCCGGCTGCAGCGCTCGTGAGTTCGATGTCAGGCGCGTTGATGGAGGGCGCGAATGCAAGGCTGCTTCCGTAGAAGACCAGGACCTTGCCCGTGGCCGAGAGCACGAGGTCGTCGCTGCCGTCCCCGTTCACGTCTCCCGCTGCGACCGCCCAGCCGAGGCCTTTATTCGCGGCGGAAGCATAGAGCTTGACCGGGGCGGCATAATCGGGTCCGAAGAACACATAGACCGCGCCGCCCTGATAAAGCGCGGGATCGTTCGTGTTGAACGGCGCGCCCACGATCAAGTCATCGGTCCCGTCGCCGTTCAGATCGCCCGCGGCAAGAGCCACTCCGAACTTGTCCAGGGGCCATTCGCCCGAGAGTTTTTTCACGATCGCACCGCTCCCGCCTCCCCGGTAGATCGCAACGCTTCCGGACAGCGATACGTCATCGCCATCCCCATGGATCGCTGCGACGGCTAGGTCGTTCCCGATATTGACGACCGCATAGCCCAGGTTGTCGTCTCCCGTGAGCGCCGTTGTCGGGATCGTGCTGAAACCGGTCGTCAAACCTTTGTACACCAGGACCGCCCCTGTCTGGCCGGACCGGGTGGCGGCATAAGGCGCGCCGACGACCTTGTCCGTGATCCCGTCGCCGTTCACATCGACGAAGCCGACGGTCTGGCCCTGTCTGGCGCCCGTCAGGTCCAGTGCGGCCCCGGTGCTCGACGATCCTTTGTTGCCCTCGCCGCATCCGTGGGAGATCAATCCCGCGGCCACGGAGAGGACCAGTGATAGTAATAATGTCTTCGTTCTCATTTTGTCGTTCTCCTTAATAAGGTGACATTAAAAACGGTATGATATTCCCGCGGACCAGATGGAT
The DNA here is from genome assembly GCA_020052615.1 of Nitrospirota bacterium. GTDB lineage: Bacteria > Nitrospirota > UBA9217 > UBA9217 > UBA9217 > JAAXXJ01. The sequence goes on along the minus strand of JAGVOT010000037.1, from coordinate 1,237 downwards.
CTCGCCACCAGCTGGATGCCGTTCACCGATTCCCAGAGAGGCAGCTTCACCCTGGCCTCAAGGGCAAGGTTCTTCACCGGCAGCGCCTGCACGCCGGGCGAGAACCAGAGGCTGTCTCCGCCGGTATTTGCCGGATCGTCCATGAGGCTGTTGTTCGCTGCCGGGTCGTAGTATCGTCCATTCCTGTCGCTTGCCCTGCCTGTATGGACGTAGGTGAGACCGGCGCTGAGGCCGAGCACCTGCGAGACAGCATACCTTCCCGCAAGCCCGACGGACGTGGAATCGCCAGCCTCGTATCCTTCCCTGTTGCTCGTCGTATACTGGTAGCCGGCATCGGCCTGGAGCGTGAGATGATCCGCTGTCGTCGTGTACAGGACGGTGAGCAGGGGGTCCCATGAGCCCGTGCCGGGCTGCATGTGAAAATGGACGAGCCTGCCGTCGGCATATCGCTCTGTCGAAGAGCCCGTCGGCGCCTTTACGCCGAGGCCGAGGTAAACGGCATTGGTCGGCCCCGTTTCCTGGCCGCCCTTCAGGCGATACATGCCCATAAGGACCGCATCACCGACGCCTGACGTCGGCTCCATGGTCATGTCCTGCCATCCCAGCATCGCGCCGAGCGACGACGTCATGTCCATGGTGTTCCTGACATAAGGCAGGGAAGCGTAGGCCTTGAAGCGGGGACTGAATTCGTATCCGGCCGTCATGGTATATCTCACCATGTCCATGCTGACGGGCAGCGAAGTATAGGTGGTGCCATCGGGCTTGGTGTACGCCTTCGCCTCGTCGAGTGACTGTGTGTCGCTGCCTTTCCTGTATCTATCCATGCCCGCAAATTGATAGGTAAACTGCAAAAACACGTTTTCGCTTCCCGGTGCCCCGCCCGCCATGCCGTCCACCTGGTGGCACGACGTTGCCCTGACCGCTGTTGAAGAGCACAGGATGCAGAGAAGCGCTGTGCACAGGATGCGGAATGATCTTTTTTTCAAGGGAAAACCCTCCTCACAATCACTTCAATTCTTAAACTGCCGGAGTCGATCTCTGAGCCGCTGATGCTCGCAGCGGGACCGGACACGCGTACGAGGCCCGTACGCGCGCGGCTTTACTTTCCGCGATCCGAGGGATCAGCAGCCGACGGTCATGAATCCAGGAGCGAGCGCATTCCCCGCAGCTTGCTGCGGGGTTAGCGAGCGATTAGAATAAATAGTACTACCTTGAGGATCGAAGATTCCCCGCAGCT
>JAGVOT010000106.1 GCA_020052615.1 Nitrospirota bacterium | reverse complement strand
GGTCGCGGGCGCCGGCACACCGCCGTGGTACTCGAAGGGGCCGTCGATCTGGACGTGGCTCACACCGCCCCAGGTCCAGACCGTGCCGTCGTCCCGGCGCACGGCCGTATGATCGCCTGATGCGGACAAAGACATGACGCGGGGCGCATGCTGCACCTGCTGCGGCGATGCGACGGGGACCTGTTCGCGCACCGCGTCTTTCCAGACAAGATACACGGCGACCCCGATCAGGAGTCCTGTCAGCGTGAACAATCCTACGGCGTTTCGCATGATGTCCCGTTCCTTTCAGGCTTCCTCTTCGCGACGGCCTATGATACTATAAGTCAACGGGAAGGCCAAGGTCAAAAAGGGGAGAGGGTCATGGGAAAAAACAAGATCGTGATCATGCTGGCGATGCTCCTGCTTTCCGAGCAGACCCTCTTCGGCGACGCACCGCCTGATGGACCGCGCGGAGCGGCGATGCCGGCCGTCGAGGGCTGTTATCGCGGCGATCTGCGGCGCACCGCCGCGTACCCTGCGGAGGGTGTGGCGAACGCGCCGCGGGTGCGATGGCAATTCAAGGCGGAAGGACGGTATCTGTCCTCGCCGGTCGCGGCGGGCTCCAAGCTCTTTCTGGGCGACGAGGCGTACCTCTATGCCCTGGATCGTGCGAGCGGCCGGCTCTTGTGGAAACAGCATCTGTCCGGGGCTGGACCGGCCCTGATCGCAGGCGGGATGGCTTTCCTCGGCGCGGCGGAGAATTCCCTCTACGCGATGGATGCGATGACCGGCGTGTCCCGATGGAAGGTCCTGACCGGCAGTGTGCGGCCGACCTCGCCGGCCCTTGCCGGCGGACTGCTCCTCTTCGGCGGCGGTTCCTTCCGCAGCAGACCCGATGACCACGGTTATCTCATGGCGGTCGACGCGGCCACCGGCGAAGAGCGCTGGAAGTTCAAGACCGGCAACCGCATTACCACCCCGCCGGCGATCATGGACGGCATCGCATATGCGGGCTTCGGCAACAGCGGCCACACCATCAGCGGCGGGCAGATCTTCGCGATCGACGTTGCGACCGGGGTCGAACGATGGGAAACACCCCGCCTGCTCGACCTGTCCGGATCGCCCGCGGTATCGGGCGACGCGGTCCTCTTCGGGATCAGCGGGAACGCGAGCGGTGCGCTCATGGCTGTTTCCCGCTGGACCGGCCAGCACCTGTGGAAGTTCACCACCGGCGGCAGCGTCCATACGCCCGCGGTCGCTGACGGCGTCGTCTATTTCGGCACGAGCGAGAACCAGGCGGGGAGCTTCTACGCCGTGGACATCGCGACCAGGAAGGTCCTGTGGGAGCACCACGGCAACGCATGGATCGACTCGCCGCCGACCGTTGCGGGAAACACGGTGTATGTCGCCGACAACCACGGCGTGCTGATGGCGTTCGATGTGAAGACCGGCAGGGAGCGGTGGACGTTCACCGCCGGGCGGGGACAGCTGTACGCCTCCGCACTGCCCGTCGGCCGGACGCTCTACTTTGCCTCGGGCGGCATTCTCTATGCACTGGAGTAAGGTCCGGGCTTCCGGGAGTGAAAAGGAAGCCCTTTTTGTCTGCGGAGCTATAGGAGGTAGACGCCGAACCCGACGAGGAACACGAGCATCACCGGCACGTACATCAGCCGGTAGGTTCCGGCGAGGTCGGCCTTGAAGTACTGGACCGTGAGCAGCAGGCAGAGGTGGGTGGGCGAGAGCATGACGCCCGTAAAGCCGCTGGCGAAGGCGAAGGTGACGACAGCGGGATCAGGATGGCCGCCGGTCATGGCCACGATGATCGGGAAGGTGGATCCCACGAACCCCACGGTCAGCCCCGTCAGCAGGCCGACCAGGAAGGGCAGGGCGAAGAAGACGGCCGCCGGCGGCAGGCCGCTTTCGCGGAAGAACCGCGGCAGGGATTCGATGGCGCCCGAGGCTTCGAGCATTCCCTTGAACGCCATGATGCCGAATACCATGAGGATGACCTTCAGGGAGACGCTTTCTTTGAGCGCGATACCGATCTCGGCCAGCGAGTACCGGTAGACGGTAAAGAGAACGACGACGATGCCTGCCATGGCAACGGAAAGGTTGAGCTTGAATATCACGACCATGACGATTGCAGCGATGATGGGCAGGAGCGATATGATCAGGTCCTTCACATCGTCTTTCTTCCGTTCACCGGGCACGGCATGGCCCTTGACGCCCCGGAAGCAAAAGAGTATGCCCACGACCACGAGCGCGAGGGGGAGGGGCAGTTGGGAGAGGAGCAGGCTGTTGAGCGGGATCATCGTCACCGCCGCGACCAGGATGATGCCGGGGTAAAGCGGCGAGCAGTACTCCCAGATGTGGCGGAACCAGTAGTTGATGAAGGCGCGGCGCTCGGGCGAGATATCGATCTCACCGGCCGCCTCCTGGACCATGGGCGCCGAGAAGGCGGCGCCGCCGGCCGAGGGCAGGAGCCCGATGACGCCGGGGAGGATCGCCATGGTGTACCGCCGGTCCCGGGCAACGCGGCTGAGGGAATCGGTCATCTGCTTCAGCAGGCCGCGCTTCCGGATGATGTTCTCGAGCACCATGATGAGCACCAGCGCGCCGACGAGGTTCAGGGTCACGGGGTCCGCGGCGGCCCTTGCCATGACCGTCAGTTGACCGACCGGGCCGATCAGATAGAGGGCGCCGAGAAGGGCGGAGGCCAGCAGCATGACGGCGCCGAGGTTCCAGCGGAGCCGCAGGAGGAGAAGGATGACGACGAATGCCGCGCCTATCTTGAGCAGGTCGATCACCGGATATACGCCTCGTTCAGATAGAACAGGACCGCGGCGCGGATGGTATAGTGGTCCATCTTCCATCCATCGGGGAGGGGCTGGAACGGAGCAGTGGCGCGGATAGCGCGGAGCGCCTCGTCGTCGAGGATCTTGTAGCCCGATGACCTGATGAGCTCAAGGCCCTGGAGGGATCCGTCCTTCATGATGTTGAACTGGATATAGAGTGTGCCCTGGAGACCCGAGATCGCGGCGAGCTCGGGGTATTTCAATACGCTCTCCACTTTGTATTTGAGCCAGCGATTGTAGGAAATGAACTTGAACTCGTCGGTGTCCAGGGTGACCGAATCGTCGCCCGGTCGTTTTTCGGGCATCCCTTTGCGAGCGAGCTCGTCGATCTCCGTCTGCGATAGGAAGGGCAACGGCCCTCTCCCCGCCTCGTGAACGCCGATGCCGGGCTTGCCGGTCGGGGATGTTCCCTTGTCGCTTCCCTCGGGAAGGCCCTGCGGCGGCGCGGTCCGGGGAAGCGCGATGTCCGGCGAGGACCCGAAGTGCTTCGGCCCCGGCAGACTCTCCGGACGCGGAGCGCGCTCTGAG
>JAGVOT010000071.1 GCA_020052615.1 Nitrospirota bacterium | reverse complement strand
GCAGGGGCGATGACAAGCGCAGGAGCCCGCAGGGCGCGGCCGGAGGATCCTACACGGTGCCGCCGCGGAGCGACGCGCGGCCGTCGTACGAAAGGCGCTCCGGGAACATTGAAAAGAGCGCGGGAACACCGGGCCGGTCTTATAGCCCGAGATCGTACGATCGTCCGGCAGGAAGGGAGAGCAGGCAGTTCCAGGGTTCGGCAGCCGGCGGCGGTCCGCGGCCTTCGGTAACACCCCTTCCGTCCGTAAGACCCTATAGCGCGCCGCGGCCGAACGTGCAGCGGTCGTTCCCCGGCAGGCCGGGACAGGGCAGCGTGCTGGGCCCCGCCGGTCCGGGCCCGTCATCATCATCAGGGCAGGACTGGTATAAGCCGTCATCTCGCGGTGAGCAGGGCAGGCCCGGCCGCACGCGGTGATCTATTCTCCGGCAGGAGGTTCAGTGATGAAGCGGTCCCTGTATGCAATCGTCCTCAGCCTGCTGCTCGTTGCGGGGATCCCTCCCGCTCACGCCGGCGACGGAACAGCGATCAACGGGGGGATCAAGATGTGGCTGAACAGCTGGCACCAGAGCAGGCCCGGCTTTTCCAGCGTTTCGTCGGACAGCACGATGCTCCTCGGTCCCGCCGTGGAAGCGGAGCTGGGGGAGCAGGTCTTCCTGGAAGCATCCTATCTGTTCTCCACGGCCGATTACCGCTTTTCCGGGCCGGACATGACCGCCAATATCTCACGGCACGATGCCGATCTCAACCTGGGCTACCTGGTCGTTCCCGAGTTCGGCCTCTTCGCCGGCTACAAGCAGGCGACCTTCAAGGAGCCGGCGACGGGGATCAAGAACACGCTGTCCGGTCCGGTTCTCGGAATGGCCTTTCAGGCGCCCATGGATCCCTGGCTCACGTTCTACGGCAGGCTGCTCTATCTTTTCACCCGGTTCGAACAGAATGACGCCGGGACCGTGTTCCGCGAGGACAGCCCGGGATGGGGGCTCGAATTCGGCCTGAAGTACGCCTTTACGAGACAATTTCTCGGCTCGATCGGCTACCGGTACGAGGAGAATACAGGGAACGAAACGGATGTTACGGACGAATTCAGCGGATTGACCTTTGGCGCGATGCTCCGGTTCTGACGATCGCCGAAGGAATGGAATGCACTGACCGGTGTCCATCGCACAAAATGGCCTCCGGCAGGAAAGGCAGGTGGCTGCTGTGCGAGAAAAACCCGATCTGGTGCCAAGCCGATCCCTTCTCCTCATGGTTCTTCTGGCCCTTGCCGTTTCGATCATCCCGGCCTGCGGCGGTCATAACGACGAGGTGGTGCGCGTACCAGCGCCGGCCGTCGTCGTCCTGCCCGCCGGGTCCCCGGTGGCGGACAGCGTCGCGTACCCGGGATTCAACTATTACGCGGCTGCGGTCGTGCACGGGGCGTTCTACAAGATCAGCATAACCGGCATGAACGACGATGCCGACCTTCTGGTGTTCGGCGCCGACGGCACCTTCACGTTCCTCAGCCAATGTTCCATCGACAACACGGCTTTCACCGGCGCCAGCCCCGAGGACTGCGTGATCAGGGCGCCGGGCAGCACGCTCTACTTCGGGGTGGACGGATTCTACCTCCTCGGATCGGTGGGGTTCTTCACGATCGCCGTGGACCCGGTCGCGACGACGAACCTGGCGCTTTCCGGGCCCTGGCCTGACGTCCTCGCGCGGTGGGAAGCACGGATCTATGCCGTGCCTGCTCCCGTGCCGGCCGACTACACCATCTCGATCACCGGGCTGAACAACGATGCCGACCTCTACGTCTTCGGAAACGATAGTTTCCTGAACGCTCCGGTGTCGTGTCCGAACACGCTGCTCGGCGGGACCGCGCCCGAGGACTGCACGCTCCCGTCGGGGGGAGGGGTCCTCTATTTTGTCGTCGACGGGCTCTTCAGCACCACCGCAGGGGTCAGCTATACGGCGCTTGCCGCGCCCGCGACACCCTAGCAGGCCAGCGCGTCACCCTTCGGTCTAGGATCCTTCCGCTACCTCCTCCCTATGATACAGATCATGGCAGGCTTTGCAGGTTCATTTTATGCTGAGCCATGAAGCCGTCGATCCCCGACACAGGAATGGTCATCAGGCTGGAAGGCGAGAACGCGGTGATCCGCATGAAAGGCGACGGGTCCTGCGGAAAGTGCGGCGTCGCGGCGCTGGGCCTGTGCAGGGGGGGGCTTATGCAGGTGGTGACCGTTAAAAATACGATGGGGGCCCGCGTCGGAGACTCCGTGAAGATCGGGCTGGTGCAGGGGGTCAAATACAAGGGATATGTGCTGGCCTATGTGCTCCCCGCGGCTGCTTTGCTCCTCGGCATCGCGGGAGGCCATTTTCTGGGGACCTATGCGGGCTTCCCGCCGCTCGATATCATCGGGGGCTTCGCCTCGCTGATCGTGGTCTCCTGCTTCTCAATGAGGCGGTTAAAGCGCCTCGACGCTTCCTCTTCGATCGAGATCGTCAATGTTCTTTACGATCCCTGGGATCGCGGGTCCCTGAGACCCGATGAAGGAACGGTCCCCGATCACGCCGTTTCACACTGATCGCCGCTAAGCGGCATGCCTTGACCGTGCAGGCTCCAGCTTCAGCCTTTTCCTGATCTCTCTTGCCGAGGCGCTCGTTGCATACACCGCTGTTCCCACATCGAACGATTTCGACGCGCTCAAGCCGCCCACGACAACCGGAACAAGGCCGATGCGCTCCGCCAGCTCAACAGCGGCCTGCAATCCCTCCTGATCGTCGCCGGCAATGGGGATCCCGATCTTTTCACCGGCCTTGTTCTTCGTTCTTTTGAGGTCTGCAAAATAGACCGTGTTGAATGCCCGTACGATCCTCGCGCCCGGCAGAAGACGGGCCACAAAAACGCCCATGCCGCCCGGGTCCTTTCTTGCCTCTTCCGCGAGGACACCGTCTCTTTCCGGATAAGGATTCGACGTGTCGATCACGATCTTGCCCTTCAAGGCCTCTTTTGCTCCGGCGTCAAGCTCCGGGATGGACTTCAAGGGAACGGACAGCACGATCACGTCGCCAAATGCTATTGCCTCAGCAACGGTCCCGGCGCGGGACCTGGGCCCGGTCGTCCTGGCCAGGTCTTTGAGGGCATCGGGATGCCGGGAACTGTAGAAGATCTCGTATCCTGCCGCAGCGAGCAGCATCCCGAGCGTTCCCCCGATATGACCCGACCCCACGATGCCGATCTTGGTTATCTTCATGGCTTTGCCTCCTTCGCTGAATCTTGGTCCTGTCCTTTCGGCCGGCAGACCATCAGCATCCTGACTAAATTATAGCACCGTGGGCATCGTCATCTGCGGAGTCCGGTCCCGGCCTCTGCCGGGATATAGGGCCGCACGGGCCCGTTGAAATCAGGATTTCCCGAGAGTTATAATCCAGTCGAGAAGAAGCGGTTCCAAGGAGGTATAACATGATCACGAAAGCGTTATATGTAAAGCTGGAAGCCAGGCCCGGGAAAGAGGCGGAGGTGGAGGCCTTCCTGAAAAGCGGTCTTCCCATCGTCCGGGAAGAGCCCGGCACAATAGCCTGGTTCGGGATCCGCATCGGTCCCACGACATTCGGCATCTTCGATGCCTTCCCCGATGAAGCAGGCCGTCAGGCCCATCTTGCGGGAAGGGTCGCGGCGGCGTTGATGGCTAAAACACCGGAGCTTCTGGCAGGTCCGCCGGTCATCGAGAAGGTCGACGTTCTTGCCTCCAAGCTTCCGGGCGAGAGAAGCGAAAGCCGCAAGGCGGCGTAAATGCACGGAAGCAGTGCTTGGCTCGCGATTGCAGGTTGAGAAGAGTCGAGATGTGCCGTCATGAAGCTTGAGCCTTGGCGAAGAATATCCTGGCAACGGCATGATACCGCAGAGGACGCAGGGGAAAAGCAGGCGAGGAGGTCAAAGGCTTCTTAAGCTAAGAAGAAATCAGCGAGTCGCTCTAGACGTTGCCCCTCTGCGTCCCCTGCGGTGAGAAAGGTTTGCCGTTGCACGTTGCACTAAGAGAAGACCTGTTGATTCGCTGCCGTCACGTTCTCATGCCTGTGCAGAGCTAATAGATCAAACCACTATCCAGGCTCACGTCTGCTATAATTCATTACATTGACTCCCTTTGAGCGGGAAAACGGGAAGGACTGACCTCATGCTGGAAACAAAAGACTTTGCCGCCGGTTGTCTGACGATACTGCTCTGCGCGGTCCTGATCCCCCTCTTTCTTCTGGTATTCAAGCTGACGCTTTATCTGGCCGTCCTGCTTGCGATCATCACCGCGATCATCCTGGGGGTGACCGTTGTCGGGAGGATCGTGAGGCTTTTTTTCACGGGGAAATGACCCCGGGGACCGGTCGGGGCAGGCGCGCGTTCTTGAACTGAGGGGATCGTCCCTCATCCAACTGCGGAGGCGGACATGGAAACGACCACGGTGAAGGTGGACATACCGGCCGGATGCAACGTCATTCTGGGCCAGACGCATTTCATCAAGACGGCCGAAGACCTCTACGAGATCATCGCCACGACCGTGCCCCAGGCGAAGTTCGGCGTCGCCTTCACCGAGGCCTCCGGTCCCTGCCTGATCAGGGCCGAAGGGAACGACGACGGGCTCATCGGCGCGTGCGTCAGGACGCTCGGCGCCATCGGAGCGGGCCACGTGTTCTGCATCTACCTCAGGGACGCCTTTCCGGTCAACGTGCTGAACCCGATCAAGAACTGCCCCGAGGTCTGCCGGGTCTTCTGCGCGACGGCGAACCCGCTCGAGGTCGTGGTCGCATCGACGCCTGCGGGAAAGGGCATCCTGGGCGTGATCGACGGCTCGTCGCCCAAGGGCGTCGAGCAGCAGGCCGACAAGGCGCAGCGAAAGGAGTTCCTGCGGAAGATCGGGTACAAACTGTAAGAAAAAATGAACATCGGGAACATAGGCGTTTCCTCGCCTGCACTTCCCCTGCGTCCTCTGCGGTAAAAAAGGTTTGTCTTTGCCGTAAGAAAAAGAACTGTCTGCTACGCTGCCGTCCTCTGTGTCGACCTGCCTCCCTGCTGGATGTGCACGGCCCCATCTCCCGTTTGACTTTCCCCGACGTCCCTGTTAATCTGTCCCTCCCGGACGCGCGATCCCCGGATCGAGAAAGAGGTTTTCCATGGACCACCGACGCATTGTATTCACCCGCTTCAGCGGAGACGGCAGGGAGATGTTCAACGATCTCTATGTCATCGACCGCGACGGGAAGAACGAGACCCGGCTCACGATGAATCCCGGGCCCGACGGGAAGTACGCCGATTACGCAGGGCCCCGGTACAACAAGGACGGGAGCCTGATCGCCCTGGTGAGCACGAAGAACCACGCGCGGAGACTGTACAATATCTTCCTCATGGACCTTGCAGCCGGGAAGATGGCCCAGATCACGACGGGGGACCTCAACATCAGCAGCGTCGACTGGTCCGGCGACGACAGCCGGCTCGTGTTCGCCGGCGCCGACGAGAAAGGGCTCCAGCAGGTCCACGTGGTCGCCATGGACGGGACGGGCTTCGCCAGGCTTACCGCCGGGCCTTCGGAGCACATGAACCCCATGTGGTCGCCGCGGGGCGACCTGATCGCCTTTGTCCGGTTCGCGCCGGGGTCCAAGTCCTCCCATATCTGGATCATGGACCCCGCAGGAAAGGGACAGCGGCAGCTCACGACCGATGACGCCCTTCACGCGAATCCGACCTGGTCCCCTGACGGGTCGTGGCTCATTTTCCGCTGCGACCTGGGAACGCCCCATCTCCGCAGGCTCAACGTCGACACGGGAGAGCTCTTCGTGTACGAACATCCCGGCCGGGGGCATGATTCGTCTCCTGTCTGGTCGGGCCGGGAGATCGTCTTTTCCAGCAGCAGCGACTGGGACGAGGCCGATGCGGACGCCCTGGCTAACCTCTACCGCATGTCCGACACCGGGGAAGACCTGCAGCGGCTGACCAGCGCGCAGGCCTACGATTATTGCGGGGACTGGTAGTAAACCCGACAAGGGGACAGTAAACCGACACGGGGACGCGGGGAGGGGACAGCCTGACCTTTCTTCACTCCCCTGAAAATACCCCGGCCGGGGGATGTATTTATTCGTCCACGCCTGTATACTTTCCGCAGGGACGAACAGGGCAGGGTATGCCAAATACCCCGCCATCGGAAAGGAGCCGGCATGGAGCATCGCATCAAGTTCATCGAGCACAAAGGCAAGAGGATCCTGCACCTCGATTTCACCCAGGCACGGGCCGATGAGGTGATCCAGATCATCGGGAAGGCAAAAGGCGTGATCGCGGCGCAGCCGGCAGGGTCCATCAGGACGCTGACCGACGTTACGGACATAAAATTCAACACAGCCGCCACGGAAGCCATGAAGGAGTTCGCCAGCCACAACAAGCCGTATGTCGCGGCGGCGGCGGTCGTCGGCGTTACGGGGCTCAAGAAGATCATCTACAACGCCGTCGTCAAGTTCTCGGGCAGGAACCTCGTGGCGTTCGATTCCCACGGCCAGGCCAAGGACTGGCTGGTAACGCAATGAGGTTCGCCAATAACGCCGCTCTCCTGCATGCTGTGCGACTGAACGATGAGCCGCCCGAAAAACGATCATCTTGAACGTCCCTGATGCCTGAGACGGTTCTCTATTTTCTGCACACCCGTTGAAGCTCCCGGCATGAAACGTCACGGGGCTTTGATCCTCAGGGGAGTTACCAATCATTCAAATCACCCGCTATCCCCGCATCCAGACGCGGGGAGTGGCCCCCCTCTTTTTTAACCTTCCTCCATTCCAGCTTTCGCTTCCCTGACCCCGTCATCCGCTGCGAGTATTGACTATTGCCGGCTCTTCGGCTAAATTAATGCGTGCGATGCGGGGTCGGGGCCGCCGTTCCGGTGGGAATCTCAGCAGTGCAGGGAGGATGGTAAACGCGGTGTCTGATGCTCGTCATCCGCAATCAACTCCACCGGCGTGGGTCCGATGGAAGGCATCCCGGCTCGCCGAGGCGTCCACGGACGATCCCTGGCTTCACGACGACCGGGTCCGGTCCTTTCGCTTCGTGCTCTCGATCGCGGTCGCCGGGCTCGCGCTGCTGATCCTCCGCGGCTTCCTTGTCGGCGGGCCGTCCCCCTGGCCCGACGTGGCCAACGCGCTGTGCTGTGTCGCGGTCCTCGTGCTTCTCAACCGCCGTCCGGACCGGCTGCGGCCCCTGTCCTGGGTGGTGCTGATCTCCTTTCTCCTGAACGCCCTTGAAGGGCTCTTCGCCGACTCCACCCGCCCGATCGCGCCGTTCCATATGCTGCTCCCCCTCCTGGTCCTCTACGGAGCGCTCCTGGGCGACCGCTGGATGGTCCTCGTCGCCCTGCTCTGGGTCCTGGCGCTCTATGGCTATTCCGCTGCTGCGTCATGGCCGCTTTCGCTATCCGACATGCTGACCCTGACGAACCTGGTGTTCGCCACGATCGTGGCCAGCCTGACAGCCCTCGTCGTCTGGCTGCAGCACCGCAGGCTGGTGGAGAACCTGAACTCGCAGGCCCATGACCTTCGCCATGAGCTCGATGAACGGGCGCGTCTCCATGCGATCCTGTTCCACGATCTCAGCAATCCCCTGACGGCCCTCCTGAACACCTCGGCGCCGGCAGTGAGAAGGACAGCGGACCCCGCCGTGCTCCTGGAGCGCGTCGACGGCATGGCGAAGCGCATGTATTCGATCATCCGCTCGGCGCGCGTCATGGAGGCCGGCCAACTTGCCTCGCGGACCCTGGTGATCGTCGGCACCCTCTACGATCAGCTGAACGAGGTGTTCTCCTCCCGGCTGGCAGCCAAGGAGCAGGGTTTCCTGCTGACCGAAGGAGCCGCTCTGGCGGTCCGCGCCGCTGTTCCGGTCCTGTGCCATTCCGTTCTGGGAAACATCGTGAGCAACGCCATCAAGTTCTCACCGCGAGGTTCAGTCATAGAGATGGCGGCGTGGTCCGAGGGCGATCGCGTACGGATCGAGGTGCGGGACCAGGGGCGCGGCTTTTCCCGTGAGGTCCTGAGGCATGGCGCGCGGGGAGAAGAGATCCCGTCCCTGCAGGGCACGGAAGGGGAGGGTGGAAGCGGGTACGGTCTGCGGATCGCCGCGCTCTGCCTGGACCGCATGGAGGGCGCTCTGGAGGTCCGGAACCGGGATTCCGGAGGGGGGACGGTCTCTCTGCTCCTTCCCGCGGAATCGCCGAGCCGGATGCCCGCCATGCCGCCCGCGGCAAAGCCATAGCATAGGGAAACAGGAACACGGTTCCTGAGTACGAACTGGCGCAAGAGCCGCCACGATAACAAACCTCTTGCGCGTCTTCGAAGACCCGGATCATTCCGCAGGTCGTATGTTTTTTTGTCGCCTATCGCGAGCGCCCAAAAGTTTCTCTGGCAACATCCGCCGTATTTTGGTAAAGTCCTCTCTCGGAGCTTCACACCACCTCCCGTTCAGAAATGAGCACTATGGCCAATAATGTTCGATCCACTACCGTCCTCCTGACAGCCGGCGCCGTTGTCATCGCGCTGGCAGCATTGCTGTTCGTGAACGCCATGACCATCGGCGACTTCAGCCGGCCGGGCCAGGGCGTTCTGTCGGGCAGGTCGAACATGCGGCTTGGCCTGGGCTTCGCGCTGCTGACGGGCCTGAGTATTGTCCTGCTCGTCGCCTTGTTCAGGACCGGCAGGGCCGCG
>JAGVOT010000132.1 GCA_020052615.1 Nitrospirota bacterium | reverse complement strand
TGGCTGAGGCTGAAGGGCTTTATTACCGTTACGGTAAACGGAAAAGTGTCACCCTATTTTTGCTGATTTTGGTATCATAAACTCCTGGCGTGCACAATGTTGTTACCGCGGTGGATTCGGCGGGGAATGAAAGCGGAGTGAGCAACGAAGTGACCGGAACAATAGGCCAGGGTATAATAGAAATCATTACACCAACTAACTCAAATAAGTACACTATAGATTTTAGCTCAGAAACAATGAGTATTGGAAATACTTTTACCACGCATGCTTCAACGGACAACCACGTCATTGGATATAAATATAGTCTCTTGCAGCGTAGCCTTGCAAGTGTCTATCTGGAAATAAAAAAATCCGATACAGGCGAAGTGGTTTACACGGCATCGGAATGGAATCCTCTAAGTCCCCCTTATTTTAGCTGGAATGGAAAATACAAGAGCTCGGATAAATGCGCTCCGGACGGATTGTATGATACAAAACTTTACCTTATGGTCACGGAGGTTACCGGTCCGTATGCTGAAACAGTCGAGCCGCAGAGTATTCGAATCACCGGCTGTGACAGGGTAGAGATCACAGCACCGCCTGATAATCAAGATCCTCTCGATGCGACATTTGCGACAAACTTCTCGTTCCTGTCGACTTCCTCGATCCTTGCACGGGCTGCATATAATTTCCACGGGAGTGCGACAGATATTGCATGGGAGGTAACAGCGGCCAACGGAGAATTAGTATCAGGGAGGATAAGAGACGCAGACCCTGCTGATATGCGGGGACAATTACTGCTGTTTTTTCCAGCTCCTCCGGAACATCCAGATTATACACCGGGGACAGAAAATCCCAGCGATATCCGGTATCGTAGAAGTACTGCATTGTCTTATCGAATTACCGCACGATTGGGCAACAAATCAGATGCTAACACTATTACACAAGATCAAAAGGATACTATAATACAAGAATACGTAAATCATGGTATAACAGAGCCGACCAGAACTGCTTTGCGTGAAATACAGGGCTTCGGGGATTTTACACGTGACGATGTTATTAATGTGCCTGGATCACCACGGCTGGCTTATAGTCTCATATTGGGGAACCCGGCTCAGCTGGCGCAAGCCATTCAGGACGAGTACAATAGGCTCCTGAGCGATGATGTGCAGGTAGTACTGCCGGGGTCGACCGTTCCCAATACGGTAATTGTCAGACCAGCGCCAGTAAATATTAATACGATTGGGACACCGGTATTGGATACGCCGCCGTGTTATCCTTCACCTGATATATATTCATGCGATGACACATACGGCACGATTATAGAAAATGGTCAAGAGATCGACGTTATTGTTGACGGGGGCGATGGTATTGCCCAAACACAAGTATATAGAGGCACACATTTCAGACTTCAGTTAAATAGCTCCTGGAGAAATCCAGAAAGGAATGAAGCGGTTGGAAGTACTACGCCTACGAGCAGACATCAATATGGCGATGCAGTTGATTTGAAAATTCTCGGTGTTCCAGGCGTGTCGAAAGCTGAGCAAAATTGCATCCTGAAAACTGCGGCACAAAGGATCGTCGGCATCAGCAATGTGCTTGCAGAGGAAGGTTCAATACCTCATCCATGTAATGACAATCGAGTTGATCACATCCACGCAGAGAGAAATTAGTCTTTGGAGGATAAACAGATGAAGTATAGGAAAGTAATAATAGTTCTGCTGATTAATTTGATCATCATAAACTTGTTATCTAATATTTACGCTCAAAGTACAAATTCAGAGGCAATAATGCTTCATAAAGAGGCGCGTCCCCTGACGGCAGTGGATAGCGTTGGTCGCTCTCAAGAGAAACATGAATTAGGAATTAGAAAGCTTGAAGAAGCAATCAAATTAGACCCTTCATATTATGATGCATATGTAAGTCTTTCAAAAGCCTATCAGGCATACGGGATTGTCTACATAGGATCGCAGGTAGGAAATCTAGAACGTCAAGACATGTATTTAAATAAGGCGAGACGAGTTGCTAAAAAGGCAATGGAAATAGCACCAAATAGACCAGAAGCATATCTTCAGTATTGGAATTCTATAGAGCCAGAAACTGAAGAAAGTAGACAGATTATGCGTAAGCTATTTGAAATTGATCCAAACAATCCTGAAATTATGTATCCGAGAGGGCTTGATTTAATAGATGAAGGGAGAGTCAAGGAAGGTATAGTACTCGTTTTGAATGCTGCGGATCGTTTGGCTGGTGAGGGCAGAGCCAGTCACGCAAAAGAGAGGTTAGCGGAACGTTTGATAAATAGCGGATTCGAAAAAGAAGCCGCGGAAGTAAGCGATTTGATAAAACGAGATGAAAAATTCTATCGGGGCGCTGGGGAAATTAGCCGAGGTAATATAGAAAGTGGCTTGAATATGGTTAAAGAAGCCACCAATGGTGACTATGCGAAATTGTCGCTCAGGCAAAAAGGGTATTTTGCCTCAGTCTTAGAAGAGAAGAAACTGTACAAAGACGCGGCAGATATCTTTGAATTAATGGATCGTGAAAAATATAAAGAGAAAATCACAGAGCTCCGGGGAAAGGCAAAAAACAAGTAAGTAGCACGTGGCGTTTAAGTGAAGTTCAGCGCCCTGCTCGATAGAAAGCAGCGTAAACCTCGTTAGACAACAAATCATATAACGGGGTAAAGGGAGAGTTGAGATGTCAAAGAGGATTCTACTGGGTTGTATTATCGCGGTAACGATGATAGGCGTTGCGACTTCCGCTTCTTTCGGCGAACAAGCCCAGAGGTTTCAACCCACAGCCGTCGTTAACTCAGAGCCTTATCTGCTCTCCGTTTCGGACATGTCGGGCTATCAATTGTCCGCTCAAAGCATGCAGACCTGGCGCATGGCTCCGAAAGACGGCGAGCTGCGGGCAGCGCTCGGGGTCCGGCAGGTATGGACGTCTCCGCAAGGCAGGGAACTGCAGGTGTCTTACGGAAGCTTCGAGACACCGGAAGAGGCGGCAGAAGCGGTTTTCCTCTTCATGACGGCCTCAAAGCAGCCCTTCCAGGAGGGTTCCTTTACCTGGCAGAAAGAAGACGATAAATCCTGGATATCCCTGGTTCAGAGCAAAGAGACGATCGTGCTGGTGCGGGACAAGATCGTTTTTTCCGTAGTCGCAATAGTCGACACGGAGGGGGACCGGGCGGAGTTGGAGGCAACAGTTTTAAAGGTGCTGGGCAAGATCGAAAAATCAATACAAAAATGAAATAAGGAAACTCAGGTAACTCAAAGGGGCGATCTACTATGGCCACAGCTCATAAAAGCATCGTAAGGACTCTGAATATCTTTGCCGCGTTCGTGCTCTTCTGCACGCATGCCTGGGCGAATGTCGCGGCATATCCCCAGCTTATGACCTTCGGTACCTATGGTGAAGGGAGCGGAGACTTTAAGAATCCTTATGCGGTTGCCGTGGACGGGGCGACCGGAGATATTTACATCGCCGATACCGGCAACAGCAAGATCAAGAAGTTCAACCGCCTTGGACAACTTCTTGGCGCCTTCGGGGCACAAGGCAGCGCGGACGGCGAGTTCCTGTTCCCCCAGGGCGTTGCATTGGACAATAACGGCAACCTGTATGTAGCTGACACGGCAAACAACCGGGTTCAGAAATTCAATATCAGCGGAAACAACTTTACCTTTGTATCCAAATTCGGATCACCGGGAAGCGGAAACGGCCAGTTCAACCTGCCGAGGGACATCGCGATAGACGGCAGCGGGAATGTGTATGTCTGTGATTCCGGGAATAACAGGATATCCAAGTTCGCTCCTTCCGGCGGCTGGGTAAGCAATATCGGCGGGAGCTCATCGCTGAAAGGCCCCTACGGCTTCGGTCTCGACGGTGCGGGAAATGTTTACGTTGCCGATACCTATAATCATCGCGTAGTGAAATTCGGCCCGAATGGGGCAGTTTTAATGTATTTCGGCTCCTATGGGGCCGCCGCCGGTCAATTCAGCTATCCCCGCGACGTAGTAGTCGATAACGAGGGAAATATATTCGTCGCCGACACGGAAAACCATCGCGTTCAACGGTTCGATGGCAGCGGGAATTATCTCAATTCATTCGGCGTTTATACGGAATTTCTCACCCCTCAGAAGATTTTCCTGGACAACGAGCACAGAATGCATGTGGTCGATTCGAATACCAACCGTGTCCAGGTATATGACGTCACGACCTATCTCAAGGACGTCTATGCAGCACCCAGTCCGTTTTCTCCGGACGGAGACGGCATTCAGGACACGACAGCGATACACTACACTATTCCCGAACCGGCAAGGATCACGATCACCATTTACGACAACAATAGTAATCTCGTAAAGAGCCTGCTCGCCGGCGCCACCAGGCTCACCGATAGAAATACGGATATCTGGGATGGGACCGACAATGGCGGTCTGCCCGTGACGGCCGGGGTATACACGATCAAGATAGATGCCGTCAACATGACGAATTATCATCCGCCCCAGCAGCTGATCGCTGTTTCCGTGATACATCCGACCGGTGTCGTATCCGGAATGGTAACGGACGGGACTCATCCCGTCGCGGGGGCGAGCGTCTCGGACGGAGCACGGTCGAGCTTGACCGATGCAAACGGCAATTATACCTTGGTCAACGTTCCTGCCGGCGAGATCGTGGTTTCGGCATCAAAGAGCGGGTATAAGGACGGCAGGCAAATAATCAATGTCACAGACGGAGGAACAACAGCCGGCGTCGATTTTGCGCTGAACCGCATTGGCGACCCTGATATGCGCGTGTCTCCCGGATCGCTCAGTTTTATCGGATTGCCGGGGGGCGAAGGCCTCTCTGGCATGAGCTTATTGACCGCCGGCATCCAGCCTCAGGTCACCGTTTCGCAGGAAGCTGTTTCAAACAAGCTGAATTACGAGATCAAATTGAAATCGAAGAAATTTACTCCTGTTAAACATGAAGCTCAGGCGCAGAAGGACGTTGCCGATAAAGCGAAAAAACTGAAGAAAGAAAAAATCCATGTCCTCGTCCAATTGGAAAAGACGCCTACCGATGCGGAAAAGAAGACCCTCAAAGAGGCCGGAATAGAATTGCTCTCCTATGTCCCGAACCATGCCTGGATCGCGAGCGTGACCTCGGCAAAGGCATCAGGGCTTATCGCCGTGCCGCTCGTTCGGTGGGCAGGCGTTATTTCAGCCCAGGATAAAATCTCATCGGTAATTCAAGAACGGGGGGTAGCTCCCCATGCGATCAACAAGAATGGGACGGTAAATCTTCGCATTCAGTTCTTCAAGAACGTTCTCCCCGATGCTGCCGGTCAGATCTTGGCTATGCATAGCGGGTCCGTCGTGAACACGTCCAAGCTGTTGAATGTGATGACGGTATCCGTACCCGCAAGTTCGATCGCCGGCCTTGCCGATGAAGACGCGGTCCAGTGGATAGAAGAGGTATCCCCGACACCGATTGAACACAATGACGGCATCCGGGAAGACACCGGGGTGAATGTTGTTCAGGATTCTCCGTACAGCCTCGATGGGTCCAATGTGGTCATAGGCATTTGGGACGGCGGACATGTGGATGCGACGCACGATGACTTCGGGAGCAGGGTGGTTTACGGCGATTCCGCGGAAATCGGATTACATGCGACCCATGTTGCCGGGACCGCAAGCGGCGCCGGGACCCTGAGCGCTCTTTTAAGCGGCAGCGCCAATCAGTGGAAGGGTATGGCGCCTGATGCACGGATCGTCTCCTATGAGTGGACCGATGCCGTTGCCGAGCACGAACCTGCCGTCAATAACCACTGGATCGACATCTCCCAGAATTCCTGGGGGTATCTCGTGGATAGCAATAACTGTAGCTTCTTTGGCGACTATACTCTGACAGAGGGTGAATACGATGCCATCGTGCGAGGAGGATTCGGCAAACCCGTTAACGTCGTCTTCTCCGCCGGGAATGAGCGCAACCGTACCGATTGCGGCATTCCGGCAAGGGGCGGGTATAGCACTATTGCGTCTCCTGCTACGGGGAAAAATATCATTACCGTGGGCGCGGTCAATTCCGATAACAATACCATGACCTCCTTCAGCAGCTGGGGGCCTGTCGATGACGGCAGGATAAAGCCCGATCTGGTGGCGCCGGGATGTGAAGCAGGCGGCGAGGGCTATATTCATTCGACCATGCCGGGAGATATCTACGGCGGCCACGGGTGGTGCGGCACCTCAATGGCGGCGCCGACCGTATCGGGAATAACCGCCCTGATGATCGAGCAATTCAGAACAGCCTTTAGCGCTGATCCGCTGCCTTCGACGGTAAAGGGAACATTGATCCATACGGCCCGCGATCTTGAAAATCCCGGTCCGGATTATAAGACCGGGTTCGGCGTCATAGACGCCAAGAGCGCGGTGGATATTATTAAAGATAGAGCCCTTTTTGAAGGAGCAATAAACAATACGGGTGAGATCAACACGTACACAATAGAGGTACCGCAAGGCATCACCGAACTCAAAGTAACTCTCGCATGGGACGATGCGCCGGGATCTCCCAACAGCGCATCGGAGCTGATAAACGACCTCGATCTGGTCCTGGTCAGTCCGCAAGGCGCGCAATATCTACCCTGGAAACTGGATCCGGCAAACCCCGCTGCTCCTGCGACGACCGGGCCGGATCACGTTAATAATGTCGAGCAGGTATTTGTCGCCAGCCCGGCTGCCGGAACCTGGACCGTGAGGGTGACGGGAACCGCTGTCCCTCATCCGGCGCAGAGCTACTCATTGGTTTCCAACCGCTTCGGGTCTGCTGAATTGAAATACGCCGCGCAAAAAATCGCGACCCTATACAATGATGGAGACAGTGCGCTTGTCGCAACGAGCATTACCAGCAACCAGCCCTGGCTTTCCGTGGACAGAGGTTCTCTCAACCTCGCCCCCGGAACATCGGCAGGAATCAAGGTTGCCGTGAACGGCACGGGGATGAACTTCGGTACATATTACGGCCAGATTGAGATCCGTTCCAATGATCCGAATGAATCCCTTGTAGCAATACCGGTCGCTTACAGTATCGACAGTCCGCCTTTGGCAATCCTCGACGGCCCCTATGCTGCCAGCGAGGGACAGACAATGACTATCAACGGCTCAGGATCGAGCGATCCGGACGGCACGATTATACTGTATCAATGGGATGTCAACAATGACGGAACTTACGAATACAGCACGGTAACTCCCGTGATTACTCATACCTATGCCCAGCAAGGCACCTATACGATCAAACTCAGGGTAACGGATGATCAAGGAGCGACCGGCGAAACAGCGACCGCCGCGTTCATTTCCGATACAATGCCGATTGCCGATTTTACGGGAGCTCCGACGGCCGGTCTAGCACCGCTCACGGTAACATTTACGAATTCATCGACGGGTTACGATCAGCCCTTGACTTATGAATGGGATTTTGAAAATGACGGAATTGTCGATTCGACTGAGGTAAATCCATCGCATATCTATAACACCCCGGGAATTTATTCGGTGAAGCTCAGGGTAACCGATGCTGATGGAAGCGTGAGTTCGATTGTGCTGAATAATTATATTATCCTGGTCCAGCACAGTCTCACGGTGACCAAACGGGGCAATGGGACCATCACCAGCGCTCCTGCCGGAATCGCCTGCGGCTCGACCTGCGGCGCGGCCTTCACCGCAGGCCTGCCTGTGACCTTGACGGCCACCTCGGACGCAGGTTGGAACTTCGTCGGCTGGTCCGGAGCGTGTACCGGAACGGGCACGTGCGACATCACCATGGACGGCGACAAGACCCTCCAGGCCCGATTCGTCGAGCCGGACAAGATCGGCGTCTACCGAAGTAGCAACAGCAGCTGGTACCTCGATCTGAATGGCAACTACATATGGGACGGCGTAGACACGCTATATACGTCTTTTACCAGCACGCCGGTAACTGGCGACTGGGATGGCGATGGCGTGTCTGAAGTCGGCGCTTTCGTCGGTAACGGCATGTGGCGGCTGGATATAAACGGGGACGGACTTTGGAATCCGGACCTCGATGTTGAGTTCAAGTTCGGCATGACTGGTGATGTTCCTATTACAGGAGATTGGAACGGCGATGGGATTACGGACATAGGCGTTTTTCGCGCGAGTGGCTACTGGTATCTAGATCAGAACGGCAATCATGTTTGGGAGGCGGATGTCGATAGCTCGTTACGGTTTGGCATATCTGGTGATGCTCCTGTCACAGGAGATTGGAACGGCGATGGGATCACGGACGTAGGCGTATTTCGTGCAGGTGGCAATTGGCATCTCGATCTAAACGGCAACCGTGTATGGGATGCAGGTGTTGACGGTACGTACAAGTTTGGCATTACTGGCGATGTGCCTGTCGCCGGAGATTGGAACCTCGATGGGGTTGCGGACATAGGCATATTTCGTGGGAATGGCAAATGGTATCTCGATCTGAACGGCAACCGTGTGTGGGAGGCAGGCGCCGACGGTACGTACACGTTTGGCATAAGTGGCGATTTGCCGATTACTGGTAAATGGTAATGGTGGTACTGGAGCCTCCACTAGCACCCACTGGAGTAAAATTTTTCAAGATTGACATTCTCCAAGGGACGGATGCTGAAGCAGACCCACGGCACCGGCGTTATCGATTTTGTGGTGAACCGGGGGAGATTGCTCCTCTTTATTCTTTCACCGGCGAGCCGTTGTGCCTGTTGAAGGCAAGGTATTATTTTGTCACCGCCAGTCCGTCATGAATTGAGCACAAACCGAAAGGCCTGCAAGATATTCTGCCGGCCTTTTCCTTTTTTTTCCCCGCGTCAGTTCAGCCCTCTTTCATCCCCCCCTGTCCGCCATCACTGCCAGCAGTCTGTCGATCAGTTCGGGGATAAGGGTCATGCCGCGGTCCCTGAGCAGCGTCTGCTCAGATAAAAGCTGTTTTGCGTAAAAATCGGCAGGGAACCAGTAATGGACCACGATCACCAGGAAGGCGAGGAGGAAGACGAGCATGAAGGTCCCTTTGATCTGGGGGAATATCCCTCGCACGATCCCCTGGGTCCGGCCGCGGTAGTAGGCGGCCTTGATCCGCTCCCAGAGCGGTTCCTTTAAAAGTTCGTCGTTGCTCACCTTGAGGGCATCATAAGCGCCGAGGGCCCAGAGCAGAGGCGCCAGCGGACAGAGGAGCAGACAGACCGCGGCGATCCCTTCCACGACGAAGCGGGTGTCCGATGCGTCGAGCAGCGGCCAGGCGCGGTAGGTGAGGACGACCGAGAGGAGGGAAAAGACGCCGATCACGGCAAGACCTGAGAAGAGGCTTCCTTTGATCGGCTGACCGTTCAGGAATTGCCCCCAGCCGGGGACCATCAGCGACCCGAGCAGGGGCTTGACGCGGCTGATCACGCCCCTGAATCGGGTCGTGCGCGTTCTGGCGGCCCGCCGGTAGGCATCGGCCGCGTTCGAGACCCAGAAGAGGATAATGCAGAACAGCAGGACCTCTCCGCCCAGAAACACGCCGGACAGTGATATCCTCTGTTCTCGAAGGAACTGGAGCAGTTCCCCGCTGTAGATGGCGAATAGTACGATCCCGGCCGTGACCAGGAGCATGGACACCAGGAATGCCGCGCCTTTGACGAGTTGGTCGTTATAGAGCTGACCTCCTCCCCAGTAGAACATGGAGAGGTTGTATGCCTTGGCCGGGTCTTTCTGCTCGGCCGGGGCGGGTCTCGAGCCGGAGCGGGTCTTCTTCCCCCGCAGGTATGCATCAGGGTCCTTTATCTCCCAGACCTTCTCCATTGACCCCCGCCTGGCATGGCTGCCCGCATCCGCGGCATCACAGCCGCAACATCATCAACATCATAATGATAGCAGAATTCCCGGTCCTTGTTCACCCCGTACTGCCCCGCCGAGGTACGACGGTGAACATACTTTTCGTTTGATTTTCCGCTGGTTCGATGTTATTATACGCTTCACCTTTTCGAGGAAAAGCGCTTGAAAAATCCAGGAGCGAGCGCATTCCCCGCAGCTTGCCGCGGGGTCAGCGGGCGATTAGAACAACGAACTTCCTTGAGTATCGAAGCTCCATGAAGTTTTTTTGCGGGGAGCTTCAAATCAGGCGTTACCCCCTCTCTTCGTACTCATTATCCGATAGAAAGCAGGAACAAGGTAATTCATGAAACAGCGCATGCTTGAACTATTGCATTCGTTCGTAACGAATCTTTGGAGTTTTCTCAAAACGCTCTGGCAGGGCCGGGTGTTCCCGTGGCTCAGGGCGCTGACCTTCCTGAAGGCGCTGAAGATACTCGCGGCCTGTTTCCTCGCAGGGGTCCTGTTCGTCGTCCTCCTGTTCTTCATCCTGTCCTTCAACCTGCCGACGGTGGAATCGCTCAAGGACTACAAGCCGTCGCTGGGCACGACGATCTATGCCGAGGACGGCCGGGTGCTGGGCCAGGTCAGGATAGAAAAGGGCGTGCATGTCCCCCTCCAGAGGATCCCCCAGCACATGAAGAACGCGATCCTGGCCACCGAGGACCCGCGTTTTTACCAGCATGCGGGCATCGACTATCGCGGCATCCTGCGCGCGGCGCTCAAGAACATCATCAGGATGCGGGTGAGCCAGGGCGGCAGCACCATCACCCAGCAGCTTACCAAGGTGGTCTTCCTCACGCCGGAACGGAGCTTCGTCAGGAAGATCCGGGAGATCATCCTGGCCAGGCGGCTCGAGAAGGAGATCTCGAAGGACGAGATCCTCGAGCTCTACCTCAACAAGATCTATTTCGGCCACGGCGCCTACGGCGTGCAGATGGCCGCCAAGACCTATTTCGGCAAGGACATCGCGAACATCAACCAGGCGGAGTCAGCGCTCCTGGCGGGCCTGCCGAAATCGCCCATGGTCTACTCGCCCTACAGCGATATCGACCTGACGAAGCTGCGGCAGTCCCAGGTCCTCAAACGGATGGTGGACGAGGGCTATCTTACCGAGGCGCAGTCCGTGCAGATCTACAACCAGCCCCTGAACCTCGAGAACCTGAGGTCCCAGGAGGAGCCGGCGCCGCATATCGTCGATCATATCCGCAAATACATCCTGGGCAAGTACGGCGAGGAAAAGCTCTACCACGGCGGCATCAAGGTCTATCTCTCCATCGACCTCGACCTGCAGCGCGCAGCGGTGGCCTCGCTCAAGGACGGCCTTCGCGCCCTGGACAAACGGCAGGGCTTCCGCGGCCGGGTCGGCCACAAAGAGGTGAAGCCCGCAGCCGCCCGTTTGGGCTCGCTCCGGGTGGTGGTGAAGCCGGGCGAGGTGTTCAACGGCCACGTGCTCGCCGTGGGCGACTACTATCTCACGGTCAAGGGACGCGGGATGGTGGGATACATCCTGCAGGACGACATGGCCTGGGCGCTCATCAAGCCGAAGAAGCACAAGGACGATCCCGACGAGTTCAAGGCCCCGTCCGAGATCATACAGCCCGGCGACATCGTCAAGGTCCGGTTCAAGGACTATGACAGGAAGAAGCAGACCGCTTCGTTCCTGCTGGACCAGACGCCCCTGGTGGAAGGGGCCGTGGTCGTCCTCGAACCCTATACGGGCTATGTCCGCGCCATGGTCGGGGGGTACGATTTCGTCGAAGGCGGGTTCAACCACGCGACCGATGCCAGGCGCCAGCCGGGTTCCGCCTTCAAACCCTTCATTTACGGAGCGGCGCTGGAAGCGAAGGATGGAGACAATTATAAATACACGCCTGCCAGCATCCTGATGGACCTGCCGGTGATCCACGAAAAGACCGAACAGGACAAGGGGTGGAAGCCGGAGAACTATGATGAGCGCTTCCTGGGGCCGATGCGGATGCGCACGGCCCTCGCGCTCTCACGGAACGCCGTCACCGTGCGGCTGCTGGAGGACATCGGCCTGTCCCGGGCCGTGACCTTCGCGCGGAAGGCCGGCATCACGAGCCCCATCAACGAGGACTACACCTCCGCGCTCGGCTCTTCGGTCGTGACGCCCCTCGAGCTCACCTCCGCCTACGCGACCTTCGCTTCGCAGGGCATCCGGTCCGAGCCGATACTGATCAAGAGCATTGTCGACGGAAAGGGCAACATGCTCGAAGGATATGATCCCCGGCCCCAGGAGTCCGTGGACATTGTCACGGCATACCTGGTGACGAGCCTGCTCAAGAGCGTGGTGGATGACGGGACGGGAAGGGGCGCAAAAGGACTGAACAAACCGCTGGCCGGCAAGACCGGGACCACCAACAACTACGTGGACGCCTGGTTCGTGGGGTACAGCCCGAACATCGTAACCGGTGTCTGGGTGGGCTATGACAACGCCACGGCCTCCCTGGGAGACAGAGAGACCGGCGCGCGTTCCGCACTCCCCATATGGGTCGGCGTGATGGCCAAGGCCCTGGCGGACAAGCCCGCCGATGATTTTCCGGTGCCCGACGAGGTGGTGTCGGCCAGGATCGATCCGGAGACGGGATTGCTCGCCCGGGAAGACGCGGCCGATGCCGTTGACGATGTGTTCCGCAAGGGCACCGAGCCCACGCAATATGCCCAGACCAAGGGCGGTCCCAAGGCGGGCCAGTTCTATATGCTTGACCAGGGCGAGGGCGATTTCACGCTCATCAAAAAGAAGGCCGAAGAGGCGGAAGACTGACATACAATTGCGGACTTCGGATTGCGGAATTAGCAAAGAGCAAGTCCATTGCAACCACGGGTTCCGCTGCGCGGAACACACGGATGAACACAGATGAGATCCTGAATTGCTGTTTCGTATTTTACCGTGTGCAGCGAAGCTGCCCGTGGTTACATACGCTGTGGACTTAGGAAAAGACAACTATGGACTATAAAACGACCCTGAATCTGCCGAAGACCGACTTTCCCATGAAGGCGAACCTGAAGGACCTCGAGCCCCGCACCATCAGCCGGTGGCAGGAGCAGGGGACCTACCGCCTGATCCAGGAACGGAACAAGGGCAGGCAGAGCTACATCCTCCATGACGGGCCGCCCTATGCCAACGGCCACATCCACATCGGCCATGCGCTGAACAAAACGCTCAAGGACATCATCGTCAAATACAAATCGATGTGCGGATTCTCGTCGCCCTATGTCCCCGGCTGGGACTGCCACGGACTCCCCATCGAGCACCAGGTGCTCAAAAACCTGGGCTCGAAGAAGGAAACGATGTCGCAGACTGAGATCCGGAAGCTCTGCCGCGAATACGCCGAGAAGTTCATCGATATCCAGCGCGATGAGTTCAAGCGGCTCGGCGTGTTCGGCGACTGGGACGATCCCTACCTCACCATGAACTACGCCTACGAGTCGGCCATTGTTCGCGAGCTCGGAAAGTTCGTGGGCACCGGAGGCGTCTACAAAGGCAAGAAGCCGGTGTACTGGTGCGGGTCCTGCGAGACGGCCCTCGCCGAGGCGGAGGTGGAATACGGCGACCACGAATCGCCTTCCATCTCGGTCAAGTTCTCCCTGCCCGACGTCGATAAGGCGCTGCCTTCTCTTTCCGGGAAGACCGTCTCGATCGTGATCTGGACCACCACGCCCTGGACGCTCGTGTCGAACCTGGCCGTGGCGCTCCATCCCCAGTTCGACTATGTCGCCGTCGATATCGGGAACAATGACGTGCTGATCGTTGCCGAGGCGCTGCTTGCACAGTCGATGCAGAAGTTCGGCATGACCTCTCACGCCGTACTCGAAAAGTTCAAGGGAAAGAAGCTGGAAGGGCTCAAGGCCCGCCACCCCTTCATCGACCGGGAGTCCCTGGTGATCCTCGGCGAGCATGTGACCCTCGAGGCGGGTACGGGCGTCGTCCATACCGCTCCCGGCCACGGCCAGGAAGACTACGAGGCCGGCCTCCGGTACGGTCTGGACGTCTATGCGCCGGTCGACCACAAGGCGCGGTTCACCAAGGAAGCCGGCGTCTTCGTGGGCGAGCACGTGCACAAGGCGAACAAGGGGGTCATCGGCCTCCTGCAGGAAAAGGGCGTCCTGCTCGCCAACGAGAAGCTTTCCCACTCCTACCCGCATTGCTGGCGCTGCAAGAACCCGGTCATCTTCCGGGCCACGGAGCAGTGGTTCATCTCCATGAAGACGAACGACCTTTTGAAGAAGGTCGTCGAGAACGCGAATGCCGTGACCTGGGTCCCCGGATGGGGCAAGGACCGGTTCCTCTCCATGGTCCAGGACCGTCCCGACTGGTGCATCTCGCGCCAGCGTGCATGGGGTGTTCCCATCGTGGCGTTCACCTGCAAGGACTGCCACACGCTGCTCCTCGACAAGACGATCGTCGACCATGTGGCGGACATCGTCTCGAAGGAAGGCGCCGACGTCTGGTTCACGAAGTCGCCTGCCGAACTGATGCCTGCCGGCACGTCGTGCAGGAAATGCGGCAAGAAGGACTTCGAGAAGGAGATGGACATCCTCGACGTCTGGTTCGATTCGGGCGTCTCCCAGGCCGCCGTGCTCAAGGAGCGCAAGGAGCTTTCCTGGCCCGCGGACCTGTACCTCGAGGGAAGCGACCAGCACCGGGGATGGTTCCAGTCGTCGCTCCTCGCCTCGGTCGGGACAACGGGCACGTCGCCGTACCGCACTGTGCTGACCCATGGCTTTACCGTGGACGGTTCGGGCAAGAAGATGAGCAAGTCATCGGGCAACGTGGTGGCGCCCCAGGAGGTCATCGACAAGTACGGCGCCGAAGTGCTCCGGCTCTGGGTCTCGGCCGCCGACTACCGCGACGACATCCGCATCTCCCCGGAGATCCTGGCGCACCTCGCAGAGGCCTATCGGAGGATCCGGAACACCAGCCGGTATCTGCTGGGCAACCTGTCGGACTTCGATCCGACAAGGGACCCCGTCCCCGACGACAAGCTCCTGGAGATCGACCGCTGGGCTTTGCATCGTCTCCAGAGACTGGTGCAGCGGGTGGGGAAAGCCTACGACGAGTTCGAGTTCCACATCGTGTTCCACTCGGTCCACAACTTCTGCGCCGTCGATATGAGCGCGTTCTATCTCGATATTTTGAAGGACCGCCTGTACACGGCAAAGGCCTCATCGCCCGAGCGGCGTTCAGGACAGACGGCCATGTGCAGGATACTGTCGACGCTGGTAAGGCTCATGGCGCCGGTGCTCTCGTTCACCGCCGACGAGGTCTGGGCGTATATGCCGGGAGAGAAAAGCCTGCCCAGCGTGTTCCTCGCGGACTTTCCGAAGGCCGAGGACCGGTATATCGATGACGGGCTCGAGGCGCGGTGGGACAAGCTCCTCGCCGTGCGCGGCGAGGCCGCCAAGGTGCTCGAGGGGCTCAGGAAGGACAAGAAGATCGGCCATTCGCTTGATGCGTCCGTGACGCTCTATGCGGAGCCGGGCCTCCATGAGCTCCTTGCCCGATACCGCGACGACCTTCCCTTCATTTTCATCGTATCGTATGCCGAACTGGCGAAGGAATCCGAGGCGCCTGCCGACGCCTTCGACAGCGATACGATCAAAGGTCTGAAGATCACCGCGGCCCAGGCGAAGGGCGGGAAATGCGCCCGCTGCTGGATGTACAGCACGACCATCGGAACGGTGAAGGAACACCCGGAGATCTGCGGAAGATGCGCGGGAAATCTTGTTTAAGATCAGCCACAGAGACACAGAGTGCACAGAGGAATACGAGATGCGAAATGAGCGCGAGCTTCGGTCATTGCATGTCATTTGAGATTTTAATTCAAGATCTTCTCTGTGTCTCAGTGCCTCCGCGGCGGATGTTGGATTTAGGAGAATGATGAAGAATAAGTACACCTGGTTCTCGGCCATCATCGCGGCGGTCCTCTTTCTGGACCAGCTCACGAAGCACCTGGTCGTCCGGCGGTTCAGGCTGCACGAAAGCGTTCCGGTCATCCCCGGTTTTTTCGATCTCACCTATGTCCGGAATCCCGGCGCCGCATTCGGGTTTCTGGCGGGCGCCCACGGCATGTGGCGGAGCATCTTTTTTGTCACGGTCTCGATCGTCGCCCTGGCGGTGATCGCCGCCCTCGTTCGCCAGGCCCGTGATCGCCTGCAGCTCATGGCGTTCGCGCTCATCGCCGGCGGGGCCGTTGGGAACCTCATCGACCGGCTGCGGTTCGGTGATGTGGTGGATTTCATCGACTGGTACTACCGATCGTTCCATTGGCCTACCTTCAATATCGCTGATTCTGCGATCTCCATCGGCGTGGGGCTCCTGGCCATCGACATGTTGCTGCCGAAAAAGCGGACCGCAGGGGATGCAGAGGAACAGCAACGGCTTGATCACGAATGACACGAATTTGACGAATTACACGAATAACTCTGAAAAAGGCAGTTGACACTGATAAAATTTATCTGCCAGTATCAGCAGTTGATCCGACTATTCCGTGTTCAAATGCTTTTTTTTCAGGATGTTTTGTTCTCTTACGCATTTCATTCGTGCCATTCGTATCATTCGTGGCATTCGTGTTTATGATTCTTGATCTTTCTGTGCCCATCCGTGTCAAAATGAAAAGGTGATCCATGCATCCCATCCTGTTTGAAATACCGAAGATCGAGCTCGGCAACTGGGTGCTCGGGCCCATTCCCATCCGGCTCTATGGCCTGATGATCGGCATCGGTTTCCTGGTCAGCATCTGGCTTGCCTCGCGGCAGGCGAAGAAGGAAGGCATCGATCCCGACCGCATCATGGACATGGGCGTCTATCTCCTGCTCGCGGCCATCGTCGGGTCCCGGCTGTTCTACGTGCTGGTCAATCTCCAGGAGTTCCAGCGGAACTGGCTCGAGGTCTTCGCCATCTGGAAGGGCGGGCTGGTGTTCTACGGAGGATTGATCGGGGCGGTCGCCGTCGGCATGTGGTACCTGCGGAAACACGAGCTCCCGCTCTGGAAGACCGCCGACATTGTCGCGCCTTACATAGCCCTGGGACACATGTTCGGTCGGTTCGGGTGCTTCTTCGCCGGGTGCTGCTACGGTTCTCCCTGCTCCGGCGATCTGTGTATCACCTTTTCGGACACCCATTCCCTGGCGCCGCTCGGCGTCGCGCTCTACCCGACCCAGTTGTTCGAGGCGGGGGGCGAGTTCGTGAACTTTCTCATCCTGTTCACCCTGTACCGCTACCGGAAGTTCGACGGCCAGGTGTTCTGGGTCTATCCCGCGCTCTATTCCATCCTCCGCTTCATCGTCGAGTTCTTCCGCGGCGACACGGAACGGGGCGTCTACTTCGGCGGCGCCATATCAACGTCCCAGATCGTTTCTATCGCGATGTTCTTTGTCTCTCTGTTCATGCTCTGGCGGCTGGGGAGGCTCGGCAGGGACGAGATGACGGTCGCGGATAAGAAAAAAGGGTAAAATTCGGTCCCAACAGCAACCTGGACCCCCATGCCCCCCAAAACCCTCACCGTCACCGACAGCCACACCGGTAAGCGCCTCGACCTGTTCATCCAGCATCACGAGGCGTACAGTTCGCGGAACCGCATCCAGACGCTCATCAAAGATGGGCTCGCGCTGGTCAACGGGAAGCCCGAGAAACCCGGCTACAGGGTCAGGGTCGGCGACACGGTGACGCTGGAGCTCCCCGAACGGAAGGTACGCGAGGTCCTGCCCGAGAACATCCCGCTCCATGTCATCTTCGAGGATGACCACATGGTGGTGCTGAACAAGCCGCCGGGCCTGGTCGTCCATCCCGCGCCCGGGAACTACACCGGCACGCTGGTGAACGCGCTGCTCTTTCACTATGGGAGTCTTCCCTCATCGGGGAAGGTGAACGCGGAGGGCGCGGGGAGCGATCGGGAACGGGCGGGCATCGTGCACCGCCTGGACAAGGACACCTCGGGCGTCATGGTCGTGGCAAGGACGGAGCAGGCGCTCAAGGCGCTGACCCGGCAGTTCAAGGACCGGGTGGTGCAGAAAAAATATATCGCCCTCGTCGCCGGGACCATCAAGAAGGGTTCGGGCACCATCGATACGGCCATCGGCAGGCATGTGAAGGAGCGGAAGAAGATCAGCGTGCACACGGCATCGCCGCGCGAGGCTGTGTCTCTCTTCAAGGTCAAGGAACGATTCAAGCAAACGACGCTCGTTGAAGTGGAGATCAAAACAGGGCGCACCCACCAGATCCGCGTGCACATGGCGCACCTGGGGTATCCCGTCCTGGGCGACCGGGTCTACGGGGGGGCGAAGGCCGCGAAGATCGGAGGCCTGTCCTTTGGCCGGCAGATGCTTCACGCCGAATCGCTTTCCCTGCTCCATCCCGTGACCGGGACTCCGCTGACCTTTATCGCGCCTCCTCCTCCGGACATGCAGGACACCATTGATCTCCTCCGATCGGGAGCGTGAGGCCTGTTCCTCGAACCCGAGCTTCCCGCGATCTGTTGTGCCGCACAACACACCGTCATTCTTTCTGGTGATGGAGCGGCACCCTGAAGGGCGAACGGGGTCATATCGCAGGTAATACAACGTATTGCGGCTCTCATTTCATAGTCATGCAACTTTATGTCTTCGCGGCTCCCTCCAAAAAACCGTGAATGTACCTTGATTTTTTTTTCTTACCTGCTATATTTTGAATGGTGTGGTTAATGAACGATCAGGGGGAAGCGATGCAAATGAAGAAGATGGCCGTTGCGCTGGCGCTGATCCTGCTGTCGGCAGGAGTTGCCGCAGCGCAGGAAAAAAACGAATTCGGCAACATCGACGTCCGGAGTTCTCTGGTAGGTGGTCGGGTCTATATTGATAATGCGTACATGGGTGATGCGGATATCTTTATTGAGGACGTTCTTCCGGGGGAACACTTCATAACCGTTCGCCAGGGCGGTCAGACCGTGAGCGGCCAGTTCACGCTCAAGCCGAATGAGACGATGATGTTGGAAGCGCGGTTCGATGAAAGCCGCATAGTCGACCTTAAGGACATCGCCCGGGAAGAGGCCGCAAAGCGGGCCGAGGCGGAACGCAAGGCTGAAGCTGAGCGGAAGAAAAAGGAAGAGGCCGCCCACGCCAAGTCCGAGGAAAAGAAGAAACCCGAGCAGAAGAAGGTCGTCGTCGCGGTCCCCAAACCGCATAAAAGCCCCGAGGAGGAGCGGCGCGACGTGTACCTGAGCATCATCCGGGTCAACGTTGAGGACGTCGGGGCCACTGATATGAAGGTCACCCCGAAGACCAACACGAAGAGCGTAACGAACTTCAACGACAGCAAGAGCGTCTCCGGCAAGCTCTACCGCTCCAAGCAGAACCTGCTGCTGTGTGAAGAGGGGACCTGTTACCGGGACTGGAACGGGCGGTTCTTCTATATCGATGAGAGCGGAAAGCGCGATGCGTTCCTGATCCGGTGGAAAGAGACCGTTTTTACCGGTGTGACACCGGCGGGGACCAGCAAAGTGGAAATCGACCTCTGTCTGAACGGGGACTGCAAGCGTCTGGCATATTCTGCCGAAGGCGGCCCAACAGCTCAGAGCTCGATCGAACGGTATGTGATGAGCTGGAACAAGACCTCCTTCATCATCCGGCGGGCAGATCTGGTAAAGGCGATCACTGACGCCGGCGGGAAGGTTCCGGAATTCTGATCTAGATAAGGACACAAGCACATCATAAGGCGGCCAATAGGCCGCCTTTTTTATTTCTGATCCCTTCTGCGTTTACCAGGAAGTTGCACAGGACAATGAATCGGCGATCCTTAAGGTGCAGAACAATATTGCGTGTTCTGTTATACTCATACAAGCAGGTATTCTTATTCCTAAGGAGGGCATGGTCATGAGGGTCAGTGTTGGATTCGTATGGCTGGTCGTACTGCTCGCTGTGGGTTCTTTGTGCTCCTGCGGAGGAGGAGGGGGAGGAGCCGCGCCGTTGTCGCCGCCTGCCTTCACGAACCTGGCGGGAACGCGATGGAACCAGACGGATGTGGTATCTGCAGTGAATTCATGTGGAGTGGGGATCGGGGTAACAGATCCGTTTGTGCTGCACATCCTGGCCCAAAGCGGCAATACGATCTCGGTGTATGACGAGCGGGCCGGCGCTGGCGCAGCTGTGAATGCAACGATCAGCGGGTATGCTGTCACCTATTCGGGAGACCGCTTTCCGATCGCCCCGTGCAGTGACATGTCTGTAAGCTACTCGGTTACGATCAATGGAGCTGGTACGAGCTACTCAGGATCGGGAACGATCACCTGTCTTGACTTGCCCGCCTGTACGGTGCCGATAAATATCACTGGTACCAAGATTTGATATCCAGACAACCTGTTCCAAGATCGGGGCAGCCTTCGGGCTGCTTTTTTCATTTCGCCTGCGCCCTTAGCTGCCCACATGCGGCCGAGATGTCCCTGCCCATGCTGCTTCTGACCACGGCAACGTGGCCGCTCCTGAGCAGCAGGTTCCTGAAGGCGTAGGCCCGCTCCTCGTCAGGCCTTTGGAACTCGCTGCCGGGGAAGGGGTTGAACAGCAGGATGTTGATCATGCACGCAATCCCCTGAAGCAATTCCCCGAGCCGTGTGGCATCGCTGTCGGAATCGTTCAATCCTTTGAACAGCACATATTCGATCGTTACGGACCGTCCGGTCTTATCCCCATAATACCGCACTGCCTGCATGAGACGTTCGATGGGGTAGGCCTTGTTCACCGGCATGATCCGGTCCCGGACCGCGTCGGTCGTCGCGTTCAATGAAACCGCAAGGCTCACCGCGATATTGTCATCGGCCAGACGTTCGATCATGGGGGCCAGCCCGCAGGTGGACAGGGTCACTTTCTTCGGCGAGAAACCGAGTCCGCGACGGTCGGTCGCCGCCCTGATGAATCTTATCACGGCGTCATAATTGCCGAGCGGTTCGCCGGTGCCCATCAGCACGATGTTGGTGACCGGACGTTCGCCGGCGAAACGTGCCGCCGCGAAGAACTGGTTCACCATCTCCCCGGGCGTCAGGTTTCTCACCAATCCGCCGGCGCCCGTAAGGCAGAACCGGCAGCCTGACGCGCAGCCGACCTGGGTTGAAATGCAGAGGGTAAGACGGCCCCGGCCGGGGATGAGGACCCCTTCAATGGAGTTGCCGTCTCCCAGCCGGTAGAGCAGCTTTGTGGTCCCGTCTTCGGCGATCTCGCTGCGGTCAGCGACGAGCCTCGTGATCGTACACCGTCGTTTCAGGAGCTCCCGGAACGGCCTGTTCAGATCGGTCATCCCATCGATATCGTCCATGCGCTTCCGGAAGAGCTGTACTGCAACGCGGTGGCCCTGTCCGGGCTTCTGGCCGAGCTGGTGAACGCAGAGCCGGTCAATTTCGTCGGGTGTAAGTTCTTTGAGGTCGATCATGTATTTTGTACGATCATCATTGCAGGCAGTTTTATCAGTGAAAGAACATTTGGACACTGAAGAAGCGGATTAACGTACCTGATAAAGGCGGATAATGCTCGACGAACCAGTACGCAAGACTTTCACTACAGGGTGAATATATTTCTGACAAAATCCGATTTTATCCGATTCTTATCCGTTTTTTCTGTGTCAAAGATTGTTCCTCTGCTTTTTGTTTTCGTGTCCGTCAGTTCCTCGCCTTCCGGAATCCCGCCTTCTGCGCCTCTTCTTCCGTCGGGAAATAGATCCGGTTCTTTTCCCGCACCCGGTCATATCCCTCCTGGCCGGGAAGGTGGTAGATGCGGGACCGGGTGTTCCCGATGATCGTTCCCCTCTGTCCCGGGTCTGACCACGCCGCCCGCTTGTTCTTGTCCCACATGCCGAGGCCGGCCTTGCGGGCCGCTCGCTCAGCTTTCTCAAAGGCATGCTGGTATTGGAAAGGATACTTCGTATAGACCCTGCCGCAGCCCAGCCGCACCAGCTCCAGATTAAAGTTCGTCCCGTCCCCGGCAATGACATAGGCGAGGGTCCTGCCGTACTTGTCCGTTGCACCGCCGGGACGGCCGGGAGGCTCGAACTCCAGCAGCACCTGCTTGCCCAGGAGCGCGCGGCGCGTGAAGTCCGAGGCCTCGGGACCATAGAACTGGACCGGCGTGTCCGGCCTTCCGGTCTCGGGCGTGTCGACGCCGATGAGGCGGACCGTGACCTCCCCTCCGCCCAGAACCACGACGATGGTGTCGCCGTCGAACACGGCCGAGACCACGACCTGCCCGGTCCGCGTATTTGCATGGCCCGGCGTACAGGCAGCGGGAATGGCGGCAAGGACGACCGCCAGGCATAGCGCGCCTATGGTTTTCG
The DNA here is from genome assembly GCA_020052615.1 of Nitrospirota bacterium. Lineage (GTDB taxonomy): Bacteria > Nitrospirota > UBA9217 > UBA9217 > UBA9217 > JAAXXJ01. The sequence goes on along the minus strand of JAGVOT010000132.1, from coordinate 32,153 downwards.
AACAGTAAGATATCATGGAAATGATGACGCCGGCATGCTTACCTGCTTGCCGGCGTGTTGGGCGATCGGTTCTGATCCCGGAAAAATTACTTCGAGGCGATCTTATTCTTCATGACATTGAGCTGTTCCAGGTGTTTGGTCTCCTGCGCCATCAGCTCCTCGAAGATGACCTTTGCCTGGTCGTCCTGCGCTTTTGCGGCAAGCCCTTTGTAAAAATTATATGCCTTTGCTTCGATATTCATGGCGAGGGAGAGGGCGTCCCCTTCGTTCTTGACCGCATATTTCTCGATCCTTTTTTCGAGGTCTTTCACCGGCATTCCGCCCTCGGAGACCGTTGCCGGCGCCTTTTTACTGAATGTGTTGAACTCCTCCAACTCCCGGTCATCAAGGATCGATTGATAGAGGGACTGGATGTAGGTCATGTGCTTGTTTTCCCATGCGGCCAGGTCGGCGAAGCTCTTCTTCGCTTCTGCCGAGCCCGACTTAGACGCGGCCTGGCCATAGAACTCTTTCGTGCCCTTTTCCATGATATAGGCTTCCACGAGGGCCTGCAGCAGGTCTTCTTTTCCGGTCAGCATAACGATCCCCTTGTCTGGTAGAATGATGGAAAATGTATAATTTATAATTACTGTAGCATAAACCGGTCTGCTTGTCACTTGTCCTGTTATCGTTCGCCGCTGGTTCCGGTCAGAAACTGCTTGTTTTTCTTCCGACTTTTGTTTAATATACACACCCTGAAATAGTAATATCGCGTATCGTTGAGGAGGTCCAGATCCATGCCCGTCTATGAATATGAATGCGGCTCCTGCGGAGGCCGCTTTGAGCTCATCCGGAAATTCAGCGATCCCCTGCTGACCGAGTGCACGCTATGCGGCGCGACCGGCGTCAGAAAGGTCCTCTCGCCGACGGCGTTCGTGCTGAAGGGCGGCGGGTGGTACACGTCCGACTATCCCTCCGCCGAACGGAAGAGCGCTGCTGAATCGGAGAAGCCCGCGGCGAAACCGGAGACCACTGCTCCTGCCTGCCCCTCCGGAGGTTGTCCGTCCGGCGCCTGCCCTGCAAAGAGCTGAGTCCTGATGGAATCCGTCCATATCCATATCCCTTACGGGCATCTGCGCGATTATCTTGCCCTTGTCCGGAAGAGGAGGTATGACCTCGAGATCTATATGCCCGCGTCGGTCCTGGGACAGCTTGAGCGCGCCGATCTCGAGGTGTTGCTGGACAACCTGGACTGGCATCCCGCCCTGACGCTCCATGCGCCGTTCATGGACCTGAATCCCGGCGCCGTGGACCCCATGGTCCGGTCGGCGACGCTTGTGCGCTTCAAACAGCTCCTGGCCATTGCGTCGGTGCTCAAACCCCGCGCGGTGGTGTTCCATGCGGCCTACGACCGGTGGCGATACGCCGGCAAGAAGGACCTCTGGCTTGAGAACAGCATGGAAACCTGGCCCCGCGTGATGGAGACGGCCGGGAAGATCCACGGCATGCGCGTGGCCGTTGAGAACGTCTTCGACGAGGACCCTGAGGCGCTTGCCCTGCTCATCGAGCGGATCGGAGATCGGAATTTCGGGTTCTGTTTCGATACAGGACATTTCAACCTCTTTTCCACGGTGACCATGGAGGCGTGGTTCGAAAGGCTGGGGAAGCATCTTGTCGAGGTGCATCTCCACGACAACAGGGGAGGCGAAGATTCCCACTGGGCCCTGGGTAAAGGCACCATCGACTTCGCCCGGTTCTTCCGGCTCATTGCGCAGCACGGCGCGAAGCCGGTCTATACCATCGAGGCCCACGACGCGGACGATATCGAGCCGAGCCTTGAGAAGGTCAGGGCGCTCTTGAAGGGCAGAGCATAGATGCGACGGCAGGCGAGGTGCCGCTCATGATCTTCCCCTCATCCTGATGACCTATTGCTCTTGACCGGTCCACTTTTGCCTTGACCCCGTTGTTGCCCGTTCCCGCGGAAAGGCCGGGCTTTTTCGGCGCCAACCAAGGCTGCAAACGCACTTCATTCGGGGCGGCAATATGGATCGATAGGCTTCCGGGAACATGCGTTTCCGCAACAACGGGGTTGACACAACCAGTTCCGTACTCTAGACTACTACCATGAAAAAATACCTCATGATCCCTGTCCTGGCGCTCTTCGCCGGTTCGTGCATTGCTCCGGCCGCAAAGATGCCGGAGGTGTCTCTTGGCGGCATCAGCGAGGAATCGCAGAAACAGGCTGATGCCTATTATCATTTCATGAAGGGCGGGATGCTCGAGCAGGAAGGGGCGCTGGACCCCGCCCAGCAGGAATATGAAACAGCCTTCCGCCTGGATCCCCAGTCCGCTGATATCGCCCTCGCACTGGCGTCGCTGTCCCTGCGCCGGGGAAAGGCGGATGATGCGGCCGTCTACGCGCAGAAGGCGGCTGACATCGACCCTGAGAACACCGAGACCCTCATGCTGCTGGCGGGGCTCAACACCGGAAAGAAGCGGTTCGCCGAGGCTCTCGAACTGTATAAAAAGGTCATTGCCCTCGACCCCGAAGAGGAGGATGCCTATATCTATCTCGGGTCGCTCTACGCGTCGCTGAAGCGCTACGACGAAGCGATTGAGGCGTTCCGGGCATTGGATAAGAGAAATCCCGGATCGCTCATGGCGCCGTACTACCTGGGCCGCATCTCCACCGAGCGGAAACTGTATCCCGAGGCCGTGGCGGAGTTCAAACGGGCGATCGCGGTGCGGGAGGATTTCGAGCCGGCCCATACGGGTCTCGGCGTGGTCTATGAGATCACGGGAAGACCCAAGGACGCCATCGCCTCCTACAAGCGGTCCCTTGCCCTGAATCCCCACAACACCGAACTTCGTCAGCGCGTCGCCCAGCTGTACATCCAGGAGAACTCCCTTGACGAGGCGCTTGAGCAGTTCCGGAAACTGGTCGCCGCTGATGCGCAGAACTATGACGCCTATGTCAAGATGGGCCTTATCTATGTTGAGAAACAGCAGTACTCCGAAGCCGTCGAAGCGTTCCGCATCGCTTCCCTCGCCATGCCGGAGAACATCAGGGTCCATCAGTACCTGGGGACCGTCTTCATCGCCCTGGAGCAGTACGATGAGGCGCTCAAGGAATATGCCGCGGTCCTCGAGATCGCTCCCGACGACATGGACTCCGTTCTCCAGATCGCCTATATCTATTCCCAGCAGGGACGGGTGAAGGAAGCGGTGCCGCTGCTCAAGAAGGCGGTCAAAGACCAGCCGGGAAAGCCGGAGCTGTACCTGTATCTTGCCAACGCTCACCTGGACCTTGATCAGTATCCCGAAGCCGTTGTGGTCCTCAAGAAGGGCATCGAAATGGCGCCGGACCAGGAGGACCTGTACTTCACGCTGGCCGTGGCGTACGAAAAGCAGGGTAAGCGGGATGAGATGATCGCATCCCTCAAGAAGGCCCTGGAGATCAAGCCTGATCATGCCGATGCCCTGAACTACCTTGGTTACACCTATGCCGAGGCAGGCGAACACCTTGACGAGGCCGTCAGCCTCATCAAGCGCGCGCTCCTCATCAAGCAGGACAACGGGTACATCCTGGACAGCCTTGCCTGGGCCTATTACCAGAAGGGAATGTACAAGGAGGCCCTGGAGGTCATGACCCGGGCGATCAGCAAGTCCGACGACGACCCGGTCATGCGCGAGCACTACGGCGATATCCTCCTGAAGCTCGGGAAAAAGGAAAAGGTCAAGGAGCAGTGGATCCGCTCCCTCGAACTCGATCCCAAGAACCAGAAGCTCCGGGACAAGTACCGTACGACCGGCTTCGGCGACCCTGATCTTGTAGTGAAGCCTGATCAGCCTGCGAAGAAAGACAAAAGAGAAAAGAAAAAAGAGAAGCCGTGAAGATCCGAGTTCTCCTCAGTGCTGTCATTTCCCTCCTCCTGTCCGCGTGCTTCGCCGCTCCTCCGGAAGTCCCCCTGCATGACGTTCCCGCCGGTCCCATCGTTAGGGCCTTGCAGGAGCGACGCCAATCCTTTGTGGGTATGAAGGCCGTTGCCCGCGTGGAGATGGAGCGCAAAGGCAAGAAGCGCGCCTATGAGAGCGTCGCCATCATTCAGCAGCGGTTCGATAAGCTCCGGGTCGAAGGATATGGCCCGATGGGAGAATCGCTCTTCTCGCTGGTATGGGACGGGAAGGACGTGCGTGCCCGGAAGGCGGGTGAGTCCGAACCGATGACGGTGGGGCAATTCGGTCTTGAGCGGATCATCGGCGTCCCCCTGTCGCCAACTGACCTCTGTTCGATCCTGTCCGGCAACATACCGGGCATTCCTGATAATGCACTGGCCACGGCAGGCTGCGCGCAGGCCGGATGGTGCATCGCTGATTTCCGTCATGATGATCAGCGATGGCGGGTAACGATCGAACCCAAAGGCGGTGCGAACGGCGATCTGCGGATAGATGCTATAGAACTGTACGTCGGTAAGCGGCTCGTTTTTCGCAGCGCCTTTGCGTACCTGAAAGAAGGAGTGAACCAGGCGTTTCCCGATCCGACGTGGATACTCATAAACAGTCCCGATCGGAATATGTCCGTCACGGTGGTTTATGAGGACGTGGAAAGGAACGTCGCGGTCGAGGACGGCGCCTTCGTTCTGGGCATCGAGGGGGCAGGCATATGAACGAACTGGCCCTGCGGGCCCCGGCAAAGATCAATCTCTGCCTGTCGGTGCTGGGCAAAAGGCCCGACGGATACCACGAGGTCGAAATGGTGATGCAGGCCGTGGGGCTCTATGACGAGGTCACGGTCAGGCTCATCGACAGCGGTATTACGGTCACTTGCGACAACACGGCCATTCCCGCCGGCACGGGGAACATCGCCTACCGGGCCGCCCGGGAGATGCTGGACCTGTCCGGGAACCCGTCCGGCATTGCCATCGAGATCAGAAAGAACATTCCCGTTGCCGCGGGCCTGGGCGGAGGGAGCAGCGACGCGGCTGCGGTGCTTGTCGCCTGCAACCGGTTGCTGAGGACGAGGATTGGCCGGGAACAACTCGCGGAGATCGGCACCCGGCTGGGCATGGATGTCCCTTTTTTCCTCTTTGGGCCGACAGCCCTGGCAAAGGGGCGGGGAGAGCTGCTGACGAGCCTGCCTTCGCCGCCTAAGTTCTGGGTTTTGCTGGTGAATCCGGGGTTCGAAACCTCCACCGCCTGGGTCTATAAAAACCTGAATTTTGGGTTGACAAAAAAAGGTGATTGTACTAATATTGCAGGGCTAAAAGTCAGCCAGATCGCCCGATCGCTTCATAACGACCTCGAAACGGTTACGGCCACAGCCCACCCGGTCATCGCGGAGATGGAGAGGTCCCTGATCGATTCAAGAGCGCTCGGGGCATGCATGAGCGGCAGCGGACCTACGGTGTTCGGGATCTTTGACACCGAGGCGGCCTGCCGCGCGGCGACGCAAGCACTTCATACGAAAGGGTGGCACCTCTATCCGGCAGAGATCCTGACCGGATCGCCTTATAAAGAATATTTGGAATCAGCGCCCTGACAGGGCGACCCCGGAGTCAGACCACGCACCGACGATCATGCTGTGGGGGAGCGCGCATGGAGATCACGGAAGTCAGGGTATTTCCGGTTGCCAACGAAGAGCGCCTGAAGGCCTATGCCACCATCACGATCGACAGCGTGTTCCTGATCAGGGACCTCCGCGTAATCAACGGCAATACGGGGCTCTTTGTTGCCATGCCGAGCCGGAAGATGAAGGACGGAACATTCAAGGACATTGCCCATCCGCTGAACAGCGAGACGCGCCAGATAATAGAGAAAAAGGTCCTGGCCGAGTACGAGCGCGAACTGGCAAACCCGACCAAACGGCCGGAGCGGCCGGACAAAGCACCCGAGACCAGCCAGGAGTAACGCCGTTGCCAAGCGATCCGCCGATTCTGGATCAGACCTGAGAGGATAGGCCTCCTGCCTATCCTTTTCATATTTTCTCCGCAACGCTCGGGGATCGTCTAATGGTAGGACAGAGGCCTTTGAAGCCTTGAATCGGGGTTCGACTCCCTGTCCCCGAACCATTTCAGAGTCATCCGTGACGCAGGACGCGTCGAGAGGGAACGATGGTCAAAGCAAAGCAGGGCATCAAGATATTTACCGGCAACGCGAACCCGGGCCTGGCCAGCGAGATCTGCGAACGGATGAATATCCCTCTCGCGAAAGCCGACGTGACCCGCTTCAGCGACGGCGAGATCAATGTCCAGATCCTGGATAACGTGCGCGGCTGCGACGTGTTCGTGGTGCAGCCCACGGCGAATCCGGTCAACCGGAACATGATGGAACTGCTCATCATGATCGACGCGCTCAAGCGTGCCTCGGCGTCCCGGATCACGGCGGTGCTGCCTTATTACGGGTACAGCCGGCAGGACCGGAAGGTCCAGCCCCGGGTGCCGATCACGGCCAAGCTTGTCGCGGACCTGATCACGACGGCCGGGGCGAACCGAGTGCTGACCATCGACCTCCACGCGGGGCAGATCCAGGGCTTCTTCAATATCCCCGTGGACAACCTGTTCGCCGCGTCGGTGCTCCTGGACTATCTGCGTTCCAAACAGTTCAAGAACCTCACCCTGGTCTCTCCCGATGCGGGCGGCGTGGAGCGGACCCGGGCTTTTGCCAAACGGCTGAACGCGTCGCTTGCGATCATCGACAAACGGCGGGAGAAGGCGAACGTTGCGCAGGTGATGCATATCATCGGCGACGTGAAGGGGCATGACTGCCTCCTCCTTGACGATATGGTGGACACGGCGGGCACCCTGACCGAGGGTGTGACGGCGCTCAAGAACGCGGGGGCGGGCACCGTCATGGCGGCCTGCACCCACGCAGTGCTGTCCGGGCCGGCCATCCAGCGGATCAACGATTCGGCGCTTGACGAGATCATCGTCACGAACACCATTGCCCTGGACAGCAAACGGAAGGAGTGCGGAAAACTGACGGTCCTCTCCGTCGCTCCGCTCCTTGCCGAGGCGATGAACCGGATCCACGAAGAAACATCGCTCAGTTCGCTGTTCGTGTAACGAGAAAGCATTACGGGGTGCGGAGTGATGCAGCTCCGGGCTTCATGGGTGTTATAAATAATCAGCGGAAACAGTACTGGAGGAAACATGGAACGGGTAGCATTGACAGCACAGGTAAGAGAAAAGGCGGGCAAGGGTGTGGCGCGGGGGCTTCGGCGGGAGAAGCGGGTGCCGGCGGTCCTGTACAGCCATGGCAAGTCCACGCCCATTTCGATGGTGAACAAGGACGTGACGAAGATCCTCAATATCGAGGGCGGCGAGCACGCCCTCATCAACCTCAAGCTCGAAGGGGCAAAAGAAGCCGGCGATCGCATGGCCCTCATCAAGGACTACCAGGTGGACCCGCGCAGCGGCGCGTTGATGCACCTTGACCTCATGGAAGTTGCCATGAACGAGAAGGTGAAGATCCAGGTGGCCGTGCACATCACGGGCACGTCAATCGGCGTCAAGGAAGGCGGTATCTTCCAGTACGGTCAGCGGACGCTCGAGGTCGAATGCCTGCCGGCCAATATCCCCGACAACATCGAGGTCAACATCACCAACCTCAAGGTAAACGAGTCGCTCCACGTGCGTGATATCACGGCGCCCGAGGGCGTTCGCATCCTGACCGACGGCGATTCCACCGTGGCGACGATCCAGCCGCCGATCTCCGAGGCGAAGCTCGAGCAGATGCTGGCAGCTGCGCCGGCTGAGGGCGAGGCGGGCGAGCCCGAGGTCGTGGGCAAGAAGAAGGAAGGCGAAGCAGAGGCCGCTCCGGCCGCTGGCGCCAAGGGCAAGGAGGCCGCTCCCGCCAAGGAAGCCCCCAAGAAGGAAGCAGCTCCCAAGAAGTAGCTGTGCAGCGTAGGACCGGGGACCCTGCATGAAGATCGTCATCGGGCTCGGCAACCCGGGCAGAAAGTATGAGCATACCCGTCACAACGCAGGCTTCATGGCGGTCGATGAACTCGCCAGACGCCTGCGTTTTGATTTATCGGGGGAGAAATATCAGGCCGTCATCGGCAGGGGCAGGATCGACGGCGAGGAAACACTTCTCGTAAAGCCCCAGACCTTCATGAACGAAAGCGGCCGCTCGATCGGGGCGGCCCTCCGGTACACGACGGCTGAGATCGCCGACCTTATCGTGGTGCACGACGAATTGGACCTTCCCCTCGGAACGGTGCGGGTCAAGATCGGCGGTGGCCACGGCGGTCACAACGGCCTCCGGTCGATCATCGACCACCTGGGGTCCCCGGAGTTCATCCGGGTACGCGTGGGGGTCGGCAGGCCGGCACCCGGTTTCGACGCAGCCGATTACGTCTTGAGCCCCTTCCTTCCGGGGGAACAGCGGACGGCAGCGGAGGCGATGACGAAGGCAGCCGATGCGGTGCAGACAATCGTACGGGACGGCCTGACCAAGGCCATGAACGCGTTCAATAAGAAGTAACGATGACGTCGATCCCGGAGCGCATCATATTCACGGCTCCGGGTTTTTTATTGACAACCATTTCGACCACTCAGGCACGGCCGAAAGCAGGCGCTTCTCAGCGAGAGCGCAAAGAATTGCACGTCCTGGTCCGCTTCGTGTCTTGGTTGATTCGCGGCATTCATTAAGGAGCACTCATGGGTTTCAACTGCGGTATCGTCGGCCTGCCGAACGTCGGCAAGTCCACCATCTTCAATGCGCTGACCTCGGCCGGCGCGCAGGCGTCGAACTATCCCTTTACCACCATCGACCCCAATGTGGGTGTGGTAGACATGCCTGACGAGCGGCTCGACAAACTTGCCGCGATCTATCAGCCCAGGAAGCTGACGCCGACGACCATGGAATTCGTGGATATCGCGGGTCTGGTGAAGGGCGCCGCGCAGGGCGAGGGCCTGGGCAACAAGTTCCTTGCCAACATCCGCGAGGTTGACGCCATCGCCCATGTGGTGCGCTGCTTTGAAGACCCCAACGTGATCCATGTCGCCGGAAAGGTCGATCCGAAGGCCGATATCGAGGTCATTGAGGCCGAGCTTATGCTCGCGGACCTCGATGCCATCGAGAAGCGGCTTTTCAAGGCCGAGAAGCTGGTCAAGACCGGCGACAGGAAGACCGCCGACGAAGTGGAGTTCATGCGGAGGCTGAAGGAGATGCTGGCGAAGGGCGAGCCCATCCGGCGGGGGGCGCATTCCGACGACGAGCTTGTGTGGCTCCGGAGCTATGCCCTGCTTTCCTCCAAGCCGGTGCTCTACGTGGCGAACGTGGCGGAGGACATGGTGGACAAGCCGAATGCCTATGTGGATGCGGTGAAGAAGATCGCAGCCGAGGAAGGGGCCGGTGTCGTGGTCATCTCCGGCCAGGTGGAAGGCGAGATCGCCCAACTCCCGCTGGAGGAGCGGAAGGAATACCTGTCCGGCATGGGGCTCAAGGAGTCGGGCCTCGACCGGATGATCCGCGCCGGATACGAGCTCCTCGGCCTCATCACCTATTTCACGGCCGGCGAGAAGGAGGTCCGCGCCTGGACCATTACCAAGGGGACGAAGGCGCCCCAGGCTGCGGGCAAGATCCACACGGACTTCGAGAAGGGGTTCATCCGTGCCGAGGTGTTCCACTACGACGACCTGATGACGCTGAAGACCGAACAGGCGGTGAAAGCGGCCGGACTGCTGCGCTCGGAAGGCAAGGAATACGTGGTGAAGGACGGGGATATCATGCTGTTCCGGTTCAATGTGTAGCAGCCGGGAATGAACTGGAGAACGGAAAAAGGCCTGTCAGCGATGACAGGCCTTTCGTGTTGGTGATCCCTGCTTGTCGCCAAGGGGAATATCTGACAGGCTGCATGAGCCAATCGTCTGGAAAAGATACTGGTTCTGTGATGGGGGGACTTGTTATTGAGCGAGAGGAACCGCCCCCGGCATGCTCATCCCCGTGCTGTAGCCGGTGACCCGGTTCTTGCCCGTTGTTTTGGATCTGTAGAGGGCCACATCCGCTTCCTGGATCAGCTGAGGGATGGTTTTGTTGTCGCCTTTTTGCCTGGTGGTGACCCCGAGGCTCACCGTCAGGACCTCGTCGGGATGCAGTGCCTTGAGGGTAAAGGGGTACTCTTCGATCGATCTTCGCAGCCGCTCGGCTATCTCCAGGGCCTTATCGATACCGGTCTCGGCGAGCAGGATGGAAAACTCCTCACCACCATATCGGAAACAGCTGTCCGTACTGCCCGTTCTGAACGTGTCGCGCAGGAGCGCTCCCAGTTGCGCGAGGACCCTGCTGCCTTCCAGATGTCCGTAGCGGTCATTGACGCGTTTGAAGTTGTCGATATCGATCATGATGAATGAGAGTTCCCTGCCCGTGCGCACCTGCCGGCCAAACTCCTGTCCGAGCTTTTCCAGCAGAACCCGGTAGTTGAACAAGCCGGTAAGTTCGTCGGACCGAGCGATCTCGAGCGTTTTCATGAAGAGCTCGGCCTTTTCGAGGCCCGCGGAGATCGTATGGGACAGGGTGCGGAGAATGTCGAACTCATCCACGGTGAACGCCGCCTGCTTGCTGTGGCTGAACCCCATCACGCCGACGATGCTTGTGTCGTTCATGAGCGGTATGCCGATATAGCTTCCCGGTCTTTGCTTCTCGTCAGGATGATGAAAAAACGTGTCATGAGACGAACTGTCGGCCAGGAAGAGCGGCTCGCCGGTAGCCGCGATCTCGCCCGGCGCGCCGTTGTCGAAGAAGATGGCCTGGGACATCCTGCTCCTGAGCGCGGGATCGAGAAAAAAGATCGGTTCCAGACCGGTAAGGTCCTTCTTGACGATGTAGACCGAGGCGTCCTCAAAGCAGATGGACTTGCCGATGGTGGCGATGATCTTCCGGATCAATTCCGCGGATTCCAGTTCGGAGGCAATGATCCTACCGACCTCGCTGAAAAGGTGGGTCTCGGTAAGCTTGCTGTAGAAGAGCGGTTTATAGTCACGAAGAGCGGTCATGTCGTGTGCTTCCTCCGATCCGCCTCCGGCCGAGGCGTTATCCACAGGCCGGGAGGACGCAGAGCATAGTACAAGCATAGTATATCACTAAAATATTATTATTTACCACGAAAATCGTTCTTTGCAGATATAAACATAACCTTGCAGAAAACAGTTTAGTAAGCTGTATTTCCTCTCGTTTTTCGTAAATGAATTCAATCTCTGCGAATTGGAATCCCCCGGCCCCCTCCGGGGGAGGAATGCGGAATTCGCGGGAGGTCGCGTTCCTATAGGGAGCCACCGGCTCCTGGCCGTGGGGGCTCCACTGTACTCATGTGGTTAAGATTATGGAAAAGAGAGCGATAAAGAGAGTGGACGTCCAAAACCTGTTATCGGTGGCATACCTTGCACTTCTCATTGTTCTGACGGCCATGGCAGGGAAAGCACGATGCTGGGTTCAGTTTCCCGTCGATCTTGTGCTGGTTCAGGTAGTCCCCGCGGTGCGGCATGGATCGCTGCGGGGCGTCCTTGTACTTGTCCGAGGGTTTGAGCTCTTCCTTGTGCGCATGGCAGTCGGAGCAGAAGGACGGCGCGTGGCAGAGGTCGCAGGTCGTCCTCTGCTGGCCTGCATAGAACTTGTGCCGCGTGATGAAATCCGTGTTGTGATCGAGTGCGGCGCGTCCGTCGGTATGGCAGGTGCTGCAGACGGGCATGCCTGGTACGTCCATGGGATGCTTCTTTGCCATGCTCTGGTGGGTTGCGCAGGCGATGAAGACAATTGCACATATCACTCCTGCGAGGCTCAAGGTGATCGAACGGGTGGATGCTTTCATGATGGCTCCTCTGTGACCGGTCCCGGTCAGCGTGTCGTCTTTTTCCGGGTCTGCGGCTTGGGCGCCGGCTTTGGCGCGGTTGTCGCGGCCATGGAAAGATCAAAGCTGTACAGCAGGGTCAGCATCCCGCGCACGTCACGGTCATAGTCCGGGTCCTTCGCGTATTCCGCGTCAGCCACGACGCGGACCTGGGGGGTAAAGCTGTATCCGAACGCGGCGCTTCCGGACCACGCATCCGAAACGTTGTTGATCGCCTGATCGTAGGCGACGTGGACGACATCAAGCGTCACGTCCGCTTTGGATATTTTCTTGAACACATATACCCGTTGCTCGTCATACCGCAGGTCTGCCGACGGTCCGTTCATGCGGTGCAGGGCGGCCCCGGCGCCGATGCCGTTCCCCGCGTACGCGACGCTGCCCCCGCTATAGGTTGCCGAGCCGTTCAGGACCTGGTAGTCATAGTTCCGGTAATCCACGACGATGGTGAACGACCCGCCTGCCGCCACAACGACGCTGCCTCCGGTCATGGTGACGACCTCGTCCGGATCGATGTTCGTGAACGAGAAGGCGCTCATGAGGATGCTTTGTGTGTTGTTGACCGACGCGAAGAATTCCCTATACCAGGTCTTCGATGCATCGAGGTTCAGACGGAGCCACGCGAAGGGGCCGAGCCCGGCATGATACTGGTGCTGCATCCAGTCCCTGCTCTCTGCATTGTATGATGAGGTTCCCATGAGCTCGAGCTTGCTGAGCGGCCGGAGCCAGACGTCGATGCCTTCCTCCTTTCGGAAGTCATTGCCGTCGTTCCGCTCCTTCAGATAGGAAACGCCGATGGTGTAAATGCCGGGAATGCTGTGGGCGAGCCGTCCGCCATAGACCGAATCGCCGCTGCGCGTGTCCGGGTCGGTCTCGAGGGGAGTGCCTCCGAAGGCCCCCGCGGTGAACCCGCCCCGCAGGTCGGTCCGCGCGGAGGCGCCGTCCAGCTGCGAGGAGATGGCCCCTTCATTGACGAGGACGCGACCGATGTTGAGATAGGCGTTCGACGAGGCCTTCCTGATCGTCAGGTAGGCGTACTGGAGATCTCCCGTGTCCTTGTCATCGAAATCCGTGCTCTGGAGGTAGTAGCGGTACCAACCGCCCGCGGTGAACGAGACCGCATCGTTGCCGAGATTGTCCGTCCGGATGTTGAGGTATTCGTACAGCGGGGTGAGCCGGGTGCCGTCCGTCAGTTCACGGGTCTGAAGATAGGTGCGGGACTGCCCCGAAAGGTCAACGGCAAGAGCAGTGAAGGGCAAGGACAGCAGGATGTACAGCAGAACTGCCAAGCTCAGAAAATTCATGCCGGGGTACTCCTCGGGGGTGAATTTCCACCTGGTATTCGGCACACGTATGAACATATGATAAGTTTTTCGTCGACGCCCTGTCAAGGAATAATAAAAATAATCCCAGCCAATAAAAAATGTCCTGTAATAAAAAGTCCTACATTCTTTCGAGCGCTGTGCCGATGCCTCTCCAACGGGAAAGACAGGACCGGTCCCAATGTCGTCCCTTGATTTATCCCGATATCTGTAGTACGGTTACATACAAGGTGTCTCCCAAAGCCGTCATGGGACGATCTGCCTTGGTTACCTGCTCCACCCATGAGCCGTTTTAGCGGGAGATCGTTCGAGGGCGTCTGGTGAACAGGCTGCCCGCGTTTGCGAGGAGCCCGGTGGGTATTCAGGAGTGAGCTGATTCTCGGGATCGGAAGCCCAAGGAGGGAACCTATGGACCTGTTCGAAGCGATAAAGACCCGGAGGAGCGTCCGGAAATATTTGGACAAGCCGGTGGAGGACGACAAGCTCCAGACCGTGCTTGAGGCGGTTCGCATGGCGCCGTCGTGGGCGAATATGCAGTGCTGGCGCCTGGTGGTGGTGAAGGACAAGACCATCAAGGAGACCTTGAGCGATCTGTCCTACGTCGAGTCCTTCTTTGCGCCCAAGGGGTACAAGGCGAACCCATCGAAGAAGGCCCTTGCCGAGGCGCCGGTGGTCATTGTTCTCTGCGCCGAGCCGTCGCAGTCGGGCGTGCTCTGGGGCCAGAGCTACTACCTGGTGGACTCGGGGATCGCGGCCCAGAACCTGATGCTTGCCGCCCGGGGCCAGGGGCTGGGCTCGGTATTCGTAGGTGTCTATGATGAAGTGAAGGTGAAGGGCATCCTGAACATTCCCCAGAACGTGCGGGTCGTGGGGCTTTTTCCGCTCGGCTATCCGGCGGGAGAGAGCAAGGACGGCCCTCCCCGCAAAACGATGCAGGAGATCTGCTTCCATGGGCAGTGGGGCGAGCAGTAGGCCGGGGACGCAGAGATCAGGCCATTTTACGCGGGAAAAAGGACTTCGGTCTTATTGACCGGACATTTCCTGTCTGCTATAGTAACGCACTGAGCCGGCCACTATCGGGAACGGAGGCTGAATACGAATGAAGATCACCTGCTGGGGGGCCAGAGGCTCCATCGCGGTGTCGGGCAAACACTATGTGAAATACGGCGGCGACACGACCTGCATGGAGGTCCGGAGCAAGAACAACGACATCATCATCCTCGATGCGGGCACCGGCATGCGGAGGCTCGGGAACAAGCTCATCGCCTCGAACGAACGCGATGTCAGCATCCTGTTCACCCACGCGCATTGGGACCACCTCATGGGCTTTCCCTTTTTCAAACCCATCTATATGAAGGGGACGGTGATCAGGATGTACGGCTGCCCTTATGCGCAGGAGTCCGTCAAAGCGATGGTCGGCAATACCATGGTCGCGCCTTATTTTCCCGTGGACTACGGACTGCTCCAGGCCGAGATCACGTCCCACTCGGTCTGCGAGGACGGCTTCACGATCGGACCCCTCACGATAACGTCCATTCCCCTGAACCACCCCAACCTGGGGATCGGCTACAAGTTCGTGGAGGACGGCAAGAGCTTTGTCTTCCTGACGGACAACGAACTGGCGCACAAACACCATGGAGGCCGCGACTACGACGACTACCTCCGGTTCGCCGAGGGAGCCGAACTGCTTGTCCATGATGCTGAATACACGCCGGAGCAGTATGCGATGACGAAAGGGTGGGGGCATTCCACCTATACCGACGCCCTGCGGCTGGCGATGGACGCCAAGGCAAAGCAGTTCGGCCTGTTCCATCACAACCAGGACCGCACCGACGCCGCGCAGGACGAGATCGTTGCCGACTGCCGCCGCATCGCCAGGGACAGGAAGGCGAAGCTCAGGTGTTTTGCCCTCGAACCGGACATGGAGATCGCGTTGTAGAACCTTCGCATTCCGCGCCCGGACGCAGAGAAAATCCCGAAAATCGGCTCGTTAGCGGCTGCTTCGCATCCTTATTTTCGTACCTGCTCGTATCCTCCGCCTTTGTCCCGTAGTGATCCGCATCTTCTGTGTCCAAATGGTCCTTCACGGACGATCCTGGTCCTGTATTTTCCCTTGCCTAAATCCGTTTAAAGTTGGATAGTATCAAAGAAGCATTGGCGCGGGAACAATGCAGCGAATGTAACAGGAGGGATTCATATGACACGGCAATCGTTCATCGTGGGGTTCCTGGGTCTGCTGCTCTGGCCATGGCGGACCAACGGCTCAGGGGATGCCTTCGGGAAGGAGACAGCCATGCAGCCTGCGGGCAAGATCCTGATCTATGACCACCGGACAAACAAGGCAGAGGAATTGGAGCGGGTCGTGAAGACCGACGAAGAATGGAGGAAGCTCCTTTCGCCTGAGGAGTTCAAGATCACCAGGAAGAAAGGCACCGAACCGGCGTTCAGCGGCAGATACGCTTCGACCAAGGACCGGGGTATCTACCAGTGCATCGGCTGCGGCACGGATCTTTTCCGGTCGGACACGAAGTTCGAATCCGGCACGGGATGGCCCAGCTTCTGGGAGCCCATCTCGGAGCATAACGTCAGGACCGAGACGGACCGGTCCTGGTTCATGGAGCGGGTCGAAGTGCTCTGTGCGCGGTGCGACGCCCACCTGGGACACGTGTTCAACGACGGACCGAAACCCACGGGCAAGCGGTACTGCATGAACTCGGCGGCCTTGAAGTTCCTGCCCGCGGGGAAGTAGGGGCCTATGGGAAGAACACGCTCGAACAGCGGGATCGCCCTGGCTGTGCTGATGTTCGTTCTCTCGGCAGGAGTTGCGTTGCATCTTCTATCCGGTGAGGGGAGGTCTTCAATGAAAAGCCATATTACACCCGGCGGAACAATGGTCGGAAAACCGCAGATCGATGAGATCGTGCCGGGAAGTCTGAAAACGGCCACATTCGCCATGGGCTGATTCTGGGGGCCCGACTCCCGGTTCGGGAGTCTGCCCGGCGTGGTCAGAACGCGGGTCGGCTATGCCGGTGGTACAAAGAAGGACCCGACCTACCGCGATCTTGGCGACCACACCGAGACGGTCCAGATAGACTATGACCCTGCCAGGACAACCTACGAGGAGTTGCTCAAAGTTTTCTGGACAGGTCAGGATCCGTTGCGCAGGTCATGGTCCCGTCAGTATGCATCCATCATCTTCTATCATACCGAGGAACAGAGAAAGCTTGCCGAGGAGACGAAGGCCAGGATAACGAGAAACCTCAACGGGACCGTGTATACTGAGATCGTGCCGTACCCGGGGTTCACTCTTGCCGAGGACTATCACCAAAAGCACTCGCTCCGGCAATACCCTGAGTTCCTGGAAGAGCTCCGCAGGATCTATCCTTTATCCGGAGAGTTCATGGCCTCGACTGCTGCTGCACGCCTGAACGGCTATCTGGGAGGCGAGGGTTCGTACGAAGCGCTTATGCGGGAGATCGGCAGTCTGGGGCTATCCGCTGCCAGTAAACAGGCATTGACCGAACTGGTGCAGCGACGCACGGGTGGGCAGGGTTGCCCGCTTCCGACCCGGTAACTGCCCGGCGGATTTCCAGCGCACTCTTGAGGGTCTCATTCCTACCGTTCTCATTCCTACCGTACTGCCTGCGTTCCTTCTCCTGACAATTTCACCTTGACTCTCCCTGGCCCTTGTCTGATAATCGAGCGCAGCTTCCGCACGCAGGCAGAGAATAAATCTATGAAGATCGGCATACAGACGTGGGGTTCCGAAGGGGACGTGAGGCCGTTCCTGGCGCTGGCTGCCGGTTTGCGGGGCGCCGGGCACGACGTGACCCTGGTGGTAACCGATGTGACGGGCAAGGATCACGGCGCCCGCGGTGCAGCCGTAGGCGTGCCGGTGATCCACGCCGGACGCATTCCTCCTTATAGTGCGAAGCATACGGGGGAGGTCCTGGTCAACGAGACGAACATCCTGCGGCAGGTCAACCGTATCCTGGCCGACCTCTTTGAACCCGCGGCTCCTGATATGCTGCGGGAAGCGAAGCGGCTCTGCGTGGACAGCGATCTGGTCATCGGCCACTTTCTCTGCTATCCCCTTACGATCGCGGCGGAGCTTGCCGGTAAGCCCCGTGTTGCCGTATTCCTCGCGCCGCTGCTTCCCTCGTCATCGTACTCGCCCCCGGGTGTGCCTGCCCTCGGCAGAGCCCTGAACTCCCTGTTCTGGAAGATCGGCGGAATTGTGATGAACAAGATGTTCCTGCCCCGGATCAATACCATGCGGCGAGCCGAGGGTCTTCCTCAGCTCAGGAACGTCACGGGGGAAGCCTTTCTGTCGCCCCGGCTCAACCTTGTCGCGTCGAGCCCAACGCTGGTCCCTGCCCCGCCCGATTGGAGCGATACTATTCAGCAATGCGGATCATTCGAACTTCCCGGGCATGGGGAACAGCCGCAGCTCCCGGAGCTGCTCAGAAGGTTCCTCGAGGCGGGTCCGCCACCGGTGTACATGACCATCGGGAGCATGGGCGCGGCCGACCCTTCGTCCGAAGAGACAACGCGGCTGTTCAGGGAGGCTGCAGGGCTGGCGGAATGCCGCGCCATCATTCAGACAGGCGGGAACCCCGCTGGTCCGGGGCCGGCCGATGTCTTGTATCTCCATCAGGTGGAGCACCAGATGGTGTTCCCCCGGTGCGCTGCAGTAGTGCACCATGGCGGGGCCGGAACGTCCCATGCCGCTTCCCGTGCGGGGTGTCCCTCGATCGTGGTCGAACATGCGACGGACCAGGCCTTCTGGGGCGGCGTGCTTCATCGTGCCGGCATCGCACCCCGGCTTCTGCACCGCAGGACCATCACGGCATCCATTCTTTCACGCGCCATAAAAAGCACGCTGGCATCTCCGGAAATGCGTGCGCGGGCACAGGCGATCGGTGAACGGATTTGTCGGGAAGACGGTGTGAAGCGGGCAATATCGCTTATTGAGGAACGATACCGGAAGTGATCAGTGCGCCGGCGGGAAATGAAACCCACTCGTCCCGCCACATGCCTATGGAATAAACCCTGAGTATCCTGTATCATGATGACCGTGCGAAACGACGACGATATCAGTCACATAAACAGGTTCAAGGAAGGCGATCCGTCTGCGTTCGAGGCTATCGTCCTCAAATACCAGGATAAGATCTACAGCCTGTGCAGGCATATGCTCGGCAATGCCCACGATGCCGAGGACGCTGCACAGGAGGTGTTCCTGAAAGCCTACCAGGCTCTGCCCCGGTTCCAGCCCGATGCATCACTCTACACGTGGCTGTACCGCATTGCGGCCAACACCTGCCTCGATCACTTGAGAAAGCCCGTCTTTGAATCTCTCTTCGGCCCTTCCGGAGAGGGGGAGGGACTCGTCCACGACCGCGCCTCGGAAGCGCCCTCCCCCGAGAGACTTTACCAGTCAAAACAGACGGACCGCGCTCTTCAGGAGGGCCTCGGAAAACTGTCTCCGAAACTGCGGGCGATCATCATCCTCAAGGAGATAGAGGGACTGTCCTATGAGGAGATCGCCGATAGCCTTGCTATTTCAATGGGAACGGTCAAATCCCGCATTGCCCGGGCGCGGGAGGAACTGCAAAAGGTAATGAAAAAATTCAGGGAACAAAATCCCCAGTAGATCGTTTAATCAGATAGGAGAGAGAAATGAGCTGTTCAAAGTCAAATCTTGTCTCGCCCTACCTTGATAAAGAAATGGGCGCAGACGAAACAATCGCTTTCGAAGCCCACGCACGGGGCTGCAGCCGCTGTGCGCAGAAGCTTGAGGAACTGCGGGCGCTGCATTCGGCCTTTTCAGCGGTCCAGAGCCACCAGGCTCCCTATGGATTCTCCACGAGGGTGCTCGCACGGGCCGCGGAACTGGAGAAAAAGAAAGCGCCGTGGTATTTTGCACCGCTCTTCGTCAGGTTCGCCGAAGCCGCCGTCCTGCTCGTTGTCGTAACCCTGGGCATTCTCGCGGGAAACGCCATGACGAACGGTGTTCCCGGCCGGATGGCCGTGAATATGACCGCCTCCCTTTCCCTCGATCTTTTCGAAGCTGCTCCTCCCGGCTCGCTGGGCGGCGCTTACCTTGCCCTGATGGAGGCGGGAAATGAAAAGTAACGTTCTCAAATTCGTCCTTGCCGCATCCCTGATCCTGAACCTGTCGGTGTTCGCCACTGCCGGATACCGCTATTACGCGCAGTCACGAATGTGGGTGTCACCCTTCGGCAAGGTCATGGAGAAGGACCGCTTCCTGTTCGAAGAGCTGTCGCTGAAGCCCGAACAGATGGCCGCACTGAAAAAGGACGCAATGATCTTTCGGGCGGAGGTAGACAAACGCAGGCAGGAGATAGACGCAACGAGAAAAGACCTGGTGGCGATCATGGGGCATCAGGATCCCGACAGGAAGGCGATCGACGCCGCGATCAGGGGAATAAGCGGAAAACAGGAAATGATGCAGCGAATGATCGCCGGCCATATGCTCAAGATAAAAGCGTCGCTCGACGCCGACCAGCAGCGGAAATTCCTCGAGCTCATCGAACGGAACATGACGGGAAGCGGTCAGGCCGCCTGCCCTCCCGGGAAGGGGCAGATGTAATTCTCTTTCCGAAAACAGCGATCCGGTATCATGTCTCATTTCGTACGTCGTACGCGCAGGGCCGGTCGTCAGGAGCCAGGGGCCGGGAGTGGCTTGCCGGGGTTTTTCTTCTGATTCCTGACTTCTGATTTGCTCTTTTCACCGTCCCGAACTCCGTCCGCACTATTCTCTTGCCCCACCCCCCACGACCATTATTCCGGCAGTTCGGCAGGTTTCACCCATGGCGCGATCTTTTTTGCCGATATCGGCTGAGAAGATCTTCGGTGCGAAAAAAACTACGGAACAAAATCGGAACATAGCCGTTTAATCATAGAGAAGTGACAGCGATATTGCCACAGGCAGTGACGGCCATATCCGCCCGCGCAAGGGCAGATGAAAGGATAAGAGAAAAATTCATGCTACGGTTGAACATGCTATTCGCTTCTGTTGTTCTGCTCCTGATGACGTTTTTTCAGGCCGGTTCCGCTTACACCGCCGATCTCCCGGAGCAATCGCCGTCCCAGGACCATGCCGGCGCACCGCCTGTTGGTGAAGACGCAAAGA
Source organism: Nitrospirota bacterium (assembly GCA_020052615.1). GTDB lineage: Bacteria > Nitrospirota > UBA9217 > UBA9217 > UBA9217 > JAAXXJ01. The sequence goes on along the minus strand of JAGVOT010000132.1, from coordinate 11,851 downwards.
CTCTGACCCTCGATCAATGCATCGAACTGGCTTTCAAGAATAACCCGGGTCTCCGGATCGAGCAGGAGAAGATCACGGAGCTCGAGAATGAGTACCACATCGCAGCATCGGGGCTGTACCCGAAGATCACGGCAAATGCCTACTACACCAGGGTGAACCCTGACCGGGTCGGCGTTCAGGTGACCATGCGGTATACCGAGGAGGCGCTCGGCCAGGTCAAGCTGAAGCAGCTTCTGTATGATGGCGGGAGGATCCGGTACAGCGGCCGTGCTGCATCGAAGGCCGCCGACGCACAGAGGAACTCCGCCGAGGCTGCACGGCTGGATACCGTCTATACGGTGAGTCAGGCCTATTACCGGGTGCTTGAAGCGCGCGAATTTCTTCGGGTCGGGGAGAGCTCTCGGTCCCAGCGAGAAGCGTTCTTCAAATTGACCGACAGCTATCAGAAAGCGGGAAAGGCTACACGCATCGAGTCTCTCAAAGCCGAGGCGCAGCTCCTCGATGCCGAGAGAAGCCTTGTGCAGGTCCGCGAAGCCCTGCGGATCAGCGAATTGATCCTGAAAAAGACGATCGGGGTCGGTGTCGATGCGCAGGCAGACATTGCTGATGGCTTGCCGGAGACATTCGCGGAACCGGAAGCCGATGAGGTCCTGCTCGCGCAGATGCTCGAGAACAATCCCGACCTCAAAAAGAGCGCTCAATTCAAAGAACAGGCCAGATTGTCCATAGATGCGGCAACGGGATCGTATCTGCCGGAGATCAGCCTGCAAGGGAGTTACGGCTACCGGGAACGGGACATAGGCTTCAAACAAACCGGCGATGAATGGATGGCAGGAGTCTTTTTGGAGTGGTCATTGTTCGAGGGGGGCATTACCCGAGCGCAGGTGGCAAAGGCCCGCGCGCGCTACCGGGAAGTCGAATGGAGCGATAAGGGAATTCGGGACCAGGTGCGGGTCGATCTGAGCCAGGCCCTGGGCGACCTTCGCACGGCGCTCGCGTCCATCCGTTCCTCCAAAAGACTGATCGAGGCCCAGGATGAGTCATACAAGGCGGTCGTGGAGTTCTACAAACGGGGCAAAGCCACCTACATCGAAGTGCTGACCGCCGAGACCGACCTGACCCAGGCAAAGGCCGCCTATGTGCGCGCTGTCGGCGATTACCAGTCCGCTTCGGCGCGTCTTGATCGCGTCACGGGAAAACGGTTTGCAACGAACGAAAGGCAAGGAGGATAGACGTGAACAACAGAAAGAAGATCGGCATCGCGGCCGCATGCGCGGTCATCGCGGTCGCCGCTGCCGCTTTCGTCGCCCATTCGAGGACAAGCGGCGACAAGGGAGAGACCGCGTTCACGACGGCTGTCGTCGAGAAGCGCGACCTGGGCTCGCTCGTCCAGGCGACGGGCATCATCAAGCCCAAGGTCGGCGCCGAGGTGAAGGTCGGGGCGCGGATCACCGGCAGGGTGGAGCATCTGTACGCCAACATCGGGGACCGGGTGAAGAAGGACCAGGTGCTCGTGCGGCTCGAACAGGATGACCTGAAGGCGCGGGTGGACCAGGCCGAGGCGGCCTATCTGGAGGCGTCGGCCTCGTTCGACAAGGCGAAGAGCGACCTCGAACGGGACAAGCCGCTTGCGCAGGCGGGCTATGTGACCCAGCAGAGCATCGATGTCCTGCAGAACGCATTCGATGTCGCCAGGGCCCGGGTCGCAAAGGCCAAGGCGGACCAGGACTACGCAAAGGCGCAGCTTTCCTATGCCACGATCAAGGCGCCCATCGGCGGGACCATCGCGTCCGTGACGACGCAGCAGGGGGAGACCGTTGCCGCCGGCCTGAGCGCCCCGACCTTTATCACGATCATCGATCTGAACAAGCTGGAAGTGAACGCCTATATCGACGAAACCGACGTCGGCAAGATCGGCGTGGGACAGGAGGCGCTTTTCACGGTCGATACCTTTACGGACCGCGATTTCAAGGGCAAGGTGACGGCCGTCTATCCCCGGGCCGTCCTGCAGGAGAACGTCGTCAATTATATTACGCTGATCAGCATCGAGAATTCCGAGGGAAAGCTCAAGCCCGACATGACGGCGAACGTGACGGTCACCCTCAAGAAGAAAAAAGGCGTCCTCGCGGTGCCGGGCGCCGCGGTCGTGCGTGAAGGCGGCAGGAAATACGTGATGCTGCAGGGCAAGGACGGGAAGGCGACCCGCAGCGAGGTCAAAACCGGATGGAAGGAAGGAGCCTATCTCGAGATAACGTCCGGTCTGAAAGAAGGCGACGTGGTGATGATGGCAGAGGGAAACGGGAAAAAATAGTGCGGAGTGCGGAGTGCGGAATACGGAATTAAAATCTTTGATCTCAATGGGAGGATAAAGAGCATGATCGAGCTGAAGGACATCACCAAGACGTATCGGAAGAACGGGGGCATGGAGGTCAACGTGCTCCAGGGCGTCTCGCTCAGGATCGAAAAGGGCGAGTACGTTGCCATCATGGCGCCGTCCGGCATGGGCAAGAGCACGCTCATGAACATCATCGGCTGCCTGGACCGGCCGAGCACGGGTGAATACCGCCTGGACGGGATCGAGGTCGAGAAGATGGACGATGACAGCCTGTCGTCGGTCCGGAACAAGAAGATCGGGTTCGTGTTCCAGTCGTTCCATCTCCTGCCCCGCACCACGGCGCTCGAGAACGTCCAGCTGCCGCTCATTTACAGCACCGACGAGACGGATATGGACGCCCGCGCCGGGGCGGCGCTCGACGAGGTCGGGCTCGGCGACCGCATGCACCACGTGCCGGGCGAGCTTTCCGGAGGACAGCAGCAGCGCGTCGCCATCGCGCGTTCGCTGGTGAACGACCCGAGCATCCTGCTGGCCGATGAGCCAACGGGCAACCTCGATACTGCGTCGAGCACCGAGGTCATGTCCATCTTCGACAAGCTCCACAAGGACGGCAGGACCATCATCATGGTCACGCACTCCGACGAGATCGCCCAGCGGGCGGGCCGCGTCATCAAAATGCGCGACGGCAGGATCGTGAGCGACGACAGGAGGGCCGCATAATGAAACAGGCAAAGACCGTCAGACTCGCCTTGAAGGCGATCGGCATGAACAAAATGAGGACGTTCCTGATGATGCTCGGCATCATCATCGGCATAACCACGCTCACCGTGATCGTCTCGGTGGGAAAAGGCGCAAGCGCAAAGGTGATGAAAAGCATCCAGAACTTCGGGGCCAACGCGGTGCTCATATTCGCCGGCGGCGGCAAGGTGATGGGGCCTCCCGATGAAAAGGTCAACACGCTCACGCTCGAGGATTCCCAGGCCATCCTGCAGGAGGTCAAGGGCATCCGGTCAATGGATACCGCGCTGATCCGCGTCGGCCGGACCGTGAAGTACGAGGACAACAACACCAATACGGTGATCTACGGCGGGACCACGAACTACGGCGACGCCTGGGAATGGCCCGTCGAGAGCGGCGACTATTTCACCGAAGAGGACATGGGAAGCATGGCCAGGGTCGCCGTGCTCGGGAAGACCGTGGTCAGGGAACTGTACGGCGACGCCGACCCCATCGGCACGAACATCAGGATCGAGAACGTGAACTTCAAGGTCGTCGGCGTGCTGGGGCCCCGGGGCACGAGCCCCATGGGCATGGACATGGACAGCCGCATCATCGTCCCCTACACCACGGCGGCACGACGGGTGTTCAACACGCCCTATGTCAGCCTGATCCGGATCGCCGCAGCTGATCCGAACCAGGTGGAGAAGATCGAGAGCGACGTGGCGGCCCTGCTCACGGACCGGCACCGCATCCAGGCAGGTTTTCCCGAAGACTTCCGCGTGCGGGGTGCATCGTCGGTCAGCAAGATGGCAAAAGGCATGATGGGCACGCTCAACCTGTTCCTCGGGCTGGTGTCGCTCATCTCGCTTGCCGTCGGAGGACTCGTGGTCATGAACATCATGCTGATATCGGTCGGCGAGCGGGTGAAGGAGATCGGCCTGCGCAGAGCGCTGGGCGCGCGAAAGCAAGACGTCCGGAGCCAGTTCCTGATCGAATCGTCCCTCATCACCGTCATGGGCGGTCTCATCGGCGTGGTGGTCGGGCTTGTCGTTTCCGTGCTGCTCCCCATCATGAGCAAGGGGAAAATGGCCGCCCTGCCGTCATGGGAGCCCTTCGTACTCGGCTTCGTCTTCTCGGCCATGGTCGGCATACTCGCCGGCATCCATCCGGCGACGAAGGCGGCGGAGATGGATCCGGTGGTGGCACTGAAAGGATGAGTCGAGTGCGAAGTGCGGAGTGCGGAGTTCGGAGTAAAATCTAAATACAATTACAATCTGCCACAGCCAAAAGTAGGCATGTCTATGCGAGGGGACAGAGCGTACAGAGAGGGGCTTACAAAACAGATGCGTGCTTGTTGCTTTTCTTCTGTGAACGCTGTGTCCTCGGTGGTTACTATATAATGAAATTACTTAAAGGCACAAAGATCGCCCTCAAGACCCTGGGCGTCCACAAGATGCGCACGGCCCTTGCCGTGATCGGGATCGTGATCGGCGTTTCCGCCGTCGTCCTGATGGTGGCCATCGGCAGGGGGGCGCAGGAAGCGGTCCTGAAAAAGATCCAGGGCCTCGGGACGAACCTCATCATCGTCACCGCAGGCAAAGTGCGCGTCATCGCCGGCAGGCCGCGGCAGACCGGGAACATCACGACGCTCACGGTGCGCGATGCCGAGGCGCTGGCCGCGGAATCCGCGGCGATCGCGCGCACGGCCCCGTTCCAGGGGAAGAAGTTCCTCGTGAAATACGAAGAGGCGAGCGCCAACACCGTCGTTTCGGGGACGACACCGGAGTTCTCCGACATACGGAACTTCCGGCCCGGCCGGGGGCGCTTTTTTACGGACGAAGAGGTCAAGGCCTCGGCGCGGGTCGCCGTGCTCGGCAGGACCGTCGTCCGCAACCTCTTCGGGGACCGGCCGGCCGTCGGCGAGACGATACGCATCAACAACGTTCCTTTCGAGATCATCGGCATTCTCGAAGAAAAAGGGGTGAACGCCATAGGCCAGGATGACGACGATCAGGTCCTTGTTCCGATCACCACGGTCATGCACCGGCTGATGAACGTTACGTACGTGAACAGCATGTATATCGCCGCCCGCGATGTCGCGCTTATGGACAGGGCGGCAGCCGATATCGCGTCGATCCTCCGCGAGCGCCATCATGTGAAACCGGGCAGGGACGACGACTTCAGCATCCAGAACCAGTTGGACATCCTGCGGGCGGAACAGGAGACCTCCGTGACCTTCACCCTCCTTCTGGGCGGGATCGCCGCGGTTTCGCTCCTGGTCGGCGGCGTGGGCATTCTCGCGATCATGCTCATTTCGCTCAAGGAGCGGGTAAAAGAGATCGGCCTCCGCAGGGCCCTCGGCGCGCGGAAGAAGGATGTCCTGCTCCAATTCCTGCTGGAGGCGCTCGTGCTCGGCATTGCGGGCGGGGTCCTCGGCGCTGGCCTCGGTATCGCGGGCTCGTTGATCGTCGGCTGGACGACAGGGCTCCCGACGAGTGTCTCGATGCCGTCCGTCCTCATCGCCTTCCTGTTCTCCGCGGGCATCGGTCTGTTCTTTGGCATCTATCCGGCCAGGAAGGCCGCGGAGCTCGATCCGATCCATGCGCTGCGGTCGGAATAGAGCATGTCATGCGGCGCGAGTAAGGAGCAAACACTGCGCTAGTATCTGCGCCTGTCACTTTTGGGGCACCTGCGATCGAGGAAGGATCGGCCATGGAGAATGCGATCCACGTTCACCTTGTCTCACGGACAAACAAGGCTGCGGGGCATATCGACAATATCATCTTCGGCGACGGCATGGTGCTGCGCTTGCCGATGCCTTAGTTCCTTGTCGTCGTTGACTTGGCGTTTGTTCGGGAATATAATCAAGGCCGACCCTATCATGAGGGCCGGGCTTTTCTTCAGCCAATATCGAGGTGACTCTGTGGACTTCCCGACAATGACCTTTCCCGTATCCGGGGTCACGACGAATGTTCTTCTCCCGCCCCTGGTCTCGCTGGTCATCTCCTTCTTCACCTCCATGGGCGGCATCTCAGGCGCATTTATTCTTCTCCCCTTTCAGATGAGCGTCCTCAACTATACCGTCCCGTCCGTGAGCGGGACCAACCACGTCTTCAACATCGTCGCCATCCCCGGCGGCGTGTACCGCTATATTAAGGAAGGACGCATGGCATGGCCGCTCACCTGGGTGGTCATCGCCGGTACGCTGCCGGGTGTGTTCATCGGATACTATCTCCGGGTCCTGTTCCTTCCCGATTCGAAGACGTTCAAGCTCTTTGTCGGCTGAGTGCTGCTGTATATCGGCATCAGGCTCTTCAGGGACCTCTTCGGCGGGAACAGAGAACGATCAGCAGGCGCAAAGGCCCTTGAGGAAAAGTTCAAAGCGCAGGCCGCGGAGATCCGGAAGGAACAGCATTCGAAGATCGCGGCAGGCATCCCCGCGGAAGCCGTGGTAAGAACGATCAGCGTATCGCTCAGGAGGGTCGAGTACGAGTTCTGGGGCGAGCGTTTTTCCTTCAACACGGTCGGCATGTTCTCACTCGCCTTTGTCGTCGGGATCATCGGCGGCGCTGTCATAGCGCCCTTCTGCGTGGCCTTCTTCCAGTTGCCGGTCTACACCGTCGCCGGCGCCACGCTGATGGCAACGTTCATCACCTCGGTTGCAGGGGCGCTCTTTTTCACCGCCTGACTGGCCGCTGGGGCTCCTCTTGGGCATCGGTGGATTCGCGGGTATGTACCTCGGTGCGAAGACCCAGAAATATTTGCCGCAGTATCTCATAAAGCTCATCGTTGCCATCGCTATCCTGTTTCTCGCGGTGAAATACATCGTCCAGTTCTTCTGATCGTCCAGCCCGTCGGGAAACTACATATTGCTTTATCCCGGCCCATGATTTATAATCTGCGCCGAAAACCTGACGCGGGGACGCGGGGACACGGAGACACGGGGATTAACGTCAATAACAGTCTCCTGAACCTGGAGTCCGCAGCGAATCCTGTGATTTATGAGTGTTTCCCGGGAGGAACTGATTTGGCAGCTACGTATACCGCAAAAGACATCACCGTGCTCGAAGGACTGGAACCGGTCCGCAAACGGCCGGCCATGTACATCGGCTCGACCGATTCCCGGGGGCTCCATCATCTCGTGTGGGAGGTGCTGGACAACGCCGTCGACGAGGCGCTGAACGGCTACTGCACCGCCATCACCCTCAGGATCGAGAAGGACGGCGGTGTGACCGTGACGGACAACGGCCGCGGCATTCCCGTTGACATCCACCCGAAGACGAAGCGGCCGGCGATCGAGACCATCCTCTGCACGCTTCACGCGGGCGGCAAGTTCGACCATACGGCCTACCGGTCTTCCGGAGGCCTCCACGGCGTGGGAGCGTCGGTCGTGAACGCCCTTGCCGAGGTCTTCGCCGCAAAGGTGTGGCGCGACGGCTACGAGTGGACCCAGGATTTCTCGCGCGGCAAGCCCAAGGGCAATCTCAAAAAGGGGAAGCCCACCAAGGCCCACGGCACGGAGATCTATTTCAAGCCGGACACGGACATCTTTTCCAAGACCACCTTCAACGCCAAGACCATCCTCGACGTCACCGAGAGCAAGGCCTTCCTGAACAAGGGCCTCAAGATCACCATCGAGAACGCCCGGGACGGAGAGAAACCGGTCACCTTCAAGTACGACAACGGCATCCAGGACTACATCAAGCGGATCGTTGCGGGCACCACGGTCGTGAACGCAGAGCCCTTCTACTTTGAGAAGGAGGACGACTTCAAGATCGAGTGCGCCTTCCACTGGACCCTGGCCACGGATATGGAGATCCACTCCTACGCGAACTCCATCAACACCTCCGACGGCGGGACCCACGAACTGGCGGTGCGGTCCGGGCTTACCAAGGCGGTCAGGGCCTACGCCGAGCGCAAGAACCTCATTCCCAAGAACATCAAGACCATCGCGCCCGAGGACGTATACGAGGGCCTCTACGGCATCGTGAGCATCCTGGTCAGGAACCCCCAGTTCCAGGGGCAGACCAAGGAGAAGCTGAACAATCCCGAGATATCCACGCCCATCGAGAACTCGGTCAAGAACGCCTGCGAGGCATACCTGCTCGCGAACCCCACCATGGCAGATGCCGTGGTGAAGCGCGTGCTGCTGGCATCCGAGGCGCGCATGGCGTCGCGCGCGGCCAAGGACAGCGTCACGCGGAAACTGTCGTCGCTCAAGCTGAACCTGCCCGGAAAGCTGGCCGACTGTTCGTCCAACAAGGTCGAAGAGTCGGAGCTCTTCATCGTGGAAGGCGATTCGGCCGGCGGCTCGGCCAAGATGGCGCGGGACCGGAAGACCCAGGCCGTGCTGTCGCTCCGCGGCAAGATCCTGAACGTGGAGCAGGTGGCGTCGCTGGAGCGCATCCAGTCGAACAACGAGATCAAGAACCTGCTGGCAACGCTCGGCTGCGGCGTGGGCGCCCACTTCGACCTCGCCAAGCTCCGGTACAACCGCGTGATCCTCATGACCGACGCGGACGTGGACGGCGCGCACATCAGCGTGCTGCTGCTCACCTTCATCTACCGCTACATGCCCGAGCTCATCAACAAGGGCCACGTGTTCCTCGCCATGCCGCCGCTCTACCGCATCGAGGCGGGCAAGGAGGTCTTCTATGCCATGGACGAGATGGAGAAGGAAAAGATCCTGGCAAAGCTGAACGGCAGGAAGTATGACGTCGGCCGCTTCAAGGGATTGGGCGAAATGAACCCCGAGACCCTCAAAGAGACCACCATGAACCCCAATACCCGCTCGCTCATGAAGGTCCAGGTGCTGGACCACAAGGCGACCGGCGACACCTTCGACCGGCTTATGGGCAAGGACCCCAAGGCCCGGTTCAAGTTCATCCAGGAGCGGGCGGAGTACGCGGAGCTGGATATATAGAGGGCGGGTGGAAAGTAGTCCGGCGGTGAGCAGGGAAGAAACGACAAAGGCAGGCCAATTGGCCTGCCTTTTTTATGCAGCTACGTTAAGGATTCAACTGACAGCGCATAGTTCAGATGGCGAACGGGAAACGACGAACGCGGTGGCGGGCTTCTTCCACGACGACAATAGCACCATTCTCAAGAGACTTCTGTGATTCTTCCAGCACAGCTTTCGGCCGGTCGATGACATGCGGCGTTCGGGCATTGTGCAGCCTGAACAAGATAACGCTGACTGAGCGCCCGCCGGCAAGCGCCACGATCTCACCAAAGTCGAGATCAAAGGTAATGATAATGCGGTGCTCGGCGGCTGCTTTTTCAAAGATGTCTCCGTTCGGCATGCGCTGCAGTCCTTCGTCGCGAAGGTGCGTCGCATCATGTCCTCCGGAGCGAAGCCACTGGACAACCCTCAGGGAAACGCCCATGTCCGCCAGAAATCGCATATGCATTCTCTATACGGTGGATACTTCTTCCTGGGTCAACCATGCGGCGTATTCCAGGGCCTGCTGGACGTCGGCGCGTTCCAGATCAGGATAATCGGCCAACACCTCTTCCACGGATGCACCATGGGCGATCTGGCCCATGATTACGGAAACCGGGATGCGCATCCCGCGAATGCAGGCCCGCCCCCCCATGATCTTAGGGTCGAATGTTATTCTCTCGAACATATCCTATACCTCCTTGCCGTCAAGGTACGTACATCTTACCACACAAAATCTCATTTTTGCACTACCACGATCTTGGTCTCTTCCGCCGTCAACCCATACAACTCATACACCAACTGATCGATCTGCCGGTCGGTGGCGTCGATTTAGCGCTGAGGGCTGCTTTCGTGGTCGGAACTGAGAATAAATTTGTTTAAGTCTGTTTAAGTCTGTTTAAGTCAGACCCTATTTATCTCTGTGAGTTTAACCTCTTCACGTGTAAACAAGTATCTTTGAGCTAATTTAGCGCTTTCTTTCAGTTGGAGTTTGAGACTATCAAGGGCATCCAATACAGGCTTGCTGGCAACCTCATAACGTTTTGTGTCCGGTCTATTGTTTTTACGTATTCCTGCTGAGTTTGCTTGCAACACAATCCAGCTCGCACTTTTATTCACAGTTGTAAAATTATGTTTATAGTCCTTGATAAGGTTGGATACAACATTCGAGCTTGAAATGAATTCACCTGATGCATCAAGCCATATTTCTAATTTATCGACGTGCTTTCCTAATGCTGCATAACCATCATTTACCTTGTTCATCGAATCTCGCCAGCCGAATACAATACTTTCATCTGGCTTACGCTCATCGCAGCTCATATTGAGACCAACTGCATTGATAGCATAAAACAATTGATTGACTCCATGATATCCGAGTACAGCGATATGAATACCTTGTAAAGGTTGTCTTTCATAGCCTGCTGTAAAAGCTCATTTTGAAGCTCGCGGTTTTTATGGTGTGCAATATTGACTTGCTTTATTGCCCAGCGTGCTGAAATAAACCAGCCGGTAATAATCAAGAGTGAGTTAATAATGAGCGTCCAAGCATCAAAGTCCATCTTTAGCCTCCACAATCCTACATCTTCCTGTGTTGCGCGCCTCGGCGTTGCCCGCCATGTTGTACATGTCTTCAACCGAGTGCCTCGAAGTGGCCGCTGAGGGTCAGGACCTCGGTCGGGCAGGGGCTGCCAGGTTGGGCCGCAGGTTTGTTCATGGAGAAAAGAGTATTACAATTGTAAAAAAATGGCAAGCGAGTAATCCAGAATTGGCGCGTTTCGCGGCCCGGTTTTTCTGATTGCAGTCCTTTCGCCCTTTTGGTATAGTAAAAACTCTTTTATTAGCAAGGGGTTTTATGATCCATCCGACTCTCGAAGAGTTCAAACAAAAAGCAAAACAGGGGAACCTGATCCCCGTGTACCGGGAGATCCTCGCCGATATGGAGACCCCGGTCTCGGCGTTCCTGAAGATCGACGACGGCAAGTATTCCTTCCTGCTGGAGTCCGTCGAGGGCGGCGAGAAGTGGGCGCGGTACTCCTTTTTGGGGAGCCGCCCCGAGGTCGTGGTCCGGAGCTTCGGCAGGACCGTCGAAGTCATCCGGCACGGCAAGAAGGAGACGCGCGCCTTCGAGCATGATCCCCTGGAGGCCGTCCGCGACATCCTTGCCGAGTACCGGCCGGTGCCGGACCCCGCTCTCCCGCGGTTCTACGGCGGCGGCGTGGGCTTCATGGGCTATGACGTGGTCCGCTTCTTCGAGCAGCTGCCGGACCGGAAAAAGCCCGGGCTGGACACGCCGGACGTCCTTTTCATGATCACCGACACGCTGGTTATCTTCGATACGGTCACGCACCGCATCAAGGTGGTCTCGAACGCCCACGTGAACGGCGGCTCGGTCGCCGCGGCCTACAAGGCGGCAGTGGCGAAGATCGAAGCGATCGTGAAGAAGTTGAAAAGATCCCGAAGGCGTCAGGCGTCAGGCGGAAGGCGACGCAAGACAAAGGCAGGGCAGCTCAAGTCCAACTTCACCCAGCCGCAGTACGAAGAGGCGGTGCTCAAGGCCAAGGAGTACATCAGGGCAGGCGATATCTTCCAGGTGGTCCCATCCCAGCGGTTCGAGCGTGCCATCAAGGCGGAGCCCTTTGAGATCTACCGGGCGCTCCGGCTGATCAATCCGTCGCCCTATATGTATTTCCTGCGCTGTGGCGATACGACGGTGGTGGGGGCTTCGCCCGAAGTGATGGTGCGCCTCGAGGAAGGCAGGATCGACCTGCGGCCCATCGCGGGCACGCGCAAGCGCGGCGCTACGGAAGACGAGGACAAGGCGCTGGAGAATGAGCTGCTCGCCGATCCCAAGGAGC
>JAGVOT010000112.1 GCA_020052615.1 Nitrospirota bacterium | reverse complement strand
GGCTGCGGGTCTCACTATCCACCAGGGGATCGATCGCGGTGATCCGGCCCTTGAGCGTCCTGCCCGGCAGGGCATCGGTGGCCACCTGCACGGTCAGGCCTGTCCGCAGGAGCGGGAGCTGCTGCTGGGGCAGGGTGAAATCGACGAAGATCGGGTCAAGGGACTGCAGGGTGACGATCGGGTCCCCCTCGCGGAGGACCTGACCCAGATTGACCCTGCGTATGCCGAGACGGCCGCCGAAAGGGGCGCGGATCGTCTTCTTGGCAATGGTGGCCCGGATGTTCTCCGCCTGGGCCTCGGCCTGATCGCTGCTCGCTACGGCGGCGTCCCGTTCGGCCTGCGAGATCAGGTTCTTCGCGAACAGCTGGCTCATTCTCTCGAGGTTGGTGCGCATCAGTTTCACCTGGGCCAGGGCGCCGGGGAGCTGGGCATGCTCCGAAGAGGTGTCCTGGCGCAGCAGGATGTCGCCCTTCGCAGCGCGCCCGCCCGCCTCAAAGGCGATCTCAACGACCTTGCCCGGCAGTTCAGCGGCCATTGTCACCCCCTGGACAGCGTTCAGTGTTCCGACCGAGGTGAGCGCGGTCCCCCACGATTCGGCCGCGACGACCGCGGAGGTCACGGTCTCGGGAGGCGGAACGAAGTTCTTGCCCTGCTCGACCATGGCGCCGATCTGCATGGTCTTGACGGCCGCCAGCGCCGCCACAAGGACAGCAAGACTGATCACACTAATGAACAAGCGTCTCTTCATATCCTGATGACCCCTTCCCCTCCCCCTTGTATCAATGGACGCGGACAAAAGAAAAACCACCTCGCGGAAAATCGCAGGGTGGCCCGCTGAAAAGGCCCGGAGCGCCTTTCCTCAGCCTGATCTTGATCTGAATCCTGGGCCGGAATACCTCCGGAACAGGGATGGAATCCGCCCCTGAACCTGCCGTTCCCGCTTAGTTGAACGCCAGAGGGCACCCTCCTGCCGTCTCACATCCTTAGTTATGTATACCTCGCATATCGCAGCTTGTCAATCAGGTTGCCGCACGAACCGATGGCAGTTCACTCCTTCTTTCTGGTTGATTTTCCACGTTGCGCGGTCGTAGAATTAGTAATTATGTGCGCTATCCGGGCAGGTGGAGCGGCTCAGGCCGGGCGTGACCGAGGTCCGTCAAGACGGGATGGACGTTGCCGTTTGCTCCGCTCCCTTCCGCCAACATCACCGAAATGAAAAAGACAAGGCCGGAGAGGGTCGCTCTCCGGCCTTTGATGGTTCAAACGTAGCTGCAACAGCAAATCACGTCAATCCTGACCCGCTTCAGCCCTGCCTGTTCTTTCTTTTACAAACGTCTTTTACCGCCTTCGACAGCCTTTTGTCGTAGGCCTTCTTCTCCTGCTGCTTGAACCGGTCCGTCCGCGCTTCAAGGTGCTCCTGTTCCCGGCCCAGCTTGAGATAATTCTCGTAGCGGCCAGGTCCGAGTTCGCCGGCATCCACAGCCGCTCGCACCGCGCAAGCCGGTTCGATCCGGTGGGTGCAGTCCCTGAAGGCGCAGCCTGCGGCAAGCTCCTCGATGTCCGCGAATGCCCGCTCGATGCCCTCTCCGGGATCCCAGAGACCGAGCTCGCGCATGCCCGGCGTGTCGATCACGATGCCGCCGCTGTCGAGCACGAAGAGTTCGCGGTGGCTCGTCGTATGCCTGCCCTTGGAGTCCGCCTCCCGGACCTCCGAGGTCCTGAGCAGCTCGCTCCCGGCAAGCCGGTTGATAAGCGAGGATTTCCCCACGCCCGATGAACCGATAAAGCACCCTGTCCTGCCTCCGTTCAGCAACTCCCGGAGCCCCTCCAGTCCCTGGCCGGTCCTGGCGCTCACCGCGATCACCGACGCGTTGTCCGTCCGGCTGCGCACCTCGGCCGCTTTGCCCTCCCCGTCGGCGACAAGGTCGCTTTTCGACAGGACCACGATCGGCCGTGCTCCGCATCCCGACGCAACGGCCAGATACCGTTCCACACGGTTCAGCTTGAAGTTATGGTCCAGACCGACGACAAGGAATATGATATCGATGTTGGCGGCAATGGCCTGGCCCCCGGCCGTTTTACCCGCATGCTTTCTCGCCAGAATGCTCATTCTGGGAAGGACGTGATGGATCACGGCCCGCTCTCCCCGATCAAGCACAGCTGTCGCGACCCAATCGCCGACTACAGGATAGTCAAGCCGCTCTTCAGCAAGGAACACCAGCCGCCCCGTCACCTCTGCGGGCATCTCGCCGGCCGCACCGGCAACACGGTACAGCCCCCGGTGCTCGGCGATCACTCTCGCCGGGACGAGGCCCTGCCCGTGGAGCGGCGCCATGGCTTCTGCGAATTTACCGTTCCAGCCCAATTGCTCCAGAGAAGGATGTGTCATGGCATGCACAAGCTCTGCGATACCGAATTTTGATGATAATGAAGCCTGACCGATCCCATGCGGTCACTTTTCTCTGCACGGGGCGGGCAGATATGCTTCCGGGATAGTATTGCCCCTGCAGGTCCAGGTGATCGGAGCAGCCGCGCCCGAGGGAGTGAACACCAGCGCACCGTCCTTTACCGGCGGAAACGAAAGGATGAACGTGATCGATCCGCCGGTGCCGAAGGAAACCGAGGTGACCGTCCGCGGCTTTTTGGGTACGGTCAATTCGGCAGCACCGGAAGGCCAGGCGTTCGTTCGACGGCGATGACCCGCCGATGCCTCGCAATACTGGACCCCCAATTCATGGACGGCCTGTATCCGCGCCTTGGTCCGGTAAACGCTGCTCTCACCGCTCCCCGCGAGCAGAATGACGCCGGCGGTCCCGACGACAGCGGCAAGGGCCCCGTATTTTCGCAAATTCGACGGGCCGAGGAAGAGCGGCACCGCCCCGCAGAGGGCCATCACGCTGAGCCCGGCAAAGCGGCCGTCCGGTGACATCACCGCAAGGGCGGCAATGAGGCCGAGACCGGCAAAGGCGAGGCTGAGCTGCGAAAGAGATCTGCGCGCTTTGAGCGATGTACTTTCCTGTTTTTCCTGTTCGACCATGAGCTCCCTCCTTTGAAGGTCCGTTGATGGTCTTCCACAGCAGACAGCGCGTTCGTCAGCGAAGTCAGCGCGGCCGTGCAGCTCGCTGTCACAAATATAACACATTCTCAAATGAAGAACTCTTTCCAGACCGTAAAAAATCAAACCTCATTTGATTACCGTCCTTCTCTTTTTTCCCCATTGACAGGAACAAACAGTTGCGCTTTCATTAAACTATAAGGAGCTATTTCACAGAAGGAGAACTGCCATGGCAAAGCAAGAAGCGAAAATAGACATGCAGGAGATCATGGAAATATACAAGAAGGTGGGGACCCCGGGCGAGCCCCATAAAGTGCTGGCGAACCTGGAGGGAAGCTGGACAACAAGGACCAGGGGGTGGATGGAACCCGGCAAGCCGCCGGTGGAATCGACCGGCACGTGCGAACAGAAGCTGATCCTTGACGGGCATTACCTGCGGCAGGAGTATACCGGAGATATGATGGGACAGCCCTTCACCGGCATCAACATCCTGGGGTTCGACAACCATACCCAAACGTATGAGTCCGTCTGGCTCGATTCGATGAGCACGGGCATCTACTATTTCCGGGGCACTGCAAGCGCCGATGGGAAGACCATTACGCAGGAATGCAGCTATGACGACCCCATCAAAGGCCCCTCCGTCTGGCGCAGTGTGACCACGATCAAGGATGGCAACACCCTGGAGTATGCGATGTTCATTACGCCCAGGGGAGGCAAGGAAGAGAAGATGATGGAGATGACGGTTGCGCGAAAAGAAGCCGTCGCTCGCAAGGCAGCATAACGCGGACCGCTCGGGTACGCGTTGTTACTCTGTCTGACCCCAGCAACCGGTAGAATTGGAAGGCCGAAGAGAATTTCTCTCCGGCCTTCGATCCGGTATAGGCAAACAGTCATCCAGCGCGGGGAACAAGGTCCCCAGATCACGCAGTCGCTGCAATGGCAGCCGCATTCGAGCAGGGAAGGACTTTGGGGGGCCCTAAGTTGTCCCTTGATTCTTATCCTCTATGCTTATATAATTCGAGGTACGCGTCCTCTCTGAGACACCAACCACATCCTTTACGAGTGCCGCGCTTCAAGTCAACGGTTGCCCGATCGACCGGCCGGGGACGGGTTCGTGCTCATAACATTTTTCAGTGTCTTCAGCGCCGGGAACGCTTTCCGGCATTTGTTCCCGCAGTATCCGCGCGCAGCAGAGCTTGTATCGGTGCAGATCAGCGTCAAAGGTTCTCTGTTCAGCACACCTGAGGAATACTTACCACCATGGCATTCACCGGCGATCTGGAAAATCTGCATATCGTAGACATTATCCAGTTGATCCACACAACGCGGAAGTCGGGCATTTTTTCCGTGAAAGGGAGCAAGGGGGAAAGCAGGATCGTCTTCAGCAACGGATATATCGTCGGTGCAAATCATAAGGACAATGGCGTCCGCATCGGGACCGTTCTGGTAAAGACGGGCGCCATCGCCATTGATGACCTCAAGGAGGCGTTGGCCGCCGCGAAGGCTTCCGTCGCGGAACATGAACCGCTTCTAGCCGCGTTGATCCAGATGGGCAAGCTGAAGCGGGAAGACGCCCTGAAGGGGCTCAAGAAGCTGGTCGAGTTGACGATCGTTGAGCTGATGAGCTGGACAAAGGGCACCTTTACGTTCGATGCCGATGCGATCATCTTCGCTTCCGAAGGAGGGGCGTCTTCCGGCGACATGGGGCCGGCTGTCGAACTTGATGCCCAGATGGTCCTGATGGATGCGCTGCGTATCTTTGACGAGCGTGAACGCGACCGTGCGAACGGGAAGGAGGTGCCGTCCTTTGAAGCGCTCTATGCCGACGTCCTTCCCGGGGAACGAGCCGGTGAAGCAAAAGAGACACCGTCGACCATTACCGCCGATGTCCTTGGGCTTGCCGATATCGACCGGCTGGAGAAGAAGATACCCCGGCCGATTTCTGAAATGGAGATCTTCGATCCCGTAGCGATCCATCGCCAGAAGATCAAGGAACTGCTTGCGGGTTTTCCCGACCGGGAGCAGGAGGCCTTTGTTTCTTTTCTGAAGAGATCTGTCGATCGCAAGGCCGCGCCCGACGGATCGGCGCAGCAGGCGGGCAAGGCAGTCGTCCTGTTCAGCGGCGACATGCTGATCAAGCATTCGGCAATGACCATCTGTAAAGAGGACGGCGTGCCCGTGTTTGCCACCGACGAAGAAAGCGATCTCGAACGGATCGTAGCGCAGTGTCTCTCCGCAATGAGAATGCCGGTGGTCGTTTTCGATAGTCCCGCGGGACCCGGGGGCGGGTTTCCCGAGGAAACGATCATTGCCCTGCGGAACCGGCTGAGAGGAACGTATCCTGCGGTCCCTCTCCTGCAGCTTGCCGCTCCCCAGGAGAGCAGCTTCATCCTTCGATCGTACAGCGACGGCGTCTGGGCCGTTCTCCCGAAACCGTTGAAAGAGGTCCGAAAGGAAACATACGTGCAGGATACGATACAATTCCTCTCTGCCTTCAAGTCGTATATCAGGGGTTTTCAATACCGGCCCGATACCAACGACCGGTACGTGAAAGAGCTGAAGAAGGACATCAAGGCGCTTCGCGAGATCGCCACCCCTTCCGACGCGGCCCTGGTGATGCTCGCGACCGTTGCCGAAATGTTCGATCGCGCGGTCACGTTCATCGTCCGCCCCGCCGAATTGATCGGCGAACGTGCCGTAGGAGTGAGCACCGATAAAAGCCTGGGGCCGACCCACGCCGACAGGCTGAAGATCCCGCTCTCGAAACCCTCGATTTTCCGGGATGCGGTCGAAAAAGGGCTGGCCTATTACGGCGAGGGCAAAGATGAAGCGCTCCAGGGGCTTTTTCAGGAGATCGGCAGACCCCTGAGTCCGGCTGTTGTCCTGCTGCCCCTGATAAGCGATCGAAAGGTCGTGGCGGTCGTCTACGGCGATTTCGGAAAGAACAAGGCATCGCCGGTGCAGCTCGATATCCTCGAGATCCTTGCCCAGCAGGTCGGCATTTCACTGGAATACGCCCTTTTCCGCAGACAGATGACGAAGGCGGCGCAAAAATCATAGATACCCGACCCGGACAAACCAGAACGAAAAGGCCGCAAATCGTCTCTCGCAAAGGTGCGAAGGCGCAAAAAAAAGCAAAGTACATGCTTTCAGCCGGTTCTTAAGGCTTTCCTTTGCGTCTTTGCGGCTTGGCGCGAAAACATTCCTGCCTGTTGATTCGGAGCTGGACGACAAGAGAACGCGGAGGTAACGGCATCATGGATAATGCGATCCTGAATCAGATCCTGAACATTGCCTTCGAAAAAAAGGTCTCGGACATCCATTTTGAGGTCGACAACCCGCCGATGTTCCGGGCACGGGGCCATCTCATTCGCGCCAAGCTCGGGCCCCTGACGAAGCAGGATACCGAGTTCGTCGCGACCGCGGTCATGGCGCAGCACAACCGGAAGCTGCCCGGCGACCTGAAGGAATTCGATACGTCCTATGCCCTGGCGAATGTCGGCCGTTTCCGCGTGAGCATCTTCCGGCAGCGCGGCAATCTCGGCGTCGTCATGCGGGTCATCCCCCATCAGATAGGCACCTTCGAGCAGCTGAACCTTCCCGCGGTCCTCGGCAGGATCGCCCAGGTCCCGAACGGCCTGATCCTCGTCACCGGACCGACGGGCAACGGAAAGTCAACGACCCTCGCCTCGATGATGAAGTATATCAACGATAGCTTCGATTACAATATCATCACCATCGAGGACCCGATCGAGTTCCTGTTCACGTCGAGCAAAAGCTGCATCATTCAGCGGGAAGTGGGCATTGATACCGATAGTTTCGGCGGCGCATTGAAGTCCGCCATGCGCATGAACCCCGACGTCATCATGGTCGGAGAAATGCGCGATCTCGAGACCATAGACTCCTGTCTCAAGGCGGCAGAGACGGGGCATCTGGTATTGTCGACGTTCCATACTCATAATACCGCTTCGTCCGTCAACCGCATCGTCGGCTATTTCCCGCCCGAAGCGCAGGAGAATACCAGGAACCGGCTGGCAGAGAGCCTCATCGCCGTCATATCCATTCGGCTCATACGGGGAAAGAGCGGCGAGACCGTTCTGCCCGTCCTTGAAGTGATGTATGCAACATCCGCCATTAAGGCGTGCATCCGGGACAACAAACTCGATGAGATCGAGCAGTACATCGAAAAGGGACGCGACGAATACGGCATGCAGACGATGGACCAGCATCTCATTCAGCTCTGCAGGGACGAGCTCATAACGCTCGATGAGGCGAAGCGCATCTCCCGCTCAAAGGACCTTGAGCGAAAACTGATGTTCAGTTAAGAATCAACAGAGGATATCCCGAAGCTACCGCAGATCCCTACGGGCCCGTCATCCCGCGGTGCATCGGGCCGCCGCCCGTTCCCGGACCCATACCGCGCCCTTTCCCGCGCATTATCTGCTTGAGCTGATCCCGCTGCTCTTTCGTCAGGATCTCGCGGATGCCGTTCGTCGCGTCGACGCGCGACTCGACCAGTTTCCTGCGGTGCGCTGAGAGGGCGTCATAGGCAGCACCGATCTTCTTCGCGTCAAGCTTCTCCTCGTTGAACAGGTCGCGCAGCTTCGCCTGTTCGTCCAGCATCTTTCCCATGACCGCCAGATGCTGTTTCCGCAGGTCATCGAGCAGTTTGTTGATCTTGGCGCGCTGTTCCGGCGACAGATCGAGCATCCCGTACGGGCCGACCGGCCCCATCATGTCCGCGCCGCCGCCCATCATGCCCATGCCGTATCCCATGATGCCCTGCCCCATGCCCATCATGCTCATCCCGTATCCCATTCCCATGCCGCCGCCCATCAGCATGTCGTCATCCATCATGCACGGATGATCGTACCCTCCTGCCCCGGCGGAGACGCTCAGCGTAAGCAGGAGCACCAGCACGATCGCCATTTTCTTCTTCATGATTTTCCTCCTTGTCCGATAAGATCGAAGTTTCGGCATTTCTGGCCCGGCGGGCCATAGATCATAGATATAGATAAAGTATAGACTCAATTCGCCGTTTGTCAAATCGCGCGGGGCGCGGAGATGAACAGTTCGGAGTTTCTGCCGCTTCTGCAAGACGCCTGTCGCGCTTGCGCTTATTCCTTGGGCACGCCCTGTGAAAAAGCCTTTCGAGTACCGGCCGTGTGCGGTACTTCGGACTGCGCGATCTCTCGCTGCGCTCATCCTGAACGGGGATCCGGCGTCGTCGGCACGACCTGAACTGCAGGGCCCTCCTACCCGAAAAATACCCCATTAGAATCCTTGCAAAAAGCCTCCCGCTATTGTAGTCTTCTGGTCGGCGATGCTCCATGTCGAAGCCGGGAACGCGGTTTAGAGGGATGCTATGAGCGAATTGGAAGCAAGCGGAGAACAGAAGGACGCACAGGGACAGAGGAAGGTCGTGCTGGTCATTGACGGCAAGGTCAAACGCCAATTCTACACCAGCATCCATCTGCAGCGGATGGATTACGACGTGATCACGGCTCGGACCGCAGAGGACGCCATGCTCTTCCTGGAACTGACCGTGCCGCTGGCGGCGATCACCAATTACGACCTGCCGGCGATGAACGGGCTGGTGCTCCTCCAGTATATCAAGCAGGAAGAGCGCACCCGGAACGTTCCGGTCATTATCTATACGTCCAATCGGGACCCGGCCGTCGAGCAGAACTGCAGGGAGTTCGGGTGTGCGGGGTTTCTTCGCTACCCCTGCAGCCTTGACGACCTGTACGCCACGGTCAAGAACGCCGCGGAAGGACGTCCCCGGAAGATCGTGCGGCTCACCACCCGTCTGGAAGTGGTCATCGAGGACGTCGACGAGGACCGCATGGACTTCATATCCGACCTCTCCGAGGACGGGATGTTCGTGAGCACCACCGCGCCGCTTTCCTACGGGAGCGTCCACACCTTCGCGTTCCACCTGCCGAACGCCCCGGGCTGGGTCGTGCGCGTCCAGGGGCAGGTCCAGCACATGCATCAGGGATCTGGTCCGAGCAGGCGGCCGGGCATGGGGGTGAAGTTCCAGAAGATCGGCGATCAGGAGCGGGAGCTGGTAAAGGACTTCATCAAGATCGAAATGACAGGCGGGCTCGCGGCGGATTGATGTTCGTTCTGAAGGGCGATCCTGCATGGTCCACGGAAAAAGGGCCGGAGACAGACCCTGCGGCCTTTGTTGTTCCACGTTGAACCAGGAGCTGCCTCGGCAGATGCAGTGAAGGACTATTCCCTTCTATTCCGTCATTCCCACCCCTGCACACCGCATCCTTACCCTTGACCCTCCCCGTCATCAGCCTCGTCACAGACCATGCAAATTCCGCCGCAACCTTAAGAAACTTCCCGCCGTTAACAAGAGATGTAAAATCGCAGATGCAGATAAGAATTATTCTTTTTTACTTGCGCCCGGCAGGGACTTCGATTATACTAGGTTCAAACAGGACTGATACAGTATTAATTAGGTCCCATCAAAGGAGGAAGCCTATCATGCCTACCACAGCCGTCGCCACATGGGAGTACAAGAACGATTTTTTCTCCATCGTCATTCGTGAGTCCGAGCACCGCCCGGGAAGCTACATCTTCTCCAGCGGCCTCAGCCTGCCCAGGTTCAACCCCATCATATACGGAAGGACCGGGATCTGCTCCAACGCGGCCTTCAAGGGCCTGCAGCAGCTTCGGGCCGATGTGTCCTACTATGCCCTCCAGCGGGGGATCGTGACGAAGAACGCCGATACCCCCTTCGACCTGAGCGGCGGACACGGCCACGGATGGTACCAGGAAAGCGCCCTCCTGATCGAGGACGCGTCTCCCGGGGCGATAGAGGAGATCCTCGAGTTCAGCGCGCGAGACCTCGTCCAGACAGTGCTGAACGCCTGTCAGACGGAGGTAAGAGTACCGGCCGGATCCCTCGATGCCGGGGCGATGCAGCGATTCCTCGAATCCCTGGGCGTATCCAATTACCGGGAAATGGCTCCGCCGCCGATCGCTAAACCGAAAGCAGCTTGATAAATCCATTATTCGTTGACGAAAACAGGAAGGCCCGGGGTTTCCCGGGCCTTTGTTATTTCATTAAGAGACATGACCATAAAATGACCCCGGACGGTTCCGGACCGGTCCACCGGTCATGCGGCCTTCTTCTGCGTGAACGCAGGCGCGAACACGTCGCTGCAGAACGCTTCGATCGTCGTCGGTGTCGTATTATCCGCCGTACGCTCCGGGACCCGGATCCTGCCCTCGTTGAACGCCCGGGCCATCTCGACATAGGTCCTGCTCATGTCCGGCGACAGTCCGGCGGCGATCATGCCTTTTTCCGCCTCGTCATAGGGGAACATAACGTACGGCAGGCCGGGCCTCGAGATCCCCTTCCCGATCACGCCAGCGGCCTCGACAAGGGTCAGGTCCCGCTGCCCGAGGAGATACCGGACCGACGAGCCGATGAAGTCCCGCTTCGCCAGCCGCCCGGCAGCATAGGCCGCAATGTCCCTGGTCGCGATCATCGGAAAACGGAGATCGCCCCGGATCGCGCTGCCGGCGATGCCCTTGGACCGGATCAGGTCGATGTTCCAGAGCAGGTTCTCCATGAAATAGGCGGCCCGCAGGTGCATCACATTGAGCCCCTTGATCCTGTCCAGCCGCTCCTCCAGCCGGTGCAGACCGGTGATCGGGCCGCCGCCCCCTTCAAGCTCCGCGCCGACGCTCGACAGATTGACCGCCTGTTTCACCCCGGCGGTCTCCACCGCCTTCGCGATGCTCCCGCCGATCCGGTCGGCGTAAACGAGGAAATCCGGCGCGGTCGGGTTCGGCGGGACCAGGGTGAACACGGCGTCAACCCCCTCCAGGGCCTTTGCCAGGAACTCGCTGTTCCCGATATCCCCGGCATATGCCGTGACATTCTTCCCGATCAGCGGCCTGAGACGGGCCTCCGTCCGTGCGATCAACCGGATCGGCTCATTTTTTGCTGCCATTACAGCGGCGATCTTGCCGCCCACATTCCCTGTGGCACCCAGTATGGCGATCATGTCACTACCTCCCTGCCCTCGCTGTATGCTGCTTTAAAGAGGGCAATTCCTATCCACTTCACTTTTTAAATATAACACCGGCCAATACTCTCGTCAACGGTTGGCGCAGAGACGCGCGGTTAATATGGCACACTCGGAATGCCCCCCTGCTGTCCCAACAACGAAAACGGATGTACAATTAAGGCAGGGAAAGCAACCGCGGGCGGCTGTGCACACGCCAGGGCCTGCCAACGCCTTAGCGACGGGTTTTCCTGCGGTCCTATCTGTGCGTCCTGACGGGGTCAGGACCCGTGGTTCCAAAGGATTCAGGCGGAGGTGAGGATAAGGAATGAAACGACCGCTTGCTGCAGCGCTGGTATTCATGGCCCTGTCGTGCGCCTCTGTAGACGAGCCTTTTGTAGAAAGTGAATGGCGGACGCGGGTGCTGAAGGCAGACCCGGCCCTGCTCCGGGCGCCTCATTTCAGGGACGGGAACTATTTCAATCCCTGGCTCCCGATGGAGGAAAGGGCGTTCGGGTCATACCTGGTCATGCGGTGGTTCGGCAAGAAGTCAGCCTATACGGAAGAAGAGGAACAGCATCTCCCTGAGATACTCCCGGACGCGCCAAAGCGCCTGCGGGAGATACGGGGCGATTTCATTCTCTGGATCGGGCACGCGACCTTCCTCATCCGCCTCGGCGGCGAATACTGGCTCACGGACCCGGTCTTCTCCGACCGCGTTCTCCTTCCCGTGCGGAAGACACCTCCGGCGATCTCCGCAAAGGACCTTGCCGGACTTGAAGGGACATTGAACGTCGTCATTTCCCATGATCATTACGATCACCTTGACGCAAGCAGCATCGAGGCCATGCCGCCCAATACGCGCTTCCATGTTCCCCTTGGTCTCGGAGAGCTTGTGCGGGAGTACGGCGGCAGGAATGTCGTGGAGATGGACTGGTGGGAGGAAGCGGAAACGCCGGGCAAGACCAGGCTCACCTGCCTTCCCAGCCAGCACTGGTCGCGCCGCGTCACGCAAAGCAGGAACAGCACGCTCTGGGCGAGTTTCATGATCACCGGCCCGGCCGCGCGGATCTATTTCGCCGGCGACAGCGGCTACTTCATCGGTTACCGCGAGATCGGCCGCATGTTCCCCGGCATCGACTACGCGCTCATGCCCATTACCGCCTACCGGCCGCGCTGGTTCATGCACTACGCCCACATGGACGTGCGTGAATCCCTCGACGCGTTCCAGGACCTCGGCGCCCGCTTTTTTGTCCCGACCCAATGGGGCGCCTTCCATCTCGGCGAAGAGCCCCCCGGGTACGGCGCCCTCGATCTCCAGGCTGAGATCACGTCCCGGCAGCTCGACGCCTCGAGGTTCCTGGTCCTGGATATCGGTGAATTTGCAGAGATCCGGTGCGACCGCTTATCAATAGGACTGACGTGTTGGCGCCGTCCCGGCGCTGAATAGGCTCATTTTTATATTTCTCGAGGCTATTGTTCTATCCAGGATAAGATATAATTGAAAGGAAGACGGGTGCATAGGAAATCACGGAAAGCAATCAAGGAGAAAGCAAAATGAAAAAGTCGGTTATCGTGGCGATCATCCTTCTGTTGGCATGTTTCGTTCCTCTTCAGGCAGGGGCAGAGGTAAATGTAAGCATCGGGATCTCTCTGCCGCCGCCCATCATATTCGGAGCGCCTCCGGCAGTGATCGTGCTGCCTGACACGATCGGCGTGTACGTGGTCCCGGATATAGAGGCAGACCTCTTCTTCTGGGGCGGCTGGTGGTGGCGCCCCTGGGGAGGCGGCTGGTATCGCTCCTATTATTATGACCGGGGGTGGGGTTATTACGGCGGCGTGCCGGTCTTCTATTATGATGTGGACCCGGGCTGGAGAATATACTACAGCAACCAGAATTGGTACGGACACCGGTGGGCCTACGAGCGGATCCCGCACCAGCATCTTCAGAGGAACTGGAAGACCTGGGACAGGGAGCGGTACTGGGAGCGGCAGAGAACCTGGGGCGTCCAGGGCTATACCCCGCGCCCGCAACAGCAGAGACAGGAACTCAGGCGTCAACGGGAAGAGCAATACCAGAAGAGACCGGAGGTTCAGCAGCATCGGCAGCAAATGCAGGAGCGAACGAGACAGGACGAAAAAAGAGGGCCTCAGGTCCGGAAACCGGAGCAGCAGCGCCGGACAAAGGTTCGCCCGGAAGAGCACGGAAAGGGTGAACGGCAGCAGCTCCGGCCCGCAAAGAACAAAAGCCCTCAAGGCGGCCCTGCACAGAAGGGAGAGAAGGGGCAAGGCAAGCCCGGGAAAAAGGAGAAAACCGACGAATCGGGAAGAGACCGCGATTCAAGAGACATGAGGTAGGAGGACAAGATCTTTGGGCACACAGATAGAAGCAGCGTCGCCAAAGATGCCCTCGCCATTTGCCTGAACAAGACCTCCCGCGAATTCCGCATTTCTCCCCCGGCGGGAGCCGGGGGATTCCAATTCGCAGGGATCAAGCATCCCTGACCGAATGATCTATTTTCTTTGGCCCGCCTCCGCACGTCCCTTCTATCTCAAAATATAGACCCCATAGTCCTTTCCGTAGTTTATGATCAACGGCGTCTGGGCGTGTCCCGTCTTCTTTGATATTTCCGCTGTCGAGGTCTTGGAGTATTCCCCGAGCTCCACCAGGCTGACCCTGGTGTCGCTGTTCGTATCTGCCCCCTTATTGTTGTTCAGTCCGTCAAGGAGGGTATGCGTAAAGAGCCCGTTTCCCTGATACCCGTCCATTGCCGCCTCTTTTGAGCTTGCCGAGGCGTAGATATGAAGCCCCATCTTCTTTGCCAGCACGGACATCCGTGCATCATACAGCCCGCTCACGATGGAGTCGACGCCCCCTGCGTGGCAGGTGTCGAATATGAACAGCTGGCCCAGGGACCTTACTTTCTTCGACATCTCGACGATCTCGTTCGAACTGATGAGGTTCTTATCATTTACCTTTCCGTCAAATTCCGTCGTAAGCAGGTAGTACTGGTTCTGCAGGAGAATGCCGTGCCCCGCCGCAAAGAAGATGAAGCTGTCCGTCGGGCGTATCTTCTGCGACAGCTCGTTGATCCTGGCAGTGATCGCTGTCTTGGTGGCGGCCTTGTCGGTCAGCGCCGCATGGTGGATGTTCCGGGGCTTATAGATCGTGGCGGCCTGCTTCACGAGCCTTTGTTCGATGTCCCGTGAATCCTTCACGGCATATTTAAGATTGACTCCGCTGTCCCTATACTGGTCGATGCCGATGGAAAGGATGTAGAGATGGGGCTCTTCTTCCCTGATGTTCGCGTTAAAGGTGGAGGTCTTCATGGAGCTCTGGACGGTATTCCGGCTGTTAAAGGCAGCGACGCTCACCTCGTTCTCTCCCGAGACACTTTCCACTTCCTTGCACTCTTTGACAAGCTCTCCCTTGGACCTGCTGACGATCGGGGTCGTACCCGCCTTTCCTTGTATGATCACCCCGCGCATGTCGTCATGGATGGCCTTGCTCGTCAGGGCCGCGAGCTGCGTTTTTGCCGCGGTCAATTTCGCGATGTCCCGGTAAAAACCGTCGGATGCTATGAGCTTGCCGTTATGGAACAGCCTCACCTCTCCGATCCCGCCTCCCGTGCTCTTTACCTGATAGCAGACGCTGACCTTCGGCTGATCGGTCGCGCGTGGCACCGGGGTGAACTCAACAGTCGGGGGAGGATTCCTGAGCGCGTCGTCCAGGGTAAGGGTGATAAGGTTGCTTATATCATCGCCTCGCAGTTTGGCCGCGACAATGTCAGGACGATAAAAGACATCGTAGAACTGGTCTATGGCGTAGACCTTGTCATCCATACGAATATTGAGATATTTATGGGCGTTCAGGGAGGAATTGTAATAGCCCTCAGAAGTGAGCGCTATCCACTCGTTGTCTTTTAGACCTATGAACTGGGCGATCTCCGTGCCTGTTTTTGCGTCCCATTGCCGCATTGTGCCGTCCGAGCCTCCGGACAAAAAACTTCTCCCATCGCGGGAAACCGTTATCGAGTTGACCCGGCCCGTATGCCCCGTAACTGATCTTATCTCCTTGCCTGTTGCGACATCCCAGAGCACGATGGCGCCGTCCTGCAGTCCTGACAAAGCCTGCTGCCCGTCAGGCGAAAAGGCCACGGAGATCATCGGTCCTTTCCCGTCGGAAAAGGTCTTTACTTCCCTGCCCGTCGCGATATCCCAGAGCTTCAGGGTGTGCCCGCTCCCGGAAAGGGCATGCCTGCCGTCAGGCGAGAAGACAACGGAGCTGATCCACCATTTTTGGCGCTCAAAGGTCCTTATTTCGCTGCCCTTCGCGATATCCCAGAGCTTGATAGTGGTCCCGCTCGCTGAAAGGGCATACCTGCTGTCAGGTGAAAAGGTCACTGTGTGAACCCTGTCGGTATGCCCTCGTAATGGCGCGATCCCCCTGCCGGATTCAACATCCCAGAGGCCGAGATAATGATTCCTGCTTCCCGTGAACAGGGCATACTTTCCATCGGGAGAGAAAGCCACGGTCCCATTCCCGTCAGTAGGACCGTAAAAGATCCGCATTTCCTTTCCTGTTGCGACATCCCAGATCTTTGCGTGGTGATACACGCTCCCTGACAGAACATATCTGCCGTCAGAAGAAAAGGCCACTGAATAGTCAGCTGCAAAGGATGCATAGGTGGCGTCACCGTCTCCCTTGAATGTCCTTATCTCCCTGCCCGTTGCAATATCCCAGAGCTTGAGAGCATTTTTCCCGCCCGAAACGCAGTATTTCCCGTCGGGAGAAACAGCTACCGATCTGATTGCCTCCTGTCCTGTAGGCGCAAAGATCCTGGCGGATCTGGCGGCACTCGCTTGACCGGCTTCCCTTGAAGGTTTTGATATTTGCCCCGTTTCGTCGGGCACGGGCGGTCGTCCCATCGTTCCTTCCAGGGTCAATTGGGCCCGCGTGCGGTAGATCAGGAGAACTACCTTGTCTCCCGGGCTTGCTGCGGAAAGGGCATCGTTAAATTCAGTCGGGGTCTTCATACGCTTGTTGTTGAAAGAAAGAATGACATCATTCTTCTGTACGCCCATCTGTTCCGCGGGGCTTCCTTTTGCCACTGCGGACACAAGGACACCGCCCTCACCTGCGCCGATCTCGTCAACGACGACCCGGCGACGCAGCTGGGTTGCCCCGGGCACCGGCTGCACCTCTGCCCCGAGCCACGCCTTTTCACCGGCAAAGGCGTTACGGGAAAGAGAAGCGGATATGAGCAAAAGGCAGATCATCAGCGAGCAGCCGTACAAAAACGAAAAGAGAGCCAAAAAAGGGATTCCTGGCCCGATGCTGCAAACCGTCTTTTTGTTGTTTAAGGTCATCGCGCATGAACCTCCACGAAAATTTCAATCGCAAATCTATAGTACGTCATCTGCAGTGCTCATCCGGCGACGCAAGCCGATCGAAAGATCGGTATCGGGCGTCTCGGGCGGCAGATGATAATGATTGGTCATGAGGCAGTAATTCAGGAATGCTGGAGGTGTTCAGCATGACGTAACGCAGCAACAGTAGCACTGAATACCGCGAATGTCAAATTACAGGACGCGGCCCGGTTTTGCGGCGGGACCGGCAGAAGGGCCGGAGAGGAGCTCACTCCGGCCTTTTGCCGTTTCATTCGTCCGGGCTGGAGAGAATGTCGATTCCAAGGTCTGCTCTTTCTCCCCTCCTGGATTCAACTGGTCCTGATCGGGAATAGTGGCGCTGCAAAAGGCCCCGGACAGGGTGCGGGAAAAGCACTTCGATGGCATCGTTTCGGACGTGAATATGCCGGTCATGGACGGCATCGAGTTCTTCTCAGCGGTGAGTTCCCATCGGCAACGCCGACAACTACAGATCAATTCCGACCGCGTTTGCGCCGATGAAGCTGTATGTTCATAAATCCGTCAGCATCCCGCGGTCTTTCTGAAGGACGTCGCCACGTTCTTTCCGTCCTTGACAACATATTTCACCCGCACTGCGTCGTCCACTATGATCCGTTTCTCCTTGAACTTGTTCAGGGTCCCGGTGTCTTCATCACTGATGGTGATCACCACCTCCGGTCCATTGACGGTGGTGATGACGATCGTTCTCGTTTCAAGGTCTATGCTCTTTACCGTGCCGCTGATCTTTTCTTCCGCGGCCGCGGCGCCGGACAGGACCAGCAGCGACAACGCGGCAAGAACAAGCGCCATTTTCCCGATGATGTTCATGATCCCTCCTCTGCGAGATCGACTTCCCGATGCTTTTTATTCTTATTATACCCCATATTCCACCGGCCCCCTGATATTCAGTCGCTGCCTCCGGTTCCGGCATACCCCGGATAGTTCTGCGGCAGCCTGTTCGTCGGGCAGCGCAGACAGCGTCCTATTCACTTCCGGCCCTGTCGCCCGTTCCCCATTACGCAAGACGATGTCTCTTTTCTGCCGATCATGAGATCATTGCATCGCATACGGAGAAACGACGCCCCAATGATACCCCTGAGCCCCTGCTGCCCGTGATATAATCGAAGTAACGAGGAAGGGAAAACCCCGCGCGGAACCTGGCGGCGAGGTTTCGGCGGACCCCGAGGAGGTGCTCTATGGCACGGTTGATGAATATGTCCCGGTACTACGCTGTCGTGCTGGCGATGCTGGCAATCGCGGTGATTCCCGTGACGGCGGCGGCGGTCGATGATGCAGATGCGTTGAAAGACGTGACCGCCGGCAAGGCCGTCTTTGACGTGACTATCGGGGACGCCGGCAAACTGGCCCTGTATCTGTCCATCATCGAGGAGACGCACGAAGGGCTTGTAAGGCAGGGGGTCAAACCGGACCTGGTCGTGGCGTTCCGGGGGCCGGCGATTATTCTCGTATCGAAGAATCGCGAAAAGGTGCCCGGGCGGCAGCAGGCCAAATATGACGAGGTCGCATTGCTGATCAAGGACCTGAAGGACCTCGGCGTGAAGCTCGAAGCGTGCTCGGTCGCCGCGAGGATGAAGAAAGTAGACACCGCCACTATCTACCCGGAGATCAAGGTGGTTGGCAACACCTTTATTTCCCTTACGGGATACCAGGGCAAGGGATATGCCTACATCCCGATATTCTAGGCATACTCTATTCCCTCGCGACGGATATGTGAACGCTTTCAGCGGGATTCCGCTTTTTTTACGATGTATCCGGGATCCTGCCCGATCTACTGCCGTTCCCTCCTCGCCTCGATGATATCCGCCCGGTATGCACCGGCCTGTTCCGAAAGCCAGGCGATATGGTGCTCGTACCGGCTCTTCATGTCGTCATAATTGTCCAAAAGCTCCTCCAGCCGGTCGATCGTCTTGAGCGACCCGACGGGCACGACGGCCGCCCGGGCGCGGGAGAGGTCCTCCACCTTGCCCTTGAAATAGGCGATGTCGGACTCGTAGAGCTTGATCATCCGGTTAGAGGCCTCCTCGATGGCATCCGGCGCGTCCCTCCCCGCGTACCGGGCAAGCTGGCCGAGCGCTTCGTAATCCAGGGTCTTCCGCCCGATCCATGCCTGCTCCATGCGCCCCTGCGCAATCAGTGCGACGAAATGCTTCTGGAGCTCGTCGAGGTTCTTGAGCTCCAGTTGCATCATCGCGATATCAATGTCGGTGATGTTCTTGTACCGTTCGTACAGGTCATCCTTTTCTTTCTTCCTTTTCCCGTGCTCGCGGCCTGGTTCGTTCTGTTTCTTCTCCTTGTCTTTTTCCCGGTCCTTGTCCCTGTCCCTGTTCCGCTCCTCGATGAACGCGGAGGAGGAGACGTACGCCAGTGCGTCCCGAAGCAGGGCCATGCGCTGCAGCGTCCTGTCGTTCACCTTGTCCAGATGCACGACCAGTTCATCGAGTTGCGCACCCAGCTTCGCATAGCCGTCGGCCATGGCGTAGCAGCGGTCCGCCCGGACCACCCCTCCCCGGTCGTCGGCATAAGCCGCGGACAGGTCCGCCTCGAAGTCGGCCATGCTGCCCGCGAGCCAGTCCGCGTAGGTCCGGTACCACACCAGCAGACCGGCGCTGTCCTTTTCCCGTCTCGACGGATCGACGATGTCACGGCGTTGATCCCTCTCCAGGCTCCGGATGGTCTCTTTCACGTATCCCTGCGATTTATTCAGTTCCTCCAGCGCCCGGTAGAGGAACTGACGCTCCCGCTCCACGCGCCGCCTGGCCGGCTCCCGCGCATCGGCCGGGCCGGACGTTTCCGCCGCTGAAGCAGCCGGCATGCAGGCGCCCACGACCGCAAGAATGAGGATCATCGAGATCAGTCTTTTCAAAGGTCGCCTCGATCGATCATGCCCGATCTCGCGTTGCTCTATCCGGACCGCAGCCGGTTCGTTCACTGCCCCTGCTCCGCCTTCGGAAAGAGCCTGGCGATCACGATCATCAGGACCAGGGTCACGCCGCCGAGCACCGCGTAGAGCCCCCAGCTCTTGTCCTCGAAGATCCCCACGAACGCATTCTTGAACCCCGCTGAACCGGCTGATCCGACCTTCCCCATCTCCACGGTCTTCGGAAGGACACTAGCCAGGTGGGCCTGCACCAGCGTCAGGTCGTACTTCGCCGGCCCGGCCTTCTCGTTCCCGCCGTAGAGCGCGTACTCCCCGGCAGCTGGTGCGAGAAAGAGCAGCGCCGGCGCGCCGTAGCTCGCCTGCAGCTTGCCAAGCCCGATGGGCCGGTTGTCGCCGTGCTCCATGGTGATGCGCAGCTTCGATGCTTCCCGCGGCAGGCCCACAAGCGACACCCGCAGGACCGACGGGGCCTGGGCCGCATTCTGCCAGCGCATAGTCCGCCACACCTGCCATCCCGCGCGCCCCTGGAGCGGCACCTCGATCTGCACGACCCGGTCGAAGATCCCGTCGGACTCGGCGGAGAGCTCCCGGAGGTCGGTTGACCGGTCCGGCAGCTCGACAGTCCATGAGGTCCTGTTCTTATTCTTGTCGTACTCAGTCGCTGCAACAAGGTCGATCTTCCGCTCCTCGCTCGGCCCGGAAAAGTAAGGGACCTGGAGCCCGTCCTTCACGATCCGCACCGTGCCGGATCCCTGCCGGAGGCTTGCCTCGCGATCAAGCACCAGCCGGTAGTATCCCGCCTCGCCGACCGGGACCCGCGACCTCCAGCGGAACCCCTTCCCGTCGAAGGGCCCGCCGGCAACAGCATACTTCGCGAGCAGACTCGCGGGCTGCCACTGCGGGTTCTCCTGCATATCGGAGAAAGCGACGACAGCGCTGATCTTCCGCTCCTTGTCCCCCGGCGCCTCCTGGATGTTCACCTGGCTCCCCAGGCCGGTCCGAGCTAGATATACGCCGGCCTTGTCGGCGTGGAAGATCATGCGAGGAAGGTTCACGGTGATCGCCATGGACCTGACGCCGCCGATGTACCTCGTGCCTGGATCGAGCCGCAGCACAAGGGAGCGCGTGCCCCAGTAAGCGCCCACGGGGATCTCGAGCAGGCTGCCGTTCTTTCCGACGGTCGTGACGCTGCCGGAGAGCAGCTTCTGGAACTGCTGCTTGCCGCCGGAGACCACCTCGGCGCCCAGCTCCCAGGTCCCCTGGAACTGCGCTTCGGTAGAAAGCGCAATGTGCTTGATCCAGAGCCCCAGGCCCGGCAGGGTCGTAGAGAGCACGCGTATATGCTCGTCGGTCTTGTCCGAGTACTTGAGCGGAACGGACTGCTGCGCGAAGTCCTGCGCGGCGTTCTTGCCCGACAGCGTCACCGAGGTCACCGGCAGGGTCGTCTCGCGGAACCGCTTGTCATAGCCCTTGAAGCTCAAGCGGAGCTTCTGGTAGGTCCCGGACTTGACGCTGATCTCGGCGGCGAAGTGTCCGCCGGACTGCCGGGGTTTCTTATAGGTCCCGGGCGCGATGCTGACCTCGGCAGAGGACGGGCTCCCGGACTCGTAAAGGGCCGCGTTCTCAGCCAGCACGCGCCAGCCCTTCCCGTCCAAGCCCTCGATCTTCACGGTCCCCATGGTCTGGGGCGCGTCCACGTCGATCTTGGCCATCTCGATCAGCAGGTCCTTCGGGGCGTCGGCCTCCCAGACGAGCATGCGCTTCTTGTCGAAAAGCAGGCGGCTGGGCTTGAGCGCGACAGAGCGCGGACCGGTGTCGCCTTTCCAGAAAAGCTCGAAGGAACGTGGATTGCCGTCCGGCCCGACGAGGGTCAGGTCCAGCTGCGACGTCCTCGCCGCGCCGTCCGTCCCGAAGAAGACGCCGGCAGGCAGCACCGTCTCGATCAGCCCCGGCTGGCTGACCTGCGCCGATGCCTGGTAGTGCCACTGCTGGTCGGCCAGAGCGTGATGCGGCGACGTGAGAAGGATGAGCGCGAGGATGATGAAGAACACTGAAGTTCGATACTTTTTCATGCAGGTCACCTTTCTTTGATCTTTTTTGTGTTGTCATTGCGATCAACGCAACATCAGTAACGTCCCTTATTCGACCCTGGGAGGTCAATGTCAAATCGCAAGACTCTATTGGTTCTCAGAGGCTAATCGCGCGCTTACGCTCTCCATAAACATGGCTGTTTCTGCTGGATGAGTAATTGCCAGCAAATGGCCTGCCTCTTCAACTATCTCGCATCCAGATGCCGGACACGGAATGATGTGATCTTGTTTCCCATGAAGACGAAATATCTTTTCAGCCGGACCGTGATAGCCATCCCATGAAGGCAGAGACGCGCACATCGCCCTTATGAATGCAGGGTCAGCGTCGGCAAACATGCTGCTCACCAGACTTCGATGCTTTCCGACGAGAGCCTGAATTATCGTTACAGGGGCTGCGTTAGCGAGCGGAGACAGCAGCGAAAGCATCGGCTGAACTTCCTTTCGGTTTGCGGCACTGCCGAGCAGAACGACTGCTTTCGGATTCAGCAGTTGGGCGATCTCAAGAGCAACCATGCCCCCGAGGGAAGATCCACCCACAACGTCATCAGCGCCAATATCATTTCCCTTGATGACTCTCCGGGCCACGTCTGCGTACGTTTTCTCACCGCGATATTCAGGCCAGTTGAGAAAATTGACCTTGAATCCAGGAGCGAGCGCATTCCCCGTAGCTTGCTGCGGGGTTAGCGAGCGATTAGAATAATATAGTATTTCCTTGAGGATCGAAGATTCCCTGCAGCTTGCTGCAGGGAGCTTCAATCCCAGCTTATGCTTCAGCCCGTTGTACATGGCATCTGTTGCGCCCATTCCGGGCAGTAAGAACCATCTCATGATGACTCAGCTTTCTTTTCCAACTCTGGCTTGGGTCAACTGCATGGGAAATTTCTCATCGAAAATCGAAAATTCAAGGGGCAAGACTTGACCCTATTGTTCCTCCGGGCGATTAGTCGGAATGTGACTTTTATATTTTTCATATAGCTTACGAGCGGCTTCAAGTCCTTTTGTGGATTCTATAGTCGTTTTTACAGATATTTTTTCTTCAAAAGCCATAAGCTTGGCTGGACTAAACAAGTCAGACGAGTAACCCACAAGCTTCTCAGCCGGCTTATGTGAGGCAGAGCGATCCATATCAAAGCGAGCCAAACCCGGATTGATATGTGTATTGCCAACTACATCCGCATCATAATAGTAAGATAGGCGTGCTCTTTTCGGATCGATATTCGCACTATCCGCGAGCCATGACCCATGAAAAGTGCCATCTTCTTTAAAGGCTCGACCACGTATGACTAAGGAGCTCAAATCTTGTTCGAATATTTCCATAAATAATCTAGGCTTATTATCATGCCCTACGAAAAAGCCAGCCCAAGTCCCTTCCATGAAATATGGTCCGAGAATGAATATCTTTACACATTTAACATTTCTCAAAATCGACAATAAAAGCAACGCCAGCAATCGATAAATGCCTAACGAGATTAGCGCTGATAGAACAATGGTTAACCATGGATATGCCGATATTATACTTGTCAGGCCATACCAGATCGAAAATACTATTGCAGTAGTGATGCTGATTACAATTGAATGAAATTTTAGCTCAGGTGTCATAACTGTTATCCCTCATTTGGTCAAATTGATTCTGTATGCCCAGAAAATGAGAACGATCTTCTTTAGCCAATAAATCGTTATTCGATCATTTCGACTTAGATTTGTCCTTAACCTCGCATACGTCTGCACCCTCCCACTTAGCGCATACGGCCTCAACATCGGGCATAAGTGCCTCACTCGTCCAGCTTTTGTAAAACTGGGGGTTCTTGCTTCTTGGTGCTGGATCAACTTCACGCATTTCAACTAGCGCAGGAGCCTGGACACATTCCCCTAACACCAAAGCGCTACGCGGTGCAAGCGCAGGCAATTGATCAAGAAGTTGTCCATAGATGCCAGGAACAATCTCACGGAAGTAGCGCAAGTCCTCGGGATTTTGAAGCCGATGAACAACAAAACTGTTGCATTGCGATAGCACAGTCTTCGACAACTCACTGGGACGTTGAGATGCTACGACCAGACTCAAACCAAATTTTCTGCCTTCACGCGCTATACGCTCAAAAACCTGTTTTGATATCGAATCTTCTTCAGACTTACGGCTCTCTCGAATGTAGTTTTGCGCCTCCTCAAGAACAAGGACCACCGGAAACTCGCCGCGTCCTACACCGCTGACTGGCTCGCTCAGGCGTTGCAAGAACTCATGTATCAAGCGACCTATCAATGCGGTGACATTCTCCAGAACCTCCGATGCAAGCAAGCTCAAATCGACAATGACCACATTTGAGGTCTGCGCGCCTGCTCTTTGCCGGTCATAAAATGGTAAGATGCCCTCCATTAATGACTCGCTGTTAGTTAAGCTGCCATCCGCATACGTCTCAAGTCCAAGAATGTCGCGCAAAAAAGTAGCAAGAGCATATTGGACTGCAGGCCAATCCGATGTGTTTGGCCCGAATAGAAATTCAAAGCGAGCATCCTCCAACAGACGGTAGATTCGCATGAGCATCGTTGAACAATTATCGCGAGCTCTGGCTGAGTTGGACTCGTCGCGTGACATTGCATTCTCGAGATGTTCGTAGCGAAAAGCCTGCTTGCTGAAATAGCTAGGACAATCTGCAGTTGATAGACCAAGTCCTGCTGTCCCTTCTGGCAGTTTTCCCAAAACTCCGAGTATCGGCCTAATGATGTTTTCTACGCGTTGCCGCTTGTTAGCATCAATAACTGCATAGGACTCAAATTCCTGGCCTTCTTTTTTGATACCTTCGCGTGCTATTTCTCTTACTTGTTGAAAATCTGTTTGCAACTTAGCGATTGGAATTTCTGTATACTTCTCATCAAATACAGGCAAAGAAGCAACAACCGCATCGCTGGCAAGGTATGCGACCATACCGTCACATAGTTGTCGAATGGTGCGGGCATCTGCTTTATCAGAAGTAGCGCATAAAGCAAGGATGCGATTAGATTCTTTAATCACAGCTTCGCGAACATCTAACCACCCCCGGCACTCAGTCGCAGACAACCTAGCAGAGGATAACGCTTTTAAAAGAACAGGGCGTTGAACTCCGGGTGATGCCCGGTATAGTCTCACAAAGTCTTCTGAGTCCATAAACCAATACGGGATGGTCAATCGTTCTTTTTTAGATGGATCAGTTGGAATATATAAGGACCGGCGCTCCGGAATAGCGTTGGAGTAGGTGTCATCTTCGTTCTTCTTCTGAAACGCCGCCTGGTACTCTCCATTGGTATCGAGGATCACAAAGCGTGTTCTTTTTACCTCTTTTCGTGAAATGATAGACTGCAGAATAGTTGCGATTGAGCACGACTTTCCCGAACCTGTGCTGCCAATTATGGCAGCATGTTTTCCGAAAAATGCGTCAGGATCAATAAATATGTTGTAATCTGGGAATACCGCTGATGTGCCAATCTGAATACAATATCCAGGGTTGTTAGGAGCAATGTCGTCTCCCTTACGACGTCTTCCGAATATAGCATCGAGATCCTCTTTCGTTGTAAGGTAGACTTTCGAGTCTAGAACAGGAAAGAGATTTATACCTTGTCGGAAACGATACTCATCTATCGAGCCAATCATCGTTGCTTTCATGAGACGACGGGTTGATGGGAGTAATACCATCGTTTTGTCGGACTGAATCTCGCTGTCGTCTGTCATGACGACCCGGGTCACCATAGCGACGATACGCCGAGTACCAACTGGTATAATAATGTAGGAATTGATGCGTCCGACTTCTATGGTGCCTTCATAAGTCGAGCGCGTCAAGGCCTTCAGATCACGGTTAAGCTCAACTGTGACCTGGGCTGTATCCACTGCAACGACTCGCCCTATTTCATGTTCAATTGTCATAGAGGATTCTCCACACTAGGTGTTGTGTCCTGTATTTTAGGTGACAATGCTCTATATGTACTCATAACCTTAGCGGTTATTTCCTCGTCGCGCAGGTCAGGCAATAGTTTTTCCACAAAATGTTCAAAAGTACCCAGTTGCGATCCGCTGACTAACCACACCCGCTCATCGGCAAGTTGCTTCAGGTGGCTAACAAAATCACTAGAAGGCGATGGGTCGATGACCACCAAGGTAAAACTAGGAATGGCTAGCGCCTGGCGTATTAGCGCATTAACATGTTCATCGCCGAAGCCATAGCCAATGGCAAATAGAACCGACTGAGGCTGAACAATAGCAGCCCCAAACCGGCGAAATAACTCCGAGTACGGCAAACCAAGCGCCTGTCCATATTTGAGGGGCGATGGGTAGATTAAAACATCATCTTCAGGGGCGGTCTGATTGTAGAACGTGGCGTAGATCCCATAGGGATTTTCCCAGTCTGCGCCACAACGATGCCAGGTAATGGATCCATGCAACTTGTAGAGGTGCAACACTCGGTCGAAGCGATGAACGCGTCCTTCTGTTGTCTGGGCTGGAAAATAGAAATCAAGATTATAGGACTCGGGCCGAAAAATCCTCCGTAGGGTTCCGACAAATCCATCAACCAGAACTGCACCTTCGGCGTCCGCTGCTTTCTCGATCAACGAGTCATAGTTCAAAGTGAAGAGATTAGCACGCCTCAAGTTAAGTGGCCGCGTGAGAATCTTCTTGATGAGGCGCCTGTGATCTTTCAATGCGTCTTCTTTGCCGGTTGCTGGGAGGTCGACTAATGATGTGAGACTACGATTGACCTCCAGAATCAGACGATCTATACCATCCTTAGATATATTCAAGTCTTTACCCACTGAAAGGGTTAGTTTTGTGCTTGAGGCAAACTCAGCCATGCCTGCCCGCCACATATGCAGGTGACTCAAATAGTCCTCAAGATTGACAGGAATCTGTTTATCCTTGTCCATATCTCCACTAAGTGTTTTGCTTCGTTCCTTCAGGTTATACTCTTGACCAACCAAGGCTGATAATGTGGCATAAAAAAGAGACAGCCAGTCTGAGCCTTTACCCTCACTTGTTTTCTTTGCCTTTTCGTGAAGTGTTTTTTCCAGTACAAAAGGTATCGAGGCAAGGCCAACTCCACCCGCCTTAATAGAAACGCCAGCCCCAATCAATAATGATACATTGTCGGTTTTAAGCAATGTTCCAATACGAACACGCGTTTCTTTGAGTCGCTCGTTGAGGTTAGACTCGGCTTTCTTTTTCGTGTCTTCATCAGTGGATGAAAGGTCAGCAATGAGTTGTTCGCTTAAAAACTCTGAGCTGCCAATTTTGAGGTAATAATTATCATTCATCGCGAACCTCCAATTTTTAAAAAACTATTTACACTTCATGCAATTACAAGTTTTTATCAAGTTGGCACGCATCTGTTACGCCTCAACCTCAGCACCAAATTGCACTGAGGCAGAGTCAAAGAATACAATTTCCGGTCTAGTTCGCGACGGGAATGCTTTCTTTATCTTGGTTCTAATATTATCGCGGACGCTGCGCCATTCAGGGTTTTTTGTAAAAATAGAGACGGCAATCCTCTTTAAGCGGCCCCGCGACAAGCTATCGAGAATGTGTGCGTCTGCATCTCCAAACGACCATCCGAAGGCTACAAGGGACACACCAACGTCAGGCAAAACATCTTCGTAAACGGTGGTAAGATATGAACTTCTGTAGATTGCCGAAAGTTTACGCTCAGAACTACCCTCAGAAACAAAAACCGGCACGTAGTTCTCGCTGTTCCAAGTGCTCTCTATCTGATTAAGGAGATTGAAAAATGTCGTTACAATCACTTTGTGTTCATTACCAACAAGGTCTGTGACGAGTGCAATATTACCGTGAGGATAAAAAACAAGTGTCGTTCTTTTGGCTGGTGGAATTGGTTTTCTAAGACGCCGCCAATTGGGATCGAATTTTGTAGGAAGAAAGCAGTCCTTCAGACTAATAGTGGAATCCTGGTTATTTGCAAACATTCTTGCCCAGTAGACAACTAGATCGTAGCTAAGACTGACATTTGTTTTGAAATGTTTAAGAAAAGCCGATAGTCCATCGAGCTTTGGGAGAACTTCTGAGTACTCCGGATGAACATGCTTAATCGTCTTAACTAGCGCTGTTTTTACTTTTCGATAAGCAATTGCAGTTTTTATCTCGTTAACGCCT
The DNA here is from genome assembly GCA_020052615.1 of Nitrospirota bacterium. Lineage (GTDB taxonomy): Bacteria > Nitrospirota > UBA9217 > UBA9217 > UBA9217 > JAAXXJ01. The sequence goes on along the minus strand of JAGVOT010000112.1, from coordinate 18,472 downwards.
AACGCCATGTTCAGATGTCGTGCATGCCATAGCATATTCAAAACATATTCAAAATCTGATGTCTTGAAGTGTTCAAATGCAGTTTTGACTTGCTTCGTAATCAGGCGGTTAGTCCTAGCCTTTGTGAGTAGGTTCCTATAGTCAAAATTCTCATGAACAGCTATGCTGGCGCCGTTGCCCAGCAAGAGGCAATCTCGAAAACGAGACTTGATTCTAGACCATTTATGTAGACCTGTAGCGGGCATGTATGATGCTCCAATTTTATAGCGATTTAAAGATTAAATGACCAATAGTTAAGAAAGCACCTATTGCCTTACTTTACCTTAAAACACTATCGCTTGGGCGGCTTTGGTACCGGTGGTGGCTGTATAGGGCGAATGTTTAAGGGTTGCCCTGGTTTAACAATCCCTTTTTTTAAGGGGACTTTTGGGAAGCTGCTAGAGGAACGTTGTGTCTTAAGTGGACTTATTTGTGCAATTCAGCAAATCCAAGAAGTCTCTAGAACACAATGCTGCTAAAGTGCTATTAACGATACTCCTTTAGAAACTGAGGTTGGCTATTTTTTCTTTTGCGTTCTATGACAACTATGAGGTGCTGCGCATCGGGCATCGGTCTTCCCCGCCGCTTTGTCGGCCCAGACGACGGGACGGACGATTCTTCCGTTTCAAGATCTAACTGCATTTGCTTTGGATTCAATCGTATCGCTTCAAGCGCAGTCGCAATCTCTTTTTGAGCTTCGGAAGGTAGTTCGGACCCCGTCGGATCGAGAATCTCCAATGCTCGGCGGGTAGCCTCTTCTGGGCTGATTTCCCGATCACGAACTCTAGCAAACAACCGCTCAAGACTGGAAGCTGCCCCAGCATCGACTCGAGTAGTTCCTTTCGGCATATGCTGCACCATTTTATCGTCGGAAGCTGCGGTAATAACAGCCCGCGCGACAGCACGACCTTGCTGAGCGATTGTCTCAAGGCCTCTTACAAAGCTTCCATACTGCCCGATGCCCAAATATAGAGCATAAACGACCACTGCGATTTTACTACTCCCCTTGAGTGAACCTTCCTCAATCGAAAGATAGAGACTATAATCATCGAACGGTAGAATATTCTCAGCTGCAGCGTCCATTTCATCGAAGACTCTTCGAGCATACGCGATAAGATCATCTTCAGAGGGCGCTACTGTATCGAAATAAAAATATGCTCGTGAGATATCTATCATTTCACTATCCCAACTTTCGAACTGCACCCTATCGATAACGAACCGCCGGCAGCCTATGTCCTAAATATCAAGACCTATAACATAGATGGGAACCTGAATTGCGCTCTTGAAATGCGGTAAGTATTTCACGACCTTCTCAAAGGGTAAGCCAGGCTGGCTTTGCCATCCCTTGTCAGTGAATAACCTATCCAATACTTCATTGAACTTGGGTCGAGACAAGTCGTCCAATTTTATTTCAGGGTTCAGCAGAACAGCTTCCACCTCCTGCTTAAGTGCTAGCTTGCTATTCAAAACTTGCTCGGCAAAACGGTAGGAGTATATTTGAAGTCGAATCCTAGACTTGCTCATGGACGCCCAGGGGACGTTGATGCTGTTTGGTACATAGACTGAGGCGACCGGATAAGATCTTTCCGGTTGCATTCTCCCTACGCCGCCTTCTTCGTCACGACCTTATAATCAAACCCCAGCGCGACCAGCATGTTGAACAGCACATCGAACGTGACCTTCGCCGTTCCGACGCCCGATTCGATCTGCGCAATCCGCGCCTGGCTGATTTTAAGCTTCTTTGCCAAGGCAGCCTGCGACAAGACCTTGTCTTTCCGCGTCTTGACGATTACCTTGACCAATCGCTGTTTTTTGCGAACTTCGGCAACGTTCGCTCCCAGCGACTTTGCCAGTTCTTCAACACTTACTTCCTTCCATGCCATGATCATATCTCCTTCAGTATCTTATGGATAATGTCCAGCTCGCGTCGGGGAAAGATACATCAGGGGGACGTTGGCTCCCAGCGTGCTTTCTTTTTTTATCGTCTACGGAAACAATGTATGAGCGAAATGCCGCGATCTGGAGCGCCACTTCCCATTCCTCGCCGGCGCGCACGCAACGGGCGACAAACCCCGGGCCCCTTGGTTGGCCATCGAGATATTCATCGAAATTGGTCTTATTCATGGATATGGTCAAGCCCTGCGGCTACCCCTCACATCAGGGACCGACTCCGGGACGTTGAGGAAGCGACGTTGTTTCTAATTATGCTTCCCCCCTACGCTATCTTCAACTCTTTGCGTATATTTTCCGCGACCCACTGCCGCACCAGGGTTTGATAGGGAATTCCCTTCTTCGTGGCGACTTTTTTGATCGACAAGAGATAGAGCGGGTCAAGCTTGATCGTTATGTTACGCAATTTCCTCTTTCGTTTTCCCGCGAGGATATCCTGCTTGAGCGCGTCTTCAAGACTCAGCGCGACTTCACCTTCCACTATTTCGCTGAGAATGCCTCGTTTATCGTAGTACTCCTCATCAGTCACTTTTTTCTTTCCTGCTTTCGCCTTCATCGCTCCCGCCTCCTCGCTTCAACCTCGATGTTTCTGCCAGTACCTGATTTCCGCTTTATCCATGTCCCAGCACGTGATGACCCGCGCAACGCCGTTATTTTTCATGGCAAACACTACAGTAAGGTAACGCCCTTCCTCCGTCGGCCCCATCGCGACGTAGTGGCCCTTCTTCGTTTTTCGATATATCGGCCTGCTCGCGAAGACTTCTTCCGCCTCTTCGGGCTTTACACCATGACCAAGTTCAATATGCACAACATTGCCCTCGTCCCATTCAAATTCCTTGATGAACAATGTAGTCCCTCCGGAGGTAATACATAGTATTACTTATATTAGCGAAAATCAAGAAATTATACCGGACTATCAAAGTGAAAAAGAGGGTCAGCCTTCCTGCTTTTCTTCCCCATCCTTCCCCGTCATGAACCGCTGATACAGGAACGATACGAGAATGAGCACCGCGGCAAGTCCTATGAACGAGGCCACGCGGTAGAGCTGGCCGAGCCGCCAGAGGTCCATGAAGAAGATCTTGAACGAGGTCCCGACCATCAGGATCAGCGCTGCCCAGCGAACCTTGCCGGTATTCCACTTGATGCCCACGACGAGCAGGCCGATGCTGTAAATGAGCCATCCGAGGCTGTAGGAAAGCTGATGAGCAAGGCTGCCGTAGGTCTCGAGGCTGAAGCTCCGCCCCGTCTCCGTGAAAACGCTCGATATCTCGATGTTCAGCACGCAGAAGGTCACAACAGCGAGCGCCGTGCCCCAGAAGGCACGCAGCGTGGGAGAGACGAACGGCCAATACTGCTGCGGCCGATTCAGAGTGAGCGCTGCAAGGACAATAACGATCGCCAGGTACAGAAGCGACGGCGTGTTCAGGAGCGGCGTCATGGCGCCGAATGCCGCGCTGTGGGCGAACGGATAGGTCAGCGCCTTAGCCAGTCCCGCGATGACCAGCACCACCCCGGCGATCCGGAAGGGCCGGTCCAGTCCCCGCGGCCAGTACAGGAGCCCCAGGCCGTAGGCGAGCCAGCCTGCTGCCGAGCCCACTGCCATGGACGACGACTGGTTGAAGAAGAACCGGAAGGGCTGTCCGGGCTGGACGACCGAGCTCATCTGGACCTTCACCGCGACGAAGCCGGTCAGGAGCAGCAGCAATAGGAGCAGATTGTAGAGCTCCCGCGAGGTCTGCTGCTTCAGCTCCAGACGCACGAGCAGGGCAAGCACGACCAGGCCGTACAGGTATGCCGGCAGGCCGAGGTTCAGGAACGGCGACATGGCCGGCACGAAGGCCGGGAAGAGAACAGGGAGGATAAGCAGGAAGCCCGTACCCATGCAGAGAAGGATGAGCCCGGCATGGCGCATGACGACCGAGTGCTTCAGCCGCGACCAGATCAGAGCGCCGTAGGTCAGCCAGACCAGGCTGTAGCAGATGGCCTGCAGGGCATCAGGGCCAGGGGCTATGCGGAAGAGCTGATCCGCCTCGGCGAAGATGTCGGCTATTGCGAGATTCAGCAGGAAGAACCCGCTGCCCACGGCGAGCCAGCGGAAATACTCCTGCAGATTAGCGCCCTTGAGCTTCCTGTCCGGAAAATTGCTAAGAGGCACAGCGAAACCGAGCGCGGCGACCGCGCCGGCAACTGCCAGCACCGCGCTGTTCAGGATCGCCATGTCGCCTGGGTGCTTCATCTGCGGCAACGCGAAGAACAGGAGCAGCAAGCCGATGGGCGCCATGAACGATGCGACCCAGCGCAGGCCCTCGTGCACCACTCTGCGGTTAAGCCAGAGCAGCAGCATGGACTCGATCACGAGCGTGAGACCGATCCAGCCCTGGTCGAGCAGCATCACCGGGACCGATGATATATAGAAGAGCAGCACGCCGCCGTGGAAGGCGAGCACGGCGTTCCGTTCAGGCCGGTCCTTCAGCCGCTTCTGCAGCATTGCCACCGCAGGAAGCTTTACCACGGCCAGCGCGAGCGGAAGCCACCCGCTCGTCTCGCGCACCCAGATGTGGTCCGCAGCCCAGATGGCGAAGAGCCCCTGCCCGACCTCGAAGAGCGCCCAGGCCATCCAGAGCCGCGCCCATTTTTCGATGGACCGGAAGAAGAGGAAAGGCGCGACGACGGCTGCGACGAAGAACGCCGCTGACCAGAGGAACGCCGTGACATGGAGGTCCAGGGACAGGTCGGGCCGGAACGCCCAGGCCGCCTGGCTGACGAGCGACGACAAGAGGACAACCATGCCCATGACCGGCGCAGAAAGCCGTCGGGAGAGGAAGAGGCTCAAAGCAAGGAAGCAGGTCAGCGTGACCATCCCGGCTTCGGGATGGAGCGGACGCTGCAGCCAGAAGGAGGCTGCAAGGAGGATGAAGACGGCCGACGCGGGGAACGCGGAGAGCCATTCCGTCACGACCGGGCTTGCGGTCCACGAGGCAGCGTCGGGAGCGTCCTGCGTCAGCGCCGACCGCCATTGGCCCAGCTTCTTGAAGGCATAGACCATGGCCAGCGCCAAGGCAGCTCCCGCGAAGAGCAAGAACCCGAAGAAGATCGGGCTGCCGAGCTCAGGCGGCATGCGAAATAGCCATGTAAGGCCGCAGGCCAGGAAGAACAGCACGAGGAGTGCTGCCTGCAGCAGGCCGCCGAAGATGAGGCTCACCATGATGCTCATCACTTGTAAGAGCAGGATCACGGGCCAGAGCCAGAAGGCGATGTTCGGCTCCTTCAGCACTACGGCGAGCAGCATCACGCCGAGGGCCACGGGAAAGACGCGGAACCATCCCAGGTTGACCTTGTCGAGCCCGTAGCGGCGAATGAGCAGCACCGGCCCCAGGCCGCCCGCGGTGCCGTACAAGAGAAGACCGAGGAACCCCCAGGACAGGGTGCGGGGATCGAAACGCAGCCAGGTCCAGAGGAAGGCCAGAATGAAGGTGATCGCAGCGTAGGGAACGACGCCGTCAAACCATCTGCGGTCGCGGAAGGCGAGGACTACGCTGCCTGCCATGCCGAAGATCGCGATCAGGAGCGGCCCGATGCCGTCCCGGTCCAGGAGTAAGAGCGCGGCGAGGGTTGCCGAGAGATAGAGCGTGTAACCGGACCAGGACAGGAGCCTGCTCCCTTCGGTCTGTTCCCTGCCCCGGTCGAGGAAGAAGCTAAAGAGCGCCAGGTTGGCGATGAAGACCCCGGCGATCACGATGCTCTCGGGATGGATGCGGCCGGAGAAGGCCGCGAGGAAGAGCGTGCCGAGCGTCCCCACGGTCGCGATGAACAGCAGGAGGCCGGAGCGCAGGCGCGTCACCACCTGGAACAGGCCGATGTTCACCACGGCGAGGTAGACGAAGAGACCCATGAGACTGCCCTGGCCGGTCGTTACCAGAAGCGGCGTAAGGTACGCGCCGAGCGCGCCGAGCACCGAGATGGGAATGCCGCGGAAGAAGACGGCAAGCACGAAGGCCGTGGCCGAGACGACCGTCAAGAGCCCGAAGCCAACGGGATTTGACAGGTAATGGTAGTAGAGCGTGGCGGCGAACGTAACACTATAGAGCACGCCGATGCCGCCCGCGCCCAGGGTATGGCGAAGGACGGAAAACCGTTCCTTGTTGATGCGGGCCGACCCGATGATCAGCGCCAGGCCGAACACGGCGCTGATGGCCAGCCGGAGCTCCGGCGGGATGAGGTTCCGGTCGATGGAATACTTGACGAAGAACCCGGCGCCGATGAAGAGCGCCAGCCCGCCGAGCCCGGCGAAGAGCTTGACGCCGGTGAAGAGTTCCCAGTCCACGTTCGCCTTGAACTTTTCCCAACGGTCAATCAGGCTCGGGCCGGAGGTCTCCGAAGGCTCCGGCGAGGCAGCCAGGTCTGGAAGATCGACGCGTGCGGCAGAGGCATATGCAGGCGCGGGCGGAAGGGTGATCGGCTTCGCAGGCCGTGCTTCTTCCTCCGGCGTTCCCGGCGCAGAGGGAGGATAGGACCCCATGGGCAGACCGGAGGTTGTAAGCGTTATCGGAGGCGGCTCAACCTCGGTTCCCTCGGGAACGGTTGACGGTGGCGGCACCGGAGATGCGGGCGGAATGGTGGGAGGGGGAGGCGTATCGACAACGTGTGGAACAGGCGCGACGGCTGGTCTCTTCATCGCCTCGACCCGCTCAGCCGCGCTTTCCCGCCGCGGCGCGGCCGCTGCCGCTCTCAGCTCCGCGATCTCCCGCTTGAGCTTCTCGACGTGCGATTCCAGATCGCGCCGGATGTTGATAGAGCGGATGAACAGGACAACGACGCCGACGACCAGGATGACCAGACAGCCTTCATGACCCACGCTCGCCTCCTGTGATGCTCCGTTTCACTATGCTCCCCCGCGCTGCTTCTCCGCGTTCTACATATACCTCTTCTTCTTCAACATATATCCCGTCAGGAAAAGTCTATAGGGTCTACTTTCATGTCCTTTGGCAACTAAGTAAACCTGACCCCCGTGGTTCTCTCTGTCCCCGCATGATGAATTGCAGACCTTTCACGCCTGGACGAGATAAAGAGTTTTACGCATAACCCTTTTAATCGGCATCCCGTCCTTCTTCCTTCTGATCCTGCTGCTCGCCTTTCTCATAATTCATGACGGGAGCGAACAGAAAAACCGTCAAAATAAGTATCAAACCTAAAAAACCTACCCAGCCGATCTTTTTATAGAGCTCTGCGATGCTGTTGAACATCTCTTGATCAAATTTCGCAATAATGGCGAATAGTATCGACAGCCCCGATATTCCTGCAGCCATGCTTTTGACAAGGACATTCTTCGTATTCATCCAGAACAAGAGACCCAAAAACAGGACCGCGAACAATGCCGCAAAATAAAAAGCGGGATAATTATTGAGATCCAGTTTTTCAAAATTTGCATACCATTCCGAATACATACGAAGCGGAAACCACGCTATGATAAATCCGTAGGTGAGCAGCAAGCTTTCAAACGAAGTGGTAGGCAACGTCGACCGTGAATATGCGAAGACAAGCAGATACCAGAAAGTCACTGCAATGAATGCCACTGATGTAAAAGTGAAGAAGCGAACCCAGATCGCTGCGGCACTGACACCGCTGACAAACCCCGGCTTCAGGTCCTTCTTTTCTTTCATAATATCTGTATATTTCTTATAGCAGTCAGCCGCGGGAAGTGTCTTTTTTAGAAGGAGACCATCATAACTGCAGTCAACCATGATGACATTCTTCTCGCTTTTGTTGCCTTTGTCTGTCGACTTTGCCTTTTCATTCTTGACTCTTTCCCTTAGCTTTGCATCGTAGTCGAAGAACGTGATCTGCTCAGCGTTCGGGAAGTCGTAGGGAGCAATTACCCGTTCTTTTACTGCAGTCAAAGCATCTTGAGCAACGAGTCCCACGGTTAGAAGCCCGAACATAACAAGCAATGCAATCGCAATACGCTTAATGCCACAGCAGGCGTCGGCGAAAGCCTTCTCTGGAAAAATAGATATAAAGACGCCAATTGCGAGAGGTTTAAATACAATCTCGAACACCGATATGGCCGGGTTATTCTGCAGCAACTCGATTCCTTGAACAAAACCAACCGAGTAGCACATGAAAGCCCAGTAGGGTAACGCAAAAAGGCAGGTGAGACCGGAAACGTACATTATTCTCTTTATCCGGGACATGCCGATCCACTTTTGCCTAAACGTTACTAGTTGCCGGACTACCCAATTACCATTCTGAGACGACCGCAGATCCATATCATCTCCTCTGTCCGCGTTATTGCCCGCACCGGCCTGTGACTCGTCGCCATCACTGCGCAGTTCCGGTAATTCGAATTGTCCTTGGCGTTGACAGGTTCGAGGCCTTGAGGGTCAATACTCCCGTAAAACTTCCCGCCACTTGAGGCGTAAAAGTCACCATGACCGTTCTCATTTCACCGGGAGTCAAGTCTTTCCCCGATACGCTATCGTGGCCCCCATCCTTTACAAACGTCCCCGCATTGCCCGGCGAATCGGTGCTTACACTTATATCCGGTGTCATGAGAGATACGCCGCCTGTGTTTTGAACCTCGACCGTGACAGAGGACGGTTTATTTATAGCGGTTGCCGGCATCTTGATCTCGTTCACCTGCTTGCCGTCGACTTTGAAGGTTGCAGAGGGCTCCGAAGCCGTCTGTGATCCCGGCCTCAGGATAAGATCGGTTACGCGCTTGATGAGTTCGCGAAAGGTTTCCTCTCGATATCCAACGAGGAAGGCGAGCACATAAAATATAATAAGGTCTTTTGGAGTCGTGCCTGCTGTTCCGCCCGCGTCCAGAAATTTCGGCGGCGATCCGGAAGCGGTCACGATAACTACGAAAATAAAATACGCCACGATGCCCAGGACCGCGCCAAACAGCGGCCTCCCGATGTGCCAGTAGTTGTACTTTGTATCCCACTGGTTGTTCCAGAGGAACACGCCCTCCAAGCTGATGGTAACGGCTCCGACCGCGCCGAACCAAGGCACGGCGATCGGCAGTATCCCGCCGAGCAATAATACGTCGTTACGACCGACCAGAATGTTATAGGCAACGGCAGCCAGCAAGAGCAGACTTGTATAGACCATGCCGAGCCAGAAGAAAAACAACGGTTCTTTTTGCTTCGGGTACGATACGTCAGTTGATATTCGACTTGCATAGTAGACAAGAATGACCAGGCCGATGATCAGCGCCAGGAATGCCATCCCGATGACGATCGCCCATATAGGGTGGTTTTTTACGACCTTTAGTAGATCAGTCGTGAGCTGATCCAGCAGCTGGGGGCCGGACTGTTCTTTGTCTTTCGGATTCGCCGGATTCTGCGAATCTCCGGCCGCTTGCGGCGCCTGCTGCACAGTACCAGCATGGACTGATGCGACATACATCGTGCTTGTCAAGATGCATAGGATAATGAGAACTGCGTATTTTCTCATCGCGATGCCCTCCTTCGTTGACGGCCATAATGGCCGCTCAAGTAATGTCTCTAATGCCGGAAAAGCTTAAGGGAAGAACGGCCACTCGCCGTCTCCTCCTAGAGATAGCTCTTCGCGTAGTCACCGTATTTCGCTTTCTTGTCTTCGAACATCTTCAGAAGGTCGATGGTCACGTAGACGCTGTTCGCGTTGTGGCCGTAATTCGCCCACCCGATGGCATAGTGGTTGTTGATATGCAACAGGACTCCATTTCCGATATCCCTCACGTTCGCTCGATCGACATAGACGCTGGCAAAAGAAATGCCCAAAGGTACTTTAAGGGCCCAGAAATTCACGCCGACCCATTCAACGGCAAGACCCATTGCCTGGTTGCTGCCGTCAGGCGCCTTTTCCAGACTGTCGTACACGAGCTGCGGATGCAGCGCAATGATCTGGTAATTCGGCGGTCCGACGAGGTGATTCTCCTGGAAGTGGCTCTTATTGACCCACGTCGTCAGCAGCACCTCCAGGACGGTCTGCGATTTGCTGACCTCCAGGAACTTGTCCCATTTGTCGCCGATATTCTTCAAGAGCTGCGCGTTCTTCGTTGCATAGAACTTGTCATAGCTGGAACGATAGGGATTGAATGCTTTGGCAAAGTCGTCGAAGATCGCCCTGCACGAGGACCCTGGCGCAAGCTTCGCGCAATCATCCACTTCATTGATCGCAAAGCGATCGGTCTTGTTTTCCAGGGGTGTAAAATATCCAACCGGCCCGCCTGCCATCGATGACTCGGTCTTGAATAGGGGCACCAGTGGATTCTTCAGGTCAAAATGCGCGAATGTCGAGTTGAGCGCGTCAAACTGCGCTCCGTAGTCCGCGGACGTTCCTAGCTTCAGGTGGTCAAGCGCCTCTTTCGACCTGACCGCCAGATCCCGCAGGGTGTTGTTCATGCGCGTGTTGTCGTACGCGTCCTTTCCCACGTTTGCTCTGACGAGTTCTTCGCAGAACGCCTTGGCCGTTTTCTTCGTGGTTTTATACAGTTCAACAAACAACGTGCCGCTGTACGGCTCTTGTATTTCAACACAGACGACCGGTTCTGCTTCGCCGGCAATCGCCGCGAATGGATGCCACACTGTCGCCAGGACGAGGCAAAGCCACATTGCTGCTGTTTTCTTATCCATCGCCGTCTCCTTGTTCGCAGGAACGTTATGCATCATGCGAGAGCTCATCGATCTTCTTCTGGATCATCTTGAACTGCGCGATAGCCGCTTTTACCGAACTGATCGAAATATCTTTTGCTGCCGCATCGACCAGATCCTTGAGCTCCTTCACTTCCTGGTTCAGGCTTCCGCTCTTGTAGTCTGTCATCCCCTTTTCGAACTGGGCCTTCGTGACCGTCTTCTCATAGATGAAGTTCAGGATCGCCCTTGCAACAGTTGGTTCCGTAACATACTCGTAGAAATCGTGGGTGTTGGCCTTCTTGAATACCTTGTTTTCGAGTGTTTCGCAGTCGTCCATCTCTCTATCATAGGTCTTGAACCAGGTGAAGGGATCGTACTTGTGCCGAATATTCACGAAATTGCTCGTGCAGCCATCATTCCCCGTCACCACTGTGGAATGCATCGGATCAGTCAGGCCGTTCAGCAGGTTCACCATGCGGCTCACGTTCGCAAAGGTCCAGAGCGAGGCGATATTGAAATTTCCCGTCCTCAGGTCCGGGATGTCATCGAAGGGATTGGAGTCAGTCCGATAATACTTAGCCAGGGCATCATGCACCACTGCCGTGCCCAGTGAGTGGCACATGATGTGGACATTCTGATGACCGTATTTCTGGTGCAGTTTTTCAAAATAATGTATAAAGTCAAGGCGCACCTTTTCGCCGAAATACATGGTTGAATAGAGAATCACGTCGAGCCAGTGCGTGTAGAAGAACTCATCCTTTCCGAAGTTCGACTCGAAAGACGTCAGCTGGGAAAGCAGCTTTTCTTCGAATCCGGAGCCCGCCAGATAAGCAAAGCCCTTTCTCCTGGCCTGAGCATTTTCGGCGAACTGCTTGCGGATCACATCGAAATATTCACTGTAATTGAATTCCTGGTAATCGACCTTGTCCAGGAACGTCTGATCTGAAATACCGAATCCCGTAGCCCGATCAGCGAGCGCCTTTCTGAATTCCTTGAGCATATTTCCTTTGGGATGCGTACCCATTCCATGAACCAGGATAACCAGTTGCTTCGGCATGATCGGCTCCTTTTCGTTGGGTTGTATTTTTCCCGGAAACTTCCGCCTCAGGACGCTGAAGGTCAGGCCTGCGGCATGACATCCCCATCCTGGCGCCCGTCCTAACTGGCCTCATACGGCGCCCCTTCGGGGCCTGACTTGAACCTGTGATTATTTCTACTGAACGCAGCGGGAGAGTGATGGACAGGAAGGAACTGCGTGCGGGCCTCCCGATGGCAAGAGAATAGAGGAATTGCGCGCGGGAGTCAAGAAGTTGCAGGAGTGATCGATACTACCCGAACGGGTAGGGTGAGGCTCTTGCAGGAACGGGAGATACCGGCACGGTGACACGGGGAAAAGCGCCCTTTCCGGAGACGCTACGTCGTCAGCCTCCGGTATATCTCGGTGATCCTGTTCGGAAGTTTGTTCACGTCGTCGATGAAGATGTAATTGACCTCGCCGTACATGTGCGGCAGGTAGGAATGGGCTTCTTTGTCGATGGTAATGCAGAAAGGATGGATCCCCTGCTCGCGGGCCTCCAGGAGCGCCTTTCTCGTGTCCTCGATGCCGTAGTCCCCCTTATAGGCGTCCCAGTCCTCGGGTTTGCCGTCGCTCAGGGTGATGAGCAGCTTTGTGCGCGCCTCGATGGAGGCGAGGATCTTCGAGGCATGCCGGATAAAGGGGCCCATGCGCGTGTAGTCCTTGGGCTCGATCCCCGCGATCCGCCGTTTCACGCTCCCGGCGTAGGGTTCGTCAAAACCCTTCACCCGGTACAGGTCGCACCTGTTCCTCGTCATGCCCGAGAACCCGTACACCGCGTAGCGGTCGCCGAGCGTCTCGAGCGCTTCGGCCATGAGCACCAGCGACGCCTTCTCCGCTTCGTTCACCCACCCCTTGGTGGACCCGCTCATATCCACGAGAAAGAGCACCGCGATGTTCCGCTCCGAACGGTCCAGCCGGGTAAAGAGGTCCTCTCGCGGAGAGAGGCCCGCTGCCGCGTCCGAGAAGGCCTCGATCACGGCGTCGAGGTCGATGTCGTCGCCGTCCTTCTGGCGGCGCTGTGTCCTGGGCTCGTGTTTGAGAAGCTCGAATTTTTTCCTGAGCACCTTCACCTGTCCGCCGTACCGGGCGAGCGTCTGCTCCACCACGGGCTCATGGCCCGGATGGATGTCCTGTTCATACAGGCTGCACCAGTCTTTTTTGTAGCCTCCCCTCCGAAAGTCCCATTCGTCGTACCGGATCCCGCCTCCCGCTTCTGCGGCTTCTTCCTCTTCGATCAGGTCCGTCAAGTTCACCGGGCTGTTCCCGCCGATCTCGCTTCCTTTGACCAGGACGCCGCCGGGGACGCCGCCCCGCTCTTCGATCACCTTTTTCAGCTCCTCGTCAAGCTCGACCAGCCTCCCCTTGATCAGGAGATATTCCTTGTCCGGCTCGACCAGGCGCTCCCCGGGCGCCCGTTCCCCCACGGGCAGTTCACGCGGCCCGGGCTCGGGCAGATCGAGGAGCTTCGTCACCTGTGCTTCGAGTTTCTTCGTGCGCGCCTGTCTCAGATCGGCGAGGGCACGCGATACCTTCTCCGGACGTATCTGTCCGAAGAAGGGCAGGGGCGGCCGCGGCTCGTATTCACCGCCGAGGCCCGCAGCCGTCTCGTAGAGGCTTATGAGGGTATCGATGCGCTCTTCAGGTCCGGCGTCCCCGGGAAGGAAGATCAGCCTGCCCAGGGAATCGGTGAAATCATGCGGAGCGGCCCCCTTCGTACGTGTTCCGAGGAAGTACTGATAGAACGCTTCGACATAGGCGGTCTTTTCCGACAGACCGTCAAGCTTGTGACGGTCCTCGAACAGGTCCGGCAGGATGCTCCCTGCCTGCTTCATGAGGCCGGGAAGCTCCTGGCGTAAGAAAGGCTCAAGCCGGAACGCCTCGATGATCGCATAAAGATCAACGGCAAGGTCCCGCTCGGGAAACTGTGAGAAAAGTGCATCGATATCGGGATGGTCAAGGGGATAATCCTTAAAACGCGACGTGATCGCCGAAAGGCCCGTGTCCAGCGCGAGGGTGCCCCGGGCGATCTGCGCCCAGGCATAGGCTGCGGAGAGCTTGTACAGAAGAACGTTCCTTTCCCGGTCCGGGAACCTGTTCACGAGGACAGGGAAATGCACGGTCACCGTATCCGTGAAAAGGTCATGATCGCCCGTGACCTTGAGGTCGAGCCTTGACAGGCCGGCCAGGAGCGTTTCGAGCATCGCGGAAACATCGTGAAAAGGGACGCCTTCGGGTGCCGCGAACGCCGCAAGCTCCCTTTCGCTGTTCTTCCCGAGGAAGGCCAGGGCATGGTCGAGTCCTGTGGAGTCGAGCAGGTCGAAGGCCGTACCCACCCATGCGTCCAGGTCTTTGGCAGGCAGGTACTTTGATGCGGCCTTGATGTGGGAGAGCACGCGGGGCACCAGCGAGGAGCTGGCGTTCGAAAGGGCAAGACAGAGGGCCTGGACCTTCTGTCGCACCGGATGTTCGAAGGAGTCGACTGCGGCGAGGACGCCCTCGATCTCGTCAGGCTCGAAAAAGTCGATCTCCAGGTTTTTGACGAAGGCCGTGCAGATTTCGCCGGCCTGTTTATCGGAAATGCGTTTCATGGGATACTATCACTTCTGCCGCAGAGGCACAGAGACACAGAGACAGGTATGCAACGCTTGCATTACAGCACCCAAAGTTGATGTATTCGTAAAAAGTCGTAAAAGCCGTCTTTGCGAGCGCAGCGAAGCAATCTCGTAGTTCGTATCTAGCTGATAATTCTAGATTGCCGCGTCGCTCTGCTCCTCGCAATGACAGCACATGGACTTTTTACGAGACCATCAAAGTCGAAGCTCCTTGCGCAGGCTACGGGGAATACGCTCGTTCGTGGATTCAAACAGGGACCATTGACTTGACCGTTGCCTTCCTCTGCGTCGCTTAGAAGCGCCTACTTTTGGCCTCTGCGGCAAAAAAGGATCTTTAAAACAACGCGCTGATGATCTCGTTGAGCGACCCCAGCATCTCGTGGTCATCGGTAAGCGGCCCTGCAACGGCCGTTTCGCAGGCCTTCCCAGGCTCGATCCCGGCGGCGATGAGCTTGCCCGCGTGGATCAGGAGCCGGGTGCTCGCGCCCTCGATCAGGCCCCGGTCCTTCAAGTTCCGCGTCTTTTCCGCTAGGCTCACGAGCGGCCTCGCCGTGTCCTCGTTCACGCCCGACTCATGCATCACGATCTCGGCCTCGAGCTCCCTGTGGGGATAGGTGAACTCCAGGGCGAGGAACCGCTGGCGGGTGCTCTGCTTCAGGTCCTTGAGCACGCTCTGATACCCGGGGTTGTACGAGACGGCGATGAGAAATTCGGGGGGCGCGTGCAGGACCTCGCCCTTCTTTTCGATCGGCAGGATCCTCCGGTCGTCGGCCAGGGGATGGATGACCACGGTCGTGTCCTTTCGCGCCTCGACGATCTCGTCTAAGTAGCAGAACCCCCCGGCCCTCACCGCCGTGGTGAGCGGACCGTCCACCCAGACCGTCTCCCCGCCGCGAACGAGGTAGCGGCCCACGAGGTCCGAGGCCGTCAGGTCGTCGTGGCACGAGACGGTCACGAGCGGCCGTTTGAGCTTCCAGGCCATGTACTGCATGAACCGCGTCTTGCCGCAGCCCGTTGGCCCCTTGAGCAGCACGGGGATCTGGTGCCGGTAGGCGGACTCGAAGAGCTCCACCTCCTTGCCCACGGGAAGATAATAAGGCTCGTCGGTGACCAGGTATTGCTGCGATATCGTTTTCTTTTTCATGTGATCATTATAACGCCGCAGGGCCGGAAGGTAAACCCGGAGCAGGGGGAGATCGAAAAGAAAAGGCCGGAGAGATCGCTCTCCGGCCCTGTAATGTTCGCTTGCAACGGTCGATCACGCCGAATCCTTGCCCTTCGTACTCCCCGTCATCAGTTTCGCCACAGACCGTGCAAAGGCCGGCGGGTCCAGCAGATCGCTGTATTCCTGCGCCTGTTCCTCTCTCCCGCTCATCAGCAGCCGACCGGCGCCTTGCGCCGGGGGGCGGCATCCTTCGCAGGCGCGAAGAGCTTCACGTACTTCCCGTACCCTTCCTTTTCCAGGTCCTCCCTGGGGACGAACCGGAGCGACGCCGAGTTCATGCAGTAGCGCAGGCCCGTGGGCTTCGGGCCATCGTTGAACACGTGGCCCAGGTGCGAATCGCCCTGCCTGCTCCGCACCTCGGTCCGGACGCCGAACAGGCTCCGGTCCTCCCTGGTCACGATGTTTCCCGCCTCGAGGGGCTTCGTAAAGCTCGGCCAGCCGGTCCCGGACTCATACTTGTCCTTCGAGCTGAAGAGCGGTTCCCCGGAAACGATGTCCACGTAGATGCCGTCCCGGTGGTTGTCCCAGTACTCGTTCTTGAACGCCGGCTCCGTTCCCTCCTGCTGCGTCACCTTGTACTGGATCGGCGTCAGTTTCTTCCGCAGCTCCGCGTCCGACGGCTTATGATAGGCGGCATCAACCATCGAGGTCTTCATAACGGTCTCCTTTGACCAGACGCGCTCCAGATACTTGTCGCGTCCGGAATTGTACCGGTAGAACTTGTACCGGACAGGGTTCTTCTTATAATAGTCCTGATGATACTCCTCGGCCCGGTAGAAAGGTCCGGCCGCCCTGATCGGCGTGACGATCGGCTTGTCATACCTGCCGGACCGTTCGAGCGCCTGCTTCGAGGCCTCGGCCTGCCTTCGCTGCCCGTCGGTGAAGTAGAAAATGCCCGTCACGTACGACGAACCCCTGTCCACGAACTGGCCGCCCTTGTCGGTCGGATCGACCTGCCGCCAGAACACATCGAGCAGCTTCTCGTAGCTTACCTTCGCCGGATCATAGATCACCTCCACGGCCTCGACGTGGCCGGTCGTGCCTGACGAGACCTCCTGATAGGTCGGATCTGCCTTGGCTCCTCCCGTGTAGCCCGAGATCACTTCCTTTACGCCGTCCAGCTTTTCAAAGGGCGGCTCCATGCACCAGAAGCATCCGCCCGCGAATATCGCCTTTTCCAGCTGCTGCTCCGGCGCCGCCGCGGCGGACACCGTGATCAGCGGCATCAGGGCCATTGATATGATAACTGTTTTCCAGAACATGATGTTCACCTCTCTTTTCCTTAATAAATGGGCTCTGCAGCTCTGCTTATTGGTCCCTAAACGTCTTCCGGTGTGTCCCCGCCCGCTTCAACGCCTCTTCCATCTGTTCCACGGTGATCCTGGCGGGATCGAACACGACCGTGTTCACCTCCATGAGACCGCGCCATCCTGACGATACCTTCTTCACTCCCGGGAGCCCTTCCAGGGCCGCCTTGCCGACGTCATATCAGGTGACGCCGAAGACGACCGTTGCGTCCCCGATATCAGCTTGAGCGGTCATGGCGGAGAGAACGACCGTCCCGATCAGCGTCAGCACCATTACCGGCAAGACCATCCATTTCCTGTCCATCTCTTCCCCCCCTATGCGGCCGGCGGGCCGGCTGGTCCGGCCCCGCCTGATCGATGCAGAAGGACCTACTGCATGGCGTCCTTGCTTTTCATCATTTCACCATGCTTCTCCATGCCCTTGTCGTGCTTCATGGTCCCTTCGTGGTTCTGCTTGTCCTTTTTCATCTCGCCTGCCTTCATTCCCTCATCCTTCATGGTTGTTTCTTCCTGCGTCATCTTCCCGTCATGCTTTTCCATGGACTTCCCGTCATCTGCCATGCCTTTCCCCCTGCCATCCCAACCAGCCCCTTTCTCACCGAGGCTCGAGGCCGGTCCCGCAAGCAGGAACGCCGACAGGAACAGGAACAGCATGAAATGCTGCCTCATGGTCTTCATGTGGTCTCACCTCCTTCCCTTGTTCTGAAAGGAGCATACCTCTCCGGGTTCACGGCATGGTCACGAAATGATCACATTTCTGTAACATCGGGAGGCGCTTCAGGGAAGAGAGGGGGCGTGGCACCAGGGGCAGGTTACGGCCTGGCAGGGACAGCGGGAAGGCTGAAGGAGAATGACGTCCCTTTCTGCGGTTCGCTGGCAACGGATATCCCGACGCCGTGCAGATCGAGGATCTTCTTGACGATGGCCAGGCCCAGCCCGGCATGGCCGGTCCGGTCCTTCCGGCCCTGACCGGCGCGGTAATAACGGTCGAAGATATGGGGCAGCTCTTCGGCAGGGATGCCGGTCCCGGTGTCGGAAACGGCAACAGCGACGGCATGCTCATGCGGCCGCAGGAGAACGGTCACCGTCCCGCCCTGCGGCGTATAGCGGAGCGCATTCTCGATGAGGTTCTCGAGCACCCGCTCGATGAGCGCAATGTCGGCAGACACAAAGGGGACGTCGCCATCGGCGTTCGTCGTTACACGGATGCCCCGGTAGCGGCCTTCGAGCTGGAACTTCTGCGCCGCGTCCTGGACAAGCTCGCCGATGCTGAACGGTTCCCGGTGGATGGTCATTTCGCCGGCCTCGAGCCGGGACAGGTCAAAGAGGCCCGCCACCAGCTTGGTGAGCTGGCTGCAGTGCCGGATGGCGATCTCCAGGTACTGGCGCCGCTCCTCTGCCGACAGGACGCTGTCGCGCATCAAGAGCGTCTCGATGTAGCCCTGAAGCGTGGCAAGGGGAGTTCGGAGATCGTGGGACACGCCGGCGATCAGCTCCCGCCGCTGGGCGTCGACGTTCCTGAGCGACGCCACCTGCTGTTCGATCCGTCCTGCCATTTGGCGGAAGGTCGCCGTCAGCCGGCTGATCTCGTCGGACGGTCCGCGGTCGCTTGGCGGAAGAGCGAGCTCGCGGAAGGCCGC
>JAGVOT010000056.1 GCA_020052615.1 Nitrospirota bacterium | reverse complement strand
TTCGGGGTCTTTGCGAGCGAAGCGAAGCAATCTCGTCGTTAATCTTTTCATGCACTACGGGATTGCTTCGTCGCTCATGCCCCTCGCAATGACAGATAACGAGGCCTTTTTCAACAGCCTGTTGGAGCTTTCCCGCCTGGAATATAACGCTATTATATTTCCCCGTCTCCCTGAAAAAGGCCGTAAACGACCTGAATATATCTTGACAATGCCGGCCCTGCCTGCTATCGTTATGTGCATATGCACAATATGAAGGACAGGGGCGCGCATGTCGCCGAGGTGTAAAAAGCCGCGAACCTGCAAATGCAGGTTTAAGGGCAAAGCGTTCAAGCCCACCTGCGTTCCGATGGCCGAGGTCGAGCAGGTGCCGCTGCTGCGTGAGGAGCTTGAGGTCCTGAAGCTCTGCGATCATGACGACCTGACGCAAGCGGAGGCCGGCGCCAGGATGGGAGTGTCTCGGGGAACGATTCAAAGAATGCTCGCCCTGGCAAGGAAGAAGGTCGCGAAGGCCCTGAGCAAAGGCCAGGCCATCGTATTTCAATGATCGTAGTAAAAATCCTAGAGCGGAGGAACATGACATGAAGATCTGTTTTCCAGTGCAGCATGACAATGGGATCGAGAGCGCGGTGTACAGCCACTTCGGCTCGGCGCCGGTATTCGTCGTTTTCGATACGGACACGAGCAGTGTCGCATCGATCGGCAACCGGGACCAGCACCACACCCACGGCGCATGCAATCCGATGAAGGCGCTTGATAATCAAAAGGTCGACGCCGTCGTCGTCGGCGGGATCGGCGCGGGTGCGCTCACGAGGCTGAACCAGATGGGGATCACGGTGCATCGCTCACAGGGGGAGACAATACGGGAAAACATCTCGCTGTTCCAGGCGAAGAGCCTCCCGGTGTTGACAGTCCAGGGATGCTGCGGCGGCCACAGCAATGACGGGGGGTGCGCTCATTAAGCACCATTGTCAAATACCACAGGGAGAATAAGATGGAAAACAAGGAATTCGTCTTCGTGCTCACCCATTCGTATGACGCCATTGAACGCGCAGCCGCAGCGCTCCAGCTTGCCACCAACATGGCGGCGTTCGATGCCAAAATCGATTTTTTTCTGATGAATGAAGGCGTGCATCTGGCGCGGAAGGGCTTTGCCGAGTCGGTTACGTGGCAGAAGGGCTTTTCACCTGTTGCGGAGCTTATGAAAAGCCTGGTCGACGACTTTGACTGCAAGTTCTATATTTGCGCTTCGTGCGTGAAGCCCTACGGCCTTGAGGGCGCCGAGTGGATAAAGAACGCCGAGGTCAAGCCGGGCTCCTACCTCGGGGAACTCCTCATGCAGCGCCAGAATGTTACATTTTAACGACGCTCCGGCACCTGTCTCCGAGATGAGCTGATTCCCATGAGGGATCAGCTCTTTTTTGTTGATGCAAATGAAGTCCTGCCTGGATCGCCGGCAATGCGCCTTCACGCGGCCTTCACGCGGAGCTCAGACGGCAAAATCAGCGCTTGACAAATCTGCATCCCTTCGTTATCATATAAACATTAATTTATATGAGGTGCAGTGGTGCTGAAGGCCTTTGCTCATTATCTGGTGTATGACCTCTTCGGGATGGCGCAGGGTTCACGGTTATCGGGAGCCCTGGAATTCTTCATCTATGATACCATAAAGATATTTTTGCTGCTTTCCGTCATTATCTTCGTCGTTTCCATCATTCGGTCCTACTTCCCGCCCGAGCGCACCAAGCGGATCCTGTCACATAAACGTGAATTTATCGGAAACATTCTTGCCGCCCTCCTGGGGATCGTCACGCCTTTTTGCTCCTGTTCCGCGGTCCCGCTTTTTATCGGCTTCGTCGAAGCCGGCGTGCCGCTCGGCGTCACCTTTTCCTTCCTCATTTCATCGCCCATGGTGAATGAAGTTGCCGTGGTCCTCCTGTGGGGGCTCTTCGGCTGGAAGATCGCGCTTATTTATATGGGGACCGGTCTGCTTGTGGCGATCATTGCGGGAATGATCATCGGAAAGCTGAAGCTTGAAAAATGGGTCGAGGAGTACGTTTATACGATCAAGACCACGGGTGCCGCGGCTGACCTGGCCAGGCAGGCATTCAAGGACCGGATGGTGTACGCCCGGGAGAACACGATCGATATCCTGAAAAAGGTCTGGGCCTATGTTATCGTCGCAATCGGGATCGGAGGGTTCATTCACGGTTATGTACCGGAAGACTTCCTGGTCCTGTATGCCGGGCCGCAGAATCCATTCGGCGTGCCGGTTGCCGTGGCTCTGGGGGTCCCGCTCTATTCCAACGCCGCGGGGGTCATTCCCATCGTCTATGCCCTCATGGAGAAGGGGATGAGCATGGGCACGGTGCTTGCCTTCATGATGGCAGTCACCGCCCTTTCGCTTCCCGAGATGATCATTCTCAGGAAAGTTCTCAAGATCAAGCTTCTTGCGGTGTTCGTGGGCATCATGACCGTTACGATCATCGGCGTTGGCTACCTGTTCAACGCGATATTATAGGAGGGCCCTCATGGAGATCAAAGTGCTTGGACCAGGCTGCGCGAATTGCCGCAAAATGGAGGAACTGGTGAAGCTCGCTGTCAAAGAGCTCGGGATGGACGCGGAGGTCGAGAAGATCACCGACATCGGTCAGATAGCAATGTACGGCATCCTCTCGACACCCGGTCTTATCGTGAACGGCAGGATCAGGCATTCCGGCAAACCCCTCCCCACCCTGGATAAGGTGAAAGAGCTGATCAGGGGCGAGGCATAGAGGCGGATCATGAACGAACTCGTGGCGCTGTTCAAGGCCCTCTCCGACGAAACCAGGCTCCGCATCATCAAGCTCCTGGAGCAGGGGGAGCTGTGCGTGTGCGACATTACCGCCGCGCTGGACATGGTCCAGCCGAAGGTCTCGTTCCACCTCAGCGCGCTCAAGGAAGCGGGATTCATCAAGGACCGCAAGCAGGGGAAATGGACCCACTACAGCCTGAACGAAAATGACCTGTTCCGGAGGATGCTGATCCTTTCGGCCTGCGAGCGCATGCGGGACAGCGCGACAGCAGGCGACAGGAAGCGGCTTGATTCCTTTCTTGGCAGGAAAGAAGAGGGCGGAAAGGTTGTGCCGCTGAAGAGCAGGGTCCGCTGCTGCGGTTGACAAAAGGGGGGCAAATCATGGGCGATGCTTCGGAGAAAAAGCTTTCATTTGTCGATCGCTTTCTGACGCTCTGGATCTTTGCGGCAATGGCGCTCGGCGTGGGCCTCGGGTACTTCCTCCCGGGCACGGAGTCCTTTATCAACAGCTTCCAGGTCGGCACGACCAACATTCCTATCGCGATCGGCCTTATCCTCATGATGTACCCGCCGCTGGCCAAGGTCAAGTACGAGGAGCTTGGCGAGGTATTCCGGAACAAGAAGATACTCGGCCTCTCGCTCGTCCAGAACTGGGTCATCGGTCCGATCCTGATGTTCGGCCTCGCGATCATCTTTCTTCGCTCATATCCCGAATACATGGTCGGCCTCATCATGATCGGCCTTGCGCGCTGCATCGCCATGGTGATCGTCTGGAACGACCTTGCCTGCGGAGACCCCGAGTATGCCGCCGGTCTCGTGGCGTTCAACTCGATCTTCCAGGTCCTCTTCTTTTCCCTGTATGCGTATGTTTTCATAACCGTGCTTCCGGTATGGTTCGGGCTCAAGGGGGCGGTCGTCAACGTAACGATCGGCCAGATCGCAGAGAGCGTCTTCATTTATCTCGGCATCCCGTTCATTGCCGGAATGATCACCCGCTTCACGCTGATAAAACTGAAGGACAAACAGTGGTACGAAACGGTCTTTATTCCGAAGATCGGCCCGATCACCCTCGTCTCGCTCCTGTTCACGATCGTTGTCATGTTCTCGCTCAAGGGCAACTATATCGTCAGGCTTCCCCTTGACGTGGTGCGGATAGCCGTCCCTCTGCTGATCTACTTCGTGGTCATGTTCCTGGTGTCGTTCTATATGGGAAAAAGGATCGGGGCGGACTATCCGAAGACGGCCACGCTGTCCTTCACCGCCGCGAGCAACAATTTCGAACTGGCGATCGCAGTGGCTGTGGCCGTATTCGGGATCAATTCCGGCGCGGCCTTCGCGGCGGTCATCGGGCCGCTGGTCGAGGTCCCGGTGCTGATCAGCCTGGTGCATGTGGCGAAGTATTTTCAGCGCACCTGGTTCGGCGCTGAGTATTGCAGGGTCAAGGGAACGGATCCCGTTTGACGGAGGTGAAATGAGCATCAAGTTTGCGTCACTGGTCGTTCTGCTCCTCCTCCCGGCGCAGTCATGCAGCGACGCCGGGGACATCGATAGCGCTCTGCATAAGGCGAAAGCGGATGGCAGGATCGTCCTGCTGGAGCTTGGCTCCGCGGGCTGCACGCCCTGTGAGCAGATGAAACCGGTAGTGGCCAGGCTGTCGGATGCCTACAAGGGAAAGCTCGACGTGATCTTTGTCGATGTGAAAAAAGACCATGATACGGCGGCCAGGTTCGGCGTGTATATGATCCCGGTGCAGGTGTTCCTGGACAAGGACGGCAGGGAATTCCACCGGCACCTCGGATTCTACGACTATGACGAGATCACGCCGGTTCTCAGGAAGGCGGGGATATAACAAAGGACACGGCGACAGTGAGACGCGGGACGCGGGGGAGCCGCCGGCCCCTGCCGGTGGGGGATCCACTGCTGAACAATATTCAGGCGATCCCGCTGATCATCGGGCATGTGGGCGGATATCCGGAAGGGGACGCTCCCGGGACCACCCTCCTGATGATCGTGAATGCCCATACGCTTGCTGCCATAAAAGAGAGCCCGATCATGACCAGGAGCAAGCCGCTGAAAGACATCCATGATGCCTTTTTTCACGATGTAAGCCTGACCTGCTCCTCCCCCATCTCTCTTCTGGACATTTCCCATGACCTGTAGTATCGTTTTTGTTGTCAGCCGAGCAAGGTTCCCGGCTGCCGCGTCGTTGCTGTGCCGGTCATATCCTGATTGTTCATTTCTCCCGCTTTTATCAAGGGTCCCTCATGAAGAAACAGGTCGAATATCTGCAGAAGCTGTTCTACGACATCTGGAACGATTTCGGCAGCGTCTATCTCCTGGTGAGATTTTCGGACAGGACCGTCATCGGCAGGCGCGGCTTCACCGATGACGAAAAGAAGCAGGGGCTGGTCCTGGTCTTCAACAACAAGACCAACGCAAAGCTGGACTGGGACGGTTCGGGGAACCTCACCTGCGTCCTCGCCTTCGGGACGCGCAAGGAGGACGTGTACATCCATCACGACGATCTGCTCGGCGTGTTCTCCAAGGAGGCAGGCGTGCAGTTCCTCAGAAGCGACGGCGGCGGCGAACCCGCGCCCGCGCCTGAAAAAGGGCCCGAGGCCGGTGCGGGCAAGCAGGTCGTTTCGATAAGCGATTTCAGGAAAAGCAAAAAATGATCCCCTGATCGATATGGGGAATTCCTCGAACGGGATAGGCAGGACCCGGGGTTCCCCGCGGAGAGCTTCGACGCGGCGATCTGCTCCTTCGGCATCTTCTTCGCCAGCGGCATGGACAGCCAGCTCGCCCACGTCGCCCAGGTGGTCAGGCCGGGAGGACAAGCTGCCATCTCGGGGTTCCGGCAGAATCTATTCCGTCCGCTTGCGGATCTAATGTTCAACCGGCTTGCCGACCATGGCGTACAGGAACCGACCCATGCTTGGAGGCGCATCGCCACCGAAACAGCGCCAAAATCGGTTCAAGCGGGGCGGTTTTAGGAGCGGACCTATCACATGAAACAGCACCTTACTAAGCAGGAACAGCAGCGCCTCGACAGGCGCATCGCAGAGGCCGAGAAGCGGACGGGCAGCCAGATCGTGCTGGCCGTGATCGGACGGTGCGATGACTACCCCGAGCTGCCCTGGAAGGCCTTTGCCCTGGCAGCCTCTGCCGGCGGTTTCGCGGCGGTCCTGCTGGACCGCCTGGCGCCGTCGTGG
>JAGVOT010000006.1 GCA_020052615.1 Nitrospirota bacterium | reverse complement strand
ATGCTCCGACCCCCCCTGCTCGTACTTTGCCTTGTAGCTGTAGAAGGCGTCCTTCGGAACGATCTCGATGGCGCCCAGGGCGCGCTCGCCCAGGATCCCGACCTGCACCTCCATGCCGCGGATGTACCGCTCCACGAGGATCTCGGGGTCGTAGCTGAAGGCCAGCTTGACCGCGGCGTCGAAGTCGCTCTGCGCGTGGACCAGGCTCACGCCGACGCTGGACCCCTCGGAACTGGGCTTCACGACCAGCGGAAAGCCGATCTCGGCCTGGGCGGTCCTGAGCATGTCGCGGTCCCCGCGGGAGACGGAGAGGAACCTGCCGACCTGCAGGCCATAGGCCTTGAAGAGCGTCTTGGAGACGATCTTGTTCATGCCCATGGCGGAGGCAAGGATGCCCGAGCCGGTGCAGGGAATGCCCATGATCTCGAGCAGCCCCTGGATGGCGCCGTCCTCGCCGAACTTGCCATGGAGCGCGTTGAACGCGATCTCCATGCCGCTCGTCCGGATCCGGTCGGCCGCGTCCCGCCCCACATCGACACCGACGGCATCATAGCCCTTGCCGGTGAGCGCCTTGAGGACCGCCGTGCCGGAGGCCAGCGACACCTCCCGCTCCGATGACAGTCCGCCCATGAGAACGCCGATCTTTTGCTTCGTCACGAGGCTCATAATGGTCCTTTTTTACCGCATCCAGAAGTAGGCGCTTCTCAGCGAGATCGCAGAGCGCGCAGAGAAGAGGGACGGCATTTCTTTTGATTATTCTTTTCCTCTGCGATCTCAGCGTACTTTGCGGTGAACATGGTGTTAATCTTCTCCGATGATCTTGATCTCCGGTTCCAGCCGTATCCGGTGCATTTCCAGGACCTTTTCCTTGATGATCTCCATGAGCTGCAGCACGTCCGCCGCTTTCGCGTTCCCCTTGTTCACGATGAAGTTCGCATGCTTCTCCGACACCTGCGCGCCGCCGACCGTCAGGCCCTTGAGGCCCGCCGACTCGATGAGCTTGCCCGCGGACTCGTCCAGGGGGTTCTTGAACACGGACCCGGCGTTCGGCAGGCCCCAGGGCTGCCGCCCCTTCCGTCCCTCCATGATCTGCTTCACCCGGGCCTTGATCTTCGCGGCGTCACCATACCGCAGGATGACCTTGGCATCGAGCACGACATGATCGGCGGGAACGTTCGCCGTCCGGTATCCGAATCCCATCTCTTCGCGGTGGCGCAGGATCAGCTCTCCGCCGGGAGCGACCAGGGTTACCGTGTCGATGACATCGCCCATCTCGCCCTGCGCGGTGCCGGCGTTCATGCACACGGCTCCGCCCACCGTGCCGGGGATGCCCGTGGCGAACTCAAGCCCCGTCAGTCCGCGCTCCACCGAGTAGCTCAGCAGCCGGGCCAGCATCGCGCCGGCCTCTGCCGTGATCACCGAGAACGATCCCCCCAGGGAACGGTATTCGCGGGTGATCTCGATGGATGCCATCTTTTTCAGGCTGATGGCCACGCCGCGGAATCCGCCGTCCCTGACCAGGAGATTGGTCCCGCCGCCCAGGACCACAAAAGGCAGGCGCCGGTCCCTGATCTCCCTGAGCAGCGCCGCAAGGTCCTGCCGGTCCACGGGAGAGACCAGGGCGTCGGCGTTCCCGCCGATCCGGAAGGACGTATGGCCGCTCAGGGGCTCCTGCAGTTTTATTTCGCCGCGCAGGTCCGTGAAGTTCATGCCTTCAGCTTCTCCAGCACTGCTTCTCCCAGTTTCCATACGTCACCCGCCCCGAGGGTCAGCAGCAGGTCGCCGTCCCTGAGCGTGCCGCTGAGATGGGCCACGATCTCGTCCCTGCCGCCGAGATAGACGGCGTCCTTGTGGCCGTATTTTTTGATCCCTTCGTACACCGCCTGCCCGGAAACGCCCGGGACGGGCTGTTCGCCCGCCGCGTAGATGTCCATGATGATGACCCGGTCCGCCTGGTTGAAGGCGGTGAGGAACTCCTCGAAGAGGTGCTTGGTGCGCGTGTACCGGTGGGGCTGGAAAACGCAGACCACCCGGCGGCCGAGCGCCGCCTTGGCGGCCGCCAGCGTCGCGCGGATCTCCGTGGGATGGTGTCCGTAGTCATCGACCACCAGGACCCCCTTCGCTTCGCCCTTGATCTGGAAGCGGCGCTGCACGCCGCTGAATCCCTTGAGCGCCGCGCGGATCACCTCGAGGTCGACCTCCAGTTCCCGCGCCACGGCGATGGCCGCCATGCTGTTGCTCACGTTGTGCAGCCCGGGCACGGAAAGCTCGAACCGGCCCAGGTCGCCGGTGGGGGTCACGACCCGGAACTTCGAGCCCAGCGGCATGAACGTTATGTCCTGCGCCTGGTAGTCGGCCTGGCTGCTCATTCCGTACGTAAGATAGCGCTTCTCGATCTGCGGGATGAGGGACTGGATGTGCTGCTGGTCCAGGCAGAGGATCGCGACGCCGTAGAAGGGCACCTTGTTGATGAACTGCAGGAAGGCGGCCTTGATCTCGTTGATGTCCTTGTAGTAGTCCAGGTGCTCCGCGTCGATGTTCGTCACCACGGCGATCGTCGGCGACAGCTTCAGGAAACTGCCGTCGCTCTCGTCGGCCTCGGCCACGAGGAACTCGCCCTGGCCCAGCTTGGCGTTGGAGCCGAGGCTGTTGAGCTTCCCGCCGATGACCACCGTCGGGTCGATCCCCCCCGCGGCCAGCACCGTGGCGACCATCGACGTCGTCGTGGTCTTGCCGTGGGCGCCCGCGATGGCAACGCCGTACTTGAGCCGCATGAGCTCGGCGAGCATCTCGGCCCGCGGGATCACCGGCACCTGCTTTTCGCGCGCCGCGACGACCTCGACGTTGTCCTTTTTCACCGCCGAGGAGATCACGACGACATGGGGCGAGGTGATGTTCTCGGCCCGGTGGCCGATCCGGATCTCGCCGCCCAGCTCGCGGAGCCGCCGGGTCGTGTCCGACTCGCGGAGGTCCGAGCCCGAGACCTTGTAGTCGAGGTTCAGCAGCACCTCGGCGATGCCGCTCATGCCGATGCCGCCGATGCCCACGAAATGGATATGTTTAATTTTTTTGAACATGTTCCTTGCATGCCCTCACGATCTCTTCCGCCGCGGTCGAAGCCAGGGGGGACAGGGCCCTGTCCCGGCCGCGTGCGAAGCGCTGTATTTCAGCCGCCAGTTTCGCCGGCGTCAGGTCCTTCTGAACGATCACTTCGCCGCCCCCCCGCTTCGCCAGGGACCGCGCGTTGTGCTCCTGGTGGTTGTCCGCCGCAAAGGGGTACGGGATGAGCACCGCCCGTTTGCCGCACACCGCGAGCTCGGCCACGGTCGTGGCGCCGGAGCGCGAGACAACCAGGTCCGCCGCGGCATAGGCCCCGGCCATGTCCTGGATATAGGGCAGCACCACGGCCTGAACGCTCGCGGCCCGGTAGCCCGCCGCCACTTCCTCCACGTCCTTCTCGCCGGTCTGGTGCAGGACCTGGAGATTTTCCACTGACCGCAGCTCCGGCGCGGCATCCTTCAGTGCCATGTTGATGGCGTGGGCGCCGCCGCTGCCGCCCATGACGAAGAGCGTGAACCGCCCGGCCTCGAGGCCGAACGCCTTGAGCGCCTGATCGCGGTCGCCTGCCGTGATGCCCTTCCGCACCAGCGGACCGGTCAGCACCTTCTTCTCCGCCGGGAAAAATCCCTGTCTGTCCCTTCCGGGAAAGCAGACGAATATCTTTTCGGCAAACTTTCCTGCCAGTCGGTTCGCGAGGCCCGCATAGGAGTTCGGCTCCACGATCATCAGCGGGATGCGCAGCACCCACGCCGCGAGCGCCACGGGACCCGATGCGTACCCGCCCACGCCGACCACCACGTGGGGACGCTCCCGCCGGAGAAGCCCCAGGGACTGGATAACGGCGCGAGGCAGTGTCAGCACGGTCCGCACCCGGGAGGCGATGCCCATTCCCTTGAGCCTGCCAACGGTGATGAATTTGACCGGCAAGCCTTCCCTGGGAAGCACCCGCGCTTCGATCCCCTGCTCCGTCCCGACGAAGAGCACCTCGTTCCCGGCCCCGGCAAGGACCTCGCGCGCAATGGCGATCCCCGGGTAGAGGTGCCCGCCGGTCCCGCCGGCCGCGATCACGATCTTCATCTTCTGTCCTGTCCCCGTGTCGCCGCGTCCCCGTGTCGCCGCGTCCGGCTCATGATGTTTCCTTCGATATGTTCAACAGCACGCCCACCGATGCCAGGGTCACCACCAGCGCGGAACCGCCGTAGCTCACGAACGGCAGGGCGATCCCCTTGGTCGGCATGATCCCCGTGACCACCGCCATGTTGATCAATGCCTGCGAGCAGATAAGGACCGTGAGTCCCAGCGCAAGCATCTTGCTGAATCCGTCGGTCCTGAGGGCGATGCGCACCCCCCGCCAGAGAATGACGCTGAACAGGAACAGCACCGCGCCCGCTCCGATCAGCCCCAGTTCCTCGCCGATCACGGCGTAGATGAAGTCCGAATGCCGCTCGGGCAGGAACAGGAATTTCTGCCGCCCCTCGCCGAGCCCCCTGCCGAACACCCCTCCGCTCCCGAAGGCAAGGAACGACTGGATGATCTGGTGCCCAGCACCCTGCGGATCGTCCCAGGGGTTCAGGAAGGAGGTGATCCTTTTCATGCGGTATGCCTTGTGCGCGACGGCAAAGAACACGAAGGGCAGGCCGGCGAGAACGATCCCGCCGAGGTGGGAAAGCGACGCACCCCCCGCAAGGAGCATGCAGAACAGCACCGCTGCCATGACCATGACCGTCCCGAAATCCGGCTGGAGCAGGGTCATTCCCAGGAACACGGCGCACACGACAAAGGCCGGCATAAGGCCGCTCTTGAACTTTCCGATGAGTTCCTGCTTGGTGCTGAGATAGGAGCCCATGTACACGACCAGGGTGAACTTCATGAGCTCGGCGGGCTGGAAGGTAAGGCCGCCCGCGCGGATCCACCTGCGCGCCCCGTTGACGGTCCTGCCGAGGCCCGGAGCGAACGTGGCTGCCAGCAGCAGGAACGTTACGATGAGGAGCAGGAGCACGACCCGCTTGTCGGCAAGCTTTCCGTGGTCAACGCGCATGGCCGCCATCATGCACAAGAGGCCGATGAACGCCCACATGAGCTGGCGCCGCATGAAGTAGGAACTGTCGTTATAGGACGTGATAGCGACGGCGCTGCTGGAGCTGTACACCATCACCACGCCGACGCCGAGCAGCAGCATCACCGCCGTGAGCAGGATCCGGTCGTATTGTCCCTTCGTTTCCATCATGCCGTTCTCTTCCGCACCCCGCACTCCGCATTCCGCACTATAAGTTCCTCACCGCTTCCTTGAACTGCCGTCCCCGGTCCTCAAAATCCTTGAACATGTCGAAGCTGGCGCAGGCCGGGGACAGAAGCACCACGTCGCCGCTCGCGGCGCGTTTCGCGGCGAGCTGCACCGCGTCCTGGAGCGTCCCGGCGAACACGGTCTCCGTCGCTCCACCCACCGCCTTCGCTATCTTCTCCGCGACCTTGCCGATGAGGATCAGGAGCTTCACCTTCTTCCGGAAGTGGTCGAAAAGGGGGCTGAAGTCGCTCCCCTTGTCCAGTCCTCCGGCGATGAGGATCACCGGCCGGGTGAACCCCTCGACCGACTTGACCACGGCGCCCACGTTCGTGCCCTTGGAATCGTTGATGTAGGTGACACCGTCCTTCTCGGCCACGAACTCGAGGCGGTGCTCAAGCCCCGGAAACTCCCGGAGCACCGAGGCGACCGATGCGCGGTCCGCGC
This sequence comes from Nitrospirota bacterium, assembly GCA_020052615.1. GTDB lineage: Bacteria > Nitrospirota > UBA9217 > UBA9217 > UBA9217 > JAAXXJ01. Next base: position 17 of record JAGVOT010000006.1, on the reverse strand, counting down.
CCGCGGCGAGGGCCACG
>JAGVOT010000065.1 GCA_020052615.1 Nitrospirota bacterium | reverse complement strand
GCTCATCACCCCGATCGCCATGGACAAGGAACTCCGGTTCGCGATCCGCGAGGGCGGCCGTACCGTGGGCGCAGGCGTGATCACCGAAGTCATCGAGTAGGACACTATTAAAGACGAAAGAGGCAAAAAGCAATGCGAGAAATCATACTGCTCGCCTGCAGTGACTGCAAGCGGAAAAACTATTCAACGACCAAGAACAAGCGGAACACGCCAGATAAGCTGAATTTGGATAAGTATTGCCGGTTCTGCCGCAAGCATACGGTCCACAAGGAAACCAAGGCGTAATACCAAATTCAAAGTCTAAAAGGCAAGAACTCGGAATAACGGCCAAGCCGTTTGATCGATGTTTCACTTTAAATTTTGAATTGTTGTTACAGGCCAGTAGCTCTAATGGTAGAGCTCCGGACTCCAAATCCGGCTGCTGGGGGTTCGAGTCCCTCCTGGCCTGCCAAATTTTTCTGCCCCGGAGAGGCGCATACCCATGTTCAAGAGAATTGCAGAATTCTTCCATGACGTAAAACTGGAGCTCAAGAAGGTCGTGTTTCCCACGAAGAAAGAGGTCATCGGATCCACATGGGTCGTGATCGTGTCTGTGCTTATTGCGTCCGTTTTTCTGGGCATTGTGGACATGTCGTTGGGGAAGTTCATGACTGCGATCTTTAAATAGAGAGAACTATGTCAACTAAGAACTGGTATGTCGTGCATACATACGCTGGATTCGAGAACAAGGTGAAGACCAGCATCCTGGAAACGGTCTCCAAGCTCAATCTGCAGGAAAGGATCTCCCAGATCCTGGTGCCGACGGAAGAGGTCCTGTCGCTCAAGGGGGGGAAGAAACGGAAGTCCCAGAGGAAATTCTTCCCCGGGTATATCCTTGTCGAGATGGAAATGGACGACAACACGTGGCACATCGTGAAGGACACGCCAAAGGTGACCGGGTTCGTCGGCGGGAGCCTGAACCCGACGCCGCTCTCCGAGGAAGAGGTGAGCACCATCCTGAAGCAGGCCGAGGAAGGAGCTGTTGCCCCGACCCAGCCGAAGATCGCCTACCAGAAGGGCGACCGGGTTCGCGTCATCGACGGCCCGTTCAGCAGTTTCATCGGGACCGTGGAGGATGTGAACCCTGCGCACGGCAGGCTCCGGGTGATGGTAAGCATATTCGGCCGTTCGACGCCGGTGGAGCTTGAGTTCCTTCAGGTCGAACGGGAAAAAGAAAAGTAAGAGCGACATTGCATAATACAAAAATGAACGTAGGAGCGTATCATGGCTAAAGAAATAACCGCAAAAATCAAACTTCAGGTCCCGGCAGGCAAGGCCAATCCGGCGCCTCCCGTGGGTCCGGCCCTGGGCCAGCACGGCGTCAATATCATGGAGTTCTGCAAGGCGTTCAATGCCAAGACGCAGAAGATGGGTGACACGATCGTGCCTGTCATCATCTCTGTCTATTCGGATCGGTCCTTCACCTTCATAACCAAGACCCCGCCTGCTGCGGAACTCCTGAAGAAGGCTGCCGGCATCATCAAGGGCTCGGGCGTACCGAACAAGGACAAGGTCGGCAAGGTGACCCGTGCCCAGATCAAGGAGATCGCCCAGACGAAGATGCCTGATCTCAACGCGGCAACCGTTGAGTCCGCCATGCGCATGATCGAGGGATCGGCAAAGAGTATGGGGCTGGAGATCGTAGACTAGCAAGTAAATCCAAAATTCGAAATACGAAATTCTATTTTCGGTATTCGAAATTAGGATTTCGAATTTGGTGTATACGCGGGAGGCCGACAACGGCCGCTAATACCGCGAGGAGGAACCATGGCAGGAAAGAAATTCAAGGCAGCGGCAGCACTGGTAGAAAAGAACAAGCTGTACAGCGTTGAAGAGGCGATCGGCCTCGCGAAGAAGACGGCACGCACGAAGTTCGATGAGACCGTCGATCTTGCGGTAAACCTCGGGGTGGACCCCAAACAGGCCGACCAGATGGTGCGCGGGACGGTAGTGCTTCCCCACGGCACAGGCAAGAAGGTAAAGGTCCTGGTCTTCGCCAAGGGTGAAAAGGAAAAGGAAGCACGGGATGCCGGCGCGGATTTTGTTGGCGCCGAGGACCTTGCTGACAAGATACAGAAGGAAGGGTGGACGGACTTCGATACGGTCGTGGCCACGCCGGATATCATGGGACTGGTGGGAAAGCTCGGCAAGGTGCTGGGCCCCCGCGGCCTTATGCCGAATCCCAAAACGGGCACGGTTACCTTCGATGTCGCAAAGGCCATCAAGGAGATTCGGGCCGGTAAAGTCGAGTATCGCGTGGAAAAGGCCGGGATCGTCCATGTCCCGGTGGGCAAGGCGTCCTTCGACGAGCAGAAACTTATCGAGAATGCCAAGGCGGTCCTGGAGTCGATCCTGAAGGCGAAGCCGTCGTCGAGCAAGGGCAAGTACTTGAAGGCAGTCACCGCTTCCACCACGATGGGGCCGGGCATTAAGATGGACACCGCTCTTGTTGAGAAGATAACGGGATAGCAAACCAGAGCATAAGGCTCTTTGGTATCATTATTTAATATAAAGGTCGGTCCTTTTCTTCTCTTGGAAAAGGATGCGGTCCGAGACAGCGGGCATGGAGGAGGATAAACGAATTCTCCATTTAATTCCTTAATGAATGGGGCCTGCCGAGACCCGGGTGAAAAAGAACGTTAGCGATCAACCGCTGCTTTCTTTTGAGGTTCCTGGGCTGGTCATCGGGAATTCTTGAAAGAAAGGAGGACGAATGAATAAAGAAGAGAAAAAAGCAGCAATAGACGAACTCCATGAAAAGTTTGCTCGCGCTAAGACGGCGGTGATAACCGGTTACAGCGGGATCAACGTGGAACAGATCAGCATCCTTCGTTCCAAGCTCCGGCAGGCTAATGTTGAATACCGGGTCGTGAAGAACACCCTGGCACGGAAGGCCGCTGAAGGCACCGGTCTTGACATCCTTAAGGATCATTTCACCGGCCCGGTGGGCATCGCCCTCGGGTATGATGACGTGGTCGCTCCGGCAAAAGTGCTGTTCGAGTTCAGCAAGACGCAGGCGAAGCTTGAGCTCAAGTTCGGCGTGCTGGAAGGAAAACTGCTCAAACAGGCAGACATCAAGGCGCTGGCAAGCCTGCCGTCGCTCAATGCGCTTCGGGGAAAGCTTGTCGGCCTTCTCCAGGCGCCGGCTTCAAGGATCGTTGGTGTGCTTGCGGCACCGGGTGGCCAGATTGCACGGGTCATCAAGGCCAAGGCAGACAAAGGTTGATCAGATCATCAGGATATCCGCATTCCCCAGGGAGCGGATCTAATTTAAAAAGTTTGGAACATTACCGAGGAGGAAGTGATCATGGCAGATTTAGCGAAGATCGTTGATGAATTGAGCAGCCTGTCCGTTCTGGAGGCAGCTGAACTGAGCAAGATGCTCGAAGAGAAGTGGGGCGTGTCGGCGGCAGCGCCGGTAGCCGTGGCAGCAGCGGGAGCGGCGGGCGCCGGTGCCGCAGCAGCCGAAGAAAAGACCGCGTTCGACGTTATCCTTGCGAACGCCGGTGCACAGAAGATCAACGTGATCAAGGTCGTGCGCGAACTGACCGGTCTTGGACTGAAGGAAGCGAAGGACCTGGTTGAAGGTGCGCCCAAGGCAGTGAAGACCGGGGTCGCGAAGGAAGAAGCAGAGACCATGAAGAAAAAGCTCACCGAGGCAGGCGCGACGGTCGAGGTCAAGTAATCAGTACCAAACAGCCAGTGTTGAACAAGTCCTTGCCCTCCGGGACACCCGGAGGGCAGAGGACTTTTTTGCGTTTTTAGGTGGACGGCGCCAAACGGCTTCGGGACAGAATCAGAAAAACGAATTTATTCCTTATTTTATAAGTTATTGCGAGCATACGAGCGGTAATTCTTGCAGAGGGGTGCGGACATGTCTAAGGGCAAACGGGAAATGGTTCGGACACGGAAGGATTTTTCGAGGATCCCCACGATCCTGGAGATCCCCGATCTCATCGAGATCCAGAAACGGTCATATGACACGTTCCTCCAGAAGGACCTAGCATCGGACAAGCGGAGGGACATGGGGCTCCAGGCGGCGTTCCGGAGCGTCTACCCCATTTATGACTTCAACGAGACGGCGATGGTGGATTATCTCGGCTATTCGCTGGGAGAGCCCAAATACACGCTCTGGGAATGCCTGCAGCGCGGTGCGACCTATGCCGCTCCGCTCAAGATAAAGATCCGCCTCGTATTCTTCGAAAAGGATGAACAGGCCGGCACCAAGCGGGTAAAGGACATCAAGGAACAGGAAGTGTATGTTGGCGATCTCCCGCTCATGACCGAGAACGGAACATTCATCGTGAATGGCACCGAGCGCGTCGTGGTTAGTCAGCTCCACCGGTCCCCCGGCGCATTCTTTACCCATGATAAGGGCCGCACACACGCCAGCGGCAAGATCCTCTACTCGGCGCGCATTATTCCCTACCGCGGCTCGTGGCTTGACTTTGAGTTCGACGTAAAGGACATCGTGTACGTTCGCATTGACCGGCGCAGGAAGATTCCTGCCACTATTCTGCTCAAGGCCTTCGGGTATTCCAACGAGGACCTGCTCCGGATGTACTACCCAATCGAGGACATCAAGATCAAGAAGGACGGCTTCACCCGCAACGTTTCCGAGGTGCTTGTCGGGCACAAGGCACCTATTACGATCACGGACAAGGCGAGCCGTGAACAGATCGTCAAGGAAGGCGCCAAGATCACCCGTCTGGCAGTCAAGAAGATGGAGGCGGCGGGCATCAACGAAGTGCCCATCGTCCGCGAGGACCTTGTTGACCGCGTGGTCCTGAGGGACGTCATCGACCCCGAAACGGGTGAGGTGCTTTTGCCGGCTAATGAGAAGATCACCGACCAGTTCCTGGCAAAGATCTCCGCCACCAAAGTGGAGAAGATGGAAGTGATCTACATGGACGGCATTCATGTGATACCTGCCATGCGTGATACGCTCCTGGCTGACAAGGTGCAGACCTCGGACGAGGCGCTCCTTGAGATCTACCGCAAGATGCGGCCCGGAGAGCCGCCGACCGCCGACATGGCACGCAACCTTTTTGCGGGCATGTTCTTCAATCCCAAACGGTACGATCTTTCGCCCGTGGGGAGGCTTAAGCTCAACAAGAAGTTGAACCTCGATATCCCGCTGGAGAAGACTACGCTTACGGCGCAGGATGTCGTCGAAGTGATCCGCTATCTTGTCAATCTCAGGACCGGCAAAGGCGAGGTGGACGATATCGACCACCTCGGCAACCGACGCGTCCGCTCCGTGGGCGAGCTCCTGGAGAACCAGATCCGTGTGGGCTTGGCAAGGATGGAGCGTGCCATTAAAGAGCGCATGAGCCTTCAGGACGTTGACGCCCTCATGCCTCATGACATCATCAACCCCAAGCCGGTGATCGCAGCTATCAAGGAGTTCTTCGGATCCAGCCAGCTGTCGCAGTTCATGGACCAGACAAACCCCCTTGCCGAGATCACGCACAAGCGCAGGCTCTCGGCCCTCGGTCCCGGCGGTCTTACCCGCGAGCGGGCCGGATTCGAGGTGCGCGACGTTCATACGACCCACTACGGCCGCATCTGCCCCATTGAAACGCCGGAAGGTCCGAACATCGGCCTCATCGTTTCGCTGGCCACCTATGCCCGCGTGAACGATTACGGATTCATCGAGGCCCCGTATCGGAAGGTCAAGGGCGGAAGAGTGACCGAAGAGATCGAATACCTTTCCGCCGTTGACGGTGAGGGCTATGTCATTGCCCAGGCGAACACTCCCATCGACGGCCGCGGAAAGATGGCCGTCGACAGCGTCTCCGCCCGTGTGGGCGGTGAGTTCATGCTGGTGACCGCCGAAGAGGTGCAATACATGGATGTTTCGCCGAAGCAGATCGTTTCCGTTTCGGCGGCCCTGATCCCGTTCCTCGAGAACGACGACGCGAACCGCGCCCTCATGGGCTCCAACATGCAGCGCCAGGCTGTACCGCTGCTCAGACCGCAAGCGCCCACCGTCGGGACCGGGATGGAGCGCGTGGCTGCCCGCGATTCCGGCGCTATTGTATCGGCGAAACGTGACGGCATTGTCGAGGCTGTTGACTCAACGGCCATCGTCGTAAAGGGCGAGGACGCCCGGGGCCGGACCGTTGTCGATAACTACCCGCTGACGAAATTCCACCGCTCCAACCAGAACACCTGCATGAACCAGAAGTCCATCGTGCGGGTCGGCGACAAGATCAAGAAGGGCCAGGTCATCGCCGATGGTCCGGCCACTGACCTGGGCGAACTTGCCCTGGGACAGAACGTGCTCGTCGCCTTCATGCCCTGGAGTGGGTATAACTTTGAAGACGCCATCATCATCAGTGAAAAGCTGGTGAAAGAGGACCGGTATACCTCGATCCATATCGAGGAGTTCGAGATCGAGGCGCGGGACACCAAGCTCGGCAAGGAAGAGATCACCCGCGATATCCCCAACCTCGGCGAAGAGACGCTCCGGAACCTCGACGAGAACGGCATCATCCGCATCGGTGCCGAGGTGATGCCCGGCGATATCCTGGTAGGCAAGGTGACGCCCAAGGGAGAGACCCAGCTCACGCCGGAAGAGAAGCTCCTCAGGGCCATCTTCGGCGAGAAGGCCGGTGACGTTCGCGATGCTTCTCTCTACGCACCGCCGGGGATCGAGGGAACGGTTATTGACGTAAAGGTCTTCTCCCGCAAGGGCGAGGACAAGAACGAGCGGCTCAAGACCCAGGAAAGCGAAGAGATATCCCGCCTCCAGAAAGAGTACAGCGAGGAAAAGAAGGCTATCCAGGAGGACAAGTACAAGCGTATCCGCCGGCTGCTGATCGGAAAGACCACGGCCGACAAGGTCGTGAACTCAAAAACCGGCAAGACCGAGATCGCCAAGGGCAAGAAGATCGCCGCGGATATGCTGGACAAGGTCCCGGAGAAAGAGCTGGCCAAGATCAAGGTGGAGTCCGAGGATTATCCGGTGAAGCTGCAGGAGGTTCTGGACAATGCCGAGAACCAGCTCGGCATTCTCGAGTCTGTGTATGACGAGAAGATCGGGCGTCTCAAGCGGGGCGACGACCTGCCTCCGGGCGTGGTCAAGCTCGTGAAGGCCTATGTCGCCATGAAGCGAAAGCTTTCCGTCGGCGACAAGATGGCCGGCCGCCACGGCAACAAGGGCGTGGTCTCCCGCATCGTTCCCGAGGAGGATATGCCGTGCCTTCCCGACGGCACCCCTGTTGAGATCGTCCTGAACCCCCTGGGCGTTCCCTCCCGTATGAACGTCGGCCAGATCCTCGAGACCCATCTTGGTTGGGCGGCAAAGGCCCTGGACCTCCACGTTGCCACGCCGGTGTTCGACGGAGCAACGGAAGACCAGATCCGCAACCTGCTCAAGGAAGCCAAGCTGCCGAAAACAGGCCAGTCCATCCTGTATGATGGCCGAACCGGCGAACCCTATGACAAACCGGTCACGGTGGGTTACATGTACATGCTGAAGCTGCATCACCTGGTTGATGACAAGCTCCATGCGCGGTCCATTGGTCCTTATTCGCTCGTGACGCAGCAGCCTCTCGGCGGCAAGGCCCAGTTCGGCGGACAGCGCCTGGGAGAAATGGAGGTCTGGGCTCTCCAGGCCTACGGCGCGGCATACTGTCTCCAGGAGTTCCTCACGGTGAAGTCCGACGACGTGTCGGGCCGGGCGAAGATCTACGAGGCCATCGTCAAGGGCGAGCATTCCCTGGAGCCCGGGCTGCCGGAGTCGTTCTACGTGCTCATCAAGGAGCTTCAGAGCCTCTGTCTCGATGTCGAGCTGATCGAACGAAAGAACGGCAAAGAGCGGTTGATCGGACTCGAGAAGATCTCGTCAGCCCGTTAGACGCAGCACAGGTAGCTGCAAGCCGGATAACAGGCAGTTCATTTGGAAGAAATGTGAGCGGGGCAGCAAGTCCCCTTTCAGGAGGTTGACTGTGGAAGAGAAACGGGTGATCGACAATAAGGCAAGAATGGACGTCCTGAGCCTGTTCGAGAAGCCGAAGGATATTAATTTCGATTCGATCCGGATCCGGGTCGCTTCACCGGAGCGCATCAAGGAATGGTCGTTCGGCGAAGTGAAAAAGCCGGAGACCATCAACTACCGGTCGTTCAAGCCGGAGCGTGACGGCCTGTTCTGCGCCAAGATCTTCGGTCCCATCAAGGACTGGGAATGCCTCTGCGGCAAGTATAAACGGATGAAGCATCGCGGCATCGTGTGCGATAAATGCGGCGTCGAGGTGATCCAGTCCAAGGTCCGCCGGGAGCGCATGGGGCATATCGAACTTGCGTCGCCGGTCGCCCACATCTGGTTCCTGAAGGGCCTGCCTAGCCGCATCGGGACACTGCTCGATATGACGCTCCGGCAGCTCGAGAAGGTCCTGTACTTTGAGTCGTTTGTCGTGCTCGATCCCGGAGACACGCCGCTCAAGGAAAAGGAACTTCTGACCGAAGAGCGATACCGGAAGGCCCAGATAGAGTACGGCCCGGGCAGTTTCAAGGCCGGCATGGGAGCCGAGATCATCCGCGAGATGCTCCGGGCCTTGGACCTCGAGCGGGAGTCCGAGGATATCCGAAAGAAGATTGATTCCGCGACGTCCATGGCCACCAAGAAGAAACTGACGAAGCGGCTCAAGGTCATCGAAGCCTTCCGCAAGTCCGGCAACAGCCCTGACTGGATGATCCTCGACGTGGTGCCGGTCATTCCGCCGGAACTCCGCCCGCTGGTCCCCCTCGAGGGCGGCCGTTTCGCCACCTCGGACCTGAACGATCTCTACCGCCGGGTGATCAATAGGAACAATCGGCTCCGGAGGCTTGAAGAACTGAAGGCGCCTTCGGTCATCATCCGGAACGAGAAGCGGATGCTCCAGGAGGCGGTTGACGCGCTGTTCGACAATGGCAGACGGGGACGCGTGCTCCGCGGGCCCAACAAGCGTCCGCTCAAATCACTTTCCGACATGCTGAAAGGCAAACAGGGCCGGTTCCGCCAGAACCTGCTTGGCAAACGCGTCGACTATTCCGGCCGTTCGGTCATCGTGGTCGGACCGGACCTCAAGCTCCATCAGTGCGGCCTGCCCAAGAAGATGGCCCTGGAGCTCTTCAAACCCTTTATCTTCAACAAACTGGAAGAAAAGGGCTATGCAACGACCATCAAGAGCGCCAAGAAGATGATCGAGCGCGAGCGGCCCGAGGTGTGGGACGTGCTCGAAGAAGTGATCCAGGAACATCCGGTGCTCCTGAACCGCGCCCCTACGCTTCACCGGCTGGGCATCCAGGCGTTCGATCCCATCCTCGTCGAAGGGAAGGCGATCCGCCTTCATCCGCTCGTGTGCGCTGCGTTCAACGCGGACTTCGACGGCGACCAGATGGCGGTCCATATTCCGCTTTCGATCGAGGCGCAGCTCGAGGCTCGGGTGCTGATGCTCTCCGTGAACAACGTCCTCTCGCCGGCCAATGGTCGGCCCATTTCCGTCCCGTCCCAGGATATCGTGCTAGGCTGCTACTACCTCACCAAATCCCGTTCCAATGCCAAAGGCATGGGTATGGTCTTCTCGGGCCCCCATGAGGTTCGGGTGGCCTTCGACCAGGGAGAGGTGGATATCCACGCACGCGTCCGGGCCCGGATCAGAGGCAAACTTGAGGAAACCACGGTCGGTCGTGTCCTTTTCAGCGAGATCCTGCCCGACGGGATCCCCTTCTCCTTTATCAACAAGGAGATGAGCAAAAAGGAACTTGCAAAGCTTATCGATGAATGCTACCGGAAGTTCGGTCTTCGGCGGACCGTTGTTCTGCTCGACGAACTGAAGGAGACCGGGTTCACCTATGCGACCCGCTCAGGCGTGTCCATCTGTATCGCTGATATGCACGTTCCGAGCAAGAAGCAGAAATTCATCGAGAACGCCCAGAAAGAGGTCATGGAGATCCACCATCAGCATCAGGAAGGTCTCATCACCAATGGCGAGCGATACAACAAGGAAATCGACATCTGGGCCAACGTGACCGACAAGATCGCCGACGAAATGATGGCCGAACTCGGCCTCGAGGCCGTCGAGCAGGGCAACTTGAAGAAGTCCGAGCTCCAGGAAGCCCGGTCGTTCAACAACATCTTCATGATGGCCGATTCCGGCGCCCGCGGCAGCACGCAGCAGATCAGACAGCTGGCCGGTATGCGCGGTCTTATGGCAAAGCCGTCGGGCGAGATCATTGCGACGCCGATCACGGCCAACTTCCGCGAAGGTCTTACCGTGCTGCAATACTTCATCTCGACGCACGGCGCACGCAAAGGTCTTGCCGACACGGCCCTGAAGACCGCGAATTCCGGGTACCTCACCCGCAGGCTCGTGGACGTATCGCAGGACGTCATTATTACGCAGGACGACTGCGGGACGACCGATGGCATCATTGTGGGATCGCTGGTAGAGGGCGGAGAGATCATCGAACCGATGTCCGAACGTATCCTTGGCCGCGTTGCATCGGAGGATGTCAAGGACCCTTTGACCAAAGAAGTGATCCTTACCGGGAAGCGTGAGATCAATGAAGAACTCGTGAAGAAGATCGAGGATGCCGGGATCGACAAGATAAAGATCCGGTCGGTGCTCACCTGCCAGTCCGGTCGTGGTGTCTGCAAGATGTGCTATGGTCGCGACCTTGCGCGCGGCAAGCTCGTGGACATCGGAGAGGCGGTCGGGATCATCGCCGCGCAGTCCATCGGCGAGCCGGGCACGCAGCTTACGATGCGGACGTTCCACATCGGCGGTACGGCAAGCAAGGTCGTGGAGCAGACCGTCCTCGAAGCGAAGAACGCGGGAAACATGAAGTATCTCAACCTGAGCACGGTCAAAAACAAGGAAGGTGATTACGTTGCCATGTCGCGCAACGGCAGCATCGCCATCTATGACGAATCGGGACGTGAAAAAGAGAAGTACGCGGTCATCTACGGCGCGCGCATAAAGATACAGGACGGCTATAAGGTAGAGGTGGGGCAGAAGCTGGTTGAATGGGACCCCTATTCTCTTCCCATCCTCACGGAGATCGGCGGCAAGATCGCCTTTGGCGATATCATCGAGGGCGTCACGATGCGGGAAGAGGTCGACGAGGTCACCGGTCTTTCGCGCAAGGTCATCATCGACTACCCCGACCAGAACCTCCGGCCGCGTATCTCGATCAAGGACCAGCATGGCAAAACGGCCCGACTTCCCGGGTCCAATGCTGTTGCGCGTTACCTTCTGCCGGCCGGCGCACATATCCTGGTGGACAAGCACGACGAGATATTTCCGGGAGACATTCTCGTGAAGATCCCGCGGGAAACAACGAAAACCAAGGACATCACGGGCGGTCTGCCCAGGGTCGCCGAGCTCTTCGAGGCAAGAAAGCCCAAGGAGCAGGCTATTATCAGCGAGATCGACGGAACTGTTGAGTTCGGCGGGTTCGTGAAGGGCATGCGGCGTATCCTGGTGAAGGACGGCATGGGGAACGAAAAGGAATATCTCATTCCCAAGGGCAAGCATGTGAACGTGCACGAGGGAGACTGGGTCACTGCCGGTGAACCGCTCATGGACGGCCCGGTTGACCCGCACGACATCCTGAACGTCCTTGGACCCAAGGAACTTCAGAAGTACCTTGTGGATGAAGTGCAGCAGGTCTATCGCCTCCAGGGTGTGAGTATCAATGACAAGCACATCGAGGTGATCGTCCGCCAGATGCTCCGCAAGGTCAGGGTCGAGGATGCCGGTGACACGCCGTTCCTCATCGGGGAGCAAGTGGACCGGTTTACCTTTGCGCGGGAGAACGAGGCTGTCATCGGCAGGGGCGGCAGGCCGGCGACGGCGCGGCCGATCCTGCTCGGCATCACGAAGGCATCGCTTACCACCGACAGCTTCATATCGGCTGCATCGTTCCAGGAAACGACCCGGGTGCTGACAGAAGCGGCGATCACCGGCGCGATCGACGATCTCGTCGGCCTCAAGGAGAACGTGATCATGGGGCGGCTCATTCCGGCCGGTACCGGCATGGCGGAATACCGGAATACCTTTGTTGAGGTGGAGACGGAAGCTTCCGCCGAGGAATAAACGAACGAGCCCGGCGGGAACGGTCGTCAGACCGTTCCCGCCCTGTTTTTTGTTGACCTATGTGCCCGTAACTATTTTCAAGAAGGCTGAAAAAAGCCTTGACAATACTTCAAATGCTCAGTATAATCATCGGGTTTTGACTCAATGTATGTCCGTTTTTTAAGGACGGTCATCCTTTTGTAATTTAAGGAGTTATTGACGTGCCTACGATCAGCCAGCTGGTAAGAAAGGGCAGGACCCTCGCATCGAGTAAAACCAAGAGCCCCGCGCTTAAGTCGTGCCCCCAGAAGCGGGGTGTCTGCATCAGGGTGTACACCACAACTCCGAAGAAGCCTAACTCAGCTCTCCGTAAGGTTGCAAGGGTGCGGCTCACGAACGGAATGGAAGTCACCACCTACATCCCGGGTGTGGGTCACAATCTTCAGGAGCATTCGATCGTCCTGATCCGCGGCGGCAGGGTAAAGGACCTTCCCGGTGTACGCTACCACATCGTCCGTGGCACGCTGGATACCGTGGGTGTTGCCAACCGTAAACAGGGACGTTCCAAATATGGGGCAAAGAGACCCAAGTAATACCGTCAGGAATACACGTAACCGAATACAATAGGAAATCATAACTATGCCGAGAAAACAGGTTGTCGTAAAGCGGGAGATCCTGCCGGATCCGAAATTCAATAGCAAGATGCTTGCGAAGTTCGTGAATGTGCTGATGCGCAAGGGCAAGAAGAGCACGGCAGAGGCCATCTGCTACAAGGCGCTTGACCGTATCCAGCAGAAGACGAACGGCGATCCGATCGCCATTTTCAAGAAGGCCGTTGAGAACGTCAAGCCGACGCTCGAAGTAAAATCCCGAAGAGTGGGCGGTGCATCCTATCAGGTCCCGATCGAGGTCAAGCAGCCGCGCAGGCTTTCCTTGGCCTTCCGCTGGCTTAGGCTTTACGCCGAGCAGCGGCCGGAGAAGTCCATGGTGGACAAACTTGCCGGGGAGATCCTTGATGCGTCGAACAACACCGGCGCCGCGGTCAAGAAAAGGGAAGATGTTCATCGGATGGCAGATGCCAACAAGGCATTTGCCCATTATCGCTGGTAAGGCATTCACAGGGAAGCGGAGGTAGTTTTGGCTAGGCAGTATTCACTGGAAAATACACGGAACATCGGGATCATGGCTCACATCGACGCCGGTAAAACGACGACGACCGAGCGAATCCTTTATTATACCGGCGTCTCCTATAAGATCGGCGAAGTGCATGACGGCACCGCTGTTATGGACTGGATGGTGCAGGAGCAGGAGCGCGGCATAACGATCACGTCAGCCGCAACGACCTGTTTCTGGCGGGACAAGCGCATCAATATCATCGACACTCCCGGCCATGTGGACTTCACTATCGAGGTGGAACGTTCCCTTCGCGTGCTAGACGGCGCGGTCGCGGCATTTGACTCGGTCAGCGGCGTGGAACCCCAGTCGGAGACGGTCTGGCGCCAGGCGGACAAGTATCAGGTCCCGCGGCTCGCATTCATGAACAAGATGGACCGCATTGGAGCGGACTTCTACATGAGCGTCCAGAGCATGGGTGACCGGCTCGGAGCGAACGCGGTGCCGATCCAACTTCCCATTGGTGCCGAGGATAAGTTCCGCGGATGCATCGATCTCGTGAAGATGAAGGCCGTCCTGTTCGATGATGAGACCCTTGGCGCAAAATACGTGGTGGAGGACATCCCCGCGGACCTGCTGCCCAAGGCGCAGGAGTACCGCGAGAAGATGATCGAAAAGATCGCCGATGCGGACGACACCGTGATGGAGAAGTTCCTGAACGGCGAGCAGCCGACCGAGGCCGAGATCATGGCCGCGATCCGCAAGGGCACGATCGCCATGAAGATATTCCCGGTCATCTGTGGATCGGCGTTCAAGAACAAAGGCGTTCAACTCCTCCTCGACGCGGTGGTGGACTACCTCCCGTCACCGCTGGACATTCCGCCGGTAACCGGCATTGGCCCCAAGGGCGAGGAAATAGTTCGCACTGCATCTGATAGCGAGCCTTTTGCAGGCATCGCCTTCAAGATCATGACCGATCCGTTCGTAGGACAGCTGACATTTATCCGGGTCTATTCCGGGACGCTGACATCGGGGTCCTATGTATACAATTCAACCAAGGGGACCCGGGAGCGTGTCGGCAGGCTGCTCAAAATGCATGCGAACAAGCGCGAAGAGATCGAACAGATCTATTCCGGCGATATCTGCGCAGCCGTGGGACTGAAGAGCACGCTGACGGGACATACCCTTTGCGATGAGAACAAACCCGTCATCCTCGAAGCCATGGTCTTTCCCGAACCGGTGATCTCCGTTGCCATTGAACCGAAGACCAAGGCGGACCAGGAAAAGCTCGGGTTCTCGCTTCAGAAGCTCATGCAGGAAGATCCTTCGTTCCGCGTGATGACCGATCAGGAGACCGGACAGGTCATCATTTCGGGCATGGGAGAGCTTCATCTGGAGATCATCGTTGACCGCCTGTTGCGTGAATTCAAGGTCGACGCCAACGTTGGAAAACCCCAGGTAGCCTATCGTGAAACGATCCGCAGGAAAGTCACGGCTGAAGGAAAATATATACGTCAGACCGGAGGCCGGGGACAATATGGACATGCGGTGGTGGAGCTCGAGCCGCAGGCTCCCGGTAAAGGATTTGAGTTCGAGAACAAGACGGTGGGCGGATCGGTCCCCAAAGAATATGTTATGCCGATACAGAAGGGCATTGTAGAGGCCATGGAGAACGGCGTCATAGCCGGGTATCCCATGGTCGATATCAAGGTCACCCTTATTGACGGTTCCTACCATGATGTGGACTCATCGGAAATGGCCTTCAAGATCGCCGGTTCCATGGCCTTCAAAGAAGGGGCGAACAAGGCTTCGCCAACATTGCTCGAGCCGATCATGGCAGTCGAGGTTGTCTGCGCCGAGGAATATATGGGCGACATCATTGGCGACCTCAGCTCCCGCCGAGGCCGCGTGCAGGGCATGAACATGAGAGGGGCGGGACGGGTCATTACGGCGCAGGCTCCGCTCTCCGAGATGTTCGGCTATGCTACCGATATCCGGTCCAAGACCCAGGGCCGGGCGACGTACACGATGCAGTTCGCTCACTATGAAGAGGTTCCCAAGAACATTTCGGAGCAGATCATAGCAAAGGTAAAGGGCGAAACGGTCAAGAAGTAGTTTCGCGGAAAAGATCACATCTTCCCAATAGGAGGCGGGAACATGGCAAAGGCAAAATTTGAGAGGACAAAACCGCATTTGAACGTGGGCACCATCGGCCACGTTGACCACGGGAAGACGACGCTGACGGCTGCGATCACG